>DATFKA010000001.1:0-5659 GCA_035268885.1 Saprospiraceae bacterium
GCCGCCGACCAGTCGGTGCGCCAGGTATCTACTGTCGCGTCGGTGTAAGCATCACTAAACAGGGAGACCACATTCGCTGCGTCTTGTGTAGGCGTGGGCGCGGCCACCATGGGTTCGGTTGCTCCACTACCGCCGCCTTCGCCGTAGAAGAACATATTATCTACATAAAGTGTCGTCGCTCCTGTCGGCTGGCCCACCAAAATGTATTGTCCAATATTCGAACGCGTCGTCAAGTCCGTAAAATCATCTAGTGGAATATCCAGGCTTAGCCACTCACCCTGTAAAGGGGATTCAAAATTGAGCTGATGCTCTACATCGTCACCGCCGCCGAAGGCACCATCTGCTCCGAAGTCTACTAGCTTGATACCAAAGAAGGTATGATTCGACGACCAGAGATCCAGGTGTAGGTGGCTCATTGCGCTGGCATCTACTGTATTTGAAACCGTCTCAATACCTACAAAGTCCAGGTTGGCATATTTCTTCGTCGCATCCCCCGCTACCGTCACCTCTTCGTAATCGGCCGCCGACCAGTCGGTGCGCCAGGTATCTACTGTCGCGTCGGTGTAAGCATCACTAAACAGGGAGACCACATTCGCTGCGTCTTGTGTAGGCGTGGGCGCGGCCACAGTAGGTTCTGAAGGGAGTGTAGGTTCTGCTTTGATATAGTAATAAACGTTGTCCACAAATACGTTTGGGATATCGCCCGAAAGCACCAATTGGGCGATATTCTGCCGACTAACTAAATCCGTAAAACTAGACAATGGGATATCCAAACTTACCCACTCGCCGGTCTTTAGCGTAGGACTCGTAAAAGTCAGCTCATGAGAAGAGTCGTCTCCTCCACCGAAAGCTTCATTCGCTCCAAAATCAACTAATAAAGTTCTGAAAGCAGCTGGTGGGTCGGTATTGTCTGGTGTCCAGATATCTATATGGAAATGTGTCATCGCTGAAACATCTAGCGGCTCCGTTTCGGTCAGAATCCCCACAAAGTTTAACTCCTTATAGCGCTTTACGTCATCATCACCGATCTTGACATCCTGGACCTGCGCCGTGGAAAACTCCCATAAGGGGTTCCAGGTGTCTACGGTGACATTATCGTAGACATTACTAAACATAGAGATTACACTATCCGGACTTACCGTGGGAGTAGGCGCAGCCGTAGGTGGCAGTAAGGCCTCTCCCGTAGATTCTACGATAAGAGAGCCAGCCACTTCTTGTCCCGCCAAAGTAGCTGTAATGACGGTCGTACCTGCATCTAGTACCGTGACCACACCATTATTTACCGTCGCTACGGATGGATCAGAAGAGGTAAAGTTATAATACCCTGGGGCCGTAGTCGTTGTTTGATCTACCCCACTTGGCAGGTTGTGTGTCAGATTTAGATTATCCCTTAGGGAGATAGAATCCCCAGTCTCTGCCGTAATCGTCTGCTCTGCACCATTGAACATGGTTGGCCGAGGGTTCTCCAAACCATCAACTCTTTCAAACTGGATCTCATCTATCCAGAAGGTATAACCCGATCCATCTTCCGCCCCTTCGGAGTAAAAGAAAAGGCTTGATTCTTCCATGAGTTTGGATGGATCCGGGATGGGAATCATAAATTGTTGCCAATTAGTATTGACCTTGGCAGCTGCCAGGGTAACGGCCGTGGTCTGCTCCGCAATATTCCCAAAACCTAATACATCTAGATTAGCCGGTTGGCTGGCTTTGGCCCAAAAGGTAAGTACATTAAATCCACTTAAATCCCGTGCCCCCGAGGTGAAAAACTGTCCTCCAGCGTAGCTTCCCTCCGGATCATCTGGCTCGGGTACGGCAAAGCGCATAGCGGCATCACTTTCGTATCCTTCCGTACCATCTACCTGGAAAGCCAAAATTTTAGAGCCTGCAAAAGCCGCGTATTCTAGCCCCCCGCTAAAATCATCGAGGAAGACGTCTCCGTTAGAGGGAAAGGTGGCCAACTCCAAATCATCAAATTCCCGAGTACAACTGAAAGGTAGGGAAAGGAAAAGGGTGGCCATCAGCCATAGAGTGTATTTATTAATCTTAAAAGCTTTCATTTTCTTATTTTTTATAACTTCCCAATGTTAAAGTGTAGGTAGGTTCTGAATTCCCACTCGCTACCATTATCAAATCCTGGTGCCTCTGGATTGCAGACTGGCATGCCAGCTGCATTCTCCGTGCGCGTAGGACAATACCGTGGAGAGTATTGATCCAGTGAGCGCCAGATACCTCGCACCCCCACCCGGGTATTCGGTAAATCGAGCCATCCAGGTTTACCCAGCGTCGTCGATAAATCCAAACTTAACTGGAGCGGGAAAGTCAGGTTGAAATCCCGGTGATAATCAAAGGGGCCCCAGTCGTTAACTTTCACCATAGAGGTGATTTTTAATTGATCTACGATCATCCGTACATCGGCACCAAATCGTTTAATTAAGCGGTCATCAACACCATTCGACTGGGCATTACCACCGTATACATTAGCAATAAGACCAAAGTTAGCGCTAACCTTAGAGACAATCCGTGCGTGGGCTTCCCAAAGGTCCTGGGCAGGAACCGCCCCTGGAAAAGCAAAAATCGTACGTCCATCCGCAAAGATACCTACTCCGGCATCCATGGAAGTGGGCAAATGACGGTACACAAACCCAGCACTCATGGCAAAGGGGGCATCCTCAGCTATGTCATTATCCCACTGGTACATCCAGGTCCCTGGAGTCGGGTCATAAGTAAAGAGTATTTCACCAGCTACCTGCTCCCGATTGGCCCGTACGGAGAAGGGATCGTCCAGGATATTTCGGGGACGTGCAGGAGCAGGAGCCCCCATAGGGATGGGATCCACTACTGGACGCTGCCAGAGGAAGTTAGGTGCAATCTGAAAATCGCCAAGCCCAAAGGTAAAACCGGTCAGAAAGTTGAATTGGTTACCACTACCACTATCTTTTAGGCGCCAGCCTGTGAAGGTAGTGGTCCAGTCTCCCCCACCGTTGGCGACTAGCCCCATAGCGGCGGCTTGTGCATACCAGTTAAATGGTCCTTTGGAGAGGGTAAACTTTACTTTACCTCCCCAGGTATCCTTGGCCTGGATCTCATCTTCATACACTTCGGTGGCTCCGTTCGAATCATCCACCAACTGGAAAGTGCGTCCGACCAACGGTTGACCACCCCACATACCACCCAGCTGAATCCCTAAAGGTCCCAGCTCCGTCTCCATGGCCAAGGTTGCTCTTCGAGTTTTAGGCATGGGTATAGCGATTGAACTGACGGATCCTCCGGGCTCATCCAGGTCTTCGTGAAAGATCCCCGTGAATGTTGTTTGACCAATTTCTTTGCTATATTTCAATAGTATGGCCGGGTTAGCGCCCCACCATAGCTCAGGACCGAAGGCTACTTTCAGCCCTTCCAGCCCTTTTTTCCCTGTCACCTCAAACCCAAAGGGAGCCGTACCATTGTAAATATCAATATTGGGTCCATAGTTAGCTTCTGGATACAAGCCGAAGAAGTCTCCTTCGTAGCCCCAGTGGTAGTGCCCCGTCCGGTAAAAACCTTTGATATCTGCAACTTCACCATCCCAGTTAAAGTCTGCCCGGTATAAACTTACTCGATTGATAGAATTGAGATTGACATCGCCGTTGGGGCCCTGAACAATCTGGGGCCGCCCCCGATTCTCATAAAAAATTTCGTTAATGGGATTACGGGCTACGTTGCCCAGAATGTTGAACGTTGTATTAATCCGGACATTACTGGCCGGCTGAGCTTCCACCCCTACAAAGAAGGTCTGCATGTGATCAAAACCCAGCTCATTAGGATAAGTGGGATTATCGGGATCGGCCGCATCAGGTGTACTGATATTCGTTCCTCCCGTAGAAAAAGTAGAGATTTCCCCACGTAAGCCACTTAACCGGACTTTTTTGGTTTGCTCCGCCATTAGGGCAGCCTGATCTCCCCGCGCCTGTACTACGGCATCGGCCAGAGAAATCCCGGCAAAGTAGGATTGAACCGTTTCTACGGTGACCCCATCAAGGTACGGGTCGAACTGGTGGGCTTCCTTAAGTGCATAATAAGCAGCCCGTGGATACAACTGATAAAGTCCGCGCGCATTAGTAGGCCCCTTAGCCGCTATCCCAAACCATTCTTCGTTCATATTATTGCCGCCTTCGGCTAAATCACGCTGGTATCCGCCATTTGCCCAGGTGGCATCGGTATCGTGAATATCCAGACCTGTTGTCTGGCCGATTTTCCACCAACCGTCACTAAACTGGAAAGTAAAGCCCCCCAGGGAGTTTTCGGCTTTGCCCAGTCCAGCTGCATTTTCATAAATTTCTTGCCAGTTATTAACCATATAATAGGCCTGAGAGAACTGATCTTCTTCCTTTTCTACGGCATTAAAGGCATCGGCACCAAATTCGGTGAACAAAATGGGCATATCCAGCTCATCTCTCACTCGCTGAAAAGCGTCTCCAAAAGATGCACCCCTGTACATATTTGTACCGTAAATATCCACGTCTTTAATTTCTTCTGCGATTAGTTCGATAAACAGAACATCTCCATTACACATGGCCACCGGGTGTGACTTATCAATCCCTTTCATAATCACCGCAGCCTCATTGAATAGTTGGTACATAGCCCGCGCCCGAATGGTGGACTGCCGATCTTCGACTGGAATATCCTCTGTTTCTGCTCCTCCCCAGAAGAGCCCATAGTTGTTTTCATTACCCAGCAGGTAGAGTAAAAGACCGGGGGTATCCTGATAGGTTTCGACCATTTTTCTGACTTCCTCCAAAAGCAGCCGCTGTACCCGTGGGTTGGCGTACTCGGTATTGGCCATCCAGGCCCCATCAATGGTCAGACCGTATCGCCCAAAGGAGTGATTCAGCATGGTATAAATGCCATACTTCTCATAAATGTATTGAATCCATTTGGGCTGAATACCCGTATAGACCCGGATGGTATTTACGCCCATATTCTTGAGTAGCGACATTTCCGAATCCAGAGCCGAACGGATGATGTCATCCGGTTCGTTCCATAGGCTGTAAGAAAAATTAGTGCCGATGGGGAAATAATCCCAGTTCATACCGTTGACCATGAAATCAGATCCGTTGACGACCAACTTCATTCCCTCGGCATTCTTAACTACTGACACCTGATCTGCTTGTGAATAGGCTGTCAAAGCCCACAAGCAAAGAAAAAGAGAGAGGAAAATACTTTTCATTTCGAGATGTTTAATAATTATATCGCATAGCAAAAGCCAAGCGCCTTTTAATACTTTTTTAAAAGCGATTCTCCAAATTTACTATTGAATATACAACATATTAAATCTATCACCTCAACATTTCTTTCACAAGCAAAAACAAGCACTACTACAAAATATTACTGAAAATATCGTAACTTACTGATAATTAGAGCTATTTGAATTTCACAGAATTACACATGGCATACTCATTTGATTACAATAGGCTTCTTTTATTGTGTTTACTCTTCTTAGGTAAGGGTTTTGCTTTATTCAGTTATACCGGTCAATATCCCATTCGAAATTTCACCCCGGTTGACTACAGAGCCGGTATCCAAAATATTGATTTTGCCCAAAACCGAAACATGAGCCTATTTGTAGCCAACAATTTGGGAATCCTCTCTTATAATGGTAAAGATTGGGAAACGCACGATT
>DATFKA010000002.1:0-9400 GCA_035268885.1 Saprospiraceae bacterium
AAAGTCTTATGGAACCTGGACGGCAGCTGATTTTCGATCCGTAACTTTGGCTACGCATCTCAAATTGAGCTTTGCCAGAACCTACAAGCTTTTTAAGACCGCTTGAATCAAAAAGTTTAAAGCGCTTCAATGTCAAATCAGACTTTTATAAAAAGCGAACAGAAAGAAGATGTTCGTACCGCCTGGCTGATCTTTTGCCAGAACAAGCAAATTGAATGGGAAAAAATAAAAAGGAAAATAATGCATCTTTCATGATCCATAATGGATTCCTACTCGTAAGTATCTTTTATGCAATTGCATTAGTAAACTTTTTTAAAAACCACGATGATGAAAAATCAATTATTTACCCTGCTTTTGGGTATGATGTGTATTAGTCTATTTACTACTTCCTGTACGCCGCCGACCCAAGAACAAAATCTGGTCCAACTGGCCGGAGAAACGGAAAGCCTTTCCACCCTGGTCACCGCAATTGAAGCGGCCGGATTGGGCGAAACTTTAAGCGGAGAAGGTCCCTTTACTGTATTTGCACCAACCAATGAGGCCTTTGCTGCCCTGCCAGATGGTACGCTGGAGATGCTACTCAAACCGGAAAACAAAGAAAGTCTGGCAGCCATCCTTAAGTATCACGTAGTCTCCGGTGCGGTAATGTCAACGGACCTGAGTGACGGCCAAACCGCAAAAACGGTACAGGGAGAAAAGGTCGTGATTAAAACGGAGGGCGGTGTTTCTGTTAATGGCGCTGCCGTTACTGCCGCGGATGTAAGCGCTAGTAATGGCGTGGTTCACATCATCGATGAGGTGATCCTTCCTCCTTCCATGCAGCCAAAAAATATTGTGCAGCTGGCCATGGCTAACGAAGAATTAAGTACACTGGTTGCTGCGGTAAAGGCAGCTGGACTTGTCAATACGTTAAGCGGAAAAGGCCCTTTTACGGTTTTCGCGCCCACTAATGCGGCTTTCGAAGCCCTGCCAGAGGGAACCCTGGAAGCACTGCTCAAGCCAGAAAACAAAGATCAGTTGACCGCCATCCTGACTTACCACGTCGTTCCAGCAAAAGTAATGTCCTCGGACCTTTCCAATGGACAGACCGCCGCTACGGTGCAGGGAGAAAACGTAACGGTTAACCTCACGGACGGTGTCAAGATCAGTGGTGCGAACGTAGTCGCCGCCGATGTCGATGCCTCCAATGGAGTAGTACACGTGATCGATCAGGTCATTTTACCCCCCAGCCTGCAATAAAATATTTGCTTCGGTATTTAAACCGATAAAGTCCCGCAGTGGAGAATATGTCCGCTGCGGGATTTTTTTCTTGATTTGTTTAACTTTTTAGTTTAACTTTATGGTTAAATGAACAAAACTAAAGAGCAAATTATCTTAGAAGTCGCCCGAGTGCAGTTTGTCAAGAACGGTTACGCTGCGACGCGTACGGAGGAAATTGCTCAGGAAGCGGGAGTGACCAAAGCGATGGTCCATTACTATTTCCGTACCAAGGAAAGACTGTTTGATGAAATTGTTCGGCACATTTTTGCAAATAGCCTTTCAAAACTGGCAAAATCCATCAATCAGAAATTACCGATTTGGGAAAAGATTGAACTTATCGTTGATTCCTACATTGAGATTTTACTGAAGGAGCCGGATATTCCTTTCTTTATTATGTATGAGCTTTCGCAAAAAAGGGAGTCCTTCGTAGCCGAACTTCAGAAGCGACGCGATCAGCTACCCGATATAGCTGGTTTCTTATCGCAAATCCAGGAAGAAATTGATCAGGAGAACTGGCACCCAATGCCCGCACCACAGATACTGCTGAATATCATGAGTATGACTATTTTTCCCTTTATTGCCAAGCCCATTTTTAATACTGTCCTGGAGTTACCCGAGCCCGTATTTGAGCAAATGATGCGGGAGCGTAAACCATTCATCATGAGCTTTTTAAAGCAGGCATTAATTAGAACGTAGGGGGTTCTTATTTTTTTATACAGGAATTAACCAAAAAGTTAAATAATTAAGTTAACATGAATGCACGGCAATTTTTTCTCAGCTGTATGCTTCTTTGGCTGCTGGTAAGTCCAGGCTGGGGGCAGCCGCTACCGTCCCTTAGGTTGGAGGAGGCTTACGATTTACTGGAGCAGCACTACCCCAAATTGGGTGATACCACCCTGATTCGTCAGATGGAAGCCGCGGAATTAGCATTGACTAAGCTAGACAGACTTCCGGATATTCGCCTACGGGGAGACGGTCGTCTGCAGTCTACCAGTACCCAACTGAAGACGGACAATCCGATGTTAGATTTTGAAATTAATCAACCCCTGGTGAATATAAAGGCCTATTTGGAAGCGGACTATCGATTGCTAGATGGTGGCTATCAGACGGTTCGGCAATCTTTAATACAGTTGGAAAAAGCGGTAGATCAGGGGTCTTTAGAGGTACAGCGTTTTGCTTTGCGCAAAATAATCAATCAGCTTTTCCTTCGTATTCAAACTTTGCGGGCGCAGGAGGCGCTATTTGCGCTTTCCTTGGCGAATATTGAGGCACGTTCTGAGCAAGTTACCGCTGCCATTCGGCAAGGCACCGTACTAGAGAGCGAATTAACGAAGCTAAGGGTGCAAAAGCTGGACTTAGAAGCCCAGCGGGATAATCTTACCTACCAGATTGAAGGTGCCAGACAGACGCTCGCTGATTGGCTGGGGGTCTCTTTGGCGGAGGATGTCGCTTTAATTCTACCTGATTTATCCCCGTCCGGTCTTTCGAAAGAGATCAATCGTCCCGAACTGGAGTTGTTTGAGCAACAAAAGGCGGTGGTTTTAGCACAAGCGGAACTAATCGATATTGAGCTAAAACCCAAGCTAAATGTTTTCGCCCAGGCGGGTGTCGGCTATCCCAATCCTTTGAATATTCTCGATAATAAGGTAGCCCCCTACGGTCTGCTTGGCGCTGGCTTCACCTGGACCATTAAAGATTGGGATAAGACTGAAAAGCAAAAAGCTTTAATATCTATGCAAGCGCAGCGTATTGATCACGCCGCGCAGACCTTTACCTTTCAGTTGGAAAAACAAAGTGCCGCCTATCGGGCCGATATGGCTCGATTGAATCAACAGATCGGCCGCCAGGAAAGCATCGTAGTACTACAGAAACAACTACTCCGTCAGTTAGCAACCCAACTGGAGGAGGGGGTCAATACCGCCACGGATTATCTACTGCAAGTCAATGCGGAACTAGCGGCCCGACAGAAGATTGTTATCCTCCGGGCGGAGCAGCAAGCTATACAGCTTCATTACTGGAACGAACGGGGAGCATTTTAGCCAGCTTTATCCTTTCATTAAAAATTATAAAATATGCGATACCTGATCATCACTTCCATGGCCTTGTTTTTCTTCGCCTGCACCGCACCCGAAGAAAACTCCGATGCTTACGGCAATTTTGAAGCCAATCCCGTACTTGTCAGCGCCGAAGCCAAAGGTAAATTACTATTTCTAAACGCCACGGAAGGACAATCCATCCAGGCTGGTCAGCTCATCGGACTGATTGATACTACTGCCCTACACTTACAAAAAGCACTCATCAATGCACAGATTGGGACGCTCCCACAGAAACTAAAAAGTGCGCTCTCCGAAATTGAAGTGCTAAAACGTCAAAAAGCCAATCTGGAACGAGAAAAAGAGCGCATCGAACGACTTTTGGCCGATCAGGCCGCCACCCCACAGCAATTGGATAACATCAGCGGAGAAATAGAGGTGCTGGAAGAAAAAATCGCTTCCCTCAGTATTCAAACCCAAATCGCCAACCGTGCTATTCTGGCCGAGAAACAACCCTTGTTGGCGCAGCGGGATATTATCAATGATCAAATTCGACGTGCCTATGTTTACAGCCCATTTACCGCTACGGTACTCGCTAAACTAGCCGAAGCTACGGAAATGGTGCATCCGGGTATGCCGCTGTTACGGATTGCTGACCTCGATACCATCCGGGTGCAATTTTACGTAAGTGGCATCCAGCTGCAAGATTTAAAGCTGGGGCAGAAAATAGAGGTGTTGGTCGATGAAGGTACGGAGGAATTACGGGCGGTGCCGGGTAGGATAAGTCGGATCGCCGAGCAGGCGGAGTTCACCCCCAAAACCATACAGACCAAAGAAGACCGGGTGCACCTGGTATACGCCATAGAAGCCAAAGTGCCCAACGCCGATGGCCGCCTGAAGATTGGGATGCCGGCTGAGGTAAAATTCACGCTATGACAGCCATTAAGATAAAAGGTATCCGAAAAAGTTTTGGGGATACCCGGGCACTGGATCAGATTCAGTTTGAGGTACAGCCCGGCGAGCGCTTTGGGCTCATCGGCCCGGACGGAGCCGGTAAGTCAACCCTTTTTCAAATCCTGACTTCCCTCCTGATACCGGATGCTGGTGAGGCCTGGGTGGAAGGACTGCATACGGTTAAAGATTACAAAAAACTCCGCAAGATCATTGGTTATATGCCGGGCCGTTTTTCTCTTTACCAGGACCTGACGGTCGAGGAGAATCTAGATTTCTTCGCGACAATTTTTGGCACCAGCCTGGCGGAAAACTACGATTTGATTAAGGATATTTACGTACAGATTGAGCCCTTCCGCAAGCGTCGGGCGGGAAAATTATCCGGGGGAATGAAGCAGAAACTGGCCTTGAGTTGTGCCCTGATCCACCGACCTAAAGTCTTGTTTCTCGACGAACCAACGACCGGAGTAGACGCCGTCAGCCGGGACGAATTCTGGGAAATGCTGAAGCGTCTACAGGAGTATGGCATCACCATTCTGGTCAGTACCCCTTATATGGATGAAGCGGCACGCTGCGAGCGGATTGCCCTGATCCAGAAGGGAAGTATACTGAAGGTAGCTACCCCCGAAGCGATCCGGGCAGATTATGATCAACCCTTATTTGCCGTGCGTTCCGGAGAGCCCTATCGGCTGATGCAGGATTTGCGGGGCGCACCTTTTACCCGGAGCGTAGAGCCTTTCGGCGAATACCTGCACCTGGCGATTCGGTCCGGGGAACAGGCAGATCAAATCCGTCCTTTTTTGCAAAAGCATAGCCATCAGGACATTGAAGTGAAAAGCATCCCGGCGAGTATTGAGGATGTATTTCTAGACTTAATAAGATAAAGAAATGGACCACTCAATCATAGCTAAAGACCTGACCAAACGCTTCGGTGACTTTACTGCGGTGGATGCCATCTCCTTCCAGGTGAAGCGGGGTGAGATCTTCGGCTTTCTGGGGGCGAATGGGGCCGGAAAAACGACGGCCATCAAGATGTTAATCGGGCTGAGTATCCCCACGGATGGCGAAATAGAAGTGGCTGGGCTGGATATGAAAGGAAATCGCGAGCAGGTGAAGCGCCGCATTGGCTACATGAGTCAAAAGTTTAGCTTGTACGAGGACCTTAGCATTCGTCAGAATATTCGCTTTTACGGTGGCATCTACGGGCTTTCGCCCAAAAACATCAAAGAAAAAATCCGGGAGATTATTCATCGCTTAGACCTAAAAGAATACGCAAAAAGGGTAGTGGCGGATTTGCCCCTGGGCTGGAAGCAGCGCCTGGCTTTTGCGGTTGCCAGTATGCACGATCCACAGATCATCTTTTTGGATGAACCAACGGGTGGAGTAGACCCTAAAACCCGGCGTCAGTTCTGGGAAATGATCTATGCGGCGGCCGATCGGGGGGTAACGATTTTGGTAACGACCCATTACATGGATGAGGCGGAGTACTGTGATCGGGTAAGCATTATGGTTGGAGGCCGAATTGACGCTTTGGGTACGCCTCGCGAGCTGAAAAAACAATTTGATAGTACGAGTATGGATGAAGTGTTTTTAAAGCTGGTGCGCGGCTGATATACTCCATCCAGTGAGAGTGAAAGACGCTAAAATAGTAACTATGAAGTCTTATTTAGCCTTTGTCAAAAAAGAATTTTATCACATCCTGCGTGATACGCGTACGCTGTATATCCTGTTTGGTATGCCGATTGTCCTGGTGCTCATCTTCGGATACACCGTGACCAATGAATTCCGGGATGCTTCCATTGCTATTTTGGACCAATCAAAGGATGTACTCAGTCAGGAGCTGAGCGAAAAGTTGACGGCCTCCGGTCATTTTCGGCTGGTGGCACAGCTGGATCAGCCCGGTGAGCTAGAACCTACCTTCCGAGCGGGCCGGGCCAAGCTGATCATAGTGATACCACCGGATTTTGAGCAAGACTTTTATCGCCATAAGGCCGGCAGTATACAACTGATCGCCGATGCGACGGAGCCGAACTATGGCGCTACCCTGATTAACTATGCCCAGCAAATGATTCAGCGTTTTCAGATGGAGAAAAGTGGAGCCCGGGAGCTGCCTTATCAGGTAGAAGTAGAAATACGGATGTTCTACAATCCGCAGCTGGAGGGGGCGTACAATTTTATCCCCGGAGTAGTAGCCCTGATCCTGATGCTGATCTCGGCAATGATGACCTCGCTGACCATTGCCCGGGAAAAGGAAACGGGAACGATGGATCTCCTCTTGGTCTCTCCCTTACCGCCCCTGGTGATCATCCTGGGTAAAGTCAGTCCCTACGTTTTTCTGTCTTTTATCAATGCCCTGGTTGTTTTTGCAATGGGTTATTTCATTTTTGGAGTGCCGATGCTGGGAAGCCTGGGTCTGCTATTGTTGCTATGTATCTTGTATCTACTGGTGGCGCTTTCTCTGGGGCTACTGATCTCTACGCGTTCTTCGACACAGCAGACGGCGATGATGGTTTCGATGTTTGTACTCTTATTACCCACTATGCTCTTGTCGGGATTTTTATTTCCCATCCCGAGTATGCCTACGCTACTACAGTTCATCGCCCGGATCGTACCTGCCCGATATTTTATCGATATCCAGCGGGCCATTATGCTGAAGGGGGCCGGCTGGGAAGCCGTTTGGTATCCGACTACGATTATGAGTATCATGGTTGTAGTCTTGCTGCTGGCCGCCTGGCGCAACTTTAAAGTAAGATACAGGTAAAGACAAGGCAAGTCTTGTCTCCATGAATTACTCATTCAAAAAACAATCATCGGAACCATGCCCAGATTATTCTATATCATCCAAAAGGAGTTCATCCAGATCTTTCGCAATAAGGCTATGCTGCCCATGATGACGGTGGTACCGATCGTACAGATGATCGTATTGTCCTTTGCGGCCAGTAACGAGGTGCGGAATGTACGGCTGGCTATTGTAGATCAGGATCATTCAGCGTATTCCCGCTTATTAATCCGTAAAATACAGGTGGCGGATCGCTTCATACTAGTCGCCGCTGCTCCGGCGGTGGCACTGGCCGATGGGATGTTACAACGCGACGCGACGGATATTGTACTAACTATTCCACCCGATTTTGAGCGACAGCTACACCGGGAGCGCGGGGCTAAGCTTCAGGTGTTGGTGAATGCCATTAACGGACAACAGGCAAGTGTCGGGGCGGCTTACTTACAAGCGATTATTCAATCCTTTAATCAGGAGGTTCGGGCCGAAGCGGGGCTGCAATACAATCGTACATCCGATGCCCAGGGCGTCGCCTTGCAGGTCCCGCCTATGAACTGGTATAATCCCGAACTGAACTACAAATACTTTATGGTCCCTGGTATTATGGCACAGTTGACTACCATCCTGGTGATGCTGCTGACGGCTATGAATATCGTACGGGAGCGCGAGTTGGGTACTATTGAACAGATCAATGTCACACCCATCCGTAAATGGGAGTTTATTCTGGGCAAGATGATTCCTTTTTTAATTGTGGGTTTTGTGCTCTTGACGGTGGGGCTGGCAGCGGGTAAATTAATCTTTGACATTCCGATTCGGGGTAGCTTACTGGTCGTTTTTTCCTACGCTCTGGTGAATTTAATAGCTGTGTTGGGTCTGGGCCTTTTTATCTCTAATTTGTCCGATACCCAGCAGCAGGCTATGTTTACGACCTTCTTTTTTGTAATTATTTTCATTTTGATGAGTGGCTTATTTACACCCATTGAGAGTATGCCCGAGTGGGCGCAGTACCTGACCATACCAAATCCCATTGCGCATTTTGTGCACGTGATGCGTTCCGTTTTACTCAAGGGGAGTACTTTTGTTGATATTGCCTGGAACTTCAAGGTAACCTTTATTCTGGCTTTGGTATTTAATGTTTTGGCAATTTTGAGTTATCGGAAGGTACAATAGTAATCACATTAAATAAGCGTCATATTGGGAATGTGAACAGTAATTATTTAAATCACTTCATTATATTGTAGCCCACCAATAAAACAAAGCTACCGTGCCAAAAGAACAACTCAAAGTACTCGTTGTAGGCTGCGGCAATATGGGAACCTCTCATGCCCGGGCCTATCACCAACTCGATGGATTCGAAATTGTTGGGCTCGTCAGCCGCGGTTCGGAAAGCCGGACCCGCCTGTCGGAAGAACTGGGGGGACTGCCTACCTTTTCTTCTTACGAGGAAGCCTTGCGGGCCACTCATCCGGATGTGGTGTCCATCAATACCTATCCGGAAACCCACGCCGACTATGCACGCCAGGCATTGCAAGCAGGTGCCCATCTTTTTGTGGAAAAGCCACTGGCTAATACGGTTGAGGAGGCCCAGGAAATCGTTGATCTGGCCCGGCAGTACGACCGCAAACTCGTGGTGGGATACATCCTGCGCGTACATCCGGCATGGAAAAAATTCACGGAGGTTGCGCAAACCCTGGGGAAACCGCTGGTGATGCGCATGAATCTGAATCAGCAGAGTAGTGGTGCTATGTGGGAAACCCACAAATCACTGATGAAGACCATGTCACCCATTGTCGATTGCGGTGTCCACTACGTCGATATCATGTGTATGATGACGCGGAGTCAACCGGTGATGGTCAATGCTATCGGTGCCCGACTTAGTGATGAAATCTCAGCAGATATGTATAATTATGGTCAGTTGCAGGTGAGCTTTGCCGATGGTTCCGTTGGTTGGTACGAAGCGGGTTGGGGCCCGATGATGAGCGAAACGGCCTTTTTTGTCAAAGATGTGATTGGCCCCCGGGGCTGCGTTAGTATTACGGAAGAAGCGAAGGGCGATTCCGAAGATATCGAAGGGCATACCCAAACGGGTGGCCTGCGACTGCATCACAGCCTACTCGATAGCAGCGGGGCTTTCGTGCGCGAAGACGAGTGGATCGATACCTCCGATGAGCCCGACCATGACGGTCTTTGTCGTCTGGAGCAGGAATTTCTTCTGGAGGCGATCCAGCACGACCGCGACCTAAGTGATCACGCTCGGGATGCGATCAATAGTTTGTGTATCGTACTGGCTGCCGACGAGGCCTTCCGCACCGGAAAGACCGTGCGGATAAACTAAGGCCTCAATTTTTATTTCCTCTAAACCCTTATAGAACTACCCTTA
>DATFKA010000003.1:0-76470 GCA_035268885.1 Saprospiraceae bacterium
AGTTTGCCCAGACGGGCCCGTATAGGCCGGCTTTAGGCTTTACCCGGAAAGCGCAGCGTAAAGAAATGGCTCATTCAGCGGGTGGGTTTTGCTTCTTTTGCCCTACAAAAGAAGGGATAGTTTAGCTAAAGTCTCCGCTGACCAGGCAGCTTCCCCCTATTCATCCGCGTTCTGGTGTGTCTTAGCTCGTGGGCATTTCATCTGTCTAATGAATATTTACGTGTTTTTTTGTAGGAAAATGTCTAGTAATTTTTGGGCTCCCTGGAACGGAGTCAGGGTTTCCTTTGCTACCTGCTGTCGAATTTTCGTCATGGCCTCCTGTACGGCCTGATCTCTTTGAAAAAATAGTTTGAGCTGCTGGTCGATGGTTTCCTCGAACCAGAAAAGGGCTTGTTCTCTTCGCTTGCGGATCAGTAAATCTTTTTTTTGCAGATGTTCAAAGTATTGATGGATGAGCGAGCGGATTTTATCCATGCCCGTATTGTTGAGGGCAGAACCGGCAGCTACCTGGGGTGTCCAGCCAGAATCTTTAGGGGGGTAGAGGTGCAACGCATTTCGGTAAGCCCGCTGGGTATCACGCGCCAGTTGTTCTCGCTCTGCTTCGGCTTTATTGATAACCAGTAAATCGGCCATCTCTACAATACCGCGTTTAATACCCTGCAGCTCATCGCCCGCACCGGGTAACAGCAGTAACAAAAACAAATCGGTCATGGCGTGTACCGCTACTTCAGACTGGCCGACACCTACCGTTTCCAATAGGATATGATCAAAGCCGGCTGCTTCGCAGAGAATGATGGTTTCCCGGGTTTTTTGGGCAACGCCTCCCAGGGAGGTACCCGCCGGTGAAGGTCGAATAAAAGCCTTTTCTTCGCGGGATAGTTTGGCCATCCGCGTTTTGTCCCCCAGGATACTTCCTTTACTCATGGGACTGCTGGGGTCAATCGCCAGCACGCCCACCTGTTTACCTTCTTGCAGCAGCATTTGTCCCAGGGCCTCAATGAAGGTGCTTTTACCTACGCCGGGCGATCCGGTAATCCCGATCCGGATTCCCTTCCCGCTATGGGGGAGACAGGCGGCTAAAATGGCCTGTGCTTGTTCCTGGTGCCGGGGCTGTTGACTTTCGATCAGGGTAATGGCCCTACTGAGGAAGGTCCGGTTACCCGCCAGTATTTGCTCTACATATGTTTCAGTAGAGGTGCTGGAGGGATGTATTCGCTTGCGACTTCGCAAGGAAGGATTAATATTTCGATCCGAATCACTCATTAGGTTCCATTAAAATTGGGTTTGCGTTTTTCGGCGAAAGCCTGAATGCCTTCCTTGAAATCAGCCGTCCTGCTGGCATTACTTTGCAACTCGGCTTCCATGGTCAGCTGTCGATCCATATCATTGGTATAGGAATAAGCCAGGGCTTTTTTGGTGAGCACCAGGGCTTTAGTGGGCATTTGGGCCAGGCGTTGGGCCAGCTCTTGTACGGATTTTTCAAATTTCCCATTGGCATATATCTCGTAGATCATGCCCATATCCCGGGCTTCCTGAGCGGTAATGGATTCTCCGAGCATCAGCAGGGCCTTTGCCCTTTGCCAACCGATTAGTCGGGGGAGCGTATAGGTTGCTCCGCCATCGGGAATGAGGCCGATATTACAAAAAGCAAAAACAAACTTTGCACTGCTTCGAGCCACGCAGATATCACAGGCCAGAGCTATACTCAAACCCGCACCGGCGGCTACCCCGTTTACGGCCGAGATAATCGGTTTGTCCATCTCCGCCAGGCGCTTGATAATGGGGTTTAGCCGCTCGTTGAGAATCTGGTTTACCGTGGGCGGGTTGTCTCCTCTCAACTCCTGAATATCCTGACCGGCACTAAAGGCTTTACCCTGTCCGGTAATCAGGATGGCCCGGATTTCTTGATTTTCTTTACAGAGTTGTAGTACTTCGAGCAAAAGATTACCCATAGTGGCATCAAAACTGTTAAAAACAGCGGGGCGGTTGAGCATGATTTTGCCCACCTGGTCTTCTACGGTAAAAAGAATGGGTGATTCTTCATTCATGGTCTATGATAGTTAATGATTGGTGATAAAAATGGCTCGGCTTTCGTTCGGTTAACGATTAATTTTGGTCATATCCATATTGCGAATCATTAGCAGATAGGTTTTGGCAAAAGCCAATCTGGAAGAAAATTGCAAGGCACCTATATTGGGATTGAGCTCGGGGTAAAAGCCTTTATTATCGTTGCAAATCTGCTTAATGGCCTTTCGAATATTGCGCGGATGAAATTTTTCTTGTTGGGCATCGAAATAGTCCAATTGAAAACCCAATTGGCTGAAGAAATCCTGCTCCATGATCTGGTAGTACAACTCAAAAAGATCTCTGGCCGGTTTAGGAGCCGCATAATTGAAGAGACAATAGCCAACGATAAAACCGGGGAGCGACAGGGCAATGCTGCTGTGCCCATTCTGGGCATACCAGTCAATATTGACGATTTCGTTGTCAATGGAAGCAATAATACGGTCGTGATTGACCGGTACGGTAATCCCGAAAGTTGATCTCCCACGGTACATCTCTTTGAAGTAAGCCTCCTTGGGCCGGTCGAGTAAAGTTTGTAGGGTTTTGGCCAGGTTTTGGGCCTTTTCCAGTGTTTTCTTATCGTCTTTGGCGAAATATTCCCGGTGTGCCCGCTCCAATTGCTCCATCAGGTAGCCCTCGGGGCGGGTCAGGTAATCCAACTTATAGACCAGGTCGAGCATGAGATAAACGTAAGCACCCGGATACTGCTCAAAACTTAATTTCCCTTGCGCTACTTCCTGTAAAACGGCTTTCAATCGGGAAGCAATGAAGGTATACTTTACTTCCTTCTCTTGTTGGGGGATCTCTTCCAGGTGGGAGACATCAATAGCCTTTAGCATACCGAACTCTTCCAGGAGTAGATCATCCTGTTTGTCGGCGTTGATGGCTACTTCCTTAATCGCGTAGTAGAGCTTATAGGGAGAGCCATCCAGCGAATAACTGTCGAAGAGTACGACGATATTATTTTTATCATCCAGGCCAAAGCGAGCGTATTCCAGAGAAAAGTTCTTTTCAATCAGGCGCCGCATAAAACCCACGTTTAAATCATTCGTCTCGGCTATTTGGGCCTGGACTTTTACTTTCTTTTCATCGGCATAGCCAATGATTCTTTTGGAGCCCTGAAATAATTCAAACTCAATGCCCCCGTTTTTTTCCCAAAAATGGACATTGTCTTCTTGTTCATCTCTGAGGTAGGTCAGGAAAAAGCGAAAGGAGTCCAGGAAACTTTCTTCCTCAAAGGCCATGAGGGCCTTATCCCAGGCTGCGTAGTTGACAGGGGTTTTGTAAGAATCGGTATAGCGACCAAATCGAATATTTGGCTGCTCCACCTTGCCAGACTTTCCGTATATTAAGCGATCCCAGAAACTCATCGCGTGTTTTTACCATTCAAATACAATGCAAAGCGAAAAATACTAATTTTAAAAGAGAAACCTAAAATAATAGATGCAAGCTTTTCGTACGCCGATTGATCTCCCGGATTATCCCTTTACTTTAGCCTACTCAGATTCTTTTTTGAGTATGGGCTCTTGCTTTGCTGAGCAAATGGCAGCGCGCTTAAAACAAGTGAAATTTAGGGTGGTGGATAATCCTTTTGGAATTCTGTACCATCCGCAAAATATCGCCCATTCGCTACACCAGTTGCGGTGTAATCACAGATACAAAGAAACGGATTTGTTTGAACACCGGGGGATTTGGTCCCATTTTGATTTCCACGGGTCTTATTCCAGTCCCAGTCGGGAGGAGAGTCTAAAAAAAATGAATGGCAGCCTCGAGCAGGCCAGTAGTACTTTGGCGGAAGCCTCCCTACTGATCATTACCCTGGGTACGGCCTACGCCTGGTGGCATAAAAAGGAGCAGCGCATCGTGGCGAATTGCCACAAATTGCCGGGTCAGGAATTTGAGCGTCGCCTCATCCCGGTAGCGGAAATGGCCAGGCACCTGCTGGAAGCAATAAATGCCCTGCGGGAAATCAACCCGGAAATACGCTGCTTGTTTACGGTTAGTCCCATCCGGCACATTCGGGATGGCCTGGTGGAAAATCAGCTGAGTAAGTCTAGCCTACGTCTGCTTGCGCATCATCTTTGTACTCAATTATCCGGGGCCTATTATTTCCCTTCTTACGAACTAATGATAGATGATCTACGAGATTACCGCTTCTATGCTCGCGATATGATTCACCCTTCGGCCGAGGCACTAGACTACATTTGGGCCCACTTCCAGGATGCTTTTTTCCAGAAAGATACCCGGGCTTTAATGCGGGAAGTGGATAAGATGAATCGGAGTTTATCCCACCGTCCGCAATATCCAGACTCCACGGCGCACCGTCGGTTTCAGCAGCAATTACTTGCGCAAATGGAAGCCATTGAACAAAAGCATTCTTTTATTTCTTTCCTTTCGGAAAAAGAAAAACTATTGTCGTAGCTACACCCGACTTTTCATTGTTTGATGATCGTTAAAATATCAAGTTTTTAATCTGAAATTCTTTGTGGGTCGGAATAATATTCTAACTTAATCTCGGATTTTAAAAAAGAGGTTCCGCACTCTTTATTTGAAAGCTACCATAGAAGTTGTTTAAAAACTCCTCACTGATCCCTTGGCAACACATTGAAAGCCAATACGACAGCTCTTTTTTCCCTTCGTCCGCCTGAGGCGGATGGCTACGAGAAAAAAAGTAGCCTTGTCTTGACTTCCAAGCCGTTACCAATCATCTCACCAGGAATTCTTAAACAACTTCATAGAATAAAGGGTACGAAGTGAATCTATTTGGTCAAAAAAAAGTTACATCACTTTTTATCCCCCGCACCCCCTTGTCTAAGGGATTAGCGTTTGCTTCTGCCAGTGGGGAAAAGAGCCTGGTATCAGGGGGGATGACAGAATTTTAGGTAGATTCTAAAAATGTAAGTAACCAAATGAAATCATTTAGAACCGAATAAAGATGGTGTTTGGTCCATATTTATAACCAACCAATATAATTTTTTATGAAAAGAAGAAAATTTATCCAATATGCTGGACTAGGAGCTGGCGCAATAATGACGCCTTCTATTCTGATGGGTAACAGTATTTCTGCGGAAGCGCTTCTTCAACCCGGCATGGATGTTCTAGTGAAGAAAACGATGGCTGATGTTGCTTTGAACACGGCTAAATCTGCCGGAGCAACCTATGCGGATGCAAGAATTGGGCGCTACTTAAACCAATATATTTTTACCCGCGAGGACAAAGTTCAAAACGTAGTGAACACAGAGTCATTCGGCATTGGTATCCGTGTAATTGCCAACGGAACCTGGGGCTTTGCCTCCACCAATACCGTCACCGAAGATGGTATTAAAAAAGCAACCCTACAGGCAGTGGCTATTGCAAAAGCCAATTCCAGGATTCAGAAAGAGCCCGTTAGGTTGGCCCCGGTAGAATCACACGGGGATGTAACCTGGAAAACGCCCATTAAAAAAGACTTTAAAGAAGTACCTGTTTCCGAAAAGGTAGATTTATTATTGTCGGCCAATGCAGCAGCGATGAATAATGGTGCCAACTTCGTCAATTCCGCCTTATTCATGGTGAATGAACAGAAATACTTCGCTTCCACCGAAGGCTCTTATATTGATCAGGATATTCATAGGATTTGGCCAACCTTCGGCGTGACAGCAATTGATAAAAAAACCAATAGATTTAAATCTCGACAAGCATTAAGTGCTCCGATGGGAATGGGGTATGAATACATGGACGGACTTGATTCTGAAAAAGTGGCGGGTCCTGCGGGCTTACAATTGTACAGAAATAGTTATGACATCGTCGAAGATGCCACGGCAGCCGCCAAGCAAGCCAAAGAAAAGTTAACGGCTAAATCAGTCAGTGCGGGTAAATATGATCTTGTTCTAGAACCCAATCACCTGGGGCTAACCATTCACGAATCTGTAGGGCACCCCCTGGAGTTGGATCGGGTACTTGGCTATGAAGCCAATTACGCCGGAACCAGCTTTGCTTCCATTGAAAAGCTAAATTCAAAAAGTTTCAAATACGGTAGTGACATTGTAAATCTTGTGGCAGATAAAACCTACCCTGGATCCCTGGGTAATGTCGGTTATGATGATGAAGGGGTGAAAACCAAGAAATGGGATTTGGTAAGAAATGGTATTTTGACCAATTTTCAAGCCATTAGAGACCAGGTGCATATGATTGGTCAGAATGAATCTCATGGCTGTTGCTATGCCCAGAGCTGGAACAATGTTCAATTCCAGAGGATGCCTAATGTTTCTTTAGAAGCGGGTACTGAAAAATATTCTATTGACGACATGATTAAAGATGTCGATAAAGGAATTTACATCGCAGGAAGAGGCTCTTATTCGATAGATCAGCAACGTTACAATTTCCAGTTTGGGGGTACTTTGTTTTACGAAATAAAGGACGGCAAAATTGCCGGAATGCTGGATGA
Organism: Saprospiraceae bacterium; assembly: GCA_035268885.1. Lineage (GTDB taxonomy): Bacteria > Bacteroidota > Bacteroidia > Chitinophagales > Saprospiraceae > DATFKA01. Next base: position 6,491 of record DATFKA010000003.1, read on the forward strand.
TGTAGCCTATCAGTCTAATACCCAGGAGTTTTGGAATTCCTGTGCAAAAATTTGTGACAAAGATGACTACCGAACTTTTGGATCCTTTTTCGATGGGAAAGGACAACCTTCGCAAGTGAGTGCGGTATCACACGGTAGTTCCACGGCTCGATTTGATGGTGTCAAAGTTATCAACACCGGAAGGTCTATTTAATTATACGTTTATAAATAAAAGAAATATTATGGCTATATATTCAAAAGAGGAAGCTCGGAAAATACTGGAAAAAGCCCTAAGCTTTTCTACGGCCGACGCTTGTACAATAAATTTAAGTGGGAGTGATAGTGGGAACATTCGTTATGCCCGAAACACCGTGTCAACTTCCGGCCAAAGATCCAATCAGACCTTATCGGTACAGTCAAGTTTTGGCTTAAAATCCGGCGTTTCAACCATTGATGAGTTTGATGATGCCTCGCTGGAAAAAGTGGTCAAAAGGTCGGAAGAACTGGCCCGGCTTTCTCCTGAGAACGCAGAGTTCATGCCTCCATTGGGCCCACAAACCTACGACGAGTCGATCACTTTTAATGAAGGTACCGCCAAAATCACACCGGAATACAGAGCAAAAGTCGCCGAAAGTAGTATTATTCCTGCTGCTGCAAAGGAGGTTACCGCCGCTGGCTTTTTTAATAATTCCGCTGGTTTTAGCGCCATGATCAATTCAAATGGCCTTTTTGCTTACAACCAATCGACCAATATGGAGTTCACGGTTACCATGCGAACCAACGATGGTACGGGATCCGGTTGGGTCACTAGAGACTATAATGATGTCTCCAGGTTTGATCCAACCGAAGCCGCTAATGCTGCTATTAGTAAGGCCGTGATGTCGAGAGAAGCCAAGGCCATCGAGCCTGGTAAATATACCGTTATCCTGGAGCCCGCGGCCTCCATCGGGCTATTGGGCAATATGTTTAGGTCTTTTGATGCCCGCACGGCTGATGAAGGTCGGAGTTTTATGTCTAAAGAAGGGGGGGGCACTAAATTGGGAGAAAAGATTGTTGATGAACGTATCAACGCTTATTCTGACCCTCTTAACCCTGAAGTTCCTGGTGCAACCTGGAACGGCGAAGGCCAAGCCTTAAAAAGAATGAATTGGATCGAAAATGGAGTAGTCAAAAACTTGGCCTACAGCCGTTTTTGGGCTAAGGAAAAAGGGGTAGATCCGGTACCATTTCCATCAAATGTCATTATGGAAGGGGGGGATGCTTCACTTGAAGATCTCATTAAAAGCACTAGAAAAGGCATCCTGGTTACCAGAATGTGGTATATCCGAGGCGTGGACCCACAGACCTTATTGTACACTGGTCTTACCCGGGATGGTACCTTTTATATTGAAAATGGGAAAATTAAGCATCCGATTAAAAACTTCAGATTCAATGAGAGTCCAATCATCATGTTGAATAACCTGGAGACACTTGGACAACAAGTCAGAATCGATGGTAATCTAATTCCTTATATGAAAATAAGAGAATTCACCTTTACCAGCTTATCAGATGCCGTATAAAAATAGTGGGGCAGGTTTAAGCTTTTAAACCTGCCCTAAACCTAATCTTTAACCATTGCTTGTCTTGATTAGAAATAGTCAGGACAATCGGTTTTTATTAAATAACTTCAAGGGGTAAACTTGTCCTATGGCTGTAAACAACCAATTTTTTTTCACAAGATTGCAATATGAATCCGGAGATTGGGATGTGGATCAAAGAATGCCTTCCAATCTCTTGTATTCTTTGGTCGAGTATACCACCCTGGAGGTAGATACGCAAGAGAAAATCACGCCCTTAAGTAGTGATGATATTTTTCAAAGTCCTTTTTGTTATTTGTCTGGTCATAAATTGGTCCAGTTTACTAAAAGGGAAAGGGAAAACTTTGAAAAATACATCAACAATGGCGGATTTGTATTTGTGGATGATTGCAATCATGATGTTGACGGTTTGTTTGCCAAATCCTTTGAGCGGCAAATGGCCGAAATATTTGGGCCTGAGGCACTTAAGGAAATTCCAAACGATCACGAAATTTATAATATCTTCTTCGAGTTCGAAGATGGACCACCCACCACTTCCCAGGAATTGAATGGCTGGGGGGATGATATTGTACATGACTATTTAAAAGCCATCGAAATAAATGGCAGAATAGGGCTTTTGTACAGCAATAAAGATTATGGCTGTGAGTGGGACTACGATTTCAGGAATAAACGCTGGAATAAAATAGACGATACAAGGTTTGGCGTGAATATCATTATGTACGCCTTGACTTCATAAAATAAAAAGTAGATGGATACCAATTTAGCGGACATAGCACAGGAAGTGGAAGACCTGACTCATAAACTTGGGCAGCTTAGAAAAGAAATGGCCAAAGTGATCATTGGGCAGGAGGATACCGTCGAACAACTACTTATCACTTTTCTGGCAGGAGGTCATGCGCTACTTGAAGGCGTTCCCGGGCTGGCAAAAACCTTGATGATCAGAACTTTGGCTGAATGTATCGATCTAAAATTCAAAAGGATTCAGTTCACGCCCGATTTAATGCCATCCGATATTATTGGCACCGAAATTCTGGAAGAAGATCAAAGCACTGGGAAGAAATTTTTCAAATTTAATCAGGGGCCTATTTTTGCCAATATTATCCTGGCAGATGAGATCAACAGAACACCTCCCAAAACGCAGGCTGCACTTCTAGAGGCCATGCAAGAGTTTGAGGTCACCTATTCCGGCCAAACTTACCGCCTTGACCGGCCCTTTTTTATTTTGGCTACTCAAAATCCAATTGAACAGTCTGGAACTTTTCCGCTTCCGGAAGCACAGCTGGATCGTTTTTTATTTTACATTAAAATTGGTTATCCGAATGAAGAGGAGGAAACCAATATCTTGAAAAACACAACCGGTACTAAAAAGGAATCTTTACAACGGGTCATTAGTGGAGACAATATTTTGAGACTCCAGTATTTAGTTAGAGAAGTTCCAATCAGTGATGCGTTGATCAGTTATGTCAGTAGAATTGTTCGGGCAACACGACCAGAAGCAACGACCAATAGCTATGTAAAGGAATGGGTAAATTGGGGGGCTGGCCCCAGAGCAGGACAAGCCATGATCCTTACGGCCAAAGCTAGAGCACTCCTACAGGGCCGTTTGGCGGTAACGCTAGAGGACATCAAGCAGGTTGCGCTACCCGTATTGCGGCACAGAATCCTTGTCAATTTCAGAGCAGAGGCAGAAGGTCTTCAGGCAGATACCGTAACTCAAAAATTACTTGAATCGATCGACTTAGTATAATAAACGCCAACGAGTGAAAACAGATTATCAACAGTTGTTAAAACCAGATATTGTAAAAAGTATATCTGGACTGGCACTAATTGCCAGGGTAATTGTTGATGGCTATTTGTCCGGCTTAAACCATAGCCGACGCGTAGGACCGGGAATGGAATTTAGCCAATTTAGAAGTTACGAGCCTGGTGACGATTTAAGGTTGCTTGATTGGAAAATGCTGGCGAGGTCAGGTAGATATTACATCAAACAATCCGAAATCGAAACCAACATTGCGGTTACCTTTATCCTGGATGCGAGCAAGTCTATGCTGCACACCGAAGGAGAACTTTCCAAAATGGATTACGTTAGAGTGCTCGTCGCATCTCTCGCTTATTTATGTCATCAGCAGGGAGATGCCGTAGGAATGTTCGCCTTAAATGACCATCATTTACACCTGCTCCAACCCAAAAACCAAAAACAACATTTTAATCGCCTTTTGCTGGAACTCCTTTCCATCACAAATGAGGGTACATGGCCCAAAAATACAAACGATTCAAGAAAATTACACGATCGGACTCATAAAGAGCTCATCTTCTTTATTACCGACCTGTACGAAGAACAAAATGAGCTGACCGAATTTATAAAACAATTGAAAACCCTGCGCAATGAAGTCGTTGTCTTACATGTAATGGGTAAAAATGAATTAGAATTTAATTACCATGGGAATCTAATTTTTGAAGACCTGGAAACCGGAGCCAAAGTAAAAGTCAAGGCTACCGATGCTAAAAAGGAATACATGAAATCCTTAGATAGGATGATAAAAAAAAACAGGGATGCCTTGTTGGCCCAGGGTATCAGTTATCACTTAATGAATGTTGATGAGAACCTGGGGGAAACGATCGGGCTTTTTATAAAAAAACGTAATAAACTACTTTGACATGTTTTTTTTGAATCCGGCCTACCTCTGGGCACTATCTGCGCTCATCATTCCCGTAGCTATTCATTTGTGGAGTAAAAAAGAAGGTACCCTAATTAAAATTGGAAGTACCCAATTGCTTAAAAAAGCGGACACCCAACAAAGTCGTAGTATCAAGCTGAGTGAGTATGGCTTGTTGATCTTAAGGTTGTTGTTAATCAGCGTTCTTGTGTTGATCTTAGCCAAACCACAAATGATAAGGGACCTTAACCGGGCTGCGCTCACTTATATTATAGAACCTTCCCTTCTTGAAAATAAAGCGTTTAGAACCATCCTCGACACGCTTGCGAAAGATGTCCCCATTAGGTTACTGAAAGATGGCTTTCCAGAAATGGGCTCAGTGAGCAGTCAGCAGTTGGATCCTGGTATTCCCAATTATTGGCAACTGGCCCAAGGAATGCAAGGGCTTCCGTCTGATAGCCTCATTGTTTTTACAAAGGCCTATCAAGTTGGATTTAAAGGCATTAGGCCCGTAATCACCAAGCCTGTGGAATGGATTCCCATCCCAGTAGACGAAACCGACCAATATGTTTTAGAGGCCCATCGATTTGATGAAAAAATAGAGTTACTATCGATGAACGCCAGCAGCCAGCAGGTATCATTTGACAAAGTGGTGCTACCTTCTGAAGATCCTAAAATTAAATGGAGCCCTGCTAAAGATAGTGTCTACTATTTGGAGCAATGGACCGGGGTGGATACGAAAAAAACGCAAGAGGTATTGTTGTTTTATGACGAGGAATTTTTATCTGAAATTAAATATTTTGAAGCAGGTTTTAAGGTGCTCGCACAGTACCTCAACCTTGAAATTAATCTCTTGCAGGCTAAAGAGTCGGATCAAATAGAAGGTAAAGTCTTCGATATCGTAATTTGGCTGAGTAAAAAAACAGTGTTAAACACGGATGGGAAAGTCGTGGTATTTAAATCCAACCCATCTACCGCTACTTTAATTGAAAAGAATCCAAGCCGACCAAACACTTATTACCTAACCAGGTCTTTGGACCATGAAAATATAGAAGTCGATCATTTACCCGAACAATTAGTTCAATTATTAGACCTCTATCCAAACGTTGAAAAAAAGATAAATCAACATGATTTAAGGATTCTACCTAAAGAAGCGATTCTGCCCAACTACAAGGTAGGTAAAGAAATATCAACGAATAGTTATAAGCTGGATTTGACTAAATGGCTATGGTTTTTATTTTTATTATTGCTAGCTTTCGAAAGAATCTTATCATATTACCGATCTCAATGAAACAAGATCACAAACATCAATTGGTGCAGTTTAAAAAGCGTTGGCAATTACTGTTGCTCACCGAATTGCTCTGCTATGCCATTGGTGCAGCTGTTTTAATTTACCTGATTAGTGCACACCTTGTCATATCGGTCATAACCTTCCTACTGGTCGGCACCCTTTGTACGCTCGTTATTAAGCCCTGGAAAGCTGACTTAGAAGCTACGAGCAGTTTTTTGGATGCTGAATTTGAAGCATTGGAATACAGCACTGGGCTTTTATTAGAACCCAGCCATGACTTATCCCAACTGGCGCAATTACAGCAATTAAAGATTAAAAGCGCCCTGGGAAAGGTCTTAAAAGGAGCCCATCCTCCCAACCGTGCCAGGCAAGGGAGCTTGGTTGCATTGGCCATGATTGTTTTGGGCATTTTGCTAAACCAATTCCATGTAGCTGATTATTTTAAGCCAGCTCCGTCCATCAAAACAGAACAAAACTTACTGAGTTTCTCACCAGAAGACAGTACTGGAGTCGTGGTTAGGCCACCAAAAATCGTCAATCAATTCATTACGGTAAGCTATCCATCTTATATTGATATCCAAGCCTACACTAGTAAGGAGCTGAATATCAGCGCTGTTGAAGGGTCCCGCATTCGCTGGAATCTGCAGTTTGATGGCGAGGTAGATAGTGTTTTTTTACAAAGCAGCCGTACTAGTTATCCTATGCAGCTACAAAATGGCACTTATACGGGTAGCAGCGTTTTACAATATTCTGGGTTTTATAATTTCAAGTTTAAAGACCTACAAGGAAATACCTACTCCACAGACTTATTTAGCATAGACGTAACCAAAGATGAGGCACCTGAAGTTAAATTAATCGGTATTAATCCCTTTACTTCTTTTAATTTTGAGGAGGATAAAATTGTTCGGTTCAACACGCGGATCACTGACGATTATGGCGTTTCTGAAGCGTATATTATTGCCACGGTAAGTAAGGGTTCAGGAGAAGCCGTAAAATTTAGAGAAGAGCAATTATCCTTTGATGATCCGGTAGTCCAAGGTTCTAAAAACTTAAGGCTCACCAAGCAAATCGACCTGGACCAAATGAAAATGGATTTGGGAGATGAGCTGTATTTCTACGTTGAAGTTTCGGATTTAAAACTACCCAAGCCTAATTTTTCTCGCAGTGAAACTTATTTTGTAGTCCTGAAAGACACAGTGACCAATGAATTTATGGTAGAAGCCACTATGGGGGTTGACAGAATGCCGGCTTTCTTCAGAAGCCAGCGGCAACTCATCATCGATACTGAAAAACTAATTGAAAAGAGAGGAAAGATAGCCGCCAAAGATTTTAACTTTGAAAGTAACGAATTGGGATTTGACCAAAAGGCCTTACGACTAAAATATGGAGAATTCATGGGGGAAGAATCTGAAATGGAAGGAACAGGTGGGGCACTTACAGATGAGGCATCTGAACACCACGACCATGACCATGACCATGATCACGAAGATCCTTTAGCAGGCTTTAAACATGACCATGATTCCGAGAATGAACACAATCTGGTACCCGATAAATCCAAACAGGAAGGTGCTAAGAACCCCTTAGATGAATTTATACACAATCATGATGATCCTGAAGAAGCCACTTTGTTTACGGCGTCCTTACGGGTGAAATTGCGAGAAATGCTTAATGAAATGTGGGATGCGGAGTTGTATTTGCGACTTTATGAACCCGAAAAATCTCTCCCCTATCAGTATAGGGCCCTACGCTTAATTCAAGAGATTAAAAATAGTGCCCGGATTTATGTGCACCGCATCGGTTTTGATCCTCCGCCTATTAAAGAAGAGAAAAGGTTATCAGGAGAGCTCGAGGCAGTGGTAAGCTATCGAAAAACGGAAAACTTAGCTCCGGAAGCCAACTTGCCCTTTGTTCGGGAATCAATTATAAGATTGGAACAGTTGAAAGGAAGAAATGAAGCTATCTCAAGTCAAGATAAATTGTTATTTGAAAAGGCAGGAAACGAATTGGCCACTTTAGCGATTGAGTCTCCGGGAAAATACCTCACGACTTTGCAACAATTAAAGTGGCTTTCGGAAGGTAAGAAGGTGGTGAGATCCACTTATTTGGAGTTGCAACAATCCTTAATGCTAGCTATCCCAAAACCAAAGGATATTCCTAAAACAAGCCGACAATTTAAGGATGAGATGACTCAGTTATTAATCAAGGAACTGGAAATCAATGATTGACCCCTTCCATTTTGTCCATATTAACGGGTTTTGGCCAATTGTAATTATTGCTATTCTTACCTGGCTTTTGTTTGGCTGGAAAGAGTCGCCTCACTACGGGCGTCCGAAGTTCATCATTCATTTAGGGGTGGCATTGATCGCCATCTCATCGCTTGCCCTGATAGCTTTGCAACCACAAATACGGGTAAAAAAGGAAAAAAAAGTTGCCGTCTTACTAACGGAGGGCTACGATCAGGAAAAATTAGACAGTCTTAAAAAGACCCTGCAAAAATTTGAAGTTTATCCCTATACCATGGGGGAAACCATTTTTGATCCGGATGAAATTCCTTCGGCTGCCTTGATACTCGGAAATGGTATCCGACCCTTTGATTTCTGGCAGTTAGAAAAGGTTCCAACCCGCTTTTTAGGTGGAAAAGAACTAAAAGGAGTAACCCAAATTAATTATGATGCTGATCAAATTGAGGGGAATCGCATTCAATTCAACGGAACTTATACCAGGCCTGTCAAAAACCATCAATTATTTTTAGAAGGGCCAGGTGGCAATCCTTTGGATTCCGTGCTATTGACCGATAGACCATCTCAGTTATTTGAGCTTTCCACTGACCTGAACGTCGTTGGGAATTTTAAGTTCTATCTAGTAGAAAGGGACAGTCTTGGCGCGGTCATCTCTCAAGACATACTGCCAGTGAGTATCGCTGAAAAAAGCCCTTTAAAAATATTGATGCTCAATGGTTTTCCAACCTTCGAAACCAAATATTTGAAAAATTATTTGGCCGAGGCTGGTCATCTCGTGGTGGTTAAAAATCAATTAACCACAGCGCGTTATAAGTACGAGTACTTTAACATGACTAGCAAGCCGATCATCGATATTACACAAGAGCAGTTAGCTTTTTTTGATTTGTTAATCATGGATACCAAATCTTTAAAAGGACTTTCTAACCGACAACTAAGCACTTTAAAATCGACAATAAGCGAGTTGGGCATGGGCTTACTTATCCAGGCAGATGCTGACTATTTTAGTGGGAGGCAATTAATATCTTCCTTTACATTTGATAGGGAACCGCGTGAAGAGGCGTTCCTGGCAGCATACCCACAACAGCAACTAAAGAAATATCCGTATCAGTTCAGAAATGGTTTTTCGATCCAGATTATTCACCGCACGGATGGAAAAATATGGTCGGCTTATGAACGCCTGGGTTCAGGAAGAGTTGGAAGTTCCGTATTTCAAAACACCTTTGAGTTGGTATTGGATGGACACACCAAAACGTATCATGCTTTTTGGTCTGAGATTATCGAAAAGTTAAGTAAACGAACAACACCCGCCGTTCAATGGGATGCCAATCATCGTTTCGCTTATAAAGACCAACCCTTTGAATTTGAATTGCGGACAACCTTTACCCAACCAATCGTTGAATCAAGTGAAGGGTATGCCATTCCCTTACAAAGAGATGTCCATGTGAAAAGTTTATGGAAAGGTCAGGTTTACCCAAGGGCTACTGGGTGGAAGCAGCAATACCTCAACCAGGATAGTTCGGAAGTATTTCACTACTATGTCACCGATAGCGCTCAGTGGAAGTCAATCACTAGATTCAATACGTTGAACAGCAATCAAATTTATTTTAATGAGACCTCTAAAGCGGTAAGCACTCCAGACACAACTTTAAAAAGGGTTAACCCCCTGTGGTTTTTCTTGGTTTTCATGGTCTGTGCTGGCTATTTATGGCTTGAGCCTAAGTTATAAGAACTGCGCAATCTCATTAGCTAAAATACGCTCTAATGAGGGCATCGCTAGCTTAAATAGAAGCCGCTGCCCAAGCAGATAGGGGCAATCCACCGACCGCAGTTGCCCGAATCGGAAGTTCATCAACAATTTCAGGCGCGGCTTCTTCAGCAAATGGAAGCCATTGAACAAAAGCATTGTTTTATTTCTTTACTTTCGGAAAAAGAAAAACTATTGTCGTAGTTTAGGTGCTAAACCATCAAAAAATATTAACACCCTATGAAAAAAAGTTTACCGAAATTATTATTCGCCGCACTGCTATTACTGAATTCGGCGCTACTGTCCGGGCAAGAACTCATCGGATACGAACAGAAAGGCTCCTTTTCTTTTTTGGCTTATTTACTCTTAATTGGTAATCAGGCGGAATACGACGTCGAGGCCTACAAAATTAATTATACGACCACGGATTTGACTGGGGCGGTCGATACGGCTTCGGGGCTGATTACTTTTCCCAAAACAATGGATATTAGCTCGCCTTTGACTCTGATCCAACACGGTACGGTGCCTAACCGCAATGCGGTGCCTTCTAATCTGCAGGGCGGATACGAATTGGGAGCGGCTTTGTCTTCGATTGGCTACGTAACGATCCAGCCCGATTATCTGGGGCTTGGCGATTCGGATGGCCTACATCCCTACGTACATGCGGAATCGGAAGCCAGTGCGGGGATTGATATGATTTTTGCCGCCAAGGCCTTTCTCGACGAATTTCAAATTGCCTATAATGATCAATTATTCGTAACGGGCTATTCCCAGGGTGGACACGCCGCAATGGCTGCTCACCGCGAGCTGGAGGCAAACTACGCCGGTGAACTACCAGTAACGGCAGCCGCTCCGCTGTCCGGGCCTTATAGTATTTCTACGGCAACCAAAGAGCGTTTGCTCAGTGATGAAGAATATTTTTTTCCGGGCTACGCTGCCTGGACCCTGCTTTCCTATAATGAGGCTTACGGTCTCTACGACAGTCTGACGCAGTATATGAAGCAGCCCTACGCTGAATACGCCCTGGCCTTTAAAAATGAGGAAATAGACCTGAACACATTGCATGCCGATATGATCGCGCAACTAAATCAGGAATTTGGTGCTTCGGTAGTGAAAAATATGTTTCAGGATTCTATTATTGCCGCCATCCAGGCCGATCCGGATCATCCTTTTAATCAGGCACTCCGCGATAATGACACCTACGACTGGGCTCCAGTGGCCCCCACTCGAATGTTTTACTGTATGAGCGACGATCAGGTATCTTTTACCAATAGTATTATTGCTGATTCGGTGATGAATGCCAACGGGGCGGTCGATGTGGAGTCCAGAGATGTCGCTCCCAGTCAGGATCATGGCGGTTGTATCCTACCGGCCGGATTAGCGACCATTAATTTCTTTAATCAGTATGCGCAGTTTACTGTTTCTAGTAACCGCCGACTGGTACAGCTGGAGGGGGTCTCTCTTTATCCTAATCCGGCACAGCGGCAGGTCCAACTGAGTGGCGTGCCACCGGATGCACAATTACAAATGCTGGATATGCAGGGTCGTACGCTACGGCAACACCGGCTTAGAGCAGATACGGAATCGATTAATGTGGAATCGCTACGCCCGGGCGTTTATCTATTCCGGCTCACGGCTCCCGACGGGGTCTGGAATCAGCAGGTAGTCGTACAATAAGTGATCAGTTGCAATTGGGGGCATTCTCTCCGGTCCAGGTGCGAAAATACCGGTCACCGTTCAGGAAGGTTTTGTCCCCATCACGAGTCAGTACATATTCGTAGACTTCTCCTGAATTAAAGTTCAGTTGCAGGACGGCCTGGCCGCTGTGGTTGCCGATCACTTTCCACTCGCCCGATCCTGCGCCACTGCGATTACTATAAGCCGTGGAGCCCACATCAATGCTCATATGATTGTTGGTGGAGTAATGAAAGTAGCCCTGTGGGCACTGGAGTATTTATCTTTCAGGGTCGCCGAAATGATGGTTACGCCACTGCCGTAGGGGTTAACCATGCCTACGATGTAGGCTTTTGCCGCCTGGTACTCGAGGGTGCCCGTAAATTCGGTGCCAATCCCGTTGGATCCGACGGATTCAAAGCGGGTACCGTTCATCTGCAGGTTGGTACCGTTCTGTTCGACCATTCCTGCCCGTGCTTCTTGTTTGAGTACTTCGACGGATGCCGCCTCGTTGGTCGTCAGTAAGATGAATCCGGGTACTGTATTGCTCCCCATCAGGAAGCTGCCATTCGCCTCCTGTCCCACCCAGCCGTCGGGTATTTGAAAGGAGAGTCCCAGCGATTTGTATTCTACCAGACCGGTTTGTTGGGCAAAGGCAGAAGCGCAGCAGAAAAGAAATAAACCGGTGAAAAATGACTTTAGAATCGGTTTCATGAGCATTGTTTTGGTGTTGTACTTTTATTCTTTGTGTATTTTGTAGTAATGAAGTTGTTTAAAAACTCCTCACTGAGCCCTTGGCAACACATTGAAAGCCAATAGGGCAGCTCTTTTTCCCTTCGTCCGCCTGAGGCGGATGGCTACGAGAAAAAAAAGTAGCCTTGTCTTGACTTCCAAGCCGTTACCAATCATCTCACCAGGAATTCTTTAACAACTTCAATAATATAAGTAAAGTAGAGGATATTTTTTGTTTTGAAATTTAACCATAAAGCGAATGATGGATAAAAAAGACTTACTCAATTCCCTGCCACAGCGGGGCTCCGTGTCCTGGATGGGCCTGCGCCCAAAGAAAGATGTCGATCTGGTAGCGGTGGACGAAGCCGTGCTGGATCCCGAAACCGGATTGGTCGGAGACCACTATCGGGGGCGTAGTAAAAAAAGGCAGGTGACCCTGATCCAGGCAGAACATTTGGGCGTAGTTGGCCAATTATTAGGCCGCGAGATTTCTCCTGGGCTTACTCGTCGTAACGTAGTCGTGGCCGGGATTAATCTGCTGGCCCTGAAAGACCGCCAATTTCAGATTGGCGAAGTAATCCTGGAAGGAACGGGGTATTGTCATCCCTGCTCTAAAATGGAACGCAACCTGGGAGAAGGGGGCTATAATGCCATGCGGGGACACGGTGGCCTTACGGCAAAAATTGTTAAGGGTGGAACTATTCAGTTGGGGGATGAGGTTAGTTTGGTAAAATAAATGAAGTGGTTTAAATCGCTTCAATTTGTGTACAGGACAAAAACTCAAAATTGAGCAACCATTTTGACTAAATAGTGCAGAGGGAATGATATAGTTATCTGTTGGGAATGGTCCCCCCATCTCGATTGGTGCCAGGATCGGGACGATCAATTGGAAGAGGCACTAGCAGAGATGGAAGAATCCGGAAAAATTCCCAAGTAATCCGTAGTTTTGCGATCACCAAAACAAATTAATAAAGAAAGACTATGGCAGAGGATAATATGGTGAATATCACCTTGATTGATCGGAAAGGACAGCAACACCAATTGGAAGCTCCTACGGATATGGACATGAATATTATGGAGGTTTGTAAAGCCTACGAACTGCCCGTAAAGGGGACCTGTGGTGGTATGGCCCTTTGTTCTACCTGTCATGTGTACGTAGAGTCGGAGCACGAGTTACCCGAGATGAGTGAAGACGAAGAAGATATGTTGGATCAGGCCTTTTTTGTGGAAGACAATTCCCGTTTGGGCTGTCAGCTGGCGATCAAAGATGCTTTGGAGGGTATCGTTTTGCGCCTGGCGCCCGTCTCCGAAGAAGATTAATTATTCTTCGAAGGTTATCAATACCTGATTCTTATCCACGGAATCGCCCTTTGCGACTTTAATTTCCTTAACGACGACTTCGGTGGGCGCTTTGATGACATTTTCCATTTTCATCGCTTCGAGAATAAGTAAGGGCTCTCCTTCCTGCAATTGATCCCCTACGTTAACCTGGATTTCCAGTACCAGTCCGGGCATGGGGGCGGCGATCTCATCAATCTTTTTCCCCGCATCAACTTTTAGTCCCAGGCGGTCAATGAGCTGATCGTAATGGTCGGCCAGCTCTACCTGGTAATTGTTGCCATTGATCCGGATTTTGAAACTTTTATTCTGGTAGTCTAAGTGGAGTATTTCGGCCCGGTAGGCTTTACCTTTCAGCAGCACGTGAAACTGGCCATCGGCTTCTCTGACGAAGTCGAGATCTTCCGTATTTAAATTATCAAAAGTGAATTGTTCCTCATTAACACTTGCGGAATAGTTAGTAGGCATAGGTTTTGGATTTACTACTCAGGTGGGTCTGCTGTTTTAGGTTGTTGCAGCTTTCCCAGTTTTATCAAAAACAACACCTCGAATGTAGTGTATATAATGTACAATCCAAAGAAGGGCAGTACAAATAATTTGGTATCCGGCTCCGTTAGTTTCAGGTAGCCAATCGTGATGCCCCCGCACAAGAACAGCTTCAGCATTAGGAAGACCAAAAAGGCATTGGTGAAGGCATTTTTATTTTGGCTAAGGGCGGCGGCGCGTCCGGTGAAAAACATAAAAATGCAGAGTAAGATAAAAAAGAGCAGACTGAGCCAGCCCAGCAGTTGGTGGGGCTGCAAAACAGGAATTTGGTGAACGGCATACACGGCAATAGCCGAAGGTATGCTTACATAGATCAATTGTTTAAAGAAGGTAGAGGTCTCCATATTTTTACTTGTCCGCTGGAAAAATGAAATCCTTTAGAGGAATGTAGATGGCCAGAAAGACGGCAATCAGGGAGCAGATCAGGGTGAAGATGCGGTCGGTGGCCAGCGTTTTGTCTAACCACTGGCCACCGAGCACTCCTAAGACGACAATTGCGCCCATCTGAAAAGCCATGCCAGAGTATTTAGCAAATGCTCTGGCACTTTCTGGCGATAAGAATGACTTCTTTTTTTCTTTTTGATCTTCGGGATTACCCAAGAGGAGAGGCTTTTTCTGAGGATTTAGTACCGTTTTTAACAGAAGTTGCCGTCTTCGTTTGTTGCTGTTGTTTAACCGGATTGGTCGACTTTGGTGTGCCGCCCATATTACAGTTCACATTGAAGACGGCGCCGGAGGAAACGATCAACTTGTCGGTCGTTACATCACCAGTGATGATGGCCTTCTCTTTAATGAGCAGGGTATCTTTTACCTGGATAGTTCCATCAAAGCCCCCTTCAATTACGGCATTGCTACAGTTGATTTCGCCTTCTACCTTACCAGTTGGGCCAATAATAATTTTAGCCTCACAGAATAGTTTGCCCTTTATAGTTCCGTCAATCCGGATATCACTTTCGGAACGGACGGTCCCTTCGATCGTTGTTCCTTTCACCAGACTGTTTAAGGAGTTGCTACCTGAGGGTGTAATCAAGCCGGTATTCTTTGTTTTCCCTTCGTCTTTTTTGTTACCAAACATTGTTTTTTAGATTTTGGTCCGCAACTTTGCGGCATGAATGTTCTATTTAATACGTATAATCGATAAATCGGTTTCGTTACCGGAATATTGTAGAAAATGGTAGATTTAATATTTGGAGGGGCGAATATAATTCCTTCAACTGAATATACAAAAAGATTCGATTCTCTGACCTTTTCGGACCCCTACAAAACCGTATTTTAACACTTTGTTAAACCTCCAATCTCATTTCAATGGCGGACTCTTCTAATCTACTCGACCAGGCACTGCGGCTTTCCAGAGAGCATATCGCTTTCTACCAGGAACACCGCTTCATTAAGCTGAAGGCTTTACTGGATGAGGATACTATTCAGCACTTTAATACCGTAATTACCGGGCGGGTAGAGCGGATGACTAAAGATAAGCTCCCCCTGGAGAAGCGAAATATCTACGGGCGGGCATTTCTACAGTTGACGAACCTTTGGGTCCAGGACGCAGCAATTCGAGCTTTGGTCTTCAGTAAGCGTCTGGCCTCCGTGGCGGCCCAATTGATGGAAGTAGAGGGGGTGCGTTTGTATCACGACCAGGCTTTGTTCAAGGAGGCGGGCGGAGGTATTACGCCCTGGCACGCCGATCAGTATTACTGGCCTCTATCCACCGACAAGACGATTACGGCCTGGATCCCTCTGCTGGCCACTTCGCTGAAAATGGGCCCCTTAGAGTTTGGAGCCGGAAGTCATCGGATACAGGAAGGTCGGGAGCTGGCCATTGGTGCCGATAGCGAAAGCCAGATTGATGCCCGATTACGACTGACGGATTTTGAGCACGTCGTGGAGCCTTTCGATCTGGGAGAAGTGAGTTTTCATTCCGGATGGATCTTTCACAGGGCCGGAGCTAATCGTACGGACGCGGTTCGAAAAGTGATGACGATCATTTACATGGATAAAGATATGCGCTTGAAAAAGCCCGAGAACGAAGGGCAGCAGCTCGATTGGGAGACCTGGTGTCCCGGGGTTCAGATCGGGGAGATTATCAATAGCCCTTTGAATCCGCTATTGTATAGGAAACAAGATTAGAGGGACAAAAAAAAGACAGCCCCCGCACCGGAAACTGTCTTTTTTGCGGAAGCAAAATTCGTATTAGAATTCCGGACAATAAACGCCACGGCGTTGCATACCACAAATTTTGTAAACCAGACCGAACTCAAAAGAGCCCTGTCCATTACTGGCTGGTTGTAGCGGCGAAATATTAATATCATAGCTAAAGCCCAGACTCAAATCATTGAAATCAAAGCGCGTTGACAGAATGGCTGCATCCGTTAAAAAGCCCTGATCTAATTCGCTGGCGATACGTCCCCAAATACCAATTTGGAAAGACTGGCGATCGCGAGCATTGCCCAGTAGGAATTTAAAGCTGGTACCTGCATTCAGCTGGAAAGAAGGGCCTTGCGCCATGTAGATTGCTCCGGGAACCAGCGCAACGCGCTCGTTCATACGGAATTCACCACCAGCATGAATCGTGTAGCGGCTATAAATGAGATCCTCTTCAAAGCCTCCATCCTGGGCAGCGGGACTGGTAGGGTCTACAAAAGATTGATTAGCGCGATTCAGGTGGTGGAAAGCTCCTCCTACGTAGAAATTAGAGTACTGGTCAAAGACAGTGAACCACAGTAATCCGGCCGCGAGGTCGGCGAATAAGAAGTTATCCCGGTTAAAATCCCCTTCCTGAGAAGGAGCCGTAGGATCAAAGCCGCCCGCTCCGTCGTGTTGGGTTCCCCAGCGTAAGTTGAGGAAATCAATACTCCGTTGAGCGACACCTCCTTCGGCACCTACGACCAGATAGTGTGCTTTATCGCGGTAACCACCCATTTTTTTGCTGTAGGAAGCAGATAGTTTACCCGTGAGGGTCGCAAAATCAGCTTCTCCGGCGCGGTCTCCCCAAAAGGTACCACCGATGCCGAAATAGTCATAGCGTCCGGCTGGGATCTTTTGGTCATAGGATACGGAATAGGTCCGGAAAGAATTTGAGCGGAGCACACTCGCCCACTGATTGCGATAGTTGGCCGCCAGCCTGATATTACAATTCATCACACCGGTCATTGCCGGATTGAGGTTTAGGGGCGACATGTAAAATTGGGAAAAATGAATATCCTGAGCGCTTAGGGTTGCGGACGCAAGTAGCACCAGGCATGCCGTAAATAATGTTTTCAATTGCCTCATGAAAGCAAGGTTTGCTTGATTAAATTTAGTTTCCTTCCGATAGAACCTTTAATGGTTGTACACCCCAACAATCTATTTAGCGACTAAACTTTTTGCCAGGCTGCCGAGAAAGCGAATATTACTTAAATCGATAATGTGTAATGTGTAAAAGGTCCGCGTCGTGCCAAAATAAGAAATTAAATATTTCTTAGCCCCTTTTTAACACAATACGCAAATCAAAAACGGTGATTTTGTCAGCTTATTGCGAAAGAGCGGCACAAACTTAAGAGTAAATCTTTAGGATTTTAAGCTCTTTTTAGAAATCGGTCGATAGAGTGATTAATCGGTATGTTTCCATTGGGCACCGTATTCTTCGACCAGAATGTTGTCATAGTGATCGGCCATTTGGAAGAGATGCTCGAGCAATTGCATGCCCGTATCCACGTTCAGGTAGCGATCATAAATGAGTAGAGACAGAATGATATCCTGACCCTGGATGCTTAAGGTCAGGCCTTCGATGTGGTAATTTTGCCGCAATAAATACTCGTAAATAGGCTTGATCTTTTTCTTGGGTAAGCTGCACAGGTAAGCATCACCGGTGATGAGGCCCATCTTTTCGTAATACGAGATATTTATTTTGGCGCTGCCCTTTTGAATGACCCAGGCGTTGGGTCCCCTGCGGGAAGTGGCGACGTGGTAACCGTTTTGGGCCAACATCTCTTCAATTGTTTTAGTGACGCCAAAGGGTTCGTATTCCTCCACCTGATCGGGAAATTGCAGATGCGCGCCACAGTGGGGGCAATAACTCTTGTCGAGTTCATTGCTCACCACGATATTAGCACAGGAGTAGCAGCGCATGCCAATTGCTTTGTTTTTGGCTTTGAAAGCTTCTATCGTATCGGCGATTAGTTGGGCGGGCAGGCTAAAACCAATGTCATTACCATCTTTGAGGATAAAGGTATTTATACCGATGATAGCGCCCTGGCCATCGATGAGGGGCCCGCCGCTATTTCCCGGGTTTAAAGCGGCGTCGTGTTGAATATAGGGCGTATCTGCCCGCATGTAATTATTATTGGAGACAATTCCTTTGGTTGTGGAGTATTTTAATTCGAAGGGATGGCCAATCGCTATGACGGGTTCACCCGCAGTTGGTTCGGACTCGGTGCGCAGGGTAGCCTCCGGAATATCGGTTTGCTTAGGGGCTTTGAGGAATGCCAGATCATACTTTTGGTCAATGTAGATGACATCGGCCAGTTGTTTTTCGATTTTGCTGCCCACGATAATGACCGATCGGTTGTCCCGAACGATATGTTCGTTGGTAATGATCAGATCCTCTTTCTTTAAGTAGAATCCGGTACCGGTGCTATACGGGGTAGCAATCTGGATTACGATATCTCGGTATTGATCAATAATATTCTCCATAGTCATTTTGAGCTAGCCATGAGCAGATTCGAATCAGGCACTATCCCGTATTATTGCGGAATTTACGTATTTAATACGCCCTGCAATAATATTTCTGTGATTTGTTGCGGGAGCTGCTTAGACTGTCCCTGTGGATGCTTATGCCGCCAGTCGTACAACCAGCGCACCGAAGATAGGATAGTGTAAAAAAGTACCCTGGGATCTAATACTCGAATACTATCTTCCTCCATGCCTTTTTCCAGGATTGCTACGAAGCGGCGTTCGTAATCGCGGCGTAGGTATAGGAATTGCGATAAATAAGGTTCGGGTAAGTGGCGCCATTCGTCATTTAAAGAGGCAATCGAGGTGAGGTCAATGGCAGCTACTTCGGCGTGTAGATTGACCAGCGCTTTTACTTTGTCCAGGGAAGTGCCGGGTTGCTTTTCGATTTGCTTGATCGCCGACATAAATTTACTGGCGGTACTGAAGCATATAGCCTGAAGGATGTCCTCTTTGGAGTCGATGTGATTATAAAGACTGGATGCTTTGAGTTGCACTTCTTTGGCTAGGTCCCGCATAGAGGTGGCCGTATAGCCCCGGTCCCGGAATAACCGGGCGGCGGCTTCCAGTATTTCCTGCTTTTTCTCTGAGTATTGCTCGGGTTGATAAGATGATGAAGTCACCGTTCTGTGTTTTGGGGCCAAGGTAGCAAAAAATCCGAAATTTACGGAAACAAGGAAAGGCAAAACAGCCTGAGCCATTTTGCCTTTTCAGTAAAAAAACTAAAAGTAGTTATTATGCCGTTTGCTCTTTCAGCGAAGCAACGTGCCTGGCCAGCTTACTTTTTAGGTTGTTGGCTTTATTGCGATGCCAGGTATTACTTTTAGCCAGCTTGTCGATCTTGCTTACTACCTTGGGAAGAAAAGCAGCTGCTTCTTCGTGTTCGGTCATCTCGCGTAATTGAGCAATTGCAGTACGAGTTGATTTCTTGTAGTAACGATTCTTAACTCGCTTGACAGCGTCTTGGCGAATTCTCTTCTTTGCTGATTTATGTTGTGCCATATCAGTTTTCTTTTCCTTTTTTAATCTTCCACTTTTCCAAATGGAATGCAAAGATAGCCTATTCTTTCTAAAATTAAAAGCCTATTTTTGAAAAAGGAAAAGAAAACTGAAGAAAGCGCACTTTTTTGGGGCTTAAACGTCCTAAATTGAGTACTATAAAATTATCCAAAGCAGTAAAGCTAGACAACTTTAATATTCAAAATTAAATGACAAAAGAAAAACACAAGGTTCAAATAATTAAGCCTGGTGAGTTTGAATCGCATCAACACTGGTACCCTAAAGCGTTAAATGCGACCATTCACCCGATGGTCAACTTTTTTCTAAACCTGGAAAGAGAGCGAATCGTTAATCGCTATTGCCATTTGCATCCCCGGGTGCGCCCCGAGGTTCTAAATGCTATTCTGGACTATCGTACAAAGTACTTTCACTGGGCGGGGGCGGATTTACTGAATGTAACTTCAGCGGGCGGTAAGCGACAAATGGTCGTCATTGAGAATAATTCCTGTCCTAGTGGTCAGAAGTCTATGCCGCTACTGGATGATAACCAGGAACAGGGCTCCTATCGCTGGTTGATTGAGCGTACCTTTAAGCCACGAGTTACCAAGCGGCTACCGGTAAAAGGAGGGCTGGCGGTTATTTACGATAAAAATGAAATGGAAACCTCGGGCTACGCCAGCGTGATCGCTGATGTCTTTAACGAACCCGTTTATTGGGTGCCCTTCTTTAAGGACGATCCGGATCCGCCCGTACGCTTTACGGATGGGGTGTTGGAGATTCGCGAGGGGGAAGATAATTGGATACCCATTCGGGCTGCCTTCCGGTATTTGACCCAAAAGCCCTGGAATCGTTTGCCGCTGCACACCAAGACCCGCATCATTAATCCGGTTATCGCCTGCCTGGCCGGGGGGCGCAACAAGATGGTCGCTGCTAAAGCCTACGACTTGTACAATGCCGAGTTGGATGGCTCAGGTCTGAAAATTGCCATTCCCGAAACGATTTGGGATGTCCGTAAAAATGAAATTCCCTTTTGGATTGAGCGCCTGGGCGGGCAGGCGGTCGTCAAGGTACCCTATAGTAACGCGGGCCAGGGGGTATTTACCATTGTCTCCTCGCGCGAACTGGACGAATTTATGAAGATGGACTACGACTATGATCAATTCATTGTGCAAAGTCTAATTGGCAATTACAACTGGAGTTCCACAACCAAGGCAGGTAAATTTTACCACGTGGGGTGTATACCCAATGCCAAGGGCCGGACTTTCGTGGCGGATATCCGGATGATGGTTAGTTCTACTGATTCGGGCATTCGGCCTTTGTGTGTATATGCACGCCGGGCGGCCAAGCCTTTAGTGGATCATTTGGAAGAGGGGGCTGATTCCTGGCCGATGCTGGGTACCAATCTTTCGATAAAAAATGAGGACGGTAGTTGGGATTCCGACTCCAATCGACTGATGCTAATGGATCGTCGCGATTTTAATAAACTGGGTATTGGCCTGGACGATTTGATCGAAGCTTATATTCAGACGGTACTTTCTATGATTGCTATCGATAAAATGGCCATTAAGCTGACCAATACGCAGGGACGGTTCCGAATGAGACTTTTCAAGAGTTTCAATGATGACCACGCCCTGATCGAAGAAATAATGAAGTAGCTATGTCAGAGAAATATAGAATATTAGTGTTTACGGATCATCGAGGTCATTCAGTGGAGAATTCTATATACGAATTACTAGGTGCCTTACGCAAGCAGGAGGACTGTGCTTACATCGATGTCGCGAGCCGGGGGATGCCCGAAAACGATGTTTTTTTTAAAGAATTGGAAGGTACTCAGGTCTGGGCTACCCGAATTAAGTCGGACTTTACTTATTCGGCACAAGCCGATAGTTTTGAGCTCGAAAAGCGAAAGGTCGACCTAAAAGACTACGACGTCCTGTTGCTGCGCTTACCACATCCTATACAGAAAGGTTTTTGGGATCACCTGAAATCCGTTTTTGCCGAAAGGCGAATGATAAATCAACCCTCTGGTATACAGCAATCCAGTAATAAAGCGTTTCTGTTGAAATTATCTGAATGGTGCCCACCTATGGCCCTGTGTACCTCAAAAGAGGAGGTACTGGCTTTCGCCGAAAAATTCCCAATTGTGCTGAAGCCATTGGAAGGTTATGGTGGGGTCGGAATTGTTAAAATTAGTGAGGGCCAGGCCTGGCTGGGAAAAGAAAAAATCGAAGACCTGGATGCTTTTCTGGAAAAAATGGAAGCGGAAAACCGACATTTTTTGGCCATGAAATTCCTAAAAAATGTAGACCAGGGAGATAAAAGGATCGTCGTCATCAATGGTCAGGTGATTGGTGCTTCGCTCCGGGTGCCTCCGCAGGGAGCCTGGTTGTGTAATGCCTCCCAGGGCGGACAGTCGGTTAAGGCCGAGGTGACCGAACGCGAAGAAGAAATGGCCAGAGATCTTACGAAAAAGCTAAAAGCGATTGGCGTTCTGTTCTTTGGTTTTGATACCCTGGTGAACGATGAAGGGCAGCGGGTGCTCTCGGAGGTGAATACCCTCAGTATTGGCGGTATCCGACAAATTGGTCAGCAACAACCTGAGCGACCTATTCTGGAAACGGTCGCCCGCGAATTAATCGAGGGGATTAAAGAGCAAATTAACGGGTCGATTGATGACCTCCTGGATGGATAATACCATCTTTTATTTAATTAAAGCCTACTAAACATAAAAAATGAGCCAAACATCATCACTTAATTATCTGGATACAGAGGCTACTTTTATCGAAGAACTTGATTTGTCGGTTGTGGAGCCGGGGACTATTCAAAAGTTTTGGTTTCACATTGTATCGGATGGTATGGGGCGTCCTATCCATCTACCCATTATTGTAGCGCGGGGTCGAGAAGATGGCGATGTACTGGGCGTAACCGCCGCGGTGCACGGTAACGAGCTAAACGGTATCCCCGTGATCCAGCGACTCTTCAAAGAGGTCGATACCGATAACCTCAAGGGATATATCGTTGGGGTGCCGGTGATGAATAGCCCCGCTTTTCTGAATAAGCGGCGTCGCTTTATTGACCAGGTTGACCTCAACCACATCATGCCCGGCACGGAAGACGGCAACGTCAGTGAGGTATATGCCTACCGCTTTGTAGAGCGTATCGTCAAACACTTTGATTACTTGATTGATTTGCATACCGCTAGTTTTGGCCGCATCAACTCCTATTACATTCGGGCGGATTTGAAAGACCCGGTGACGCGGAAAATTGCCATGCTTCAAAATGGTCAGATCGTGGTGCATAAGCCGGCCTCAGACGGGACACTGCGGGGAGCTGCCGACGCGATGGATATTCCATCTGTCACCATTGAGGTGGGCGACCCTAACACCTTCCAAAAGGGTATGATTCGTTCCGGCCTGACGGGTATTCACAACTTTATGATCTACCAGGGTATGATGGAAGGTGAGATCGACGATACGGGGATGAAACCCATTGTCTGTAAATCTTCCTATTGGATCTACACCGACGAAGGAGGTATACTACGCGTTCTACCCAAGGCCACCCAGGAGGTCAAAAAAGGAGATGTCATTGCGACATTAAATGATATCTTTGGCAAACGTATCAAAGATTATCTGGCCCCGGAAGATGGGATCGTCATCGGAAAGAATGTCAACCCGGTAGCACAGACGGGCAGCCGTATTTTGCATCTGGGGATCATCCGCAGACAATAATTAGCTGTTTTGTTAAGCTTTTTTTGAAAAAACTTGCTTTTCTTTAAACAGGCTACTTACTTGCAGAGTAATCTATATGAAACAATAAAATAAACCGTTTAAATCGCCAAAAGGCAACATACAAATGAGTGATTTTTCATTTATAGCGAATGCACATCCGAGCTTCATCGAAGAGATGTATAAAAAATATCAGCAATCACCGGATGAAGTAGAAGCGTCCTGGCGCGCATTTTTTAAGGGATTCGATTACGCTGCCCATTCCGAAAATGGGCATAGCGAAGGGGCTGTCTCCACGGCATCTACCGAAGTTAGTGCAAAAGAATTCCAGGTGTATTCGCTGATCAAAGCCTTCCGTAATCGGGGGCACCTGCTTTCTACCACTAACCCCATCCGGGAGCGACGCGATCGATCGCCTAATCTGAATTTGGATGACTTCAATTTATCCGAAGCAGACATGGATACGGAGTTCGAAGCCGGTAAAGAATGTGGACTCGGTAAGGCAAAGCTGCGTGATATTGTCAAGCACATGCGCCGCGTGTACTGTGGGAATATTGGCTTTGAATATCACCACATCGAAGATCGGCAGAAACGCCGCTGGATCCGCGATCGGATCGAATCTCACGATCCGGAGAATAATTATAATATTCCGATTGAAAAGAAAAAACGGATACTGGAGAAACTCAACGGTGCCGTGATGTTTGAGAAGTTCCTCCACACCAAATACATCGGTCAGAAGCGTTTCTCTCTGGAAGGAGGGGAGTCAGCCATCGCTGGCCTGGACGGTGTCATTAATTTAGCCGCCGAAAAAGGTGTAGAAGAGGTGATCATCGGTATGGCGCACCGTGGACGTCTGAACGTTCTGGCCAATATCATGGGTAAAACCTACGAGCACATTTTTAATGAATTTGAAGGCGTCAGTATACCGGATCAGAGTTTTGGAGACGGTGATGTGAAGTACCACATGGGCTATTCCTCGCACGTGGATACTACGGCCGACAAAAAAATTCATTTAAAGCTCGTTCCCAACCCTTCTCACCTCGAATCCGTAGATCCTGTAGTACAGGGCTTTGCCAGAGCGAAGGCAGATATTCTGTACAAAAGTGATTATGACCAAATCCTACCCATCCTAATTCACGGAGACGCGGCGGTGGCTGGTCAGGGTGTGGTATACGAGACGATTCAAATGAGCAAACTTCCGGGTTATTATACCGGAGGTACTTTGCACTTTGTGATCAATAATCAGATCGGCTTTACTACCGATTTCGACGAGGCCCGCTCTTCAACCTACAGTACAGCGGCTGCGCAGGTGGTACAGGCGCCGGTTTTTCACGTCAATGGCGATGATCCCGAAGCGGTATTGTTCGCCTGTGAATTTGCGATGGAGTATCGTCAGAAATTCAATAATGATGTATTCGTCGATATGGTTTGTTACCGGAAGCACGGTCACAACGAAGGAGATGATCCCAAGTTTACCCAGCCCCAGATGTATGAGATCATCCGCAATCACCCCAACCCTCGTGAAATCTACTCTAAAGAGTTGATTGAACGCGGAGATGTAGACAAAGAAATGGCGGAGGAGTTGGAGACAGATTTCTGGAATAAACTGCAAGAGCGTCTCGATGAGGTGAAGGAGAAACCGCTGGAGTATGAGTACCAGGAGCCCGAACAGGCCTGGCGGAAACTCAAAAAAGTAACCGAACCCAAAGACTACGAGCAGTCTCCCGTAACGGGAGTTGAAGAAAACCTACGTGATCAGTTGATTGACCATCTGGTCAATTTACCGGATGGCTTTAAGCCCCTTTCCAAAGTAAAACGCCTCATGAAGGGTATGCGTAAGCTGCTCGATGACGATGTATTAGATTGGGCGATGGCTGAACTTATCGCCTACGGTAGTATTCTACATTCCGGCCGCGATGTCCGGATGAGTGGTCAGGATGTAAAACGGGGTACTTTCTCTCATCGCCATGCAATACTACCCGATGCGGAAACCTACGAACCTTACAATCGCCTGAGCGATATTAGCGAAGATCAGGGACAATTCCGGATCTACAACTCTCTCTTATCAGAGTTTGCGGTACTGGGCTTTGAATATGGATATTCCCTGGCGACGCCCGATTCTCTGGTGCTATGGGAGGCGCAGTTCGGTGATTTTTATAATGGAGCTCAGACCATTGTTGACCAGTACATTATGGCCGCCGAGAGTAAGTGGCGACGGATGAGTGGGCTGGTCCTGTTATTACCACACGGGTACGAAGGGCAGGGGCCAGAGCACTCCAGTGCTCGCCTGGAAAGATTCCTGCAAGCCAGTGCTGAATACAATATCACGGTGGCGAATATTAGTACGCCGGCCGGTCTGTTTCATGCCCTGCGTCGACAGCTAGAGCGCCCTTTCCGCAAGCCTTTAGTCATTATGTCACCCAAATCGCTATTGCGTCATCCGCAATGTGTGTCTCCGCTGGATCACTTTACGGGAGATACTCGCTTTGAGGAAGTCCTGGACGATCCGGAAGTAAAATCAAAGAAAGGCATCAAAAAGGTACTGCTTTGTACCGGTAAAGTCTACTACGATCTGCTGGAGAAAAAGCGCAATGATGAACGCGAAGATGTAGCCATTGTACGCGTGGAGCAATTGTATCCGCTTCCGCAAAAACAGTTGGATGAACTGGTTAAGAAATACAAGGATATCAAATGGACCTGGGTCCAGGAAGAACCCCAGAACATGGGGGCCTGGCAGTTTATGCGTATGAACTTCAAGTCTGTGGACCTGGACGTAATTTCGCGTAAAGCAAGTGCTTCACCAGCTACGGGCTTTAAGAAGAAACACGATAAAGAACAACAAGAAATACTGGATAAAGCCTTCGGGTAGATTCATTTGCTTCAATAGTCGTTTGGTCAGGTGCTCAGATAAGGGGCCATCTGACCAAACGAACACTAAAGCGGACTGTTTCCCCGGAGAATTATCTACCAATCAGACTTACCACCCCCTAATTTTATACGATTTTCGACACTTTGTACTCTACCTTTGGGTTAGAGGAATCATTTCCATTTTATATATTGAGCTGGAAAGGAAAAGTGTTTTCTTAAACTTGTAGAAAATCAGTATGAAGCAATTAGAACAAGCCTGGCGTTGGTACGGACCCAATGATCCCGTTCGCCTGGATCATATCCGGCAGGCGGGAGCAAGCGGAATTGTACATGCATTACATCATATACCAAATGGGCAGATTTGGAGCGAAGCGGAGATTCTTAAACGTAAAAAGATAATTGAAGCAGCCGGCCTGAAATGGTCCGTAGTGGAGAGTCTACCCGTAACGGAAGCAATTAAAAAGCAAACAAATAATTGGCGGGAACACCTTGAGAACTATAAGGCCAGTTTACGCCATCTTGGCAAAGTAGGCATCAAAATCATCACTTATAATTTTATGCCGGTCCTCGATTGGACCCGGACGGATCTGGATTTTCGAATGCCAGATGGTTCGACGGCGCTTCGCTTCGATCAAATTGATTTTGCCGTTTTTGAATTACTGCTCTTAAAAAGGCCAGGGGCAGAAGCTACCTACAATACGCAACAAATAGCAAAAGCAAGAAACCGTTTTGCATCAATGGCCGAAGAGCAAAAAGAAACACTCATTCGGAACGTCATTGCGGGCCTGCCAGGATCAGAGGAGGGCTATACCCTCCAGCAATTTCAGGAGGCATTGGATACCTATCAATCCATTGATGCGGAGAAACTCCGAAGTAATTTGATTACCTTCCTTTCCGAGGTTGTTCCGGTGGCAGAAGAATCAGGTCTGGTCATGGTCGTCCATCCGGATGATCCCCCCTATCCCATTTTGGGGCTACCAAGAGTAGTCAGTACTGCGGAAGATTTGTCCTTTATTTTTAGCCAAGTGGATAGCCCGGCTAACGGCCTTTGTTTTTGTACGGGCTCCTTTGGAGTGCGCACCGATAATGACCTGCCCGCTATGATTCGCCAATTTGCGGATCGCATACATTTCTTGCATTTGAGAAGTACCAAAAGAGAAGCGGACGGCAGCTTTTATGAAGCTGATCACTTAGAGGGCGATGTGGATATGTATGCAGTGATGCAGGCCTTAGTGGAAGTGCAGCGCGGACGTTACCGATCTATCCCCATGCGTCCGGACCACGGCCATAAGATGCTGGACGATTTACAGAAAAGAACAAATCCTGGCTATTCGGCCATCGGCCGCCTGCGGGGTCTGGCCGAGCTAAGAGGATTGGAAATGGGGGTGTTGAGGTCAATAAAAGCTACGCTTTAAGAGCCTATTTAGCTAAATTGCCAAAAAAAATTGACTATAATTCATGATTCTATGCATAAAATAAATCTAGTTTTTCTTTCCTTTTTATCGCTCCTTTTCCTGGGAGGATGTACGCAGTTAAAGGATACAAAAACGCTTTTTCTCGCGCATACCTTACCGACCAGTCACCCCGTTCATTTGGGCATATTAGAATTCCAGGAGCGGGTGGCCGAAAATTCGAAAGGGGAGTTGGTTATCAAAGTTTTTCCGGACGGACAATTGGGGAGTGAACGGGAGTTATTAGAATTACTCCAGATCGGGAGTGTAGCGATGACCAAAGTGAGTGCTGCCGCCATGGCCAGTTTCGCTCCGGAATATGAAGTTCTTGGCGTACCTTATTTATTCCGGGATAAAACGCACTTATTCGATGTTCTGGAGGGAGGGGTTGGTCAGCGACTATTGAACAGCAGTAGAGATTATTTACTACAGGGCCTCTGCTTTTACGATGCGGGCAGCCGAAGTTTTTATACCACCGGGCAGGCTGTAAAAACGCCCGAAGATCTCAAGGGGCTTAAAATACGGGTGATGAACCACCAGATGTCGGTAGAGATGGTAAATGCGATGGGCGGAGCGGCCACGCCAATGGCCTATGGGGAATTATATACGGCTCTTCAGCAAGGCGTGGTAGACGGAGCGGAGAACAATCCACCTTCCTTTGTTTCTTCCAATCATTACGAAGTTGCCAAATATTACGCGCTGGATGAGCATACTTCCATTCCCGATGTACTGGTCATCGGCACCAAATATTGGGATCAGTTATCAGAAGAGGAAAAAAAATGGGTGTCTGACGCTGCGACCCAGTCCGTAGTTGCCCAAAAGCAATACTGGAAAGAGTCGGTTGAGGAGTCTATGAAAATCCTGGAAGAAGCAGGGGTACAGATTACCAGACCGGATAAAGCTCCCTTTTCGGAAAAAACGGAAGGAATCATTAAAGAACTGGCTGAGGATCCAAAGATGAAACCAATCATTGACGCTATACAATCTGACCTATGAAAAAATTATACGAACAAGTAAATCGCTTTATCGAAGTTTTCCTGGTCATTATCTTCGGTTTATTAGTGCTGGATGTACTCTGGCAGGTTATTTCAAGATACCTCGTAGGCCGATCTAGTTCCTTCACCGAGGAATTTGCGCGATTTGCGCTGATTTGGTTATCCATTTTAGGAGCGGCTTACCTGAATGGTCAGCGCGCTCATTTGTCCATTGATTTTTGGATAAAAAAATTACCCCTGGGCCAACAACGCAAACGAAAGGTCGTCATTGAAAGCATGATGTTATTATTTGCCCTGGTCATTATGGTCATTGGAGGGGGGAATCTGGTATACCTCACACTCTCTTTAGGGCAAAAATCCTCCGTATTGGATGTTCCGCTGGGACTGGTTTACGCCATTGTTCCTTTCAGTGGGGTATTGATCATTTTTTATTCTCTTTACCATATTCTCCATCCTCAGGAAGAAGTAGACGTTAAAGCCTAAACATCATGAGTATAGAACTTATCAGCATCATATTATTATTTGTCAGTTTTTTTGCTCTTCTGGTATACGGACTACCGGTCGCCTATTGTATTGGGATTTCCACGACTTTGACAATCCTTTTGAACATTGCTTTCGTACCGGGGATTACCACGGTTTGTCAACGGATGACCACTGGTATCGATAGTTTTGCCTTGCTGGCAATTCCCTTTTTTATATTAGCCGGTGAGATAATGAATAAAGGGGGGATTGCGAACCGGCTTATCAATTTTGCCAAATCCCTGGTGGGGAGTTTACCCGGCGGCCTGGCTTATGTAAACGTCCTGGCAGCCATGTTATTTGGAGCGATTTCGGGTTCGGCGGTCGCCGCAGCCTCCGCTATTGGAAGTATCATGACTGATCGAATGGAAGAAGAAGGTTTTCCCAGGCCATTTAGTGCCGCGATTAATATCACCTCTTCTACCACGGGTTTATTGATCCCACCGAGTAATGTATTAATCGTATATGCATTGGCGAGTGGGGGAGCCGCTTCGGTCGCGGCATTATTCCTGGCAGGGTATCTTCCGGGGATTTTAGTGGGGCTGGCCCTAATGATTGTGACGGCAATTGTCGCCAGTCGGAAAAAATTTAAGCGGGGGGAACGAGTTCCCCTGTTGAAGGTTTGGAGAGATTTCAGAAGCGCCTTTTTCAGCCTATTGCTGCTGGTCGTTATCGTAGGGGGGATTGTAGCGGGAATTTTCACGGCCACCGAAGCAGCCGGGGTGGCGGTATTATACGCTGGCGTTTTAGCTTTGATCTACAAAGCTATTTCTTTAAAAGACCTGCCCGCTATTTTGCTGAGTAGTGCCAGAACGACGGCGGTTGTAATGTTTTTGATTTGTACTTCGATGGCGATGTCCTGGCTGTTTTCTTTTGAAAGTATTCCTCAATTGATGACGAGCTTTTTGGTAGAACAGGTCAGTAATCCCATTTTGATCTTTCTCATTATTAACCTTACGCTTTTGATAGTGGGGACCTTTATGGACATGACCCCGGCTATCCTTATTTTTACGCCAATTTTTTTACCGGTGGTAACCGAAATGGGTATGGATCCGGTCCACTTTGGTATTATCATGGTGCTTAACCTTTGTATCGGTTTGTGTACCCCTCCCGTAGGTACAATTTTATTCGTCGGTAGCGGTATTGCAAAAATTTCAGTATCTGAGGTGATTCCCCTGTTAATTCCACTTTTGTTAACCATGGTGTTGGTCTTGTTACTCGTGACTTTTATACCAGAGTTATCTATGTGGATTCCTAATTTATTCAGCTTATAATTCTATTAATATAAAGGCTCAAGGTGAATTCATTTAGTCAAGATGCCTGAGGCGGATCCTCCCAGCTTTCCTCACTAGATGAATCTACTTTGGACCCAGTAAAACAAAACTGAAATGAAAAAAATAGTCACTTTTGGAGAAATTATGCTTCGTCTGGCCCCTCCGGGCTTTAAGAGATTCTCTCAGGCCGACCAGTTTGAAGTGATTTATGGTGGTGGAGAAAGTAATGTGGCCGTATCCCTGGCCAACTATGGTTTACACAGTGAGTTTGTAAGCCGGATTCCCAATAACGATATTGGGGAATGTGCAATAATGGAAATGCGGAAACGAAACGTGGGCACTCAGCACATTATACGCGGCGGCGAACGGCTGGGGATTTATTTCCTGGAGACTGGTGCGGTGAGCAGAGGTAGTAAAGTGGTCTACGATCGGGCGCATTCTGGCATGGCTACCATTGAGAAGGGAATGATTGATTGGGAAGAGGTGATGAAAGATGCGGAGTGGTTCCATTGGACGGGTATTACACCTGCTCTTTCCCAGGGGGCTGCAGATGCCTGTCTGGAAGCGATACAGACGGCTAATCGTATGGGGGTTACGGTTTCGACCGACCTGAACTACCGAAAAAAATTGTGGAAGTATGGCAAAACGCCCGAAGAGGTGATGCCTGCCCTGGTGGAAGGTTGTGACGTTATCTTGGGCAACGAAGAAGATGCGGAGAAACACTTTGGATTACACCCGGAGAAGGTCGATGTCACCCAGGGGGGATCGGTCGAGGGGAAAGCCTATCTATCGGTGCTAAAACAACTCATGGAACGATTCCCCAGGGCGAAGAAGGTGATCACGACCCTAAGAGGATCGATCAGTGCTTCGCACAATAGTTGGTCTGGTGTGATGTACGACGGAGAGACCCTCTACGAAGCCCCCACCTACCAAATTACGCATATCGTAGATCGTGTTGGTGGAGGCGATAGCTTTATGGGGGGCTTGATATATGGCCTGCTCACTTATGGAGACGACTCCCAAAAAGCATTGGATTTTGCAGTAGCAGCCAGTTGTCTAAAACATACCATTTATGGTGATGCGAATCAGGTGACCGTTGCGGAGGTAGAGAAATTGATGAGTGGAGATGCGAGCGGAAGAGTTTCGAGATAAATACATACTAAGTTTCATACATTTGATTGAAGTGCTGTGAAAAATGATTCTGCCTTATGGTAGCTAAGAATAACTTTCACACGCTTCTTTCTTTAAACATTTCAAATGGCAAAATATACTAGAATCCAGGTTGCCCAAAAAATGAAAGAAACCGGTCTGGTACCCGTTTTCTACCATTCTGATCTCGATACAGCAAAGGAAGTTTTAAGAGCTAGCTTTGCAGCGGGGGTCAGGGTTTTTGAATTTACTAATCGGGGGGATTTCGCCCATGAGGTCTTCGCCGATTTAAATAAATTTGCTCACCGGGAATTACCGGGCTTAATGCTGGGTATTGGTTCGGTGATGGATGCCGGCACCACCGCCCTATATTTACAGTTGGGGGCCAATTTTGTGGTGTCTCCTGTACTAAATGCCGAGATGGCAGTGGTTTGTAACCGTAGAAAAGTACTCTGGTCACCCGGCTGTGGTACCTTAACCGAGATTAGTAGAGCCCATGAACTGGGTGCGGAAGTTGTTAAGATTTTTCCGGGTACGCAGGTCGGTGGTCCTGGCTTTGTGAAGGCGGTCAAAGGTCCCTGTCCCTGGGCCAGTATCATGCCAACGGGTGGCGTAGCGCCTACCGAAGAGAATCTGCGGCCCTGGTTTGAAGCAGGAGTAACCTGCGTAGGGATGGGCTCAAAACTGTTTTCTAAGGAGCTCATCGCCAATAAAAACTTTTCTGCTTTGCAGGAAAAGATCAAGAACGCCCTGGATCTGGTCAAAAAGTTCCAATCCTAACCAGTACAGTGCGCTTTTAAATAAATTTAGGTCCACTGCTGCATCTTACCTTTTCGTAAGGCATCAATCGCCATACGTACACTGATGGCAGCCGTGGCTCCTGTTTTTACATTAGAGAGCGGTTCTTTGCCGGAAAGAATACAATTGTAAAAATCCATAAAGGCATAGTGGGTGCCGTCCCAGCTTTTATTTTCTTTCTCCACTTCGATGGGGTATCCTTCTTTGTTCTTTAGTTTTTTTAGGGTTGCTCCTGAAACGCCGTCGACCGTTCCCAGCTCTTTTTTATTCAGGTCTTCGTAGTAAAGCCAGCCTTGATCAATTTTTAATTCGATGGTACCTTTGCTACCCTTAAACTTGAACTGGTAGCCTTCGTGTGCATTAGCGGTAAGAGACACACAGTTGACTTTCATGCCTCCTGGGTATTCGAGTAGGGTATTCACATTGTCAAAAGTTTCGCGCCCATCCTTCCAATAGTCAATGCCGCCGAACCCGATTACCCGCTTGGGATGGGTGTCAAATACCCAGTTGACAAAATCAATCTGGTGGGAGTGAAGCTCTGCGGTCAAACCACCGGAATACTCCTCGTACATCCGCCAGTTAATCATCTTTTCGTATTGTGGGTGAGGAACAGGGCGTCGCCAATCGCCATTGCGGTTCCATTGAATATAGATATTAGTAATATCCCCCAGATAACCCCTTTGGATAAAATCGGCCACCTGTAAATACAGCGGATGATAACGGTACTGGTGACCTACCATAAAAGTGAGATCTGAATTTCCTACTTTATCGAGTAAATTCCGGGCCTGCGTTTTTTCGTAGGTCATGGTTTTTTCGCAGTAGATGTGTTTGCCACTCTCCAGCGCATCTAAGGCCATTTCATAGTGCATAGATAAGGGGGTAGCAATGACGACGGCGTCCACATCTTGGTCAGTGAGTAGCTTTCGGTAGTCTGAGTAAGATTTACAACCCGGTCCGGCCTTGGCTACTGCCTTTTCCAATCGGAAGGAAAGTACGTCGCAGCAGGCGACAACTTTGAATTGGGGAAGCTGTTTTAAATTGTTGATGATGCCGGTTCCTCTGGCACCAGTACCAATGATGCCGAGCTGGATCACCTCATTTTTGCTCCATTGGTTTCCTTGGGCATTAATTTGACTAAGGGTCAAGCCTGCGGCGGCCAGGCTACTTTGTAAAAGAAAATCTCGTCGTTTCATATCTATTCGCTTATGGAAGAAATATTGAAGCGATTTAAACTTTTTCAGTTCGCTGAGTCTTAAAGTCTTATAGAACCTGGACGGCAGCTAATTTTCGATCCGTAACTTTGGCTACGCATCTCAAATTGAGCTTTGCCAGAACCTACAAGCTTTTTAAGATCGCTTGAACCAAAAAGTTTAAACCGCTTCCATAACAAGTTTAGGAAAAAGGCGATTAATTACGGCCTTTTGGGTCTTAAAACTCTCTAACCTTAATGCTTCTGAAAGAGACTTTGTCACCATGGTCCTGCAGGAGAATATGGCCCTGTGGGAACTCCCCAAACTTAGGCCACACGCTGTACTTACTGTAAGCTACGAGGGCTCGGAACATAGGCGTATTCCGTTCGTAAGCTACCATTTTAAAGCCATTGAGCCAGTGCTCAATATGGTTGCCGCGCACCACAATGCGTGCCCGATTCCAGGTGTCTACCCCCAGGAAATCTTTCCCCCGGCTAGGTACCGACAGGTTACTGGCGGGGATAAGATCATAGAGCGAGGCGATGGTTCGGTTTCCTTCTACGCCCTTCTTTGCATCCGGGTGCTTTTTATCGTCCAGGATTTGGTACTCCAGGCCGATGGAGGAGCCCGGACCTTTGTTGAGCTCGGCATCTACGAAATATTTGATCCCACTATTGGCACCCTCCGTAATTTTGAATTCCACGATTAACTCAAAATCACTAAATTTTTCCTCCGTGATGATGTCACCTCCGTTGGCTGATTCGGCACCGCCAGAAGCCAGAACGGATAAGACACCGTCTTTTACTTCCCAACCTTTTTCGGGGAATTTAGGACCGCGGGCGCTGCGCCAGCCCTCGGTAGTCTTTCCATCCCAAAGTAGTCGCCAGCCCATCCGCTTTTCCTGTTCCGTCAAAGTATTGGGTATTAGGTTAACTTGTGGCGCATGGGGGGATAGCGGCCAGCGTTCCTCGGCTAGATCATCCGTTTTTATGCGGATATTACGCCATAGGATTTCGCGGCCGGCGAGTTCTTCCTTTTTGATACTATGCACCTGTAGGGCGATGAAGCCCGAGGGGGTCATGTCATCAACCAGGTTGGTCGTTTGTATGCCATTCACCCAAATGCGGATATCGTGACCAATGGCTTCAATGCGGTAATGGTTCCACTGGCCTACCCGGTAAGCCTTTTGCCCCTCTGGGTTCTGGGATAAAGGATATATCCACTTTCTACGTGCTTCATCAAAAACACCTCCGCTGAAAGCCCGTGGGCTGGGGTCAATTTCGGCCTGATAGCCGTGTACTCGGCCATTTTGGTATTCTTTTTTACTAAGACTTCTAAATTGTACGCCAGAATTAAGGGCGGCATCGTTCCACACCTCAAATTCCAGGATGAAGTCGCCGTAG
The DNA here is from genome assembly GCA_035268885.1 of Saprospiraceae bacterium. GTDB lineage: Bacteria > Bacteroidota > Bacteroidia > Chitinophagales > Saprospiraceae > DATFKA01. The sequence continues at coordinate 41,350 of DATFKA010000003.1, forward strand.
TTTTTGGTGGTAGCCAGAAAGGAATTAGGGGTGCCATACTTAGTGGTTCCCACAATAACTCCGTCCTGTATTTTATAATTGGCTTCTCCTCCCAATTGCTTCCAGCCTTCCAGGCTTTTCCCGTTAAATAAATCCTGCCAACCGTCTTCACTTTGAGCAGAGCAGGTAAAAGGAGATATAAAAATCAGGAAGAGTCCAATTATTACAATATTTAATCTATCTTTCATTGTTGTATGTATTTTCTTAGAATCGTTTATTCTCGACTTATGCCTTTTCTGGTTTCCAGCCTTTTTCATAATCCCGACTCCAGTACTTTTTCATTATTTTTTTATCCTGGAAATGACCATTGGTTGGGTCAATAGCCAGCAGTTTATTTCCTGCCCGGTAGGAGACGTTGGCGTAGTGAGAAAGATTAGTACTGGTGGCTCCTTCTTCGATAGGACAATTTAGGCTGTCCTTACCCCGGATAGTTTCCAGGAAATTTTTCACATGGCGGGTAGTCATACTACCTCCACCACCCAACGCAGTGCCTGCTTCGGGGCCTCCTTTGCGTTCTCTCAGGAGTTCACCTCTTCGATCATAGAGTCGGTAGCCTTCTCTATTGAGAAAAACGCTCCCTTCCGAACCGTAGATAATCGTGCCTCTACCGGCCCCATAAGTCGGATGTCCGGAGCGACTTTTACCATCCCATTTGACGGTTTTACCGCCAGGAAAGTTAATGGTCGCATCCATGGTGTCGTACATGGTCCAGGGATCATCTTTGAAGTGGTTTTTGGCGGCATTTACATAAACGGCTTCCGGATATTTCGCCTGAAGTGCCCAGCGCCCAACGTCCAGTTCATGGGTGGCATTGTTTCCCGTCTCCGCCGTTCCCCAGCGCCAGAACCAGTGCCAGTTGTAATCACCGACGATATCTATAAAGTCTGTTCTGGGAGCGGGTCCCTGGAATAATTCCCAATCGAGATAGTCGGGGACCGGTACCTGCCTGGCAGTCGGCACACGACCTCTGCTGTTGGTATAAAAGGCAGTAGCCAGGTAGGCTTCCCCGATGACTCCTTCGTGAATTTCCTTAATGATTTCTATGGTCTCCGGTGCCGAACGTTGCTGAGTCCCCATTTGGACGGTCAATCCGGTATGCTTTTGCCAGTCGACGAGCATCTCACTTTCCGATGGGTTATGGCTACAGGGCTTTTCCACGTATACATGCTTCCCGGCTTGTAGAGAAAGTATAGCCCCCGGAGCGTGCCAGTGGTCGGGCGTAGCGTGGAAAACCGCATCGACATCGGCCTGGTCAAAAATTTTACGCATGTCTTTTTCCTGTTTAGGCATTTGGCCCGTCGCTTCTTTGACCTTTCCGGCCCCGGATTCTTGTCGGCGCGCATCTACGTCGGAGACATAGATGACATCGACGTTTTCCAGTTCGGCCAGGGCTTCCAGTAATCCCGGGAAGCGGCGGTTACAGCCCAGCATCGCAACCTGGATACGATCATTAGCGCCAAGAATGCGTCGATAGCTTTTAGCAGATAAGGGTAGCCCCGTAAGGGAAAGCGCTGCGGCACTGGCCGCAGAGGTTTGAATAAATGTCCGTCGTTTCATGTTACAATTCAGATTTAGGGGAGGTATGGCTCCCTTTTTTTAAATAATCATTCAACTTTTTCACCACTGCTTCGTAGGCAGGCTGATCAACCACGTTAAGGTTTTCGTCCTGGTCTTTTTCAAGATCATACAGCATAGATGAGCTTAGGCTATCCTGTCTATATTTGGTATATATGTACTTTTCAGTAATGACGGCATCTCCATATTGATATCTGGAGAAAACGGCTTTTTTCCAGGGCTGATCTGGCTCCTTTAAGAGCGGAGAAAAACTTTTGCCCTGCACGTGTTCCGGCACGGTAATGCCCGATAATTCACACAGGGTGGGGTAGACATCGACAAATTCTACCAGGGCTTCGGATTGCTGTCCTTCCGTAATCCCGGGTACTCGGATGATTAGCGGCGCATTTACCGCAGGATGCATGGTGTTGTGTTTACCCCAAAAATTATGCTCCCCCAGGTTCCAGCCATGGTCACCTAAGAGTACAACGATCGTATTTTCCTTAAGCCCTAAATCGTCAAGGGCGGTCAGTAATCTTCCTACCATAGCATCAGCATAGCTGACGCAGGCATAATAGCCATGGCGGGCAGTTCTGTGAAAATCACCACTATTATACGGAATATCTCTGTCGTGATAAAATTGAATTTCGGGAGAGCCTACCAATTCAGTTGGGGCATTGGCTGGTCTTTCCCGGTTTTCGGCAATCGAGATAGCCTCCCGATCGTACAGATCCCAATATTTTTTAGGAGCGTAAAAGGGAAGGTGCGGCTTAATGAATCCCACCGCGAAAAAGAAAGGTTGTTTCATTTGACTGAGCCTTTTCAAGTCGGACAAAGACCTTTCGAGAACTTTTCCGTCGGGATAGGCATTGTCGGGCACATCCGGAGCCTCAAAGAAGGGCCCCCGGTTGCGGGTGCCGCCGATGTAGTTTTTGGAATCCTCATCTAACATGGTTCGGCCACTTTGTCCTTTTACCGTCCAGACCGCTTCACTCCAACTGCGTGCCTCGGTATCCGAACTATTATGGAATACCTTACCATTAGCCAGGGTATAGTATCCATTTTCTTTAAAAGTCTGGGGTAGTGTTTGCGTGCCCGGGGCATCTTCATCTACCTGAGACTGATAGTCCCAAAAACGATCAAAGGTGGGTCTCAAGCCTGATAAAATGCTGGCGCGCGAAGCACCACATACGGGATTTTGGCAGTAAGCTCTCTGGAATACAAGCCCTTCGCTGGCTAAGCGATCAATATTTGGGGAGATGATCTGAGACGATCCATAGCAGTTAAGTTCTGGTCTTAAATCATCAACCATAATGAATAAGACATTTGGGGGCATCCCAAATTCCTCTTTCTTTTCCGTTTTGCAACTGAAAAGAAACCCAAATAAGGCAATAGGCAATAGAATTTTTTTCATAATATAGTTTTATCGGGCATCCATTTCCATTTTGCTGCCAAAAACAGGATAGAGCAGACTTGTTTCTGGTAGTCGAATACCCTCCGCAAACAGGATATCAAAGGCTTCGTCTATTTCTTGGTCATCGAGGAACTTATGGGCCACCCAAATGAGTTCTTGGAAGTTATTTATCTGACTTTCCAGGCCTCCGTATTGTTCATAAGGCCAATCTTTTTTCCCCAACATATATGGGATGAGGAACCTGATCGCTTTTGTGATAGAACGTCCATCCTCAGATTCGTAATGCCACAGATCTATTCCGTAATGCTGTGCGATTATGGCATTCTCCATCAAATGGAGCAGGTTTTTGATACTGTAACTCATGGATTTGGTGCGTTCCAGCTCCCAGGGTTGGCTGCCATCGGGTTGTATTTGACGGTTAATCCGCTTGATAATTACGGAGTCAAGAATGATCTTGGCAATGGCATCTTGTCCGGTAAATTCAGAAAATCCAGCGACCTGACTATCGTAAGAAGAGCCATGGTTGTTGTGCCACATACGCTCGTCCCAGCCTTTTTGACTGTTGGTCAACCAGTGATTATATTGCTTAAACCATTCCATCAGCTCCTCATGGTTGGCTGCGGAATAGGAAGGTGCACCTTTCAGTAATCCGGCGGCATCGACTACTTTCAATAAGCGCCCCGTCTCAATGATACCAATTCCTCTGCCTTCGGTTATGCCGGGAATAGCCTGGCCGTATTCCAGATGTGGGTTCATTTTAGTGGAGGGATCGATAAACCAGGTGTGGATCAATTCATTTGCCTTTTGAGCATAGGGCTCGTGGCCGGTGTAGAAATAGGCTAGCGAAAGGATAAATACACCATTGGACATCTCTCGGATAGCCGGCCCGTCAAAATCATCGTATTCCGGATTCCTTTTTCCATCATGACGTACGTATGGCAAGCCGTCTTTTGTATCAGGGTTTGGCCACCAGTAAATCCCCAGGCTATAATAATCGTGTTTGTTTTTACTGGGAGGCACCTTTTTTTTCTGCATGACGGAGTAAGGTTCAATGTCCATAAGGTGGTCTGCTTTTACCTTAATTTCGTTGACTAATTGGACAAAAGCTTCATCGTTTTGTTGGTACCGTTGCCGGGCAAAAAGTAAATCGGCAGGTGGGTATAACAGGGTTACAGGTTGCTGATCAAGCCCCGGAATAGCATCATCAAAGTGGCGGTGCAGTTGTTTAGATAGTGTTTTTACCGCGGAAGCGTATGCTTTATCCCGGGCCACATTGAAGTTTTCTAGGGAGTCCGTTTGGTGGTTATACAATTCAGCTGCTAATAGGCGACCGGAAGCAATGTGTATCCACTCGGTATACCGAAACGATGGCGTACGCATGCTAAAACCAGTGATGGTTTTTTTCTCGTTGGTTCGGTTTCTGGGGAAAATACTGAAAGCAGCCTCCTGAACCTGGGCACCGGGATCTTTTAAGATAGGCACCAGGCTTTTTCCCTCCAGGTGATCGGGTTGCTCCAGGTCTGCCAGCTCACAAAGCGTGGGGTACAAATCAATTAATCCAGCAAAACTGGAGCTTGACCTTCCTGCGTTTTCCATACCGGGTACACTGATGATGAGTGGCACCTGTGTATCGATTTCGAATGTGGTATGTTTGCTCCAGGCCTGATGGTCTCCCAATTTAAAACCGTGATCGCCCCATAAGACGATAATGGTATTTTCTTTGAGCCCGTTTTCCTCGAGGGCATCCATAATTCTGCCCAGTTGAGCATCTACATAGCTAACGCTGGCATAATAAGCTCTGCGCAATTGAAGGGCCAGTTCCTCAGAAATTTGATCCTTTCCTTGTGGGATGCCAAAATAGTTGCGCAACTCCCCCCAGTTCGTGAGGGAATAGGGCGTCAGGTGGCTGGGGTATTCTGGTGCTGGACTGAGCACTAGCTCTTCGGGTGGGTACATATCCCAGTATTTTTTAGGGGCGCACCAGGGGAGGTGCGGTTTATGAAAGCCCATAGCTAGAAAAAAGGGAGCCGATTGTTTTTGTAGTTGTTCTAATCTGGAAAGGGCGTAATCGGTATTGGCACCATCAATGTACCGATTATCGGGTACTTCAGCCATTTCGTAAGCGGGGCCTCTACCTTTTTTTCCTTTATTGAAGCGCGCATTGGCTGCTTGTTCTGCTATGGCTTCCTTGGTTACATATCCTCTGTCCACCCAGTCGCCGGTGGGGTCATACCAGCGGTCTCCGAACTGTGCACGGTGGTCGGAGGCGTGATGGTATATTTTTCCAATGGCTTCGGTCGTATATCCATTATTGGCAAAATGCTCATTCATTGTGGTGATATCAGGGGCGAGATCCTGTAGCGATCCACAGCTATATAGTTGCGCATGCTCTGGTCTGATACCACTTAATATACTTGATCGGGAAGCCATGCAGATCGCCTGTTGTGTATAAGCTCTTCTGAAGGTAAGCCCCTCGTCGGCTAATCGATCAATATTTGGGGTTTTCATCTGACTTTGCCCATAGCAATTGAGCTGGGGCCTAAGATCATCAAAAGCAATGAATAGAACATTCATGCGGGTGGGCCTTCGATTTTCCTGGCCACTTGCCTCTATTATGATCAGGAGTAATAAGAGTACCAGGATAGATGATCTACATTTTTGCATGTCCATTTTTATCTTTTGAGATAGATACTACTGAGGTTAAGTCTATTTCCGAAAGGTGATCATTTGATGTCTATCAGGGGCAATTTGTCCAGGTAACCGAGTGATTGCAAAAAGAGATCAGTGGCCTGAACGGTTTTTTTATAAGCATCAAAGTGTCGATAATTAAAAAAGCCGTGACCCTTCCCCTCGTATAATTTTAAATCGCATCGGCTGCCCACTTTTTCCATAACTACTTTGTAATACTCCGCTGTTTCCACGGGGATAAGTCTATCCTGGGTGCCTAATAAGAAAAGGGTTGGAGGCGCCCCTCTACGAATATTGTGTAAGGGGGAAAACAGGGGATAATTATCACCAATTCTGTCGTAGCCATAACCTCCGGGCCCATTATCAATTACGGGGTTAAAAAGTACGAGGGCATTGGGGATAGGACTAATGCTCAGGTCGTCTGAAATATCATTTTGATAGGGGATTAAAGCCGTTGCTGCCGCTAAATGACCACCGGCAGAGCCACCGCTGGCAGTGATCTTTGTAGGGTCTACCCCAAAGTCCCGGGCGTTTTTCCGGACAAAGCGCATGGCTGACTTGGCATCTTTCAGCGCCTCATAGGGGCTGGTATTATGCTTGGTTTTGACTCGGTAATCCGCCAGAAAGCATACAATTCCTCTTTTAGAGAAATATTTCGCATGCGCCCTGAATTGATCAAAGTTATCTTTGTTCCATCCCCCACCAAAGAAAAATACCATACCGGGCAACAGCCGTTCGGAATCCTCATGCCCGGGGGAATAAACTTCCATGTATAGTTGGATGGTATCTACCTGCTTATAGAGGATTCTTTCTTGGGCCCGACCGGGGGTAGCCAAGACCAGGAAAGCAATCAATGAACTAAAGATAGCCAGCGGTTTCATAGTGTAGTTGATTAAACAACTTCTATTAATTTTGTTTGGTCTGAGAAATGAATTATTGCATTTCAGTGGGTGCAAAACCATCCATATCACCGTAGTCCAGGTTCTCACCGGCCATCCCCCAGATAAAAGTATAATTACTGGTGCCGGAACCGCAGTGCATTGACCAGGGGGGGGAGATGACGGCATCCTGATTGTGTAACCAGACGGGTTTGGAAGCCTGTGGCTGTCCCATGAAGTGACAAACGGCCTGATCTTCCGGTAGCTCAAAGTAGAGATAGACTTCCATCCGACGGTCATGTACGTGAGCGGGCATAGTGTTCCACACGCTGCCGGTTTTTAATTCGGTCATGCCCATTTGCAGCTGACAGGTTTTGACAATGCTATTGACAATGAGCTTGCGAATGGTCCGGGCATTAGAGGTTTCCAGCGCACCTAATTCTACGATTTCGGCATCTTCCCGGCTAATAAGTTGAGTAGGGTAGCTATGGTGGGCGGGAGCAGAGTTTAAATAAAACATCGCCGGCTGGTCCTGATGGTCACTGGAGAAAATGACCTCTTTGGTCCCCCTGCCAACGTAGAGTGCTTCTTTAAAACCTACCTTCATGGCTTTTCCATCTACCGAAACGCTTCCGGCTCCTCCGATATTGATAATGCCCAGTTCTCTTCTTTCCAGGAAGTAATCGGCTTTTAAAGGATCTATAGTTTCCAACTTAAGATCCTTATTTGCCGGTACAGCTCCGCCGGCAATGTAGCGGTCAAAATGGGTATAGACCAGCTGAACCTGATCTTCTTGAAAGAGGCCCTTAATGAGGAAATCCTTACGGATTCTTTCTGTATCGTAAGTTTTAAAATCTTCAGGATTGGTAGCGTAACGTACTTCGTAATTGGTACTCATTATGATTAGTGTTTTATTTTTAGTTAGGAAGTCAACTGATGAGTTGCGCTTCGAAATATAAATTTTATCTGGCCATCCAACCGCCGTCGACCGTCAGGATGTGACCATTGACGTAATTGCTTGCCTGGGAAGCGAGAAATACAAGGGGGCCTGCCATATCTTCGGCTTCCCCCCAACGGCCAGCTGGAATTCGGCCCAGGATATTCTCGGATCGAACGGGATCTTTCTGTAAGGCTTCGGTATTGTCGGTACGGATATAACCGGGAGCAATGGCATTTACCTGTACATTGTTTTTTCCCCATTCATTGGCCAGGGCTTTGGTTAATTGGGCAATGCCCCCCTTACTGGCTGCGTAACCCGGCACTGTAATGCCGCCCTGGAAGCTAAGCAAAGAAGCGGTAAAAATTATTTTACCTTCTTTTCTGGCGACCATCTCTTTACCAAATTCCCGGCTCAAAACGAACTGTGCATTGAGGTTCACCTCAATGACTTTATCCCAATATTCATCGGGGTGTTCGGCAGCAGGTTTACGCATGATGGTACCCGCATTGTTGACCAGGATATCTATTTGAGGAAATTCGGATTTTACTTGAGCGATAAAACTATGCAGTGCTGAGCGATCCGCAAAATCACAGGCATAACCTCTAAAGGACTGCCCGGTTTGCAAGATGGCTTTTTCGACTTCACTTCCCTGGGTTTCTAAAGTGGCACTAACGCCTATAATTTGGGCGCCAGCTTTTGCCAGGCCTACGGCCATGGCTTTTCCTATCCCGCGTTTACAGCCAGTGACCAGTGCAGTTTTACCCTCGAGAGAAAAAAGGTTTTCCATTTTATTTATTACTTTTTCCAAATGTAAACTATAGGATGGTTAAATGGGATAAAATATCGAGAATCAGACTTTTTGCCCACTAATCCGATACGATTATCGACCTATTCCATCCTACCTTTGGATATTATTAAATTTACAAGACTAATATAATCAAAATGCAAGGTACATCATTTGACATTCGAGAAAAGGTGGCGATTGTCACCGGTGGTGCTGGCGTACTCGGTGGTGCCATGGCGGAAGGGCTGGCAGCAGCGGGCGTAAAATTGGGGATTCTGGGTAGAACCTCCGAAAAAGTACATAAAAAATGTAAAGCCATTCAATCGGCGGGTGGTCAGGCCTTGCCACTGGTCGCAGACGTTTTGGATCAAAATCAGTTGGAAAAAGCAAGAGATACCATCCTGGAAAAATGGGGGAGGATTGATATCCTGGTAAATGTAGCCGGTGGGAATCGGGCCGGTGCCACAATCGGGCCGGATCAAAATTTCTTTGATCTGTCCATTGATGACTTTGATCAGGTGGTGGCGCTTAATCTCAAGGGCTCCGTTTTACCCACCTATGTCTTTGGGCAGGCGATGGCGAGCCAGGGAGTTGGCAGTATCGTTAATATTTCATCAATGACGGCGCAGCAACCCTTTACCCGGGTCGTCGGATACGCAGCGGCAAAAGCGGCGATCGATAATTTTACGAAGTGGCTTGCCGTTGAGATGGCTCATAAGTATGGAGAAAAAATCAGGGTGAATGCCATTGCACCGGGCGTTTTTATCGGAGAACAAAATCGTCGTCTTTTGCTGGATGAGCAAGAAAAACTTACTGCGAGAGGAAATACGATCATTGAACATACGCCGATGAGGCGATTTGGCGAGCCCGAAGAACTGGCCGGAACGGTTATTTGGCTTTGCAGCCCCGCGGCTTCCTTTATTACGGGTATAGTAGTGCCGATTGATGGTGGCTTCAGTGCTTTTTCCGGGGTGTAAGTACCCTTAACCATAAAATCGGGAAGTCTGGGGGCTAGCCTCCAGACTTCAATCTACCCATAAAATCGGTTGTCGGATTGGATAGGTGCGGTCAATTTCATTTGCCTTCACCTTCGGGTTCAACTGCTCCCAGACTTCAAGCCACGCTTCCTCCTCGTAGGCCAGGGCCGCAAACAATAAACCACCAGACTGGATGGGTAGTTGATCGAAATACTGCACATCCGGAGCTTTTATCCATTCCGACTTATCTTTTATGTAGGGAAACATAAATTGGAAGGCCTCATAAAGGCTGCCTTTTGGCGTTTCGTATTTCCAGAGATTATCTTCTTCAGTGGAGGCAATACGTGCTAAAACGGCGTAACCTTCCAGATTGAATAAGGTGTAATTATAGGGTTTGGTGCGACTCAATTCGTCTGGAAAGGCTCCTCTCCCATCCATCTGTTCGGCCAATAATTTCTTAAATTGCTGACGCGTAAGTTCTAGTAGGTCTTCTTCCTGCGTTAAGTCTGCAAAGGCGGCGACCTGTGCGGCCCACCAGGTACTGTGATTATTCCCGTGATCTCGCTCATCAATACCAAAAGGATGGGTCGTTAGCCAGCTTACAAATTGCTTAAACCAGGTTTGTAAGCCATTAAAATCTTCCCTTTTTAGATATCCTAGGTCTTGCAAAACCTGGATGCTTTTGGCCACCTCGATGAGATGGATCGTATCTATGATGCCAATGCCCCGGCCCGTCACCCTACCTTTGATCGCCTGGGCGTACAGTAGACTCGGATTCATTAAGGTAGCAGGATCGGTAAACCAGGCTTTCAGATGTTTTAAGGCGTGGTTGGCATATTTTTCGTCTCCGGTGATTTTATAGGCAGCGACCAGAGTAGCCACCCAGCGGCTGAGGTTTCTCATAGCAATTCTATGAGCGGTAAAGTTATCCGGGTTGGTCTGCCCATCCCGGCGGATATAGGGACCATCGGGGTTTTCAGGATCCGGCCACCAATAATCGCCTTCCGAATAAAAGTCATGGGGCCCTCCTGCGCTGCGTACAGCACGAAAGTCAGTGAGTGGGACCGGTTCTTGTTGTAAGTATTGGTCGGCCTGCTGAACGATATTATCGGTGTTGAAATCAACTTCGTTTTGATCGCCGGTAGGAGATAGACAGCTTAGGGCTAATAAGAGACCGGCAAAAAGTATTTTATTGATAAGCTTGCTCATTGTTTTTATTTGTTCGGTTAAGATATTTTTACCCCTTCCTTATTTCTTGATCAACCTCCTGGTAAAATGATGTTGACGATTGCTAATTTGAAGAAATAGTATACCATCAGGTATAGCCGATACATTCAAAGAGAGCTGATCATTTAATCCCGGTAAGTCCTGTTGAAAAAGAAGTTGACCGGAGACATTCAATAAACGCAATCGATAACGGTCCTGGCCGGTCACTTTTTTATTGAAGCGGATTTGTAGCTCATCCTCTACGGGGTTGGGAAATACTTCAAAAAAGGCGACCCAGTCTAAAGAATTGGTTGTCGCTGTGATATCGGGAAGCTCACAGGGAGATTGCTCAGTCGAATCCGGCTGCTCACCAATAGCTATGTAGTCAAAATAGATTTCGTTACCCGGGAAGTTATTATTTTCTCTATCCAGAAAGATCCATAGATCCACTAAGTCTTCTGGATCGAAGCCCTGGAGGTCTTCTTCTGAAAAGGTGTAGGTCAGTGTAGACCAGGCTTCCAAGCTTCCCCTTACGTTTTGAGTGAGGGTGGCTGTACGAAAATCCCCTGAGCCATCCCCCGAACGGAATAAGACCCCAACGGGCACTTCTTCGGCGCTTCTGGCGCGGATAATTACCTGGATGTTGTCCGAAATATCAGTAATCACAGCACCACTTTCATTAACCGGCTGAATGACAATTGGACGAAAGGCCAGATGTGGATCGTTTGTTGGATCACTTACCTCCAGTTTTAATTCTTCACATTCGGTTTCTCTTAGGCTCAGTTTTGCCGTTTCGGCTCCGCCCAGGATAATTGGATGATCGGTATTCCAGTTTTCCTGCCAGGTCTGGGACCTAATTTCTGCCGCACAGGGAGAATTACGAGTACTGTCTGCTTCACCGCCAATGACGATGTGGTCAATATAAAATTCGTTACCAGAAAAATTACTCACACCGCGATCTATGTAGAACCACATATCTCTCAAGTCTGCTGGATTGAAGCCCTCGTATTCTGCTTCGGAAAATTCGAGGGTGAAACTCGTCCAGTTTTCAAGATCCCCTGGAATCGTAATGGCTTTTCGGCGGGTGCGCTCCGCCTGGCTACCTTCTCCAGAACGAAAAAGTACATCGAGTTGGACCGATTCAGCGGAACGAACCCGCATGCTAAGATTCACCTGGCCGGAAATATCTGTGACCTCATTTCCATTCTCGTCAAAGGGGTTAAGCTGGTAAGCATTAAAGGCCGGCAATGGACTGCTTTCGGGATCGGTAACACTGATCTGCAGGGTCTCACAGATCGTATCCAGGGTAAAGGTGGATACCTGCCCTGCCGTACTTCCCGTGTTGATGTTTTGGATGGTGCTTCCAGAAAAATAAGTTGCAAAAATTATCGCATTGGGATTACTACCCGCCGCACAGGTAGACTCCAGACCCGGAGTGGGGAGTCCTCCGAGTGAGATATAGTCAATATACAATTCATTGCCGGCAAAATTTTCAGTCCCACGGTCTAAAAAGAACCAGAAGTCGCGCAGGTTGTCGGGATTGAAGCCCGCCAAATCATCACCGGTGAATTCAATGGTGATTTCGGTCCAGCTTTCGAGTCCGGCCGGAATGGTGTCGTACAAGATCGAGGTACGAAAATTAGACGAGCCGTCATCGGACCGAAATAGTGCGCCCACAATTACTTGTGCTGTACTACGGGCTCTCATGGTGAGGCTGGTGGAGAAGGCGGTAATATCTGTGATTTCTTCCCCATCCAGGTTTTGGGGATTAATGATAATGGGGCTAAAAGCAGGTAGTGGAGCAGCGGAAGGGGCGGTGACTTCTACTAGACCCTCTTCACAATTCGTTTGGCTCACCGTTAGGGCATCTCCACCAGAACCCGTAAAGACGTAGTTGTCTGCTATCCAGTGATGTTCCCAGAATTGGGCGATTACTACCATGGGTAAACAAAAAACAGCAATAGCCAAAATCCATTTTTTCATGATTACAATGTTGATTAGTTTAAGATCCGATCTTTTGGTAATAGGAATAAGGTGTGGTGAACCGAACCCTTTCCGACTTTAAGAATAGAACGATTTCTTTAAAGGCCTCAAAGCGAGTTGGGTCGTCTACCCAGGAACGGGGATGGCCCTGGATAATCAGGACGGGTTCTTTGTTGAATTGCTCGTAGCCTGCTTTAAACTTTTTAAAATCGGGGATGTGAACCGGGTATTCGATATTGACCTCCGGAATTCTATCGAGGACAAATTTGTCGGTAGGGCTCTGGGTTTCTTTGTACATCCAAACCTTTATATCTGGCAGTTGGGCCAGGGCTTGTGCGGTGGAGGCATCTGTCGAATTATAAGGTGCACCAAAGGAGCGAAGGGTGATATCCAGTTTGTCTTTGGCTTGCTGTTGAGCTGTTGTTAGATGATCCAGTTGGTAGGTGTAGCTGGTTCCGCGAAACTCTCTTTTTTCTTCACCATCGATCTTTGGCTTACAATGACAATAGCCATGGTGCCAAATCTCATACCCTTCGGCCTCCCTATCTTTTATCCATTGGTAGTAAGTTTCATCGCCTTCTTCAAGGGAATTACATACCAGCCCAATAGTACCCTGCACACCTTCTTTGTTTAGAAAATCAACGACCTGCTGCCAACCCGGATGGACGAGCCCTTTTTCAAACCACAGATCGTCAAGTTTTAAAATCACATGAGGTTTATTGATATCACCTTCAAAGAATTGAGGACGTCCACAAGAGAAAAAGAGGAAGCCGATTAAGAGAAAAGAGAGCAAAACCTGGTTTTTTAACTTCATTTTGGAATTATTGTTTGATCATTTTCATTAAACGGGTGCTACCCTGCTGATCAATGATTTGTAGATAGTACACTCCCTTGGCCAGGCCCTCGGTTTGTAATCGAAGGGTAGCTGTCTTTTGCATCATCTCTTTGCCTGAGCTATCGAAAAGTATAAGCTGCTTCAGTGGCGCATCGGTTTGGATATTAACTGCATCCTGAAAGGGATTGGGAAACACTTTTAAATCGGACAGGGCTACGGATGCCGTGCTGGTGGCCACTGCTACCTGTGCCGGGTTGGAGTAAGGGGAGGGGCATTGGTCGCCAATGGCAAATACCCGATAAATTAAGGGGCTACCTACATCGGGGAAGTCTGTATGCAAAAAAGCAGTTTGATCGGCCGGAAGCCGGGCTATTTCGGTAAAGCTATTCCCACCATCAGTAGACCATTCAATGCTGTAGCCCGTTTCCCGGCTGGCAATATCCATCCAATTGAGCATCACCATGCCTTCCGAGAACTGGGCTGTTAATTGAGCCGGAGCATCGGGGGGGACCCCCTGCTGTAGCCGGGCTTCCAGCTGTTTGGTATAAAGGGAGGGGATCAAGGGCGTCTTACGGGTAAGGCCCTCGTATCCTTTTGGATGGGGAAAATTATGTAGGTTGGTTACATAGGCCTCGCAGGCAATGGCATAATTCTGGCGTCCGGGTGGCTTTTGTAATTTGATATTTCGCGAAAGCGGCACCTTCACACGCCAGGCTACACTATGGACAGCAGACCATCCGTGACCGGTGCCGAATCTCCCGCGGTTATAAAGTCCCAATAGTGTATTGGTTTCGGACCGGGAAAAGGTGATATTGTCAAATAACATTCCCTGGCTCCAGCGGCGGTGTCCTTCACTAGAAGAATAGTCGACTTCAGAAGTACAATTGTAGAAAACAATACCAGAGACACTACTTGTCCCATTGGATACGTAAGAATGGCGTCCCTGCGTAGCGTGGCAGCCCTCAAAGAGGATTTGATTGGACATTCTCCCTACGGCAAAATTATACCTTCTGGCACCCGTAATTTCAGAATGAGGTTGAAGCCCCCGGCAGTCTCTAACGGTCACTCGACTGGCTACCCGGGTGTCCACAGCGGCATAAATGAAATGTAAAGCGGTGACATCCCTTACCCAACTGTCTTCTACCCCGATCAGCCGGATGGCATTTTTAGCGTGATTTTCTGTTAATGGGCCTGCGGTTTGAATATCAACCCGTAGGCTTTCGATACCAATATTTTGTTTGATGCCTTCTTTGTTTAAAACGTAGACCTCTGCTTGTGCTAGGTCCCGCTCAAAGTGATCGTAAATAGGGGCATCCAGGACGATTTTGTTTTCTGCAAAATCAACGGCCGTTACGTAGCGATTGTAAAGAATATCAATCGTTCCCGGTGACCAGGGCGCATCGCTATCTGTATCCCCAAAATTGATAGAAGCCAACCATTTAGAAGTGCTTGGATGTCGAATGATCACATTGTTCCCTTCGCTGTACAGTTCGGGGGCCGTCACTTCCAGGGAACGAGATCCCGCAGGTACAAAATCACTGGTTACAGTTGAGTTCGTACCGGGGACCGACTGCGACCAGCTTATATTGGGTGTGTTCCCCGCCTGGATGATATCTCTTTCGGTAGGCGTATTTCCCACCCCCAGTAGTATAGTATTACTGGTGGGATCGCTGTCATCGCCTACGCCTCGCAAAACGATACCACTTTCTCTAATGACTACCGTACCGTGAATTTCGTAGGCGCCCGCTTCTAATAACAGGGCTCCCCGGAAACCATTTTCATCCATGGGTAAAGCGGCTATCTCGTCTAAAGCAGCCTGGATATGGGCCGTATTATCGCCTTCTATAGCAGAAATCGTTTTGACCACCTCTAGTTCGGGTAGCGGTACCTCTCCGTTTTTATACCCGGCATAACTAAAGTCCGGAATGTAATTATTTTCGGAATCGGAGACGTAGCGAAGGCAGCCGTTTTCATCTTCAAAAACGATTTTGGAAGCTTCCTGAGCCCATGAAAAACAACTAATACATAGCGACAGAACAATGAATGAAAGTGAGTGAATTTGCATAGTTTTTGGGTTAAATCAATCGAGTTGTAAGCCGTTTTGATTTTTATGAAAATGGTAAGCATACTTTTCCCCTCGATATTTAAATTGGATAAGGAGGCCCTCCTTTTCTTCCAACATTTTAAGGCTCGATTGAATAGACTTTGCTTCTTGTTCATCTTCGACGGGAAGAATTAAGGTAGCCGTTCTGTTTTGCGCTTTTTCAGCTCTGGTGTGCAGCCCAAAATAGGGTAGCCATTCAAACGGTTTGGTGCCATGTACCGGCTGATAGGCATGCTGGTCCTGGTAAAATTGTACCGGGTTATTACCGGTGGGGATCAATGCCATTTGGTCATTATTCCCCTTTAACATAGCGAAGCCATCCCGATTGATTTGCTCTTCGACTTCCGTATGAAAGCGCAGGTCTACCAGGGCACCATTCTTTTGTGTCTCAATATCATCTAACAAGAGGGTGATATTGGGTTTTTCCAATACGATATGCCGCTGCCATTTACGGAGTTCTTTTTTGGGGTAGGCATTGCTTGGATCCATCCGCACGTAATCGCGCTTTTTAGTGGATTTGAACTCGATGACCTTACCTCCGATCTCATGATTAAAGGGCTGGTTTTTCAGCTTGCCAGGAACCTGCTGCTCTCCGTTGACCATGATGACATTATGCCCGGCGCTGGCCGCCTGGGGATACTGCCAACGGGTCTCATCAAAGTACTCTTCATCGTAATAAGGTTGTCCGGAATCTTTTAGGAAGGCTTGTCCCTTCCAATACAATACAAAATGCCCGATATCCAGGTGACCATGGTGGGGGTCGTTATTTTTACCAGCTTTACCGGCCAGGAACACCTTATTCACGTCGGTGAAATCAGAACGCATGACCCACCAGTCGATACTTTTGAAGTGTCGGGAGGGGTTTTCCGGGGGAGTTCCCTCCATAGCTGGTCTTGGGAAAATCAGGTCGTACACGTTTCGGCCCCGCCCCAGGATGTGATTTCGGTACCAGGCGGCTTCCTGGCTGTTCGTCTCGTTGGTCAGTAGATTAAAAAAATCGGTGCTGCCGTTAATTCTGTCCTTGGAATCACCAAAGTTTACGGCCCGGTTGGGAGGAATGTTCAAATAGATGAGAAAAGAGGCCGGGTTGTTACTTAGCCTTTCATTTTTAAATAAATTGAATTGACCGCCGCTGGCTTCCTTTAGCGAAACGGCAAAACGGGTTGCGTGGCGCAGCCCGTAATGTAGGTAGCCGCCACCTTCCTGCCAGCCGCCGTCCACGCCAATTTCATTCATCATTTTATTAATCCGATTGTAGGATTCGGCCACTACGTCGATCAGAGTAGGGTGGTCCTTTAATAGCGCAATGGCGGTAATACCAAGCCCGCCATTACAGACCCCAGTCCAATTGCAGCGGTAGGAGGTGGCCCACCAGTGGAATTCATAGTCCCCTCTGACCGGAGTAATCACTTTTTCCAATAGGGCACCCCGAATTCTGTCGCGCTGCCAATCTTCCAGGGCTTCATAGGTCCAGTCGTACACGCAGGCTATACTTTCTCCCAGACCAGCCGTTCTGATATCGAAGTTGAAGTTGACTTGATTATCCGGTACGTTCCAGGGCATAACCCTGCTGTAGATAATCGGAAACTCGTGGGCTTGTAGGACCCAAACTGGCATCTGGCAGACTACCTCGGCAAAATCAAAAGCCTTTTGAGCATATTCCTCTTCTCCCGTGATTTGGTAAACAAAAGCGAGATGTTGGGCATGGCTGGAATAAGCGCGCAATTTTCTTTCGTATTCATTCGCCCGGTCGATTTCGCTCCAGCCCGCGCGAACGTGGGTGCCTCTTTCCGGGATTTTAGCATCTACCGGCATATAAAGTAAGCTATTCGCCTCCGTCAGAAGCCGGGTCATAAGCTCTCCACTTTCAACATCATTTTTTATGTTCTTTTTGATCTCCTTCAGGCCACTCTTGTCAAAGAACAAATAAGGATGCTCCAGGCGGTCAAAATCAATAGCACTTGCGATGGCTTCTTTAGATACATCCTGTGCTTGGGAGAAAGAAAAAAATAAGATGCTGAATAAGCTTGATAATAGTGCAAATCGATAGGGCATAATTATTTTTTAGGTCAGGAAATCATTTCTAAGTGGGTTGAAACTATCGACCAACCGGACGCGCTCCGTCAATAGCTTTACGGTGTGTGATTTGCCGGAAGGCACGGCAAATAGATCCCCCGCCTTTAGGTGCTGATCGGGCTCTCCTTCACAGTAAAAGATGATTTCTCCTTCGGCGACGTAGGAGGTCTGTACATGCGGATGAGAGTGGGGAGGCTCCGGTTTTTCCCAGGGGCCGTCTGAAAAGTCAATGACTACGGTCATTAGGGCCCCGGTATGAATAATTTTGCGTTCCAGCCCCGGGCGGACACGTTCAGCGGTAGTTTCGTCAAATTTTAATACAGGCATACGATAAGTTTTTTATTGAAGTGGTTTACAGGCTTGTTGGATTAAATTTTCGAATGCACCGGCGTCTTTGACTCCGATTACATCTCTTTCCCAGGCGGCCAAAAACTGGTAACTCATTTCCGATCTGGGATTTTTAAATACATAGGTATGACTCCAGATATTAGGTACCTTTTCGGGTTGATCATCCAGGTTCATGACTAGTCCCATACCCATGTTTTCATTATGATACGATTGCTCGCCCCAGGTAAAGGCATATAAAAAATTGTTTTCCCTTTCGGCAGTCAGGTCTTCCAGGTGTTTTACAATACCGGTGGCAAAGTACATCCCCTCGGGCAGCTGACCGTCGACCACTTCTAATCGGATGGTTGACCAGGGTTCGCCGGCTCGTAAGGACCAATTCTGGATCAGGTCGAATTTCTGGTCTCCCACTTTTAGTCCGGTAAGCGTGGTTCTTACGGAAGCTGTTTCCGCATTAGGTGAAGTAACCTCTACTATTTTTTTGTCATATTCGGAGAGTGCATACAAGGAATCCTGATACCAAATGGCAGGACTTCCAATACCCAGGGATTGATTTACTTTCAGGATATCTGAACCCCAATCCATGATGTCGTGGTATTGCCAGCCCACGGTATCCATGACCAGATCTTTTACCCGCTTCCCATAAATGTCGTTGCGATGCCGACTGTCCATGTAAAAGCGATAAGCGATCAGGTCGTTTTCCAGCACTGGCCCCTCGAACATCACCCATTTATTTTGCGGTTCCAGATTTTGGGGGACGATTAGCCGTTGCCGGGCGACGTAATCACCGCTTATTTTAGTTTTGTCATTGGGGTCGAATTCGCCCGTTTGCGTCAGGAGTATAGCCTGTGCCTTTTCTTCTGATTTGTCAGCAGGCGGGGATGCTGTTGGCTCGGTATTGGACTGACAGCCGACAAACAGCCCAATAAGGAATAGGATAAGTAAGAAGTTACGGGTATGATTTTTTTTCATGATGCTTTTTTTGGGTAAAAACCTTAATTTGCTTTGGCTTAAAGCTAGGAAAGTAAGTACGATTAAAAGTCTATTATTAGGGTGGAAATCGTATAATCCGCCCGAGAGCTTTAATTGTTTAATTAATTGTCTACCTAATTTTTTTTAGGGGAAAGACCTAAAAAGGGATTATAAATTTGGTGATTGGATTGGATATGTTCTTTTAATTATAGTTATTTACCTCGAAGATTGATTAGACCAGGATTGAATTATGGGAGGACTTCATAAGTTTATTGAGAGGGTATCTGCTATATTTTTCGGCGCCGTCTTTTTGTGCTTTTCGGGAGGGCTTTACGCCCAGGATAAAGCCGTTTTTCGTCATTTTGAAAAAAAAGATGGTCTTTCGCAGGGATCCGTATTTGCCATTACACAAGATGCCGAGGGGTACATCTGGATGGGAACGCGGGATGGTCTTAATAAGTATGATGGCTATCAATTCACGGTATATAGAAATGATCCGGAGCAACCGGGTACCATCGGTGGTAACGACATTCGAACGCTCTATTTTGACAGCCTTGCATCCACTATATGGCTTAGTAACTTTAAGGGCTTGAGTAAATATGATGCGAAGGTAGATACCTTTCATAATTATACCCTTGAGGATGGCCTTTCTTCCGAGTTGGTTCAAGATATTTTACGAGACTCAAAAGGTCGTCTGTGGTTGGGTATGAATAATGGCCTAAACTTATATCAATCAGATAAAGATCAGTTTGTTAAGGTACCACTGGACATTCCTGGGGGGGAGGCTATGAACGTCCAGGTGGTCTTTGAGGCAGACAACGGTGATCTACTCTTAGGCATGCCCCATGGTATATATCGCCTGAAGGTAACTAAAGACGGGAAGTATAAAGTACGGCCTTTCCTTTCCAGGTATCGAGACGATTTATCGGTACCGAATTATGATGTACAATCGATTATCAGAGACGACGAGGGGCAACTTTGGGTAGGTACTCAGGGTGGCGTATTTCGGTATAATCCAAAAAACCAGGGACTTAAGCTTTATGGGTACGATAGTAATGATCCTCATTCGCTAAGTAACAATAGCGTTAGAGCGCTGGCTAAAAGCCCAGATGGGGATATTTGGATAGGTACCTGGGGAGGCCTGAACAAATATATTCCGGAAAAAGATCATTTTCAACGCTTTGTAAAGGAGGATCTCAACGCTGGTAGCCTAAGTAATAATTCCATTTGGTCCATTTTCTTTGATCATAGTGGGGGCTTGTGGTTGGGTACTTATCATGGTGGTGCTAATTACCACGACCCAGCTTTCAATCGATTTGAAAATTACGAACATCTTCCGGATGAAAATAGCCTGAGCCACAATGTCATCAGCTCTTTTGCAGAAGATGAAAAAGGAAACTTCTGGATTGGAACAGAAGGTGGAGGTTTGAATTATTTTAACAGAGCCGCGGGGGCTTTCAAGACTTATCTGGCGGATTCCGGGCAAAATGGCGTTAGTGGTAATAGTGTAAAGTGCTTGTTGAAGGATGGTGATAAGCTATGGATTGGTACTTTCCGCCAGGGCATTAGTTGTCTGAACCTGTCAGATATGAGTTTTCGTCACATTAAAAACACTCCAGCCTCCCCTAATTTGTTGACGGATAATGATGTGTATAGTTTACTTAAAGAGGGAGACAAGTTGTGGGCCCTCACTTACGGTGGAGGTTTGAATGTGATTGATCTGAAGAGTAACAAAGTTCAGGCCTACCAATACGATCCGGCAGATACCACTAGCATCAGTTCAAATAACGGGAGGATTATTCTCAAGGATAGCAGGCATCGCCTTTGGGTTGGAACGGAAAGTGGTTTAAACCTGATACTTAGGGATTCGATCAATGACTATGACCTGTCCTTTCGTCGGTTCCTGGGAGATTTTAAGATTTATTCCCTGTATGAAGATAAAAGCGGGATATTATGGATTGGCACTTTCTCTAATGGATTGTTTGCCTTTAATCCATATGATCAAACTTTTCGCCATTACACTGAAAAGGATGGCTTGCCTGGTCTTACCATTTTTGGTATCCTTCAGGACAGAACGGGTAAATTATGGCTAAGTACGAATAACGGACTTTCCAAAATGGATATTCAAGGCGGGGTGTTTACCAACTACAACTACGCTGACGGGCTTCAAAATCTGGAATTTAACTATAATGCCTACTACAAAGCCCAGTCGGGGGAGTTGCTTTTTGGAGGCACGAATGGTTTTACCCTCTTTCAGCCTTCAGAAATATTAAATAGTCAGTTTATACCTCCATTGGTTTTTACGGATTTGGAGGTCTATAATAGAAAGGTGAGGGTTCTGGACGATAATTCCGTATTGGACAAGGTACTGAACGAAGTGGGCGACCTTACCTTTAAGTACAACGAAGCCATTTTCTCCATCGGGTTGGCTGCATTGGATTATTCGAATCCCGGCAATATAAAATACGCCTATAAACTGGAAGGCCTGGACAATGACTGGAATTATACGGTCGGCCAAACCAGGGCGGGATATACCATTCAAAGGCCAGGAACCTACCTTTTTAAAGTGAAGGCTACGAATAGTGATGGGATTTGGAAGGAGGAAGAACGTCAGTTAAGGATCAAAGTTTTACCTCCTCCCTGGCGGAGTATCTGGGCTTATATCATCTATGCGTTCTTGTTAGCGGGGGCGATTTACGGAGCCTGGTTTTTCATACGCTTAAAAAATCGCCTGCATTTAGAGCGACTGGCTAAACAGCAACAAAAGGAACTCAATGAAATGAAACTCCGGTTTTTCACCGATATCACTCATGAGTTCCGGACGCCCCTTACACTGATCCTGGGCCCACTGGATGAAATGCTGCAAAAGTATACCTCCAATGGCATCCACGGCCAACTACAATCGGTAAAGCGCAATGCTGAGCGTATGCTGAACTTAGTGAATCAAATTCTGACCTTTCGGAAGTTAGAAGCAGATCACGACCCTGTCCGGGCGGCCAGGGGGGATATCGTGGCCTTCACCGGGGAGATTTTCCGGTTTTTTGAAGAGACAGCTCAGATGAGGGACATCAAATATATCTTTCACAGTCCGGAAGCGGAGCTATCTGCCTGGTTTGATGCCGAAAAGTTAGAGAAAGTCTTTTTCAATTTACTTTCCAATGCCTTTAAGTTTACCCCGGATAAGGGCGTCATCTCCGTTATCATGAGGAAAAAAAGAGAAAGTGTCGAAATCAGCGTGTCTGATAACGGGAATGGCATTAAAAAAGATCTTCACGAGCAAATTTTTAAAAGATATTATGAAAAGGTGGCCATTCCCTTATCGAAGCGAAAGGGGACTGGGATTGGCTTAGCACTTTCCAAGCAAATGGTTGAGCTACACCAGGGAAAATTGTGGGTAGAAAGTGAGGTAGGTAAGGGTACTACTTTTTTTGTGGAAATCCCACTGGGTAAAGAGCACTTTCAGACGAGTGAAATATCAGATACTGAAATTAATCCTAAAAATGTTCTTCTCCAGGAGAACCGGCCGGTAGTTGAAGCCCCTGATTTTTCCTGGCTGGCGGAATCTACGGAAAAGTCTCCAAGTGACGCTCCCTTGATTCTCGTTGTGGAAGATAATGAAGAGGTCCGGCAGTATCTGCAGAGTATTTTCCAGAAAACCTACCGAATTGAAACCGCTATTAATGGTGTGGAAGGTCTTGCTAAGGCCAAAAAGCTCAATCCGGAACTCATCATAAGCGATATTATGATGCCCAAAATGGATGGGATGGCTATGTGCGAAAAGTTAAAAACGGATGTAAAGACCAGTCACATACCCATCATTCTTCTGACGGCGCGTTCTGCACAGGTCCTTAAGAATGAAGGCTTGCAAACGGGAGCAGACGATTACGTAACTAAACCTTTCAATCCGGAAGAGATGCGCTTAAGGGTGAGAAACATCATCCGTAATCGGGAAACTATGCGCGAAAAGTTTGTACGGGTTATGAATTTAGAACCCAAAGAAATTACCGTTACTTCTGCGGATGAAGATTTTCTAAAAAGAGCCCTGGAAGTGGCCGAAAAGAACATTGACAATTCCAATTTCACCGCTGAGCAATTTGCCTACGCACTGGCCGTCAGTCGGCCTTTACTTTTTACGAAAGTGAAAGCGCTCACCAATCAGACGCCTAATAACTTTATGAAGACCCTGCGTATGAAACGGGCAGCCCAGCTCTTGGAGACTCAGAAGCTAAACGTCTCTGAAGTAGCTTACAAGGTTGGATTTAAAGACACCCGCTACTTTAGCAAATGTTTCCAGAAACATTTCAATCAAACGCCTTCCGAGTACATGAATCGCTAATAAATGGGTGTTTTTACCCTGATTTGTACAGTTGTCTACCCTAATGTAGACGATTTCCCGCTTTTTGTACACTAGATTTACAGATGTAATCATTCGTTATTTCAAAATAAAATTTAGCCTTGCTGCTACATTGCAAAATTAATTGTATGAAACAGTACGTCTGGTCGCTTACATATACCATTGTTCTTTTGCTTGCATCGGTTAGTATGAATGCACAAACTGCTATCGTATCCGGAAAGGTTCTTGATGCAGATGGAGGATCTACCTTACCAGGGGCAAATGTTTTTTTGAAAGCTAATACGGGTTATGGTACCATAACCGATATAGATGGTAATTTTAATCTTACAGGGGTTCCGGTAGGGGAACAAGTAATCGTTGTCTCCTATCTGGGTTACGAAACCAAAGAAGTTACCGTCCAGTTGGAGCAGGGAGAGCGGTCCGTGATTGACGTTAACTTGAGTCCCTCTTCTATTATGGGGCAGGAAGTAGTCGTGTCGGCACAACTATTGGGGCAGGCCAAGGCCATTAACCAACAATTGAATTCCGAATCGATTGCTAATATTGTATCGGCGGATCGTATCCAGGAGCTGCCCGATGTGAATGCGGCCGAAGCGATTGCCCGGCTTCCGGGGGTGTCCGTTAATCGGAGTGGAGGCGAAGGACAAAAAGTAGTGATCCGCGGGGTAGAGCCTAAATTTAACGCCATTACCGTTAATGGTGTACGACTGCCCTCGAACTCCAGTACGGACCGTTCGGTGGATCTCTCGCTGATATCACCAGAATTGCTGGACGGTATTGAAGTGTTTAAGTCGCCTTTACCTGATATGGATGCGGAAGCCATCGGCGGTACGGTAAACCTTAAACTCAGAAAAGCACCAAAAGATTTCCGACTCCTGACTCGTGCTTTTGGCGGCTATAACAATTTGAATAACTATTATGGAGATTACAAAGGACTGGTTCAGGTCAGTGATCGTATTTTCAAAGATAAGCTGGGATTTGTTGCCCAGGGTAATGTGGAACGATTTAACCGGGGCGGGGACTACCTGAGCAACAGCTGGACCCAGGGACGTACGAACCCGGAGACTGGAATTACGGACATTCTGGGGAATACCCTTCGTTTTGAGGACCGAGATGAGATCAGAGAGCGTAGGAACGGTAGTTTGAACCTGGATTATGATCTGGGAAAATCTAATATTGCTTTGTTTGGGCTTTACAGTAGAACGGAGCGGGACCAGTTCCGGGTAACGAATACCTACAGCCCCGGTGCTCCGGGCATTTTCTACACGGGGCAATCCATCGATAATCAGCTGGATTTATACTCCGTAGCTTTGAGTGGTCAGCACAATCTTAATAAAGTAATCATTGACTGGAATATTTCTACTGCCACTACGGAAGGGGCTACGCCCCAAAATATTACCATGGAGATTACAGATAATGAGATATCTTACGATTCCGATCTGGACCGGAACGGGCATCCACGTACCTTTTTTGGGGCGGCCAATCCGGATCTGCAGTCTGCTTTCTTAAATGAGTTAGATACTAGAGATACCCGGACTTTCGAAAACTCCCAAACTTATTTCGTCAATTTCAAGATTCCCTTAAAGCTAGGGGATAAAATAGGTGGTTACTTTAAGTTTGGCGGGAAATATTTCGACATTAATCGGGAACGTGATGTGTCCAGGAGGTTAGAGAACTTCTATTATTTAGGAGGGGCCACTACGGCTAATGCTTCGGCCGCTTATAGGGAGGCTACTGGTGGAGACGAGTTGATCTTTTCCTCCGCCAATGCCCAGTTAATCAGCATTCAAAACTTTGTGGCCACCGGTAGTACCATTGATTTTGAGAATCAGGATGGTAGCCAGATCGCATTTGACGCCGCCCTGGATCAAGATAAAATCCTTCAGTTTTTCGAGACCCAAAAGCCACTGTTAAATAATGATCGCAGGGTACTGGTCGATAACTATGAGGTAGAAGAAAGCATCACCGCAGGCTACGCTATGTTTCGCCTGGATTTTGGAGATAAGTTAACCGTGATTCCTGGTTTCCGTTATGAATATTCGAATAATAATTATTCCGCGGTGATTTCTGCCATCAATGGTCGCTTTGGGGTAAACGGTTTTGCTTTTGATACCGTAACGACTCAGACTTACGGGGAATTCTTACCCCACCTTCACTTGAAGTATAAACCATTAAAGTGGTTGGATGTACGGGCTTCCTATTCTACTACTTTAGCGAGACCCGATTTTGAATTTATTACGCCGCGGGCACAAATAAATGACAGTAATACTAGTATTTCGGCAGGTAACCCCAATTTAGACTACGCCCGGTCTCAAAACTATGATTTATTTATTTCGACCTTTAAGGGAGGACTTGGGTTATTCACGTTTGGGGGCTTCTATAAGCAGATTAGCAATATTTTTATTCCCTGGACGATTCAATTGGCCGATCCTGAATTGGCCGCCGCCAGTGGATGGCCAGATTATTCTGGATATCAGTTGTCCTCTTATACCAATTTAGAGAATTCGGCCGTATGGGGGTATGAGTTTGACCTGCAAACTAACCTGAGTTTTCTACCTAAGCCTTTTAATGGCTTCGTATTTAATATCAATTACGCACGCTTATACTCAGAAACGGAGTTTTTCTTTTTGACTTCAGAATCGAGGGTGATCATTCCCTTTCCTCCGGTGATTGAAACCATTTTTACCAATAACCGGCGGACCGTGAGTATGCCCAGCCAGTCGCCGCATATTTTTAATATGTCGGTGGGTTATGATTTTAAAGGTTTCTCCGCTCGAATTTCTGGCGCCTTTCAGGGGACAAAAGCCAGTAGCTACAGTACAAACAAAGACTTCGATCGCTTTAATCTGGAATTTTGGCGCTGGGATGCTTCGGTCAAGCAAAAGATCAATAAAAACTGGACCGCCTTCTGGAACTTTAATAACATCAGTAACCAACAGGATATTTCCTTTACACGGAATCAGAATTATATCAATACCATACAAACTTTTGGCTGGACCTCTACGGTTGGCCTACAATTCAGATTACAAGAATAAAATATATAAAAGCTTTAGTACTTACTTAAACTCATTTTTAAATTATGAATGAAATGAAAAAATTTTACACTCTTAGCTTAGCACTCGTTTGCCTTTTCTTTACCTGGCAAGTGCAGGGGCAACGCGTTGTAACGATTCCAGGTAGTGGGGATCCCACCCAACCGGCAGATATCTATCCGGTTATTACGGGAGATACCACCGCAGCTGGAGAACGGACAGATAGTAACACCATTTACAAACTGGAAAATGGCGTGGTCTACATCACTACGGAGCAATTGGTCAATATCGGCTGGCCGATTCATATCGAAGCCGTCGATTTAACGGATACGGACAACAAACCGATTATCACTCGTACCCCAAATGCCTCCGGTAATTATCGTCCGATCATGCGGGCCCAAGACGATTTTACTTTAAAGAATCTTTGGATTATTTCCGGAGAGAGAGGTCCTGGTGAACAACACGATTGGGGACTGATCAGAATGATGGCACCCGGAAACCGGATTATTGTAGACAACTGTATTATTGAGAAAGACCGGGGTGGATTTATCCAGATGCGGGCTGGTGATTGCCAGGTGTACATTACCAATTCCATCCTACGGAATGGGGGGAATCGCTTCATTCTGCAGGGGAATGGTCGTGCCTTTGATTCCAGAAACTTTGCGCAGGATACCATCATGATCCGTAATACCATCATGCATAATATTGTTGATCGGATCCTCCGCAGCCAGGGAGCTACGGGGCCACACAATTATGTTGAATTTGATCACTGTACGGTGTTCAACCACGTGGGAAGACACGGTGCTTTCCAGTTTGGTAAAGCCCTGACTGTCAAAGCGACCAATAACTTACTAATCAATCCGCTGATGATGGGAACTTCTCCCATCTACACGGATGAGCAAACACAGCCGGACAATGATGCGCACAAAATCTTTACCATCGATACGCTGTACGAGGAGACGAACTTCACTTTTGCGGCTAATAACATCTTCTATACCCAGGATGTACTGGACCTGTGGGATGGGATTGACTCGGTGAGCCGCCCGGCGGTCTATTCTGATTTGATTCTTCAGCGCCTGGATAATCCAGAAGATACCTATTATTCAGAACCGGTCAGCCTGGATAACATTCCGATGAGCATCATCCAGTACGTAAGAGACATTTATGCGGATCCGAATGCTACTGATATGTTCGATTTCGTTGTTCAGGATATAGCCTTACAGGGTACCCAAAGAGACAATGGTAACCTCTTCGACTTTTCTGCTTTTGACCCTTGCTATAGCACGGATAATCCTTCCGCCACTGCGGATACCAAAGGAGGTGCCGTGGGAGCGGTTTACTTCTGTGATGATCTTTCGGAAGGAACGGATAGCCCCGGAGAACCGATTCGTTATGTATTGATTGAAGATAATGCTGATCCCTTTGTTCCCGTAGATATCTACCCGGTCATTACGGGCGATACGACCGCTACGGGAGAAAGGGTGAGTCTCAATACCATTTATCAATTAGAGAATGGGGTGGTTTACGTGACTACGGAGCAGTTGGTCAATATCGGCTGGCCGATTCATATCGAAGCCGTCGATTTAACGGATACGGACAACAAACCGATTATCACTCGTACCCCAAATGCCTCCGGTAATTATCGTCCGATCATGCGGGCCCAAGACGATTTCACTTTAAAGAATCTTTGGATTATTTCCGGGGAAAGAGGTCCTGGTGAACAGCACGATTGGGGACTAATCAGAATGATGGCACCCGGTAATCGAATTATCGTAGACAACTGTATCATCGAAAAAGACCGGGGCGGATTTATCCAGATGCGGGCTGGTGATTGTAAGGTATACATTACCAATTCTATTTTGCGGAATGGGGGGAATCGCTTCATTCTGCAGGGGAATGGTCGTGCCTTTGACTCCAGAAACTTTGCACAGGATACCATCATTATTCGCCAAACGGTGATGCATAATATTGTTGACCGGATTCTCCGCAGTCAGGGGGCTACGGGCCCCCACAATTACGTTGAATTTGATCACTGTACCGTGTTCAATCACGTGGGTAGACACGGTGCTTTCCAATTTGGTAAGGCCCTGACGGTTAAAGTAACCAATAATATCCTGATGAATCCGCTAATGATGGGTACTTCGCCGATCTACACGGATGAGCAAACGCAGCCGGATAACGAAGCGCATAAGATTTTTACGATCGATACGCTCTACGAGGAGACGAACTTCACTTTTGCGGCTAATAATATCTTCTATACCCAGGATGTGCTGGATTTGTGGAATGGAATTGACTCGGTGAGTCGTCCAGCGGTCTACTCTGATTTGATTCTTCAGCGACTGGATAATCCAGAGGATACCTACTTTTCTGAAGAAATTACCCTGAATAGTATCCCCATGAGTATTATTCAGTACGTAAGAGATCTCTATGCGGACCCAAGTGCTACCGACATGTTTGACTTTATTGTTCAGGATATTGCTCTGGAGGGAACTTCCAGGGACTTTGGTAACCTGTTTGATTTCTCTACTTTTGATCCCTGCTACAGCTCCGATGCTACATCTGCTACGGCGGGTACAGACGGTGGTGCCATAGGGGCCGTTGGAAGTTGTCAGCTATTGACCAGTGTGTTCGAACCACGTCTTGCGAATACCTTTAAGTTGAGCGTACAGCCGAATCCCGTTTATGAGACGGCCACCTTTACTTATGAATTACAAAAACGTAGTGTGGTAAGATTCAGTATCTATGATATGACGGGTCGACTGATCAATACTTTGGTTGAGGATGAGCAAGCCGCGGGTGAACACCGCGTGAATTGGATGCCTCAAAATGGACTAAACAAAGGGTTTTATATTGCCCGTATTCAATCCGAAGAGGGCGAAATGTCCCTTAAGTTGATCGTTCAGTAAGAATAGTTTCATACGCACGATTGGAGTAACAAAGGGTGAGCGTTGGTCATGCAGTGATAAGAAAGCTGCATAGCCACGCTCCCCATTTTAATAGGAATCAGGGACTTCTCCCTTTGGGTAGATATGCCCCTATTTTTTTATGGACTATTTCCAGGGTGGATATTCCCGTAAATTTGCTTTGGTGCAACAGGTCCGGGTTTTAAATTAAGTTGAATGAAAAACCTTCTAATATTTAGTCTCCTGCTCTTTTTAATGGGATGCGCTGAGGTCAAGCATCCGATGCCCAAGACAGAAATGACGGAGCAAAGTCTGGAACAAAGGCTAGAGCAGCTATCGACCAAAGCCATCGCTATTCTTGAAGAATTCCCCATTGATTCCACTCGGATTCCCAGAGCTTTAGAAGCAGATGGGTCTTTAAAAGCAACCAATTCACGCCAGTGGACCAGTGGCTTTTATGCCGGCACCTTATGGGATTTATTCCGCTTTTCAGAGGACAAAAGACTAAAAGAAGCAGCAAAAAAATGGACGGCCTTTCAGGAAAAGGAAAAATGGGATACCCATACCCATGACCTGGGTTTTAAGGTGTATAACAGCTTTGGAAAAGGATATCAGGTAGAACCCTCAGAACACTATAAAGACGTGATTGTCCAGGCGTCTAAAACACTGATAAAGCGTTACCAGCCAACGGTAGGGGCCATTCGCTCCTGGGACTGGAACAAAGATGTATGGCAATTCCCGGTGATCATTGACAATATGATGAACCTGGAAATGTTGTTTGAAGCTACCCGCCTAACGGGCGATTCTACCTTCCATAAGATTGCTTACCAGCACGCCCTAACCACCTTAGAACATCACTTCCGCGCGGACAATAGCTCCTATCACGTTATTGATTATGACACGCTTACCGGGGAGGTTAGAAACCGACATACCCACCAGGGAGCCTCTCACGAGTCTGCCTGGTCACGGGGTCAGGCCTGGGGACTCTATGGTTTTACGGAAGTATACGCAGCAACTAAAGATCCCCGGTTTTTAGCGCAAGCAAAAAAAATAGCACAGTTTATCTTTAATCATCCCAATTTGCCAGAGGACCTGATACCCTACTGGGATTTTGATGCCCCGAATATTCCTGACGAACCCAGAGATGCTTCGGCAGCCGCCGTGGCTGCTTCAGGCCTTTTGGAACTCTCTAAGTATGACCCCGCGAACCGGGATCAATACCTGGCCTGGGCAGATGGTATCCTGAGTACTTTGGGAAGCCCCGAATATCAATCGGATACCCCTCCTTTTTTATTAGAACATAGTGTAGGCAGTATACCTGGCCCCTTTGAGGTGGATGTGCCTATTATTTACGCAGACTATTACTATGTGGAAGCCTTATTAAAAAGGTTAGCCATTGAACAAAACGCCGTTATGTTATGAGTAGATTTTTTCCGGTGTTCGGCTTACTTGCCATTTTCTTTCTTCTGGCGGCAAAAGGTATATCAACCCAAAAAAATAAAGTAGATAGAGGTCTTGAGAATATCAATAGCGATTGGCTATACCTGGAAGATGCCGGCTTCACCGTCGGAGATCTTCAAAACCAAAAAGACTGGAGCTGGGTTGACCTTCCGCATACCTGGAACCAATGGGATGCCACCGATTATCTGCCGGGCTATCGCCGGGATGCCAGTTGGTACAAAAAACAATTAACCATTCCCAGTCAAGCTGGTCTTAGGCATCTCCTCTATTTTGAAGGGGCCAATATCACCGCTGAGGTTTACGTGAATCAACGGTTGGCGGGGTCGCACGTAGGCGGGTATCTTGGCTTTGAAATAGACATCACGCCTTACGTGAAAAAAGGTCGTACCAACGAACTACTGGTGAAGGTAGATAATGGCTATAAGCCCGAGATCATCCCTTCCCAGAAATCTGATTTTTTTATCTACGGGGGACTAACCAGGGACGTTTGGCTTAAAACGGTGCCCGAAACCTATTTGCAAAAGGCGCAGATCAGTACGCCGGAAGTCAGCGAAACGGCCGCTCAAACGCAGGTGAAACTAAGCATCGCTAATCCCGAAGAAAATCGCTTTGATGGCGTCATTCGCTACGAAGTATTTGGAAAAGATAGTCTACAGGCAGTACTGGCCGGTAGTCAGCCCCTTTCAACCGCGCAAAGTATTTCAGAAACCTTGTTAGAGCTACCCGTACTGGAAAATCCGACGCTGTGGTCGCCCGATCAGCCTTTTCTCTTTACGATGCATATCTATCTAGAAAAAGAGGGACAGGTGGTGGATGAATTAGTCCAAAAATACGGCTACCGCTGGTACCGGTTTGAAAAAAACGGACCCTTTTACCTGAATGGTAAAAAACTGAAAATACGGGGGACCCACCGTCACGAAGAATACGCCGGACTGGGAGCCGCTGTGCCGAACCGACTCCACCGGAAGGATATGGAAATGATCAAGGAGATGGGCGCCAATTTTGTCCGCCTGGGGCATTATCCACAGGATCCTGAGATTTATAAAGCCTGTGATGAATTAGGCTTGATCGTGTGGGATGAATTACCCTGGTGTCGGGGCGGTCGCGGCAATACCGCATGGGATGAAAACACCGTTCGCTTACTCAAAGAACAAATCACTCAGAATTATAATCACCCCAGTATCTTCTTCTGGTCACTGGGTAACGAGATTTACTGGCTACCCGATTTCGAAGGGGGAGGAGATACCGATCGGCTGAATGAAATGGTGAGAAAATTGGATAAAATCGCTCACGAATTAGATCCCTACCGGATGACCAGTATTCGGAAGTACTACGAGGGTAGCGACCTGGTGGATGTGTTTTCGCCCTCTATTTGGTCGGGTTGGTACGCCGGGGTATATAAAAACTACGGGCCTACCCTGGAAAAACAACGCTATAATTACGACCGGTTCCTGCACATGGAATATGGAGGCTCCAGCCACGTAGGCCGGCATACCGAAACGCCCATTGACGGAGATGGACTAGTGAATGAAGACGAATGGGCCGAAGATATTAACCAGGTGAACGTCCAGAATATTGCCAAAAGTGGGGATTGGACGGAGAATTACCTGGTTGATCTTTTTGACTGGCACCTTAGCGTA
The DNA here is from genome assembly GCA_035268885.1 of Saprospiraceae bacterium. Lineage (GTDB taxonomy): Bacteria > Bacteroidota > Bacteroidia > Chitinophagales > Saprospiraceae > DATFKA01. The sequence goes on from DATFKA010000003.1 coordinate 73,535, forward strand.
TCCGAAACGACCGACTGGTTTGCCGGTAATGCACAATGGGCTTTCAAAGATTTTGGCACCCCATTGCGGCCTGAAAACCCTATACCCTTTGTCAACCAAAAAGGATTGGTAGACCGGGAGGGGAAACCCAAGGATGCTTACTACGTGTTCAAAAGCTACTGGAGTGAGACGCCTTTTGTATATATTGAATCCCATACCTGGACGCAGCGCAGTGGTCCCAGGGGGAAGTCGAGAAATATTAGTGTCTTCAGTAATTGTACCAGTGTGGAATTGCTGCACAATGGAAAAAGCCTGGGACGCAAAGAAAAGCGGCTGGGGGCATTTCCGGCCTCCGGCCTCAACTGGGACGTTTCATTTGAAGCGGGAAAAAATACTTTGTTAGCAAAAGGGTATCTCGATGGAGCCCCGGTGTCAGCAGATAGTCTGGAGGTGCAATATTCTTTTGAAAAGACGGGATCCCCCCAGAACTTTAAGCTAAGCGCGATCCCCATGGCTAATGGTAATTACCTAATCGAGGCCATCGCCGTCGATAAGCAGGGGCGACGGGTCCTGGACTACGAGGATCGAATTTACTTTTCGGAAGACGGCCCCAGTAAATTATTAATTAACTACGGAACCCCTTCCCGCAGCCAGGTGATTGAAATGGCAAATGGCAGGGCGACTATCGAATTGAAACCGGCTCCGGGCAAAACTACCATTGAAGCCAGGAATCAAGATTTCAAGGGAGCTTATCTTGTCTTAAACTTTTAATCCTATGCTTTTCTACCGTAAACGATTCATAATAGCCTGTTGGGTACTTCTACTCACCTATGCCTGTAAATCTCAGACCGCTTTAGTAGGGGATGAGGAGAAGCAGCCGACCAACTGGACAAAAAAAGAGTTGCTATTTGAAGATAGCGGAACCCAGGATTGGACCAAAAAATGGTTTCTGGACGGGGAAAGAGCCGTGCTTGACAATACCCCGATGGGTATGTATTATTCGGCTGGCCCGGAGGCCAAGAATGATACCTGCCACGCGGTGCTATGGACTAAAGAGACCTTTGAAGGGAATATGCTCATCGAGTTCGATTATACCCGCGCCGATTACTCAGATGGTTTTGTCAATATCATTTACTTTCACGCGACGGGTAAAGGGGGAGCGGAGTACCCAGAGGACATCAGCCTTTGGAATGAAAAAAGAAGGGTGCCCAGTATGCGGATCTATTATCGGCATATGAATGCCTATCATATCAGCTATGCGGTCGGTAAAGCAAATGGAGGGGAAGATTATATCCGCCTGAGAAGGTATGAGCCGGCAAAGAGGACTAAACTCGCTGGCAGCGAGATTCCCCCCGATACCTTCAATAGTGGCTTGTTTAAGCCTTTTTATACCTACCATGTTCAGGTAGCCCGTTATAAAAATACAATAGAAATGCACATTCAGAATAAGCAGGATGCCCAGGATCATTTGACCCTACGCTGGGATGCCTCCTCAGCACCGCTTTGTAATAAAGGAAGAATTGGACTAAGGCATATGTACACCCGCTCCTCCATATACAAAGACTTTAAGGTTTGGCGCATCCAAAAAAGATAATCACCTAAACTAATCAATACTCTTGACTGACCCAGAGCCGGCGATACTGGTACTAACGCGGGCTTTCCCTTTGTAGTAAACCTTGCCCGAGCCCGCTACCGATACATCCATATTTCCATCATCGACGTGAATGTAGGTTTTTCCCGAGCCGGCAATACTAATTTCAACATTATTGACCTTGAGGTCCTCCGTTTGGATCGTCCCCGAGCCCGCGATGTTGAGCTCGGCATCCTTTGCATCCCCAGCTAATTGAATCATCCCGGAACCACCAATGGAAATCTCCAGGTCTCCCAGGCCTTTGAAGGGCGTTTCGCCAATAATCTTACCAGAACCGCCAATCGCTACATCGGTTAGGGTCGGCATGGTGATCCAAATGGTCACTTTTTTATAATTGCGCACCCGCAGGTTGTTCGGGAAGCTGATATCCCACTGCTCATCATCCACTTCTTTTTCCAGGGCGTCGATAATATTTTGTTGGGCCTCAATTTCAACCTGATAATTGTTCCCCTGCTTGAGATATACCTCTGCCTGGATACCCAGGCCAATGGCTGTGAAGCCTTCGATGTCCATTTCTTGTTTGACGAGAAGACCTTCTCCGTTAAGACTTTTTTTACTGATCCAGCTTTGTGCCGTAAGTGGGCTGGTTAATCCAAAGATTAGTAGTAAAAATCCACTTATCATTGCAATGCGTTTCATCTGTATATAATTTTAGTAAAAGTCTGTTTTATAGCTAGTTATGAAATTTCAAAAAAACTAAAATTCCGCAAAATCTTTTGCCGCTCTTACCTTATCCATTTGGCTATGTAGTCACATGGCCATTTGGCCACATAGCTACCCGACCACCTGAATATTCCCGCGTCTCAGCCATTTTAGCGAAGTCTTCCGGAGTAAAGCCGTAAAAAAGCAGGCCTTGTCCGAGCGAAACAAATATGCTGCCCTGGCTTCCCAGGTTAAGTGTACTAATCACCCATGTGCAAAACCAACGGAATTACGCGCGAGTTTGCCGGCTTTAGGCTTTACCCGGAAAGCGCAGCGTAAAGAAATGGCTAACTCAGCGGGTGGGTTTTGCTTCTTTTGCCCTACAAAAGAAGTGGTAATTTGGCAAAAGCCTCCACTGATTAAGCATCTTCCCTATATTCATCAGCGTTCTGGTGCGCCTGAGGCGCATGGGCATTTCATGTATATATAATTTTAGTAAAGTCTTGTTTTATAGATAGTTATGCGATTTCAGTTTTGACTAATTAAGAGTGTAAATTTTCATGTTCGTGCTCGAGGCGACAGTGTTTGGTGCTTAACCAGTCTAACGTCAATTTCATTTGCGGGCTCTTGCGTCCCAGTAAAAAACCGACTTTCTATTTTCAAT
>DATFKA010000004.1:0-2079 GCA_035268885.1 Saprospiraceae bacterium
TTCCATTGTCAAACATACCACCCATATTAAGATTCGCCGGCAACGACTCTACGTAGATATTGATTCTGCAGCCCTGCGCCAGGAGCTTTCCTTCGGTCGGGCCAAAATATTAAAAATGCTCAACAAAGAACTGGGCGAAAATTACCTGGAAGATGTTATTATCCGCTAAGTTTAGTCTGCTCAGAGGCCATCAGCTGCTGTTTTTTGCCCTCTTACTTTTCACTGTCGCCTGCTCCGAAGGGAACGAGGAAAACAAAAAGCCCTCAACGCTGAGCATCATTGCGGAGGTCAACTATCCCCTTCCCCAACCCGTATTGCTCCGCGATAATTTACCCAATGAACGGGGTAATCACCGACTCGACAGTCTGAAGTGGCAGCTGTTGAGCATGCAGGGGCTGGTCCCCTATTCTGCCAATTCGGGCTTTTTCATCCTGGGGAAAATCCAGGATACGCCGGGTGATTTCAGCAGTCTCGTTCTTTACGAGGAGAATCCATCCTATAATCGAGCCTGGATCGCCAATTACAATTCTACCGGTGCCATCCTCGATTACCGGCTGGTTTTTATGCAGCGCAGCGACGGGAAAGTCAGTCAGAGTGGCTATCTGGATGAAAATGTCCTGGAAATAAAAAAGGCAGCAACCAATACCATTAATTATCGGTTGTTACCTTCCGGACAGTTTAGCCCTATGTAAAGTTTAAGCTTTCGGACTTGGCTTGAGTTGCTTTACGCCACGCTCTGCTGTCTTGCGCTTTTTGCCTTTAGTCTTTATCGCATTCTCTACTGCTTTTTCGATATTGATAATGCCACCCGAAGCGCTCAGCTCGGAAAAGGAAACCTTTTCTTCCGTTCCCGGCTTGACGACCATCAGGTTGAGCTGCTGATCCGTAGAAGTCGCAATCACTTCCTTAACCTGTTCGGCAGTAAGGTCCGGGAAATAGGCTCTCAGCATAGCGGCTACACCCGCCACCATAGGAGAAGCCATACTTGTACCCGGATATCTGGCATAAGTATTATCCGGTGTAGTACTGTAGATGGCCGTTCCGGGGGCAAATACGTCGACGTATTCAGCGCTGTAATTTGAAAATTCAGCGGCCAGGTTCTCGCCACCTTCCCAATTTACGGCACCTACTTCGATCCAGTTCGGCGCGTTTTTAGGGCCAAACAGACCTCGCTTCAAATACTTGTCCGTTGGGTAGTTATTTTGGCTATCTACTTCCTGGCCGTCGTTCCCTGCGGCGTGTACCAGTAATACATCCTTCTTAGCTGCGTATTTCACTGCGGCATCTACTACTCCTTTGTAAGGAGAATAGCCCTTTCCAAAGCTCATGTTGATAATACTGGCGCCATTGTCTACGGCGTAATAGATAGCATTAGCGACATCTTTATCACGCTCATCACCGGCCGGCACCGCACGAATCGCCATGATTTTAACCGGTGCCGCTACGCCATCCATACCCACATCATTATTGCGCTCCGCCCCAATGATACCCGCTACGTGCGTACCGTGCGAGGCATCCGGTCCTTTCACGTCGCCGTTTCCGTAATAGCGTTCCGCTTTATCCGCGTAGTTATCATCTACTTTGGCCCGGCCATCAAAGTCCGGATTGTAGTTGTATTCGTAACGCTCTTTAAAGTAATCGTACCCTTCTGAAATATCACTCACCAGCGCTTCAAAACCGGTGCCTTCCTCCATTTGAGTAACAAGTACCTGGATAATCTGCATCATCCGAAAATCGTCGGTTTCGTATGCTTGTAGATCTTCGACCGTTACTTCATCTTTATCTTTGAAATCTTCCTGAATCTTGTCCAGTGCATCCTTCAATACGCTGTACAACTGAAAGTTCTGTTCGAAGCGAGCTCTACCCTCTTCTACTTCTTCTTTAATTTTTTGAAAGCGCTCGTACTCCGCCTTTTCTTTTTTCTTTAGTTCATCGGGATCCACATCTTCGAAACGGTCGCGATATTTAGCGTACAAACGCGCTACCTCCAGGTTGTCGTAATGGACGTTTTCGCCCTGCGCATTACCGATAAAGTTCCAGCCGTAGATATCATCTACGTAACCATTATTATCGTCATCG
>DATFKA010000005.1:0-7314 GCA_035268885.1 Saprospiraceae bacterium
AAGTAATAATCTGCGTCTTTTTGGGGCGATTTCTTCGTTGCAAAAAGCCTTGGATAGCTAGGCTATCCGCGATTTTTGCGCCTCGAACTAGCCCAAAAAAGCCAGCACCTTATTACAGACTCAATATGGGCAACCTACTTAAATAGTTCAACCAAAATATTTCTCTTATTACTTGTTTTAAGTAGTCTTCTTTCTTGCAGTGGTCAGATGAAACCCGAAACTAAGCAAATAGAACCTAAAACCACTGAAATAGGCAAAGTTGTTTCAGAACTTGACAATCAAATTTGGTCAATTTTTCAAGACAATAATGGAACAATTTGGCTTGGTACGAACAACGACGGAGTTTATAAACAAAAGGGGGAAAAGTTTGAAAAGGTTGAACCGAAGCAATAAAAAGCATCCGCTAAGTAATCGTACGAGCAACTACGTCTTGATGGGTAGCGAACCAAAAATTTAATATGGATATGTTTCCAATAATTAGAAAAGAACTGACCTTCATAGTGTAGGCTATTCTCCATTTCGATGAAATTCAGTTTTAAAATGACGACAAAACAATGAATGATCAAAAATACCACCAGGACTTCTGGGAGCAAGGATACCTTGTCATAGAGAACTTTTTCAGGGATGAATTGATGGATCATTTAAATGAAGTGACCCTCACCTATTTTGGGAGAAATCCTGAGTGGGAACATTCCGATGACTTTATTCAAAAATCAGCAACAGAAGTGATTCCCTGGTTCCCTTTACAGGAAGGTAATACAGACTTCCAGGCTATTGAAGCGGACGAACGACTTAAAAGCCTCACCCAAAAAATTTTAGGGGAAGGTTCAAAATCCCTTTATCTGATGGTTATGTTTTCAAAAAAAGGAACCCAGGGCCAAGCCTGGCACCAGGACAGTCCTCCAGAAGATCCAACTAAATTTAACCTGAATCGCCTTTTTTATACCCATGATATCAATGAGAAAACGGGCGGTCAGGTAGTCGTATATCCGGGCTCTCACAAAATGGGCGAATTGCCGACGGGTAAACCGGATGAAAATTTGGAGCATCAAATAGTACTTTCCCCAAAAAAGGGAACGCTAGTGATTTTGCATGGACACTGTTGGCATAGGGTGCTGCCCGTCAATGGAGAACACCGCGTCTCCGCAAATGCCAGAGCTATTCCAAAGGGGACGCCGGAAGACATTACAGATGTAGCCGTGTATAGAAACATGCGCTATCGTTTTTCTACTCAGGAGGTGATCGAAGAGCGGTAGGAATAAATCACGACTCGTCATACCGCAGGGAAAGCAGCCGAATAAACGAAAGGAATGAAAAAATACTTACCCATCATATTATCCTTGTCAATTGTTAAGCTAGCGGTTCAATGGCTTGGGAATAAGAACTATGGCTTTCACCGGGATGAATTATTACATTTATCAGTAAGTGAGCATCTGAGCTGGGGATTTATGGAATTTCCGCCACTGATCGGTGCAATTGGAAAATTGTCATATTGGCTTTTTGATTATTCACTTTTAGGCGTAAGGCTCTTTCCGACCCTTGCAGGTGTTGCTATTCTAATTTTATGCTGTTTAATAGCCAAAGAACTTGGCGGAGAATCGAAGGCTGTATTGCTGGCTGGAATTTGCGTATTGGCATTTATTCCGTTTTATAGAAATCATACCTTATTTCAACCCGTGGCATTTGACCAGCTATTTTGGACGCTCGGGTTTTACTATCTGATCAAATTCATCAACTCGCAGAACAAGAAATTCCTCATTTTTTTAGGGGTAACATTAGGCCTGGGTTTAATGAACAAATACACCATGTTGGTTTGGGCATTTGGTCTTTTTATTGGTCTGTTTTTCTATAAAAAAGGCGATCTGTTTAAAAACAAATGGCTTTACCTTTCTGCATTGATTTCAGTATTGATTTTCTTACCTAATATTGTATGGCAAATCCAAAATAAATTTCCATTGCTTAAACATTTGCACGCATTAAGGGAAAAACAACTCAACGCAATAAACCCACTGGAATTTGGGCTCGAGCAATTAAATTTCCCATTTACGCTAATCATCAGCCTGTTTGGGCTCGTTGCACTGCTTACAGATAAATACTTAAAGAAATACCAAGCGGTGGGCGTGGCATCGATAGTAATCTTTTCTACCATGTGGTTACTCAATGCAAAAGCATATTATGTATTTGCAATATATCCTGTTCTTTTTGCAAGTGGAGCGGTCAAGATAGAAAGCTTATTATCTAAAAGGCCTGGTTGGGTTTACGTAGTCACTATTATCACTTTAGTACCTTCTATCTATTTTATTCCAGAAGCCACGCCAATATTACCTATTGATCAGTTTGTTGCATATAAAGGTCTTGAAGAAACTAAAGGACGAATTGAGTTAACGGGAGATTATGCCGATATGTTTGGTTGGGAAGCGCAGGTCAAACTAGTAGATAGTGTCTACCAATCGTTAAGTCAGGAAGAGCAAAATAATTGCGTTTTGTGGGCAGAAAATTATGGAGAGGCGGGTGCCCTCAAAATTTTAGGCAAGAAATATAATTTGCCGAACCCGATAAGCAGGCATGGGAGTTTTTGGCTTTGGGGCTACGGAAACAAAAATGCAGATGTTTGGATTAGCCTGGGCAATGAAGAGTCTTCCGTCGCACACGTTTTTCAGGATATTCAATTAGTAAAATTAATTACCCATAAATACGCCATTGGAGAAGAAAACGGAATTCCGCTTTACGTTTGTAGAAAGCCCAGGGTCGATATAGAAAAATGGTGGGCAGATTATGAAGAACACGTATTCGACTGACAACATCCAGCTTTCCGGCAACGACGCGTGATGCGGGCAAAAAACAAACCCCGGAACTTCGAATTCGCCCCGACGGGATGAATTCGAAGTTCTAGAGTTAATCAATTTTCCGGAAGGTATTCCCGAAAAAATCCATCCTTACTGCTTGATGAATTTCTGGGTGTTGCTACCGCTCTGGATGATGTACAGGCCAGAAGGCAGGTCATTGAGACGTATCGTTATCAGGTCGCCCTGAATCAATACATGATCGACGGATTGCATGAGTTGGCCGTTCAGGGCGAAGATCCGGATCGGTCCGCTGTTCGCGGATACTCCTTCCAGCGTCAGCTCATTCGTTGTTACGGTTGGATAGACGCGGAAAGGGGACAAGTTCTGGTTTACGTCCAATACATTGGTGGTGAGATCAACCATTGGGTTGGAAGCCCGGATTGTGGAGTTGAGGTAGTCCAGGGCCGGGCGGGGCTGTCCGGTACAGGGGTCGATCAGGTAGGCCTCGGCGTCGTTCTGCCACAGGCCGGGTCGCCATCCCCAAAGGGTGATGCCGATGACGGAGGGATGGTACCAGTAAAGGTCAAAGATGCGCTGATACTCGGCCAGTTGGAAGCTGTCCTTCTGCTCCTGGGTACCTCCGTCCTGGGGGAGTCCGTTGTTATCGAAGAACATATTTCCCTCAATGTCCATCTCGGTGACCATGAGGGGCAGGCCGGTACCGGCCAAGACTTCAAGGTTACGACTGAGGAGGTTATTCAGGTCTTCGTAAGTGCCGCCGTACAACTTAGTGCTGAAGGTGTGTCCCTGCATACCAACCGCATCAATGAGGTCATCCTCCTGTAGGCGCTCTACGATAGAAACATAAGTGTCGGTCAGTGCGGATGTATTCGCCAGGCCGTACTCGTTGATCATCAGCTGCGACTTCTCGGGGAAGTACTGGCGGGCCAGTTTGAAAGCGTTCGTGATCCAGTCGTACTCCCAGGGTTCCGTCCCGAGTTCTTCGTTCAAAGATGTCAGTGCTTCGCGGTAGAAAGGAGGCTGATTGAGGGGCTCGTTGACGACTTCCACGTACTCCGGAGCATCTTCTCCGCTGTAGCGGGTCGAGACGGCCTCAAACCACTCACGAATTTCTTCCAACTGTTCTTCCGGAGTGAGCGCCTCCAGCCAAGTCGGCTGCTGGGAACCCCAGAGCATCACGTGGAATCGGAAGGGGAAGTTATTATCGCGGGCGAACTGCCGGGCCTCATCGAGTTGGGTCCAGTTGAACACGTCGCGCTCGGTCTCTACCGAGCCCCATTTGCCGGAATTTTCGGGAGTTACCTGGTTGAAGTACTTTTCAAAATCGGGTAGCGCGTGTCCGGCGTAAACATTGCCCAGAAACTTTTCCTTGCCATTGGCGATGGGTTCCTGGTCCTCGGGGGCCGTAAAGTCGGTTCCGCAGACTGTTTCTACACAGACCTCGTCGAGATAAAATGTATTTTCCGCATCACCACCCAGGTTGAGCGTGACGAGGGTACGGGCGCTGGAAGCGACGAATTCGTAGGTCACTTGCATCCAGTCTCCTCCAATGGTCGAGGCGGTAGTGGTGTACTGGCTTTCGGAATTGAAAGGGTCATCGGCTTCGCGGACTGAGAACTGGATGGAGTTAGCGTCTGCTTGCTCGGCCTTTATCCAAACCTTGAAGCGGTAAGTGCCCCCGGCCAGGGTGTAAAAGGAGGGGCTGGCGATTTGCAGATCGAAGGTCTGGCTCCCCGCGGCGTTGGTGGCCACCAGAGCGTTTGAGCCTTGATAAACCTCATTTCCGCTCATCGTTACGCCGAAGGAACTACCGTTGTTCTGATTGTAGAAAGTCCAGCCAGAGAATGTTCCGCTGCCCTCGTCGTAGGTTTCGAAGCCACTGTTATCCACTGCAGCGCAGTCGTCCAGGGTTTCGGGTTGAATTAGACACACCTCGTCAAGGTAGTAGGTGTTGGCTGTAGCATCCCCGAGGTTCAAAGTAATGACGGTGCTGTCGTCGATGGCGGTAAAATTGTATTCAACCAGCATCCATTCTCCTCCAATAGTTGTTGCGGAGTTGGTATACTGACCCTCGTTTTCTGCGTTGCGGTCACGGACCGAGAACTGGATGGAGTTAGCGTCTGGAATTTCGGCTTTGATCCACAGGTTAAGGGTATAGGTTTGCGCGGAAACGGTCGGAAAAGCTGGGGTAGCCAACTGCAGGCCCCAGCGCTCGATACCGCCCAGGTTATTGGCCTGGATGGCATTATCGCCGGCGTAGGTATTGTCACCGGTTGCCAGGGCAAAGCTGCTACCTTCTAATTCGTTGATGAAGGTCCAGCCCGCGAAGCTGTCCACTGCTTCAATGTAGGTTTCAAATCCACCGTTCTCGAGGGCTTGGCAATTACCCCTCCCGCCGGGAGTGCCATCCAGTGTCATATCATCGAGGTAATAGGTATTGACTTCGGCCCCAAGGTCGAGGACAATGCGGGTCATTTCCTCGTTGGCCGTAAAGGTCCATACCAGTTCCGTCCACTCGGTGCTAACCATGTAGTTGGCGGAATAAAGCGCGTTCGGCTGGGTAGAAAAGCGAATTTCGGTATCGGCGGTAGCGGCTTTCACCCAGACGGAAAAAGTGTATTCGCCCCCGATTTGCGTGGGGATGGGGGTGCTGGCCAACTGGAGGTGCCAGGCCTCACCGGGCATGGTTACCGTGCCGACCAGGCCTCTTTCGCCGCTGCGGAAGTCTCCGTCAGCCGTTCCTTCGGAAAAGGTTCCACTGATTTCATTGAAGATATCCCAACCCGTAAAGGTGTTTCCAGTGCCTTCCTCAAAGCCGGGATTCGAGAGAAGGTTTTGCGACTGACATACCGTGCTGGTGAGCAGGATAAATGCCAAAATCAGAAAGTAATTTGAGTACTTATTTTGCATGTGAATTATTTAGGGTACAGTATATTTATTGTTAAAAAATCGTCGTGTATTCTGAAGATAATTAACGGGACAATTTCGACAGACTGCTAGGCCATCTAGAATAGATCTCATTGAATAAGCATTTCGACAAGATTATTGTGAATTTATACAATTGCTATGAATTTACACAATCGATTGCGTTAAAAAATTTGATTTTGCCGATTTGGCCTTCTTTCGGTAGATTATGGAGGGCCGCCGGTGAGGGAGTCAGGCAACTTCTTCAACCGCTTGGCGCGAACAACTCGCCATAAACCAACTTTACAATTTGGTCCCCGTTTGCCTTTGCTTAAATGAGGTGCCAATTGTTCATTGATCATTTTTTTTTAATTTGACGATAGCTACAGTGGAATTTTCAAATTCAAAACCCTACCAATCATGTCTTGTAAACTTAAATATTTAACAAAATCATCCTTTTTACTTTTCTTAATAAGCTTTGTTCAATTCGCAGTGGCACAAGATGGGACCATCTACCCGCTTGAAGCTCCAGAAGAACCGAATGCCATTCTTCTAGGCACAGGAGGCGTGGATGATCAACCGGCTTCAGAAACCTGGTTCAGACAGTGGGGTGATCCCATGGCCAGGAACATTACAACCGCGACCCTGACACCCTTCATCCCGGAACCTGGGAAGGCAAATGGTGCGGCAGTGATCGTAGCACCGGGTGGTGGTTTTCGGTGGCTTTCACTTGGAAATGAAGGCTGGGAAGTCGCCGAAGCATTAAGAGCACAAGGTGTAGCGGCGTTTGTACTGAAGTACAGGCTCCAGCCTACGCCAGAATCACTTGAGGACTTTAAAGCGTGGATGAATCGTCCCCGCACCCCACCACCTGCAGAGGCCTCCGAAGAGGGGGAGGAAGCCACCGCGCCTCCACAACGACCAAGGTGGGATCTTTCCAATCAGTTAGAGGATGCGGAAGCAGCTTACGCGATGATCCTTGACCGGGCGGAAGAATGGGGAGTAGATACCGACAGAATCGGTATGATCGGTTTCTCAGCGGGTGCAGGTCTAACGATGCATTCAACCTTGAATTCTCAGACCATGAAACTAGCCTTTATTGGCCCTGTTTATGGAGGTATGGGACCTGTGGAAGTGCCTGAGGATGCTCCACCTATGTTTAACGTTATTGCCACGGACGATTTTCTCTTTAGGGGGCAGTTTGGTGTTATTGATTCATGGTATAAGGCAGGTATACCTGTAGAGTTTCATCTTTATCAAAATGGTGGTCACGGTTTTGGCCTGGGAAATCCCAACCGAACTAGCAATCGTTGGTTTGATGCTTTTATTCACTGGTTAGATGTCAATGGATTTTTTGCAGCCAAGTCCGGAGAGTGATCAGGCGTTGCCTAACGATAGTGAAGTGGGGAATTGATTCCAGGAACGAAAGTTGATTAAAAATGATTTGTTTAGATTCTGAGTAGTAAGTAGTCCACAAAATTAACCTTTATGATTTATGACGGCATCTTTTTCACCTACTCTGCGTTAAAAACTGCTACTGGTGTTAACCACACGCAGTTTTTGCCTTGATTAGGCAAAAAATCTGCTCGGTCAAAATCTAAAC
>DATFKA010000006.1:0-7953 GCA_035268885.1 Saprospiraceae bacterium
CTTTATGATTTATGACGGCATCTTTTTCACCTACTCTGCGTTAAAAACTGCTACTGGTGTTAACCACACGCAGTTTTTGCCTTGATTAGGCAAAAAATCTGCTCGGTCAAAATCTAAACTTCAATATTGTGAACTACTTAAATATCGCTTCAATAAGTTATCTTTATAAAAGAACAGTACGGAGGTTAATTCTCCTCACACCAGACCAGCATGAATTCCGAGTCGCGCAGTTCGTAGTGAATGGTAAATTCCTGGTAGTAATCGCCTTTGGCAACCAGGGCCTGGCTTTTTCCTTTAGGGCCTTGCCAGGCAAAAGGCTCGACCCGGATGTGGTGGCAGAGATCCAATTCCTTGCGACCGTAGGCTTTGTATAGGGACTCCTTAGCGCCCCAGTAGACATGTGCGTGTCGGATAAGGGTATCCTCTTCCAGAGATGCTTGTTCAAGATCAGACATAAAGCGCGGAATAATCCGGGTGATTTTCGCGACCAGCTTTTGGATGTCAATCCCGACTGGGTTTGGCCCCGCAATGGCGGCGCTGAGGTGATTGGAATGGCTGATGGAGATGTGCCATTCGGCGTCTTCCAGGTGGGGTTTGCCGAATTTGTCTTTAATAAAGATGCCCCTTTTATCCCGACCCGACATCTCGTGTACGAGTTGACGGGCTGCCAGCCATTCGACTCGCCGGAAACCTTTGATCTTTGCCAATTGCGCTTCCTCTTCTTTTTTTAGCGAAAGCTGTTGCTGAAACCATTCTTCCGTTTCGGTAATTTGCCAGAGGCCGATTTCGCCCTCGGTGGCAAGTGTTCTGTGCTCAATTAATGGCATGGGTATTGAATATATGAGGCGCCTTCCGGAGAAGACCAATATTTTGTAAAACTAAAAATAATTACACAACGTTGAATGGACAAAGCTGCTGTGATGAACCAACTAAAGAAAAAAGTACAATTGACCGGGCATAATGGTTCGATTTTTTCCGTTATTGCCGACCAGCAGGCGGGGCATATCCTCAGTGGTGCCGGCGATGGTTGGGTCGTTCGCTGGTCACTGGCGGAGCCCGACCTGGGTAAACTAATCGCTAAAGTGGAAACGCAGATTTTCTCGATGTGTTTGCTCGCCGGGCAAAACCGGATGGTGGTAGGGAATATGAATGGTGGAGTACACTGGGTCGATCTGGATGCGCCGGACAATACCCGCAATATCGCCCATCACCAAAAAGGGGTGTACGCGATTCATCAAATTGGAGATCACGTCCTAACTGGCGGTGGCGATGGGATCATCACCCGTTGGGATAGCCTGAGCGGCAAAAGCCTGGAAAGCCTGCAGTTGAGCACGTCGGCTATCCGTGGGATAGACTTTTCGCCCCAGCGAAATGAACTGGCGATTGGGGCGAGTGACCATAGCATTTATTTCCTCGATGCCACGGACCTTAGCCTCAAGCGTAGTATACCGAAGGCCCATGATAGCTCCGTTTTTTGCGTTAGGTACAGCACAGATGATCAGTATCTGTACTCCGGTGGCCGTGATGCCCAACTGAAAGTATGGGAACTCGGCACCTCCCCCAAAGCCGTGGTGGAAAAAGCAGCACACTGGTACACCATTAATGATCTTGCCCTCAGCCCCGATGGTGCCTATCTGGCGACGGGTAGCCGCGACAAAACCCTTCGTATCTGGCGCACCAGCGACTTCCAGTTGGTCAAAGCCCTGGAGGTCGTCCGGGATCAGGGACATGTTAACTCCGTGAATAGCTTGCTTTGGCTGCCCAGTGGTGAACTAATCTCCGCCAGTGATGATCGACGGTTGATTGTTTGGCAGTAAAAAAGTAAGGATTATCCGCTCGAGGTGGATAATCCTTACTGAAAATCAAAATCGAACAACTATTTACTTTTATAGCTCGGTGGCCTGCTCTTGCTTATCCGTCAGGGGGATATCCATGGTCGACATGGCATTGAAGCCATCGCGGATATTAATCACCCGTTCAAAGCCTCTGGCTTTGAGGATGGATGAGGCAATAAGGGAGCGGTAGCCACTGGCACAGTGTATATAGTACTCCTGTTTGCGTTCCGTTGGCTGTTGCTTGTTGATGAAGTCCAGTGGGTAGTTCTCAGCCCCTTCAATGTGTTGGGTACGGTACTCACTGATCTTACGAACGTCGAGCAGGTTAAGCTTGTCTTCATCGTAGAGCGCAACGAATTCGTCGGCTTCTACTTCTTTAACGGTATCGACCGCTTCGCCGGCTGCTTTCCAGGCATCAAAGCCCCCCTCGAGATAACCAATGGGGTTGTCATAACCCACGCGGGCCAGACGAGTCACTACTTCTTTTTCGCGACCTTCCTCGGCAATGAAGAGAATGGGTTGCTGCAGATCCGTGATCAATGCGCCGACCCAAACGGCAAAACTACCATCGAGGCCAATGAAAATTGAGCCCGGAATAAATCCATTGGCAAAATCCGTTTTACTACGGGTATCCAGTATCAGAGCCTCTTCTTCTGCCCAGGCGGCTTTAAAGGCACGAACGCTCAGGGGGTTCAGACCACGTTCGCGTACGGTGTCTATACTTTCGTAGCCCGTTTTATTCAGGATAGCGTTCTTAGGGAAGTACTGAGGTGGCTCGACCAATCCCTCGGTTACTTCTTTAATAAAGGCTTCCTTACTCATATCTGCCCGCAGGGCATAATTGGTTGATTTTTGCTGGCCGAGGGTGCCTGTGGTTGCATCACTCATTTTCTTCCCGCAGGCAGATCCGGCACCGTGACCGGGATAGACAATGATATCATCGGCGAGAGGCATGATTTTATTTCGTAAGCTATCAAACAGGTGCCCGGCTAAGTCTTCGCGGGTCAGATCCGTTTTGACGGCCAGGTCGGGACGTCCTACATCTCCCAGGAATAGTGTGTCTCCTGTGAAAATGGCGTGATCTTTCCCTTCTTCATCTCTTAGAAGATAAGTGGAGGACTCCATGGTATGACCAGGGGTGTGAAGTACGACAATCTCTACGTCTCCTACCCGAAGGGATTCGCCGTCTTTGGCAATGTGGGCTTCGAATTGAGGGTTGGCATTAGGACCGTACACAATGGTTGCGCCGCTCTTCTTAGCCAGATCGAGGTGACCCGATACAAAGTCGGCGTGAAAGTGGGTCTCCAGTACGTATTTGATCTTGGCACCATCGGCCTGCGCACGCTCTAGATAGGGCTCCGTCTCGCGGAGTGGATCGATAATAACAGCTTCGCCTTTACTTTCAATATAGTAGGCGGCTTCGGCCAGACAACCGGTATAAATTTGTTCTACTTTCATATACTTGTTTTTTTTGAATTTAAGTAAATGGTCAATATTATCTATATCCTATTTCAGGCCCTTTTGGGCTTCCACGTCGTTAGAAAGCCTCACCGACGCGCTGCATCGGCTACGTTTACTGCCTTGTTGAACCCCAAAATTGCACTGAACTAAACTGATACATAATATCGGCCACTTACTTATAAATAGTGGCTTTACTATATAAAGGTTTATATGAAGGTTTGTTCATATTTGGTGCCCTACAAATGTAAGGTAAGGCCGCAATGTTTATCATTGATTTTTAGCAGTAGAATGGAGTGATTTTTATCATTGGCCAGGCGATTATGCAGGAGGGAAAATAGCCTCGGGGAATTGTGCCAGTAGCTTATTCAGGCCTCCTTCCAGGTTGTATACTTCCCGAAAACCTCCATTTTTCATAAACATAGCCGTACGGATACTGCGTCGACTGCTCCGGCAAAAGACGAGAACGGGGCGTTCTTTGTCTATACGCTCGAAGATGTCCCAGAAATCATCCCCTAGGAAATCCATGTTGACGGCCTGGGGTAAGCTGCCTGCCGCAAATTCCTTTGGGGTGCGTACATCCAATAGCGTATAGTCGGAAAGGGAGGTTAGCTTTCGCAAAAACGCGTCTGGTTCCAAATGGGTCAGTTCCCGCTTCAGGATATCCCAGCGGCGAATATTACAGGTATTGTCTTTTGGTTCCATGGCCTTGGATCGAGCTTAGTATGATTCAGGTTCTAAAATAAACTTTTTTCAAATTTGATACAAATCTCTCTTTATTCAAGATGGAGCTTTCCTAAATAAATTCTAATTAATTGCTTTAAAGCCTTAATTTCTTCTGCAAAAACTAATATAAAAAGGAGTAAAAATCTTACATTCACCATTAACACCTACTTTACACGAAATATTCACTTAGTTAACGGATTAGAATATGAAGCAACTTGATACGGTCGATCGGCAGATTTTACACTTGTTGCAAGATAACGCCAAGTACACGATCAAAGAAATTGCCACCCAATTAGGGATGACCACTACCCCGGTTTACGAACGTATCAAGCGCATGGAAGAGGATGGCTATATCGATAGCTACGTGGCTTTATTAAATAAGGGGCGATTGGGCCTTGGTCTGGTCGCGCTCTGTAAAATATCCTTAAAAGAGCATAGTACGCAACAAATGTCGGCCTTCGAGGAGCAGGTTCAATCCTGCGAAGAAGCCGTAGAATGTTATCAGACGGCGGGCGACTTTGATTATATCCTCAAACTGATACTGCCAGATATGGATGCTTACCAACAATTCATGAATACACACATCAACGGCTTAGCCAATGTCAAAATGGTCAGAAGTTCTTTTGTGATGAAGGAAGTCAAGTGTAGTACTCAGCTACACTTTTAGACGAGATTTTCCGCTAAGTTTTCCGCCAATGATCATGTAAGGCTCTGGAAGGTGTTTGCGTTATTTCGGATTGCTCGTAGGCCGCTACCGCATCTGAGACGGAAAGGTAGCAGTTTTCAACTCCAATCTTAGTAGTCAGTCCGTGCCGGGTCAGGGCATCTCGTAAAGGTCCAATGGGATTCGCCATCTTAAAATCTACGCCACTTTGTTTTAGCTTACCCAGCATTTCCTCCAGTGCATGGACACCCGTAGAATCCAGGTCGTGTACATTAGACATATCCAGGATAAGTAATTTTAGTCTTTCTTTATTGCATTTCTTCAGTTGTTGATCCACTTCCGCTTCAAAGAAAGCGGCATTACCAAAGTAAAGTTGGGCATCAAAACGGATGATGAGGATATCCTCCCTTTGGATCGCCTGATTGAAGCGGTGGATATTCCGGTAGTGCTGCGTATCGGGTACCCGGCCCAATACCGCAGAGTGGGGCTTGGCATTCTGATACACCATAAATGCAATGGATAACAGCAAGCCGGTCAAGACGCCCAGTTGGATACCCAGAATGAGCGTAGCCAGGAAAGTAGCCAGGAGCGTATAAAAGTCACGGCGATCCGTTCGAAACAGGTGAATAGCCTCTTTGATGTTGATCAAACCAATAACCGATACCATAATGATAGCGGCCAGGACAGCTTTGGGCAGGTAGTAAAACAAAGGGGTAAAAAACAACAGCGTAATCCCTAATAATAAGGCAGCGAAGAAAGAGGAAAGCCCCGTTTTGGCACCCGCCTCGCCATTCACTGCCGAGCGGCTGAAGCTTCCCGTGGTGGGGAAGGCCTGGAAAAAGCTGCCCACTAATTTGGTAACCCCCAATGCCAATAATTCCTGATCGGGATCCACCTTGGGCAATTTATACTTTTTAGAAATAGCGGAGGCAATAGCCAGTGACTCAATAAAGCTAATGACACTAATAGTCAAGGCCAGAGGTAGGAGCTGTTGGATGTCACGGAGGCTTATTCCCGGTGCGGAAAAAGTGGGTAAGCCTTTAGGAATATCCTCGAGAATAGCTACCCCGACCGTATTTAGCTGTGCGTATTTAGCAATCAGTATCCCCATGACCGCTACCAAAAGGGCAGCGGGAATGGCCCGGTTAATACGGCGTATTATGAGCATAAAAACAATGGCGCCCACTCCCAAAAGGAAGGTCGGCCAGTGGATGTCCTGGAGGTGTGAAAAGAGTGCTTGCAGGACGACGTGAATTTGGTTGCTACGTTCGAGGCTTAGGCCAAAAAGATTATTGAACTGGCTCAAGCCGATGATGATCGCCGCTGCCGAAGTAAATCCAGAAATAACCGGGTGGGCCAGAAAATTAATTAGGAAGCCCCATTTAAATAAGCCTAGCCCCACCTGTATCAATCCGGCCATCATAGCCGTAATGACGGCTAGCTCCAAATAGCGCCCTGTACCGGGTTCTTCGAGCTGACTGACGCCGGCCAGAACCAATAAGGAAACCAGCGCGGTGGGCCCGATGGATACTTGTCCGGAAGTGCCGAACAAGGGATAAAGAATCAGGGGCACGATACCCGCATACAGACCATAAATGGGGTCAAGGCCAGCCAGCAGACCGTAGGCCATTCCCTGGGGGATTAGCATGACCCCTACCGTCAGTCCCGCCAGCAGGTCATTACCCAGAAATTTCAGCTTATACTTGGGCAGCCAATCCAGAATGGGAACGTACCGTTTTAAGCGCATGGCGATGGTGTATTCTTTTGAAGGTCAAAAATAAACTATGTACTGGTTTTTTCAAATCTTTGCTGAAAGTGATCTCTGGGTTGCATCCCCCGACTCTCACAGTATTTTTGATGGCGGGCTTCGGCAGGCCAAAAGGTAGTAGCCCGTTCAAGAGTGGTTTTTACGGCATAACCATTGGTCTTCAATTCTTCAATCAATTGTTCGGCTACTTCTTTTTGTGTTTCGTTGTGATAAAAAATAGCAGATCGGTACTGACCACCATTTTCGGTACGATCAACCGTGGGGTCGTGAAATTGAAAGAAGTATTTGGCCAGACATCTGAAATTTGTTTGATCGGGATCAAAACTAACTTCTACGGCTTCGGCGTGTCCGGTATCTTTACGGCATACTTCCTGGTAGCCTGGCTTCGGCAAGTGCCCGCCGGTAAAGCCGACCCGGGTACTGACCACCCCCGGTTGCTTCTGAAAGTGGTATTCTTTACTCCAAAAGCAGCCGGCCGCGAAGATCGCTATGCTTCTTTTTTTTTGTCCAGATTCATTTTTTCCCATTCTTCCTGAGGGATAAATTTCATAGAGATGGAATTGACACAGTGGCGGGTGTTTTTAGCGGTAAGACGCTCCCCCACAAAAACGTGACCCAGATGTCCGCCACAGTTATCGCAGAGGATTTCGGTGCGTCGACCATCCGCGTCGCGCTCCTTGCGCACGGCACCGGGAATCTCGTCGTCAAAACTGGGCCAACCACAACCGGAATCAAATTTGTCTTCCGAGCGATAAAGAGGAGCTTCGCAACGACGGCAGATGTAAACGCCGGGTGCCTTATGCTTGTTGTACTCACCGGTGAAAGGCATCTCTGTCCCTTTATTGAGGATAACGCGCTTTTCTTCAGCATTGAGTTCGTTCCAGTTTGTTTTATCTTTCATAGGTATTGTGTTTTGCCAGAATACTCTATTGGAACAGCTTAAAGCGCATAGAGTTTAACGAGCGTCGGGGACACTTGATCTTTAAAGGGTAGTGCAAATAATGTAAGGATGAACAGATAAAAAAGGCAGTGCGTATATTTGATGTTGTCAAAAACCAATATACGTAATGCACTGCCCAAAATGTTTTGGTTCTAATATAGTCAAAAATGGCCATACCCACTATGGACGTCAAAATCATAAATGTAAAGATTGTGAACGCCAATTTGTATTTCCGAACCATCATACTATTGGTGAACCGATAAAAGAAAAGATTCGCAAAGCCCTATTAGAACGTCTGAGTTTACGAGGTATTTGTCGGGTATTCGGAGTTAGTTTGACCTGGCTTTTGGAGTATATGATTTCGGTATACGAAGAAGTCCCTGAAGACTTTGGTGTTGATATAGAAAACCTACTGGATGACGACTTACAAGTAGCTGTAATTCAAGCAGATGAAGCCTGGTCGTTTGTGGGTTCTAAAGATAATAAATGTTGGATTTGGGTAGCTTATGAAAAGACTTCTCAACAGGTAGTAGCCTTTCACGTAGGTGATCGATCCAGAAAA
>DATFKA010000007.1:0-3890 GCA_035268885.1 Saprospiraceae bacterium
TTTAGATTTTGACCGAGCAGATTTTTTGCCTAATCAAGGCAAAAACTGCGTGTGGTTAACACCAGTAGCAGTTTTTAACGCAGAGTAGGTGAAAAAGATGCCGTCATAAATCATAAAGGTTAATTTTGTGGACTACTTAAGTTGGTGGTGCGGGGTCATCCACTGCGAACGGTAGGGCACGGTATGGAGTTCGAAATTGAGGAAGTTGTGGCTGGTACGGAGTCTAAAAAGCGAATTACCATTTGGGGCGATCCTGATTTTCGTATTCCCTAACCCGACCAGTCGGTCTTTTCAATTGCTGAATAACGAAATCGAAATGGCGGATATCATTGCCCTGAACGTCTACGGGCCCAGTGGGCAGCTCGTTTTCCGTAAGGGGCAATTGGCTTTGCTACCGAAGGAGTCCGGCATCGAAATTGCAACCAGTACCTGGCCGGCTAACCTGTATCTAGTGGAGATTCGGACGGTGCAGGATTGCTGGATGGCGAAGGTGCTGGTGTTGCGGTGATTAAGATGTTTAGGTGAGAAAGAAAAACCCCGAATGATGGTATCTACCATAATCCGGGGTTTTTCCTTATTGAAAGTAGGCTGGTACTTAAAATAAAACACTACTAGTTACCACTACCATTGCTATTCTGCTGACGCTGTTGGGCGCGCTGCATGGGGTTACCCGCACCGCTGCCGCCTCTTTGTCTGGCTCCGCGCTTAAACAGTTCGAAACGAGAGGCCTCCTGGGCTTCCGGCCAGAAATTGTTGCTGCGGTCGGTATCGGCGGTTTCCAACAGTGGATCCAGCACGATGCGTTCTACTTCTTTGTCGAAGAAGAAGACCTTATTGACGTTGCTGTCCTCCTTTTGCCAAATCTGCACCGGTACGCGTACGATTTCTGAAGTGCCGTCTACAAATTGGAATTCGAGAATAATGGGCATCACCAGTCCTCCTTTATTATCAAAGTTGACCGAGTAGTAGTGGTAGCCGGCATCCAGAAATTCTTTTTCTTCCGGCGATAATCGGCTCAAATACCGCTGGTAGGCCTGACGGTCTTCCGGGGTCACATCGAGCGGATCATAGGTGTTGTAGAAGTCCTTCATAGTCGGATCGCGCTCTACCAGAGACTCCATGGCTTCGTAGCGCTGGTCTCCGATGTATTTGGGCGCGGCTTCTCTTTTCGCTTTCGCTAAGGATTTTTCCACTTCCGGGTCTTTGGTGTCTACCTGTAGCCACTTGACATCGTTGATAGCGATATCCACGTGATCGGTAGAATAAAACCAACCCCGCCAGAACCAGTCCAGGTCAATACCGGAGGCATCTTCCATTGAGCGGAAGAAATCGGCGGGCATGGGGTGCTTAAACATCCAGCGGTTCGCATATTCTTTGAAGGCCATATCGAAGAGCTCGCGTCCCATAATTGTTTCCCGCAGAATGTACAGAGCGGTAGCGGGCTTGGAGTAAGCATTCGGCCCGAAGTTTTTAATCGACTCCGAGTTGGTCATGATGGGGGAGAGGTCCTCCTTGGGTAAACTCATATACGGTACAATCTTGGTGGGTTGTGCCCCCCAGTCGTGATCGGTTTCCCATTCCTGGCCCGCAACGGCATCTAGAAAGCTATTGATCCCTTCGTCCATCCAGGTCCACTGACGCTCGTCAGAGTTGACGATCATGGGAAAGTAGTTGTGTCCAATCTCGTGAATGATCACGCCGATGTGGCCATACTTCATCCGCTCGGAGTAGGTGCCATCCGCCTCGGTACGGCCGTAGTTGAAAGCGATCATGGGATACTCCATACCCATGCTACCGTCGACCGACCAGGCGGTGGGGTAGGGGTAGTCGAAGGTCATACGAGAGTAGACCTCGATGGTATGGGCCGTTACGCGCGTAGAAAACTTCTTCCACAGCTCGTAGCCTTCTTTAGAATAAGCCGACATACACATAATGGTATTGCCATTTTGCTCTAAAGCCATGGCGTCCCAGATGAACTTACGGCTGGAAGCAAAGGCAAAGTCCCGTACATTTTCCGCTTTGAAGGTCCAGGTTTTTTCTTCGCTGGATTTTTCTTTTTCGTTTTCAATCGCTTCTTCTTTGGTGACGATCATGACGGGCGTGTCCGTGCTTTTACGGGCTTTTTCGAAGCGTTGGCGTTGCTCGCGCGTGAGTACGTCTTTGGGGTTTTGCAGGGTACCGGTGGAGGCGACAATATGATCGGCCGGAGCGGTGATATTGACTTCGTAGTCTCCGAATACCAGAGTGAACTCTCCTCTGCCGAGAAACTCTTTGTGTTGCCAGCCTTCTACCTCGTTGTAGACACACATACGTGGAAACCACTGGGCAATGGTATAGATATAATTGTCATCTTCGGGGAAGTATTCCGCTTTGCCCCGTCCGCTGGCCGGTACATTATACCACCACTTCACCTGGAAGGAAACGTTTTCTCCGGGTTGTAGGACCTGATCCAGGTCGATCCGCATCATGGTTCCTACGATGTGGTAGGTCATGTCTTTGTCTTCGGCATCTTTTACGTATTCAATATTATGTCCGCCGTCGAAGGGGTTATGCATACGCATCAACTGACCGAAGCTTGCCTGGTCGTTAATATCGCCCGACTGGATTTTTACGCTCTTAGAATCTTTAGCGCGTACGTTCTGATCCAACTGTACCCAGAGGTAGTTGAGTGGGTCCGGAGAGTTATTGTAGTAAGTGACCATCTCATCACCGTAGATGCGTTGGTTTTCATCATCGAGGCGGACGTTTATTTTATAATCCGCTTTTTGTTGGTAGTAGTCGTGACCCGGGGCGCCGGAAGCCGTGCGATAGGCATTTGGCGTAGGAAACTCTTCTTTTAATTGCTTGAATTTGTTGTAATTCAGATTTGGATTCTGGGCCTGTACCATCAGGGCCAACAGGCCGAAGAATAGCGTTAGGCTGGTCATCTTTTTCATAATTGTGTTTTGAATTATTGGGAAAGGCCCTTTGAAAAGGGCCTCAAAAAATTCAATCAGGTCAAATCTTTAATTTTTCCTTCTTGAGCATGCTTTATCACGGATGCAATACCTTTGTTCATCGCGCTGACGGAGCTATACATTTGGCTGGTACCGATGACTTCGCTGTTCTTTGCTTTGAGGACAAAGTAGGGAGATCCATCTTTGGCGGTGAGACGTTCAAACTGTCCGTCTCCGTCGGCCGTATTCTTGATGATAGATTCGATACCATTCTTA
Source organism: Saprospiraceae bacterium (assembly GCA_035268885.1). Lineage (GTDB taxonomy): Bacteria > Bacteroidota > Bacteroidia > Chitinophagales > Saprospiraceae > DATFKA01. Next base: position 3,213 of record DATFKA010000007.1, read on the forward strand.
GCGCCTTGTTTCTGGCTATACGCCTGGCCGGTAAGAATGATTTGGCTGTTATTTGCTTTCAAGCAAATGCGGTATTTTCCCGATTGTTCGGATTTAGATAATTCAAAAGCCATAGTTCTGTTTTTTTGGATTTAAACTGGGGAGTTAATTTAGGAAAAATAATTTAATGCAGGTCTCTATACGCGGGATAAAAGTCAAAATAGAGATGAAATTAGTCCCTATAAAAGCGCAAAGGCTATGCAAAGGAGCTGTAATAGGTAAGGGCTATCCTACCCTGGAGACCTTAATCTATAGCCTGGTTTCATTAAAGATAATTGCTTTTGCTTCCAGCATAACGGCTTTGATGATCCAGCAAGGAATCACTTGTTCTACCAGTTGAAAAAAGGAAGTACCCGTATTTACTTATTGCAAGTAGCTGAAAATAGCAACTTGTAGGCGTTCGGGTTTTGTGTTAGAATTATGGTAGAAAAAAACATGCACTTTGTACACTCAATTTTATTTTATTTTCTAAGTTGTCCACTTTCCTGGGAAATCTTCAATACTCTGTAATCTAAATTTCTAAGCATTTTGAAAGTCATCTTTTTGTCCATTATTGCGTTGCGTACTCACCTTTGTAGCTAGACGAAGAAAGGGAATTCAAGGGGCCCTTTCTGAAGTAACAAGGCTCCGCCGCGCCTT
>DATFKA010000008.1:0-74098 GCA_035268885.1 Saprospiraceae bacterium
CCAGACGGGCCCGTATAGGCCGGCTTTAGGCTTTACCCGGAAAGCGCAGCGTAAAGAAATGGCTCATTCAGCGGGTGGGTTTTGCTTCTTTTGCCCTACAAAAGAAGGGATAGTTTAGCTAAAGTCTCCGCTGATCAAGCACCTTTCCTATATTCATCCGCGTTTTGGTGTGCGCTAGCTCGTGGGTATTTCATTTTTTTAAAATAAAATGTTTTAATAAGAAGCTAGTTTTTAATGTTTATTGTGCCATATCATAATTAAATAGTACCGTTTTCGAATTTGTTGTGCTCAAATATAGGGGTCTCGCCAGACAGAATACATATCTTTATTTTTAATATAGAAAAATAAGTAATTTTGTTAGAACAGCACTCCATATTGTCCTATTAACCCAACAATTTATTTTAAATCCTTTCCCAAAAGCCGGTCAATTATCCATTTAACAGAAATGGATGGAAAAAGCATTGCACTATATTCTATAACGACAAGATATTTTAAAGCCTCCCAAACTTATGATAAAATTAGACAACTTTATCTTGGTGGTGCTGCTCGTTAGTATGATGATGACCCTTCCGGCTATTACTACTGCGCAGCGCAACTGTCAGACGATGGACAATCTGCAGCTTATGCAGCTTTTTGATCCGGAGATATCCGACCGAATGCGGGCTATCGAGCGGCACACACAGAATTATTTACCCATTACGGAATTGCGCAGCGAGCAAAAAATCATTATCCCTGTGGTTATACATATTGTATATGCTCATCAGGGAGAAAATCTTTCAATGGATTTGATTCGCTCACAGATGGCCGTTCTAAATGAAGATTACAACCGCTTAAATGCGGATCGTAACGAAGCCTGGCCCCAGGCAGCTAGCGTGGACATAGAATTTCGGTTGGCGGAATTAGATCCCGCCGGGAATCCCACCAATGGGATCGTGCGGAAGTTCACTAATAAATCCTACTTCACTTCTCGTAATGCCATAAAGTTTGACAAGGATGGTGGCTCTAATGCTTGGCCGGCATCCGATTATCTGAATATTTGGGTAGGAGACCTGAGTGGTAGACAGATGGGCTTTGCGCAGTTCCCGGGCGCAGGACCTGCTTCTACTGATGGAGTGGTTATCGATTATGCCTATTTCGGGAGAAGATCTGATAAAGTAAGGTATGGCCTGGGTAGGACAACCACGCACGAGGTTGGTCATTGGCTCAACCTCAGACATATCTGGGGGGATGGCGATTGCGGTAGGGATGATTATGTAAGCGATACTCCCCGGGCTAGTCTGCCCACTTACGGTTGTCAACCCAATAAAAATACCTGTTCGGGAGGAGACCGGGATATGGTAGAGAATTTTATGGATTACACGAATGATCCCTGCATGAACCTGTTCACCGGGGGGCAAAAAGCGCGTATGCGTGCCTTATTTATGCCGGGAGGGTTTAGGTCTTCTATGTTAGATTCCCGGGGTCTGAAGCGCAATGCGGATGCTACGGGAAATGATGATAATTCATATACAGAAGAAGTCAATACGGAGCCGGAGGTAGAGGAGGAAACAACTCCGGTAGAGGAGCCTGCCGAAGAACAGTCTGCTTGCGCAGCACCCCAAAACCTGAGTGCTTCCATCTCCGGTAACGGATTTATTGCCAGTTGGTCGGGTAGTAGCGAGAAATACGTTTTTCAGATTCAACTTCCCGGTATCAATCAATGGTTTGGTTTTACCACCCCTCTGCAGGAGCTGAGGATTGCCGGGCTTCGGGCGGGAATTAAATATACGGCTCGGGTAAAGTCGGTCTGTGCAGATGATACCGAGAGTGATTGGCAATACTTCGTCCTTTCATTAGATCGTTTATCCAGTACCGAAAAATGGCTAAGGGCAATGCCTAATCCGGCACGCAATACGGTGCTGGTAGATTGGAAAACACCAGATTTTCTTCTCGATTTAAATGCGATAAATGTTCACGACAGAATAAGGAAAGTTAAGCCTGCCAACACCCTGGCATTATACAATATGGTAGGGCAGCGGGTATTATCGGAGCCTGTGGACCCTCGAGTACAGACCAGGCGATTAGCTTTAGATAATCTGGAACCAGGGATGTATTTGATCGTATTGCACGATGAAGATGGTCATCTTATTCAGCAGGAAAAATTAATTATACACTAATGAACAATAGATACTTATAGCCTATTTAAGGGGTCGGCAGGATCAATTCTGTCGGCTTTTTTATTTTTTACGCCCAGGTATTTAATTTCTTTGATATTATAGTAAGTGATCTCCGTCTGGCGGGCTATTCCCAATTGACCTCTCGTATTGACATTAACTATTTTCCCTGTAAAGGGAGATCCTCCCGGTTCGCAATACATAGCTTCTTTCTGATAGAGGAATAAGTGCTTTAAATAATCTTGCTGGATTTGTGAAAGCTTACCAGAGCGAAGTTGTTGGTATCTCTGTTCCAGGTGCTGCAAGAGCGAGGAGAAGAGGTCTGGCAAATCGAAGGTTTTTCCCGTTTCCAGGGCCAGGGAGCTGGCATTGTCCAGTCCTTTAGGAAAATGCTCTTGATTCACGTTCAATCCAATGCCAATAATGCTGTTTTGGATTTTTTTGCCGCTCAGGCTGTTTTGAATGAGAATACCACAGACTTTTTTCTCTTCGATGTAGATATCATTTGGCCATTTGACATAAACGCTTTTGGGGCAAAGCGTCGATAAAAAATCGCGGATCGCCAGAGAAACCGCCTGACTGAGGACAAATTGCTGCGGAGCGGGCAAGAAGCCAGGGGATAAAATTAGACTAAAAGTCAGGTTTTTTCCGGGGCTGACTTCCCAGGTACTGCCAATTTGGCCTCTGCCTGCGGACTGATAGTCGGCCAATATGACCGTTCCTTCACTTGGTCTGCTTTTTGATAACAATTCTTGTGCATAGGCATTCGTCGAAGGTAGGCGATCGAAGTGCAGGAGAACCTTTCCAATAAAAACTGTGTTTTTAACTTGCAAGCGTATTTTTTTTGTACTTTAGTAAGGAATACAAGGTACTCGACGAATTGTTAAATCTAAAATAATAGTATTTGAATTTGCATTCTCAAGTAAAACTAAATAAGGAGTCTATCTCCACCGAAGCATTAAATGATCTGATCATTGACAGTATCAGAGACATTAAAGGAAAAAATATTGTAAAGCTAGACCTCAGAAAGTTAGATGATGCACCCACAGATTATTTCGTGATTTGTGAGGGGGATTCCGTTACTCAGGTTAAAGCCATCTCGGAAAACATTAATCTTCGACTTAAGAAAGAAGCTAACACCATGGCGAGCCACGTTGAAGGCGGAAGTGGTGCCACCTGGATATGCATGGACTATTTTGATGTAGTTATTCATATTTTCCATCCTGAGAAAAGAGAATTTTACCAGTTGGAAGCTTTATGGAGTGACGCGGATGTGACAGAATATGCCAGTTTGTAGCATAAAGATCGCATTTTATCGAATTTACAAAACGTTTAAGCCCCAGGGGCGTTATACTAATCAAAATATTTAAGCGTATACACCCTTCCAGGAACTAGTTTGCTGGTCTAAAATGAAAAAGAGTCTTAATGGAAAATAACAATAATAATTCGGAAAATAAGGGAAATGGACCCAGCAGGTTCAATTCCTTCTGGATTTATGGTATTATCGCCCTTACCCTGATCGCCTATACCCTGGTCAGTAATAGTATTGGTGCGCCCGAGGCTAAACTCGATAAATACCGTCTGAAGCAAATGCTGGAGAAAAGGCATGTGGAGAGTATTTTGGTAGTTAATGAGAAACAGGCCTATATCACGCTGAAGGATAATTATCTGGAAAACGAAGAATATCAGGATGCGCAGAAAACCAATTTCGGCGGGGACCGTCCTCACTATACCAAAGAAGTAGGCCCCCTTGATAAGTTTCAGGAGTTTGTGGAAGATGCACAGGAAGATGCTGATATTCCCGAAGAAGAGCAGGTCTATGTAACTTACGAAACACGGGAAAATTACCTTTATCCTATTCTTGGGTGGCTATTGCCTTTAATCATCATTGTCGCTATCTGGTTATTTATTATGCGTCGGGTGAGCGGTGGAGGAGCCGGACCGGGCGCTCAGATTTTCAATATTGGAAAATCTAAAGCGACGCTATTTGATCAAAATGCTAAGGTAAATGTCACCTTTGCGGATGTAGCGGGTCTGGATGAGGCCAAAGAAGAGGTAATGGAAGTGGTAGATTTCCTGAAAAACCCAAAGAAATATACCGCATTGGGAGGTAAGATTCCCAAGGGTGTTTTACTGGTGGGCCCTCCCGGAACGGGTAAAACCCTTCTGGCAAAAGCCGTTGCCGGCGAAGCAGGCGTACCCTTCTTCTCCATTTCTGGTTCCGACTTTGTAGAAATGTTTGTTGGGGTAGGTGCTTCACGCGTACGTGACTTATTTAAACAAGCTAGAGAAAAGGCACCTTGTATCATCTTTATTGATGAGATTGATGCGATTGGTCGCGCCCGTGGAGGAAACCGTATGCAGGGTGGTAATGATGAGCGAGAGAATACGCTCAACCAGTTATTGGTAGAAATGGATGGGTTTAGTACCGATAAAGGGGTAATCCTGATGGCAGCGACCAACCGACCGGACGTATTGGATACTGCTCTGTTGCGCCCCGGACGTTTCGATCGCCAGATCGGTATTGATCGGCCAGATTTGCGCGGACGGGAAGCGATCTTCAAGGTCCACCTGAAAAATATAAAGACCAATTCAGATATCCAGCCAGAGACACTGGCCGAAATGACACCTGGTTTTGCCGGGGCCGATATCGCTAACGTTTGTAATGAAGCCGCGCTGGTAGCCGCTCGTCGTAATAAATCAGCGGTGGATATGGATGACTTCAACCATGCCCTGGATCGAGTCATTGGTGGTCTGGAAAAGAAGAACAAATTAATCTCTCCCGAAGAGAAGAAAATCATTGCCTATCACGAAGCCGGACACGCGGTCTGTGGTTGGTTCCTGGAGCATGCTTCTCCACTGGTGAAAGTAACCATCGTACCGCGGGGCATTGGAACACTGGGGTATGCTCAATACCTGCCTAAAGAGGAATATATTACTCGTACCGAGCAGCTGTTGGATCGCATGTGTATGACTTTTGGTGGCCGTGCTGCGGAAAATATTGTATTCGGTAAGGTATCGACTGGGGCACAGAGTGACCTAGATCAGGTGACCAAAATGGCTTACAGTATGATCTCTGTGTTCGGTATGAACGAAAAAGTGGGCCAGGTCTCTTTCTACGGAATGCAGAACGAGTCTTTCAATAAACCTTTCTCTGACATGACGGCCTCCATGATTGATGAAGAGGTGCGGAATCTGGTAAATAGCCAGTATAAAAGAGCGCAGGAATTATTGACCGAAAGAAGAGATGAGTTAGAAAAATTAGCGCAGGCGCTGCTAGAGAAGGAAGTGCTCGTTAAATCAGACGTCGAACGACTGATTGGACAGCGGCCTTCAGGAAGTCCTAATAAGGAAGATAACATACAGACGCCTCCCATCGATGCTCCAAATACCAACATGAATGGTTCGGACTCTTTTATCGAGGATGCGGACGTTATTGATGAATAAGAAGGATTATTTCTCACTTTCGTAAAAAAATTAGGCAGTTGACCATCAGATCAGCTACCTAATTTTTTTTGCGCATACGTCGGGCTAAAAGCGGATGTCCAAAAACTGCTGCCAAAATAATACCTACCCCCCAATAAAAACCAGCACTTAATTCTTCATTTTCGTTTAAGATTAGCCAGGCCAGAATGATACCGTAGACCGGTTCCAGGTTTAAGGCTAGATTAGAAGTGAATGCGGAGACGTATTTAAGGGCCTTTAAATTGAGGGCATAAGCAAAGGTCGTACAAAGTAGTGCTAAAATGATCAGGTAAATCCAGTCATCTAGTCGGGGGGGGATCATATTGAGCCGAACATTACCCAGCCAGCTGTAGAGGGGAATCAATAGACTCAAAAACAACCAGGCACTACCCAATTCCAGAAATGTGATACTTAATTCATTGGTTTTGCTGATCTGCTTTTTATTCATAATCGCAAAGAGGGAGGATAAAAAAGCGGAGACCATGGCAACCCATAAACCCGTCAGCAAGGAGAAATCCGTCGCGTTAACAACCAGGATCATACCGGGAACAATCATCAAACTCAACCATACTTCATACCACTTTATTTTTTGTCGAAAAAAGACCGGCTCAAGAAAAGCGGTAAAAATGGAGGTCGTCGACATACCCACCAGACAGATGGAGACATTGGAGAGCTTTACCGCACCATAAAAGGTAACCCAGTGCAAGCCCACGATAATACCAATACCCGCAAAAGTCAGGATCGTTGATAAGGGCAGACTCTTGAATAGATATCGTACCCGAATCAGGAAGAGCAGAGATATACTGGTCAGTAATACCCGCCACCAAACGATGACAATGGCGGATAAGTCCATCAAGCCTCCCAGTAAGGCGGTTAGGCCAAAGAGCAATACTGCCAGGTGTAATTCGAAATAAGCCTTCTGCTCGGGCTTCATTAGCTATGTTTTAATCAAAATTAGCTAAATCCTTTCGAATATTTCTACTGACTTACTGGCCTATTGATGCCTTTAGCTTGATGGTGCTGGTTTTCTGGCCAGTAGCCAGGTTAGTGAGCCTAGCACAAAAGCAGCTAACAAGATTTTCAGGTAGCCCGGCATTGCCGGTAAATTGGTCACAGGTTCTTGCGGTTGCGGCGTTTCGTACCCACCAAAGTAGCGGGTGAAGGGGCCAGTTCCACTGGTGGCTATGGTGATAACCTCACAGGCGCGTCCAAGATTCTCAGGGTCGGTAGCCGCGATGCCAGGGTCCGTATTGGTCCAATTGGCCTGAGCGGTTTGACATACGGTGATGGTTCCTAGGGAGCGTCCCACACTAAAGGAGAACCGAGTGCCCAGATCACCATTGGCGCCAGCATTTTCAAGAGAAGTAAAGCCACGATCAATTTCTGTACCGCTATTGTTATAAATCACAAATTCCCAGCCAGTCAGTGCATTACCACTTGGGGGGGCACCTACAGCGGTGACAATCTCATCGTTGCTTCCATTCTGATTGATATCATTGTACTTGATGATGCGGTATAAGACAGCAGCGTCATCATCTGGTACAAAAGCAGAAGTGGTGGATAATATAATGGTGAAGGCAAATAGCGTTACGATCGTTTTTTTCATAAGAATTAAGTGTTTTGGTCATCAGATAGTAAAAATAGTCATTTTTTTCTTTAATAAGAAGATCTTGGCAGCAAAACCTGCTTCTTTACAACTTCAATAAGTGGTACAAAGTGAATTCATTTGGTCAAAACATTGGGCTACATGAACAATTTTTTACTTTCGTTATTTGAATACTTAGAGGCATACTTAAAAACGAAATGCAAACAAACTCTACGCTTATCTTTAAATGAAGATTGGTAGTACCTTAGATTCAAAGTGAATTCATTTTGAACCATTCCTTAAATCACATAAAAAAACTTTACATGGTAAAAGTTGGAGATCAGGCACCAGACTTTACATTGGTAGCCGATGACAAAAAAGAGGTTTCCCTTACTGACCACAAAGGAAAAAACGTTGTGCTTTTATTTTTTCCGATGGCTTTCACAAGTGTCTGTACAGAAGAGCTTTGTACGATGCGCGATGGTATTAGTGAATACAATAATATGGATGCCAATATTCTGGCCGTATCCGTAGATTCACCATTTACCCTAGATAAATTCAAGGCGGATCAAAACCTGAACTTTCCCTTGCTTTCAGACTTTAATAAAGAAGCTTCGCAAGCTTATGGAGCTTATTACGATGAGTTCGTTTTTGGACTGAAAGGTGTGTCTAAGCGATCTGCCTTTGTAATCGACAAAGAAGGAACCATCCGCTACGCCGAAGTGTTGGATAATGCAGGAGAATTACCGAACTTTACGGCCATCAAGGAGACCCTTTCTTCCTTAAACTAAAGGAAGCAGGCTTTGGGAGCGTCTCCACGAATTTGGAAAAAACAAAATAAATATGCTCACCCTGGCGCAAGTAGAAGAAGAAACCATTGTAGAAGAAGAGATTGAATTGGATGAGGAATTGGCCGATACCGGCGTCGGTAACCAGGCTCGCCTAGTTGTCTACAATGATGATCATAATTCTTTCGACTGGGTTATTAAGTGTTTTATTGAAGTACTGGAGCATTCCGAAGCCCAATCGGAGCAATTGGCTTTGTTGATTCATTTCAAAGGTAAGGCAACGGTAAAAACCGCACCGAAGCGAATCTTGAAGCCCAAGAAAGATGCCCTGGTAGACCGGGGGCTTTCCGCCGTCATCGAGGGGGGTGAAAAAGAGTAAAACCACTATATTTCCTTTAAGAATAGCTATGCGTAAGCTTCTTATTTTACTCTTCGTGTCGACCGTGATGTCTACTTTGGCGAAAGCCGAAGGGATAATTAATATCTCTTTCAGGGTGAAGACGACTTTGCAAAGTGACAGCCTGCCCCTCATCGCTGCCACTAAAAACTGGGACAGTCGCAATAGCTTTATCCTGGATTTGACTAGTAATTCGAATTTTGGAAAAACACTTCCCGCCGGCCTGCGCAAAGGCTGGGCCGTATTTTTACAGGCTAACGGTGCCTGGGGGTGGAATCTGGGTAACGGTAAAAATCGTTTGGATTACCTACCGACGCAAAAACAACGAATTAACGACGGCAAATGGCACGAGATTCAAATGGTCTTTCATCCGGAGATGGAAAGTGTCTGGTTGTACTTTGATCAAAAAGAAGTGGCCGTATACAATTTGGGTGATCTTCGGCCGGAAGAGATTCCCATTGGCTCAAATATCCAAGTAGGTGAATCTATAAAGGTGAAAAAACTGAAAGTAGAAGACGAGTGGAAGCGAAAGCTAAAAGCTCCGGATTCAAAACGCGAATTGAAGGTCGTAAGTTGGAATATTTGGCACGGTGGTCGTCATAACGGGATCGAAAAGGGAATAGGCCAGACCATAGCGGAACTAGCAGAGCAAGCTCCCGATATCATCCTGATGCAAGAGACCTACGGTTCCGGACCCATTATCGCCGACTCCTTGGGGATGACATTCTATCTCATTAGTTCTAATTTGTCCATCATGACTAAGCTGCCCATTATGGAGGTTTTTAGTCCCTGGGATGATTTTCGCTTAGGCGGGGCGGTCTTACAGACTGGATCCGATGACTATGTTACGGTCTTTGATGTCTGGTTAAGCGCCAGTCCCAGCACTGATCGAATGATACAAGAGGAGGTAGATTACGATTATTTTGTCTCCCAGGAATTGCGCTCCCGGGGTAGAGAAGCACTGGATCTTTTTAAGTCAATTAAAACTTTGGGCTTGGTTCCTTTGCCAACGATTATTGGTGGAGATATGAATAGTGGCTCTCATCTGGACTGGACACTGGCTAATGCCGGTCGGCACGGGGGGTACTTTTTGTCCTGGCCAGTAAGCAAAACTTTTTACCGGAAGGGATACCAGGATACTTATCGACAGGTTTACCCCGATTCGGGTCAGCAGTTGGGCTATACCTGGTCAGCACGGTTTAAAGATGAGTTACAGTACCGCATTGACTTTATTTATCAGGATGCACTGCACTGGCAAACCCACTCAGCCGGGGTCGAAGGGTACGCGAAAGGAGGCGACTGGCCAAGCGACCATGCACTAATCTGGAGTGTTTTGAAGCGAAGAGTTTCAACCACTACCCCTTGATCAAGTATCTTTTAGTTGGAATCGCAGGTTATCACCAGGGCGTAATTGGGCCATATGGTGCAGACTATCATTGCTCAGATTGGCCAACCTTGGGTAGCCGCCTACGGTTTGGGCATCGGCCATAAGTACAATGGCTTGACCCTGATTGGTAATCTGGATCGTGCCGGGTACGATCCCCGAAGAAATATTTTCCTGCGGCCAGCTGTAATCTGGAATAGTGGGTTCTAAACGATAGCCCATTCGGTTTGAGCTGGGGGATACAGTATAGCTTTGCGCAAAAAAATGGGCTATGTAGGTATTGGGGAATAGTTCAAATTCCGGACCGGGTAGTAGCTTTAGCGTAGGCTCTTCTTTTGGTAAAGGATCGGGCCGCAGCATTCTGGGTTTGATAAACTGCTGGAATTTAATCTCGATCCGTTGACCTTTTTGCAATAGACTATCGGGAGTGAGTAATTTGACCTGCTGGGTAGCTAGACTGGCGCTGCCCAACCAGTTTCGCACAATCCATGCTCCACCAACTGCCAGGTAGGCGCGGCAGCCTTTCCGGGGTTTACCAAAACGCAGTATGTCGCCCGCCTGAATAGCAACCGTCTGATAGGTAGGAAGGGGCTGACCATTCAATTCAGCGGAAAGATCTGCTCCCGTTAGGGCGATTTGTGCTCCCTGCTCGAAAATTAATTTTGGGCCAAGCAGGGTGATTTCTAATACCGGCTCGGTTAGGGCATTGCCCACGAGGTAATTCGCCTGAATGGCGGAGCGCCGGTCCAGCGCGCCGCCCAAAGGAATACCCTGTGCCTGGTAGCCGGGGCGTCCTAAATCCTGGAGGGTGGTTTGTAAACCTGCTTGATCAACGTAGATGAGTATTTTATCGGGCATACTTTTCTTATTTTTGCTGGAGAGAGCTCCAGTCGAATTGCTGCTGCTCTATTTGTGTCTGTAATCGATTGTATTCTTCCTCGTCAATGGAATAGAATTGTACCTGGTCTCCGGCTTGAAATAAAAAAATATCCTCTTGCATTGGACGAAAGGGCGAGATGGGGGTACGACCAATCAACTGCCAGCCACCCGGGATTTCGTTCGGATAAATACCCGTTTGGGCGCCGGCCAGCCCTACCGACCGGGCGGGTACTGTTAATCGGGGCTCCCGTTTGCGTGCAATGTGCAGTGCTTTGGGTAGCCGCCCCATAAAAGCGAATCCGGGTGAAAAGCCCAGCATATAAACCTGAAAAGCGGATTGGGTGTGCCATTCGATCACTTCTGGCCAGTCCAGCTCCAATAAATCCATGACTTGTGCTTTATCCAGAGCAAATGGATCCGCGTAGCAGACTGGAATCCGCAGTTGTCGCTGCCCTTGCTCATGGTCTGCTGCCGGTTGATCGGCTAGTTGTCTAATTTCTTCGATGGTCTGTTTTACCTGTGGAAGTGGTTGCTCAAATACAAGGGTCAGGCTAGCGTAAGCAGGTATAAAGTGAGACAGACCAGAAAGCTTTGCCGCCCGTATCCGCGCTTCCCAGGATTGGACCAGACGATTGATCTCGGGATCAATTTCTTGCTCAAAATTCAGTAATAGTGCCGATTCGCCGTAAGGAATGATTTGCATATTTAAAATGGCTTTTTTGAGATGCCGGCTTTCGCCAAAATACTCGTAATACTTGCCAATAGACTTTCTACCTTGGGGTTGTCACCGTGAATACAAATACTATCGGCCTGTAGACTCAGGGTACTCCCATCGTAAGCTTCGACTTGCTGATCGCGCGCAATGGAGAGTACCTGTTGTGCAACTACTTCCGGATTTTCAAGTACTGAATACTGTTTATTTCTTGAGCGAAGTTTACCATCTGCTTCGTAACGCCTATCTGCAAAGGCTTCAGCGATAAAGCGTCCTCCTTTTCTTTCAACGATTTCCCGAAGGTGGCTACCCGCCAGTCCCATAATAGCGAGCTCTTTATCCATGGATAAAATAGCTTCAATCACGGTTTCGGCCTCGGAGTGATCCCGGGCCATTTTGTTATACAGGGCGCCGTGGGGTTTGACGAAGTGCAATTGTCCACCGAGGCTTTCCGTTAAGCCTTTGACTGCGGCAATTTGATAGCGAATAATGGCTTTTAATTCTTCGGCTGGAATTTGCATTGCTCTACGGCCAAAGCCCATCAAATCGGGATAACCTGGGTGTGCGCCGATTTGTACCTGGTGTTTAATGGCAGCTTTAATGGTGTCCTGGATGTGTAATGGATCGCCGCCGTGAAATCCACAGGCAATATTAGCGGAAGTGATCAGGGGAAATACGATAGCGTCATTCCCAATGCGATAGCGGCCGTAACTTTCTCCCAGGTCGCAATTGATATCAATGGATAAACTCATAAAACAGGTCTTGTTTTTTTTACGAAAGTAGCATCTAACTCTCCCAGGCTGGAGACACCGGCTAATTGCATATTCCTATGCAGTTCTTCCTGGAGGATGTCAATCACCCGGACGATACCCGATTCCTGTCCCAGACTCAAACCATATAGAAAAGGGCGTCCAATACCGACGGCCGTAGCGCCCAGGGCTAGCGCCTTGAGTATATCGGTGCCACGTCGGAAACCACCATCAATCAGAACGGGCAGGGAAGCACCGACCTCTGCGACGATTTCTTCCAGGCATTCGATGGTACTCAGGTTGCTGTCGAGTTGCCGGGCACCGTGGTTAGAGATGTAGATGCCATCCACACCATATTGCCGGGCCAGACGAGCATCTTCGAAGCGCATCAGGCCCTTTAGTACAATCTTCATCTGACTAAAGCTACGAATCCAGGGGATGATTTCCCAGGTCATTCCGGGATCGTGTACGGAGTCATAAAGGGAATACCCAGGAAGATTAGCCAGCTGGCCATCGTCACCAAATATCTCCTCAATCAGCGGGCGAGCGTTCGTACCCCGGTTGCCCAGCACGGGCACATCCGTTGTAATCACCAAGACTTTTGCACCGGCCCTTTCAGCTTGTTGAATAAGTTGTTTGGTGATGTTCCGCCTGGTGGTTGGATAGAGTTGAAACCAGGGCTTTCCCCTGGGGAAAGAAGCAGCAATTTCTGAGTAGGCAACATTAGTCACGGTAGAAGCCAGCATCAGTTGATTTTTTTGGGCGCAAGCCCGGGCCGTATGCAAAGCCCCCTGCGGCGCAAATAGTTTCTGAAAGCCGACCGGAGCCATAAAAAAGGGGCGGGGCCAGGTTTCGCCAAAGAGCGTACACTGCAGATCGATCTTACGCACATCCACCAGTCGCCGGGGTCTAATCTGATATAGACCGAAAGCCTGCTCATTGCGGCGTAGGGTCAGCTGATCATCGGAGCCTCCCGCCAGATACCGATAATGTGCTTTGGAAAGTTGCTGCCGGGTAGCTTCCTTGAGATCGTTTATGGAGGCGTATTGCTGCATGAGTAAATTTGTGCTTATTATTCAATATAAACATTCCGCATAGATTCCAAAAACAACTTCATTATTTTGAGGCCTGGAATTTCAGAATAGAAACGAAAAATACACCACCAATAATGTTACCCAGGGTAGCCCAGAATTGTGTAGAAATATAATCCATGAATCCAATTTTATCCGATACAATAGCTCCGGCGAATATCTCCGTTGATCCTACAATACAGTGATGTAAGGAGCCGATACCAATGGCACTGGTAATCAGGAAAACAATGAAAATGCGACTGATGGTCTCTTGTGAGGAAGTAACCAGCCAAGATAATAAGCCCATGAGCCAACCCGCCAACAATCCACTACCCAGAATAATGAAACCTTTAATTTCGATCAAGTGCAGGGCGATATCCTCCAGGGCATGGTGACTAAGGATTTGAAGTCTTGGTCCGAGCCAAACAATCAGGCCACCAATAACGAAGCCACCAATGATGTTTCCACTATAAATAATGCCCCAGGTTTTTGCCAGATTTGCGAGAGATTCTTTGCCGTCCAGTACGGGGAATACCGCCAGTGTGGTGTGTTCGGTAAACAGGGCAGAACGACCGAGTACCACGAATAAGAAACCCACCGGATAAGTCACGGCCATGATGACCTGCATGACCTCCTTTGAGGCTTTGGGTTCAAACATGGTGTAGAGTATGGCCATGATGAGCAAGCTGAAGCCCAAATCCATCCCAGCGGTAAAGGCGGAAAAGAAAAGACTACGCCCGCTTCTTTTGTACTCTTCCGCCCCTTCTTCAATCTGTTGTTCGGTGATCTGCTCGAGGGTTTTGGGACGGTTGGGATCCTTTTTTCTTTTGTTTCTAAATCCTAGCATATATTATAGTTGTGTTTATTGATTTGGGCTAAACAAGCAGGGCTTGCCGCCGTTCTAGAGGTGATGAAAAAAATGAATGTACAGTTTAAACATATAGATCAGACCTTTGTGCGCGATTGCTTCCTGGAAGCATTAAAGGGCTTCCCACAATTGGCGGATCACGAAATTATTTTGCAACAAAGGTCCGTCGCTGCAACGAATATGCGCGCGCAACCCGTTCTGGACTTTCGCTTCTTCAGACGTGCGCGCCGCGCCTATAAAATTGAGATCAGCAACCACCCAAATTTTGCCGAATACCTGACGCTGGAGGACCTTCCCGCCGAAGTACTAGTGGGCTGGTTTGCACACGAACTGGGACACGTCATGGATTACCTGGAGCGCAGCGCCTGGAATATGATCAAGTTTGCCCTGGGCTATTGGTTCTTTTTTAATTTTCGGGTGGGTGCGGAACGCAAAGCGGATATTTACGCTATTCAGCAGGGCTTCGCCAGGGAAGTGATGGCGACCAAAAAATATATTCTGGAGCAGTCCAGTCTGCCCAATCGCTATAAAGAGCGAATTGACCGCTATTATCTTTCTCCGGATGAAGTAGCCATCATGGTCGATCAGCCCGATGATGACCTGACGATTGATCAGGCACTTTAGGCCTGTGCTTTTGCAAAATCCAGCAACTCCTGCATCATCTCTGCTTTCATTATTTTTGGGATTTTGATTTGCCCCCCTTTTTTCTTTTTGGTTTCTAGCCAGTTGTAAATAACCTCAGTCGGCATCGTATTTACTTTCACGTCTTTCAGGGCTTTGCTCCGGGCTACGCCGTAGTTTTTATTGATATCCTTTAGCGTAGCATCTAGCTTCTCCAGTATGGCTGCTTCATCTTTGGATTCTGTACCGATCACCCACTGATGGTAGAAGTTGTCGTCTTCATCCTTTATGGCCGCTACGGAGAATTCTTTAATATCAATACCCATCTCTTTTTCAACGGCTTCTATTGCCCGATTCATTTTATCTTCGGATAGCTGAGAACCCACTACGTTCAGGAAATACTTTGTACGGCCGGAAATGCGCATTTCCATCGCTTCGAGGTCGGTAAAACGGATGGTGTCACCAATCATATACCGCCAGGCACCGGCCGGGGTAGAAATAATCATGGCGTAATCTTTATCTTCTTCTACCTGCCCAATGGTGAGCACTTTGGGTTTTTCCAGTAAGTTTCCTGTCTCGTCAAAGCCATCTTCATCGAAGGGGATAAATTCGTAAAAGATATCGTGGTTGATGGCGAGTTTCATATGCAGGGTATCCGGTCTGGCGGTATAGGCAAAAAAGCCTTCGGAAGCCAGATAAGTGTCCAGATAGGTCAGCGGTTTAGCCGTTAGTTTTTCAAAAGTTTGCCGGTAGGGCTCAAAAGCTACGCCGCCGGATAGATAAAGCTGCAAATCGGGCCAGATATCGTGGATGGTGTCCAGCTGGTGTCGCTCGATAATTTTTTCCATCATCATACTTACCCAGGAAGGAATGCCGGCGATGGCACCAATGTCCCAATTGGGGGCTTCTTTGGCGATCTCTTCGACCCGGACGTCCCAGTCGTCGATGGCGGCAATCTCCTTACCTGGGCGGT
The DNA here is from genome assembly GCA_035268885.1 of Saprospiraceae bacterium. GTDB lineage: Bacteria > Bacteroidota > Bacteroidia > Chitinophagales > Saprospiraceae > DATFKA01. The sequence goes on from DATFKA010000008.1 coordinate 15,645, forward strand.
AAAAACCACCAAACCAGGGAGGGAGATTACTGGAGTTAATACCGCTGATCTCTCCTTCGAGATGGCCGTAATTATGCTCGTCCAGATTGGCGGAGCTACTCAGCAGGAGTACTTCTTTTTCAAAGAGTTCGTTGGGAAAGTCGAATTTAGAGAGGCTCAGTGCCTGCGATACGCCTACCGCCCGGAAGCTGGAGAGCATATCATCGGTTACCGGAATGCGCTTACTTTTATTGCTGGTGGTTCCGCTGGTTAGTGCAAAGTAGGAGGGTTTTCCCGGCCAGGAGATATTGGGCAGCTTTTGTTGTTGTTGCCACCATTCGGGATTCATTTTCTGATAATCAAAAAGAGGGATGGCCTTCTGGTAGACTTGAATCAGGTCTTCTGCTTCCAGCAGTTCTTCAAAGCCGTAATAGATACCAAAAGCGGTTGCCTTGGCCTTTTGCAGTAATTTTCGTAATTGTTGTTCCTGCAATTGAGCCGGGCTTTGATCTTCGGTATTAAGACGACTGCCCAGCTCAATAGCCGATTTGATAATTTGTCCGAGTATGGCCATGTGTTTTCTAATAAAACCACAGCTTATATCCGGATGTTCGTCGCCGGAATTAAATATCGGCCTCGATACCACTAAAATTAACCAGGTCGACGAAGCGCTGCAAGCGTTTTTTGATGAGTTCGGAGTCCAGTTCCAGCATTTTTTCGATACTGAATTTCTCCACACAGAAAGAGGCCATAGCCGAGCCAAAGATGATTCCTTTCTTCAAGTTGTCGAAAGAGAAATCCCCGGTCTTAGCCACATAGCCCATCAATCCGCCGGCGAAGGTGTCGCCTGCACCCGTGGGGTCAAATACTTCGGCTAGAGGTAGGGCGGGGGCGAAAAAGATATGTTTCCCTTCGAAGAGCAGGGCTCCGTGCTCTCCTTTTTTGATGACCAGTTGTTTGGGCCCCATTTTATGTATTTTTTCGGCTGCTTTTACCAGCGAGTATTCACCGGATAGCTGTCGGGCTTCTTCATCATTGATGAGTAGGGCATCTACTTTTTGAATAACTTCCATCAGGTTGTCCAGGGCATTATCCATCCAGAAGTTCATGGTATCCATGGCCAGGAATTTGGGAGGACGCTCGAGTTGCTCGATCACGCGCATCTGTACGGCGGGCGTCAGGTTACCCAGCATGACGTATTCTGATTTCTTGTAGGGTTCTGGTAGGACAGGGTCGAAATCGGCCAGCACATTGAGTTGTGTATCCAGCGTATCGCGGCTATTCATATCGATGTGATATTTTCCGGCCCAGAAGAAAGATTTCTCCCCTTGTTTAATCTGCAGGCCTGCCAGGTCAATCCCCCGTTTTTTCATTTCTTCCAGGGTCGCCTGTGGGAAGTCATCGCCCACCACGGAGACCAGGCGAATATCATTAGTCAGGTAAGAGGCAGCCAGCGTGATGTAAGTGGCGGCGCCACCCACGGCTTTTTCGGCATGCCCAAAGGGGGTCTGGATATCATCAAAGGCAACGGTTCCTACGGCAAGTAAACTCATGGATAAATTTTTTTAAAAATTCTCTCGCAAATATTGCACTTTATTTCTAAATGCCATAGATTTGCACTCGCCTTTTGAAAGTAAAAGGTCGGAAATATGTCAAATCTCTTCAGATGAGATTTTATTTCCATTATCACAGGCCTCTTTAGCTCAGCTGGTTAGAGCGGCGGACTGTTAATCCGTAGGTCCTTGGTTCGAGTCCAAGAAGAGGCGCTTTCGGGCGATTAGCTCAGTTGGTTCAGAGCACCTGGTTTACACCCAGGGGGTCGGGAGTTCGAGTCTCTCATCGCCCACAAGAAAAGTCTCAAATTATTGTATTGCAATAGTTTGGGACTTTTTTGTTGTTGGAGGATACCGCTTCTACTTCACTATAATACCTCGACAAAATCGGACAGCACTCAAAGTAGAGGGCCATCTTAGTGAGGCAGCGCCCATAGTTGCTCAGCGTACTCTCTGAACGCCCGTTCAGTCGGATGTTGGTTAATAATTGCTGGTAGGTGGCATTAAATGCTGGAACTTGAGCGCAGGCGCTTTCAATTATCGTTTTTTTTCATCATCTTAATGTTTAGTATATGAAATAAGACTAAAGGTAACGAAACGGCTGTTTAGGCACTCGCTTCAGTTACCTTTAGGTTTTGTACAATCGAGTAGACGGCCCTGACTCATAGAGCCAGGGAGCGCCTCTCACATTTATCTGCCTCAGGCATGACCACCGTACGTACGAGTCTCGTATACGGCGGTTTATCGTTCATCATAAATCGGCTCTTTTCACCCGATTTGCTAGTCTCGCTTCCTTCAGTGCCTACTTCACAGCAGACCACCTTGCGACTTACTAATGGTTCAAGACGTTACTCCTGCCCATCCACGAAGAAAGGGATAAAGGGTTCCCTTTCCGAAGTCTTGCAATTCATCAGCTAATTCAATTTCTCCGCAGAAATTGATTACTTCCTTCAAAGCAGCTATCTTTAAAGGACGTTTGCTATTCGTGGCACACTCAATGCATAAAAGCAATAGCGGGTGAAGTGGTAATTTCAAAGTCTGTACATTTAATAAACTTTGGTGGTGGCTGACAAGTAATCGCTCTGAAATCCGCTACTGCTCTTATAATTGACCTTGAAAATGATTATGACGGGGCGTGAAAAAGTAAAAAAGATGACGATCGAAAAAATTAAATCACTCAGAAAAGAACTCCATAGATATCCTGAGCTGTCGGGACAAGAGGTGGAAACGGCTGCTCGGATTAAGAAATTCATCAGAAAACATCATTCCTCTAAAATCATTGAAAATATTGGTGGAAACGGACTGGCCGTTGTGTATGATTTTTCAAACAAGGGCCCCAATATTGTGATTCGCTGCGAATTAGATGCACTTCCCATTGAAGAAGCCAATAATTTTGAACACCGTTCCCGCAACGGTGGCATCGCGCATAAATGTGGTCACGATGGACACATGGCTATGGTGGCCGGACTGGTCTTTTGGTTAAAAGAACAGGATTTCAAGCAAGGAAAGGTTATCCTGCTCTTTCAACCCGCAGAAGAAACTGGCACCGGTGCTCCCGACGTTTTAAAGGATGAAAGGTTCAGGGCCTTAAACCCGGATTATATATTTGCCTTACATAATATTCCCGGTCAGCCCTTGCATTCGATTGTAACCATTAGGGGGAATTTCTCCTCTACCGTACAAAGTGTTGCCATACAGCTGAAAGGTAAAGAGTCGCACTCTGCTGAACCCGAACATAGCATTAATCCCGCATTGTGTATGGCTGAGCTGATACAAAAGTTCGACACCTTAAATAACAATGACCCGACAAAAGAAGATTTCAGATTATGCGTGCCCGTTTATTCCAGTATGGGCGTGAAATCTTACGGTATTTCTGCGGGTTTTGGTGAGCTACATTATACGGTAAGAACCAGAAGTGTGGAGAAAATGGAAGAACTAAAGCAAGAGGTAAACAACATCCTGTCAGCCATTTGCCCAAAACACAAATTGCGGTATACGGCAGAATGGGTGGACTATTTTCCGGCAGTAGTTAATGACAATACCTGTAACCAAATTATTACAGAAACGGCGAAAACCTGTAATTATGACATCATTGAGAAAAGTACAGCTTTTAAATTTGGAGAAGATTTTGGCTGGTTTTCCGAAGAATATAAGGCGGCGATGTTTGGCATAGGGGCCGGGCTACAATCGCCTGCCCTACATCAAGCTGACTATGACTTTCCGGATGAAATCATAGAGACGGGCATGAATATGTTTAAGGGAATTATTAAAAAGATACTGGCTAATTAACAATAAGTAGGTTGCCCATATTGAGTCGGTAATAAGGTGTTGGCTTTTTTGGGCTAGTTCGAGACGCAAAAATCGCGGATAGGCGGATTACTTTTTTGTGGGCCAAAAAAAGTAAGGTAAGTACGGCAAAAAACTGTAAGGTTTCAGTTTTCCTTGAAATTACCTAACTAAGAAGTTGTTTAAAAACGCCTCACTGAGCCCTTGGCAACACATTGAAAGCCAATACGGCAGCTCTTTTTTCCCTTTGTCCGCCTGAGGCGGATGGCTACGAGAAAAAAAGTAGCCTTGTCTTGATTTCCAAGCCGTTACCAATCATCTTACCAGGAATCCTTAAACAACTTCTAACTATAAAATAGAATTTTACTAAAATTAGATACAAATGAAAAGTAACAAGATGAACAATAAGAAACAGGGAACAAAAGCAGTATGGGGTGGACAAAATGAATTATTTTATCAGGGCGCAACCCAGGTACCTATTGTTAATAGTGTAACCTTTGGATACGACCAGGTAGATGATTGGTTCGATGTGGCCATCGGGAAAAAAGAAGGGCATATCTATAGTCGAAATACCAATCCAACGGTAGCCGTTTTCGAAGAAAAAGTAAGAATCCTTGAAAATGCCGAAGCCGCTACCAGCTTTTCAACCGGAATGGCAGCCATAAGCAGCACCCTATCCACTTTTTTATCCCAGGGAGATAGAGTAGTTTCTATCAAAGACACCTACGGTGGTACAAGTGTTATATTTTTAGAATTTCTTCCTAAAAATGGAATTGAAGCAAGCCTTTGCGAAACGACAAACCATGAAGAAATTGAAGCAGAAGTGAAAAAAGGCTGCAAAATGCTTTATCTGGAGACCCCCACCAATCCAACGCTAAAAGTATTGGATTTGAAAAGGCTCATCAAAGTCGCACACGAATCCGGTACCCTGGTGGTAGTCGATAATACATTCGCGACACCAATCAATCAAAACCCGCTAGAGCTGGGTGCGGATATTGTTTTGCACAGTGCTACAAAATACCTGGGAGGTCACTCTGATGCCATGGGAGGAGTTGTTTGCGGTAATAAGGACTTAGTCCAACAAATCTTTCACTACCGGGAAATCAACGGTGCCAGTTTGCAAGCCAATACCGCCTACATGCTAATAAGAGGTATTCAAACCCTGGAGCTAAGGGTTGCTCGACAAAATGAAAACGCCCTTAAATTGGCGCAATATCTAGAAAACCACGAAAAAGTTGAACAGGTTTTTTATCCAGGACTGGCATCACACCCTGGACACAAAATCGCATCGGGGCAAATGAAAGGGTTTGGAGGGGTATTGTCCTTTTCCCTTAAAGGAGGGTTTGACCAGGTGAAAGTATTCCTGAATCATTTGGAGCTGGCTCATTTAGCTGCCAGTTTGGGTTCGGTAAGCACTTTAATCGGTCCTCCCAAAGTGACGAGTCACGTTGAAGCGACGGAGGAAGAACGGAAACAGTTGGGCATTCCTGAAAGCTTAATTCGATGTGCGGTAGGAATAGAAAACATAGAGGATATTATTGCTGATTTTGACCAGGCACTTTTAAAAATCTGATTAATCATCCACTGAGCAAATGTTGGCAATCAAGGGCACGATCACAAGTTTTCATCGTGGCTACTTTAAGTTATTAATCAGGGGGAGCGCTCATGTGTGGAAGCTTCATTTCCGTACCCGCGTCGAATGCAGTTGCTCCAGCATCCATTCCCCCTCTTTTTTGATGGCCACGGCACTTTCCAGCCAGTGGGCGGTGCCCAGGGTATCGGCTTCTTTGACCCAGGTGCCATAGTTATCATAGGCGAGCCAGATGCTGCTTTTGTTATGGACCGATTTAATGAATTCAAATCGGTTGAGCCTTTGGTATCCCTCTTGTTCCATGTCCAGCCGCTCTCTATTCATGTAGTTTCGGATGGAGTCATTGTTCCAGACGATACCATTCTCGAGCAAGATAAAATCGTTGGTGTGGTACTGAGTAATCTTGCTGGTGTCCAGCCCCGACCAGATATCATCAAAAGAACCGATGATGAGTCCTTTTACGGCATCAATATCTGCCTTGACCTGTGCACTCGGTATTTCGGCGTCTTGCACGAGGGCCGGTTCCTGACAGGAAAAGAGTCCGGTGAACAGCAGGGTAAAAACAAGTACCATTACTTTACGCATTTGGCTAATTTGTGCGGGGCTTATTCTGCAGCATCCGCCGATGAGTTCTGCGCCTAATTTTATCCATTCTTTGGTCATGTCTACGTATGATTTAGGTTCTGATAAAGCCAACCAGGTTTTACTTTCGGCATGATAGGCCTCGCCTGAGTTGGGATAAACGATTATTTTTTGATGGACACCCGCTGCTTTTATCTTTTGGATAAGGCCGGAGATGTATTCGGGTTTCGTGCAATTGATGCCCAGGGCAAATACTTTGGGGTGGTCTTTAAAGAGCGTAACGACCCCCTGTATTTGCGAGCCGTCGTTTAGATGCAGCCCGTCTTTACAGGAAAAAGAGACCCAGGCGGGCTTATCGACCCGGGTCAGGATGTCTGCCAGTACCTGTGCTTCCTGCGCACTCGGGATGGTCTCAACCGCCAAAACATCCGCATTTGAGGCATCCAGTAACTGGATTCTTTCCAGGTGAAAGTTAAATAAAACTTCATCCGTGACGCCATAATTACCCCGGTATTCGGAACCATCCGCCAGATAGGCACCGTAAGGACCAATACTGGCGGCAATGAGCGGTTTAGCGAAAGTACTGTCCGTATTCCAAAACCGCTGGATCGCGGTCTCGGCTAGTAGAGTTGACTTCAGAATCAATTCTTTGGCCTGCTCTTTGGAGTAACCCGCTTCCATCAGGCCCGGGATCGAAGCCTGGTAGCTAGCCGTCGTAATGCACTGTGCTCCTGCCTCGAGGTAAGCCAGGTGCGCCTGTACGATGGCTTCGGGGTTTTTTTCCAATAAAAGGGCCGTCCAGAGTGGATGGTTTAAATCATGGCCCTGCGCTTCCAGCACATTGGACAGACCACCGTCGAGGAGGAATGGAAATTGATCTTCTAAAAAATGGTGCGTGGACATATGCCGGTTGCTTAGTTGACGGTTTTCACATTAATATGATCTGGCGAAGCATAATTTTTCAACTCAATAATATTAGCGGGTAAACCGTAGCCTTTTTCGAGTAAAACGGCCACCACATCATTGATGACTTGCGAACGAATACTATTGTGCAGGGAGCGTCGGGTGGATTGAAAAGTGTCAATCCAAAACTTCACATTAATGTTGATGGTGTTAGTCGCCAACTCGTCGATGGTGATGCCAGGCTTTTTATCGCCTTTTAGAATGCCCTCTACTTTATTTACCGTTTCCAGGATAAGTTTAATGGCCTCGGTCGGATTATCCTCGTAAGCGATTCCCAGGGTGAACTCGTAGCGTAAAAAACCATCAATGGTATAATTAAATAAGGGACTTTTCAGAATCATGGAGTTAGGTAAAAAGACATCTTTACCATCCGGGGTTTTCACCATCGTCTCCCGGATGCTAATGTCTCTTACGTGGCCGATAATTCCATTTACTTCAATTAAATCATCCAGGCGGAATGGACTTTTAAAAGCCAGAATAATGCCGGATAAAAAATTCTCACCAATGTCTTTTAATGCAAAACCGATAACAAAGGTTAATAGTCCCGCCCCCGCCAGTAATTTGTTGGTGAAGGAATTAAGTCCCAGCAGATAGAGCGTGGTGAAGATAACAATGGTCTTCAGAATAAAACCAACGATTTGCGAAGTGAAATTAGCCGTGAGGTGATTGGGTGATTTTTTGGCTAGCCTTCCTCGGACTTTCCTTTGAATAAAGCCGGAGATCAAAAAGCCTAAGATCAAAAAAAGGAGGGTAGCTCCAAGGTTGAGATAATTGGATTCAAAGTATCGAATCATGTCCTGATAAAACTGACTAAATTTTTCCATCTGTTCATTTTTATTTTACTCGACACCGCCTTCAATACCTACGTAGAAGTCGGCCCAGGGTATTTTATTGTATAAGATTACGGGATTTACTTCTCATGGTTTGCCGTATTTCCTGATATTCCAGACTATCTGCTAAATTAATTAACTGATCGGGATCCGTTTCCAGATCGTGTAAAAACTCGTAGGGCGGGTCTTGTTCGTAGTAGTTGGCATATACGTAGCGTTGCCCGTGGATGCCGACGTATTTGGGAATCTGTGGATGCCCCATGCGGTGTTCGTGGATAAAATCTTCTCGCCAGTTCTCCGGGGCTTCCTTATTGACCAGCGGGAGCAGACTTCGCCCCTGATAAGATTCTGGTACGGGTAAACCGGCGTAGTCTAGCAGGGTAGCCGGAATATCAATGTTTAGTGCGATGGCATCCGTCGTCCGGTATTTTTCTTTTTGCGCCAGACGCGGATCATAAATAATGAGGGGTACCCGCAGCGACTCGTCGTAGTGGGACCATTTGCCAGCGAAGCCCCGGTCGCCCATATAGTAGCCATTATCCGCTGAGAAAATAATAATGGTATTTTTATCGAGACCCTTTTCTTTGAGCGCCTCACGGACCCTTTTGATCACCTGATCGTAGCCACTGATCATACGGTAATAGGCCCGCATATTGGTCTGGTACTTCTCTGGTGTATCCCAGCGCCAGAAATAGCGTTCCCGGTTGAGGGAGTTTTTCAAGAAGTCGGGGTGCTTTTCAAAAATCTGCGGGTCGGATAAGAGGGGCTCCGGTATAGATATACCTTCGTACAAATGGGCAACCGCTGCGGGGTAGGGGTAATGGCCCTCATTTCCTGGAGTCCGATTGCCGTCTACGGCGTGCACGGCGTTAAAGCTTAGGGAAAGGCAGAAAGGTTGTTCGGCACTTTGTCGCTGCAGAAAAGCGATGGCAGAATCGCCTTTGACTTCGGCAGAGTGTCGTCTGCTTCCATCCGGCAGCTTCACAAAGTATGGGGTATTCACCGGAGAGAAGCTGTGATAGTCAAACATATCCTTCAGGATACTGTCCTGGTCGGCCAGGCTTACGCCAAATTTCCCGACAAAGCCGGTGCGATAGCCGGCTTGTCGCAGGAGATAGGGGTAGGCATGAGTACTATGGACCATTTGAATAGGTGGTTTCCCAAAAGTATAGTTGTGGGTGTACTCGTACAGGCCGGTAAGGATGGAGGCTCTACTGGCGGCACAGATCGGGGTAGTGACGTAAGCGTTGGTGAACCGTAGGCCATCCTCTGCCAGCTGATCGACATTGGGGGTCTGAATAATGGGGTGGCCAGCAACGGAGAGCGCATCGTTGCGCTGGTCATCAATGAGAATGAATAAGAGATTGGGTGGCAATTGTTTCCCCTGAGGCTCCTCATAGACGGGTTGTCCGCATTGAAATAAAACGACGGTGGTTAGCACATAAAAAAGAGTTCTCATGGTTCAGTATAATATTTATCTGGCGACTATCGCCCAAAAGATTATGATTTTCTCATTGTTTACTGATACCTCAGTAGGCGCAGGGCATTTAGTACGACCACCAAGGTGGAACCTTCGTGTCCAATGACTGCGGGTCCGATAGCGATGATCCCCATAATGGTTAGTGGAACCAGGATCGCTACCATACCGAGGCTAATGACTAAGTTTTGTTTAATGATTTGTTTTGCTTTCCTGCTAAGACCGATGGCAAAGGGAAGATTATCCAATTTATCCGCTAATAAAGCAATATCTGCCGTTTCCAGAGCAACGTCAGAGCCAGCAGCTCCCATGGCAATGCCGACGGTGCTTTTGGCCATTGCTGGTGCGTCATTAACGCCATCTCCAACCATAGCAACGTTTCCTAGCTGTTGTTTTAAATCGATAATGGCATTTACTTTATCTTCTGGCAGTAAACTACCCAATGGATCAGTAATGCCAATTTTTTTAGCAATAGCGTCCGCTACTTTTTGGTGATCTCCGGTGAGCATCACCATTCTTTTGATCCCCATTTTTTTTAGGGAAGCCAGGGTGGTAGCGGCTTCCGGGCGGGCGGTATCCATGGCTGCAATTAGTCCTACGTAATCCTTATCCTGGTGAATAATCATAACGGTATGGCCTTCGGCTTCGAGAGCTGACATTTTTTGGTCGAGATCCTCGGGTACATTTTTTCCGCTTAGCTCTTCAAAAAGTCTTCGGTTACCTACGTGTATGGTACTTCCCTCCCATCCTGCCTGTATGCCCCTTGCCGTTAAGGCTTTTAAATTTTCTGCTTTGGGAATAATGGTCTCTCCCAGCTCTGCTTTGCCACCTTGCACTATTGCATTTGCCAGGGGGTGATCACTCAGCGCTTCGACGGCAACGGCAATGGTGAGAAGCTGGGTTTTATTGTAGTGACCGAAGGGAATAGCGTGGGTCAGAGCGGGCCGACCTGTGGTGAGCGTTCCCGTCTTGTCGAAAGCGATGGCTTTTAATTCGCCCAGGTCTTCAAGTGGTCGTCCGCCTTTGATCAGGACACCTTGACGTGCGGCCCGGGCAATACCAGCCAATACAGCGCTTGGAGTGGAGATCGCCAGGGCACAGGGGGAGGCCGCAATCAGGACCGACATCGCCCGATAAAAGCTTTGCTCAAAAGGCTCATCGATAATCAGAAAGGCAAAAATGAGTAAAAGAACTAAAACTAAAATTAGCGGTACGTAATACTTTTCAAATTTATCCGTCAGGTGCTGAGTAGGTGATTTCTGTGTTTCAGCTTCTTTGACTAATAAGATTAGTCGGGCGAGTGTACTGTCTTTTGCTTCCTTTAATACTTTTACTTCCAGAACACCACTACCGTTAATGGTACCGGCAAATACGCGGTGTTCTGCAGGTATTTTACTGATGTCATTTTCTTGACGCCAGTCAGGTCCGGGTAGCTTATCTGCCGGAAGGCTTTCCCCCGTAATTGGTGCCTGGTTGACAGCGCTGGACCCTTTTGTGATCAGACCGTCGGCAGCAATTTTGGAATTGGGCTTTACAAGAATGACATCCCCTATTTGTAGTGCTTTGATGGGGACTTCGCTTAGTTCCCCGTTTTTCTTAACTAAAGCCATTGGCGGACTCAAGTCGGAAAGGGCGGCAATCGATTTCCTGGCGCGCTTCATCGCATAATGCTCCAGGGCATGTCCCAGACTAAATAAGAACAGTAAAAGCCCGCCCTCACTCCACTTACCAAGTGCCCCTGCCCCTACGGCGGCGAATAGCATCAGGAAATCTATTTCCAATTTACCCCGGAGCAAGTCTTTTCCTGCGGTAATGAAGGTGAAAAAACCTCCAAAAAAGGCCCCAATGATAAAAAGAACCGTAGGTAGGGCAGCGGAGGGGGCAAACAGTAAAGAAGTAAGTAGGCCAGCTATCCAAAAGATACCGCTGGAAATGGCAAAAAAGAGTTCGGTGTTTTCACCGAAAATAAAGGGCATAACCGAGCTGGAATCCCGATTAGATAATTCATCGGGGGTAGGGGTATTTTCAACACGATGGATGTTTAGGCCTGATTTTTTTATGGCTTGCAGGAGGGTATCCTCGTTCGTTTGATAATCATCCCACTTTAATTGAATGATCCCGGAAGCAGAAACAGATACTTGCCTGACTCCCTTTTCCTTACGCAAAGTACGTTCAATCCTGCGGGCTTTCCGGGAATATTTAATTTCGTTTATTTCTATATACAGTTGGTTCATAGCCGTTGTGTTGTAGCCGTAGCCGATTTAATAGAATAAGGCCAACTATTTAATGCTTTGATCAAAAGCGATAACCAAATTTAAGAACTATATTCTGCGGCGAATCGTAAGACATTTGTTCCTCTAGCGAAAAAACAGGACTTAAACGGTAGGCGGGGTTCAGTCCCAGTTGGGGCCCGATGCCATTATCAAGAACCGGTGTCGTTACGCCAATGGTTACAGTCTTTGAGAAGGGCTTTTTTTGAGCATTAGCCAGGTACCCCAGAAATAGAAGGAGTACGCTTAACAAGCTATGCTTTATAGACATTTTCATAGGCTTATTTTATCAATTCTTTAATTGTATTTTTGGCCGAACGGGCGGCAGCGTGTACAGATACCCAGTCTTCTCCATCGGTATAGGCGCCCCCGGCGAAGTATATTTTATCGGCTACGGATTTCCCCAGGTCTCGCACGGTTCGCCAATCGGCGTGATCACTCATATAGCCAGATTGAATAAAGGGCTCATCGTCCCAGTTTTGGGAAATATGATTTAAATAATTGGGGCTGGCCTGGTTGGAATAAATACGGTCCAGTTCCTCTAAAATAAAGCTTTTTAAGTTATTGCCAGAGCGAGAAGTGTAATCTTGCGCCGGCCTTCCTACTACAAATAAGCCGAGGATGTTTTTAGAGGTGTTTTGCCCAAAAGAAGCATTGTAATATATTTTTTCTCCTTCCGTGGCAGGAGTAATATTAAAGGAGTATTCATTGTCATAAAATGGGCTGTAAAATTCAAAGAAGGCCTTAAAGCCTGACCAGATGATGGTATCTCGGATCGCTTCTAATTTGTAAGTGGGGAGCGCCGGATTGAATAGTATTGTATTATCCTGTAGCATTTTAAGCGGGACGGCGATAACGACTTTATCAGCGCTACGCTTCCCGTTTTGTGTCTCCACAAGGACCTGACCACCTGAATAATCAATTGACTGAACTACCTTATTATAAGCAATTTTCTCACTTATAGAAGGTACAATATACTCCTCAAAGAAATTATACCAGGAATAGCCAACGAATTTTCGGTCTGGATCATCTGCAATCGTTTCGACCTTCGCTTCTACCATTGGGTCATTAATCATTTCTTTAAAGATGTCCGTCTCCGTTTCTAACCATTCTGCTCCCAGAGGTATTGGAAAATCTGCAAAATTGCTATCGATTTTCATCCGGCCGCCGTAAGTATCGGAAGCTTCCAGTATTTCAAATTCGATACCTTGCTGTTGGAGTAGGTACCCGGTAGATAGGCCCCCGGGACCAGCACCAATAATGATGACCTTGCCTTTAAATCCGCTGGCGCTTAGGTCTTCTTTAGTACAGGCCATGGATGAAAAGGGCGGCAGTCCAAGCCCAAGGATTCCACAAATCTTGATAAATTCTTTTCTGGTCATTTTTTTAGTTCAAATCCTATTCTACCCGCTTAATCTTTAGTTTAAATTTACCTCCTGCCCGTCCCTGAGCCCCCACCACTCCAATTACCACCTGATAAGGGTTGCGAATGGCCAGTATATCTTTCACGATTCGTCGATGATCCTGTGTACGCCCCCTTATTTTCCGGTCTTGTTTATGGTCGGCTTCACAGCGTACGCAGCTGCTGAGATTTGGGACTGTGTTATTTTTGCTGACCTGGCCAACTTCGTAAGCGTAGAGGCTAAAATCAGCGTCCACATCGTCGGGGATGAGCTCGATTTCTACTTCCGTATAGCTGGGCAGATCGAAGTAGTACAGGACGTGATAGCCGGTGAAATGTTCTTTCTGTGTCTCTGGGAAGCAGGCGTTGGAGCTACTCCAGGCCCAGGAGAGGTCTGTCATCGGTGCTCCCTCCGCAAGATTTCCGCTGATTTTGGTCTCCTCTCCACTCAGTTCAATGTAAGTAGGTGTGTTGGTAGTCATGGTGCTGCTCATTAGGGTGAATAGAAAAATGAATAAACGGGTCATGGTTATGGATTTTGGATTGCTCTAAGGTACGAAATGATCTATCAAAAGCATCAAAGTTCGCCTTGCTGATCAGGTAGGCGTCCATTCGGATACGATAGGCTCAACTGTCCCGATATTTGCGTCGGGGGGCTACGCCGAACAGGGTAAAGTCTTTCCGCAAGGAATTGGCAAATGGCAAACTGCCCAGGAGGATCAGTTCAAATGTCTGATCCAATGCATCCGAAAGCTGCGGGAGTTGCATAGGTGTAGGCTATTGATAGGATTATTTCCTACGTAATTTTAGGCAGACATGGAAGCGTAGATTTCACTTAGGCGATCTACAGCCATCCATCTTCCAACACTCGCATCATACTCCCACGCCCATCACCCCCTGACCACCTATTTCACCCTTCCGGCGAAAACATCCACAGGGTTTCAATGTGTTGCCCCCAGCAGTAGCTTTTTTCAAACTTTGGGATGGTCAGTTGGCAGCTGCTGGTCAGGTCAAAGTCGAAGGTCTCGAAATAGCAGCGTAGATTATCCATGTAGATGACTTTGCCGTTGGTATTGTCGGCCAGGCAGATGTATTCCGAGAAGGCACTGGTATTGTTGAGGGAGGAATTCAGAAAGGTGAGCACATTTACGGTAATGCCCCGTTGGGCCAGCTCTTCGGCAAAAGCGCAGATATCAAGGCCACTTTCCCGACAGGTATTTGCTCCATCGCTGATCAAAAAGATGCTTTTTTTACTTTGGGTAGAATCGCTGAAGAGTTCGGGGCTACTCAGTAGGCGCGTCAACAGGGGGGTAGTGCCATCCGGGATCAGGAAGCGCAGATCGGTATCCAGTTCTTTTTTGTCGATGGTGCCGCTGGGTTTCCATTTAGCGGGTGCATCGGGGCAATCGCCACCGATAGTACCAATCCCCAGCTGAATATGCTCCGGTAGTTCCGCTACAATTTTCCGGCTCAGGGTCTTCATCACACCGAAGCGATCATCGGCCATACAGAGTACCTGTTCAGCAACCATTGAACCCGAGACGTCCACCATAAAGACCAATTCCTGGTATTGATCCAGCTCCAATGTGCGCCGAATGTGTTCATCCATATACAAGAAAGTGGGTTGATCGGTCTGGGCGCGCTGTTTGGCTTCACTGGAAGGTGGATTAAATTCGAGGCTTAAGCCGAGGGTGTCGCTGAGCATTTTATAATTGTAGTAGGCCGTTCCGTTGTCGGGGTCTTGTTCGAGGGCTTTTTGGAAGAAAAGGTGGGCGGCCTCCAGGTCGTGCTCTCGTAAGTGCAGGTGAGCCGGGGTGTCACTGGTTTCATGCTGATTTTTGGATTGATTGAGTAATTGAAGATAACCCAGGTTGTTGAGCATGATGCTTTTCAGATCGGTGCTATCGGGTAAACTGGTCAAAGCCGATTGTATTTGCCGAAAGGCGGCATCATAATCCTGATTATAAGCGTAGACCATGCCCGCCATAAAATCACCAATTGCTTGCTTGTAGTAATAGTCTTCCATCCCCCTTTTGAGAAGACGGTTGGCCTGCTGAATCACTTCCAGGCCGTTCTGGGGATTACCCAGTCGTCCTTCGCTCAAGCCATAGGCCAGGGCAAAATAAAAGTTGTCGGGAAGAATTTGGTAGGCTCTTTTAAATTTTTGGTTCGCTCGTTTTATGTGGCCTTCCGTATAGAGTAGGGAGCCTTCATAATGTTCTTTATAAGCTTTTTTCCGGTTAGGTCCGGCCGAAAAAAGAAATACCAGGGAGCTGCTCAGGACGAGCCAAAAAATGCCAGATTTTAGTAATGCCATAGTCTTGTTTGGGCAAATAATTGGAGTATAAGTACAAAGGTCGTCATTTTTTGCGGAAACGCCATTACATAATAACGGGGCGGATAATTACGTCGACCCGCCGGTTTTTTAATTTTCCTTCCCAGGTGGAGTTGTCGTAGACCGGATTTAACTCTCCAAACTCTTCAATCGAGATCTGCTCTGGCTTGATAATTTCCTTTTTAAGTAATTCCGCGATGGCCGATTGGCAGCGCATTTCCGAGAGCCATTGATTGTATTCCACCCCGCCAATATCATCGGTATAGCCGTGTACGCTAATCTCGTGTTGGTCGAGATCCGGGATTTCGTCTAACCATTCTGAGAGACCTTG
Source organism: Saprospiraceae bacterium (assembly GCA_035268885.1). Classification (GTDB taxonomy): domain Bacteria; phylum Bacteroidota; class Bacteroidia; order Chitinophagales; family Saprospiraceae; genus DATFKA01. The sequence goes on from DATFKA010000008.1 coordinate 31,244, forward strand.
CTTTTGGTCGGGGGTGACGTAGTAACTCCCTCCGCCGTAATAAATACTGAAGATGTAATAAGCGGGCCGTTCGCTTTGCTGCGCAAAGGAAGTGAGGGTAGCGCAGGCCAGGGCAAGGAGAATAGTTAAACGTTTCATAGCCAGGTTTTTGTCGATGATTATAATATAAACAATTCCGGGCAGAAATGTTGAGAATAAATTACAGGGTAGACAGGGAGAGATTAAGTTTTCCTAAGATCAGCATGATTTGCAGGGCGACGAAGGGAGAAACGAAGCCCACAAAATAACCGCCGTAGAGTTCGCTCAGCTCGTGCTTTTGCAAGTAAAGTCTACTGGTGCCCAATAGGCCGGCAATGAGTAAGAGGGCCAAAAGTAAATAAAGTAGGCTGGCCTGCAGGTAGCGCCCCTGTGCAATGGGAATAACCAGCGTATTATAATTTTGCGTAAGCATGGTAATAATGATCATCGCCAGCAAGGCACTAATCCCGACGGCGTGAATACTGATCTTGGAAAAGATGTTGATCAGGAAGGCCAGGAAAAGAGCAATAGTTACGCCCAGCATAAAAGCCGTGTAAAGGGAGGGGACAAGTGCGCTCCCCCAAAAGTTTCGCAATAGCCATAAATAGAAAATACCCGTAATGATATAGGGGCCAGTGCGATCCATCTTATCCTCCAGACGCAGTGATTTGACCATACCCAGAAAGTAAAGCATGAGAATAGCCATGGCCGGGATGAAGAAGGTCGATAGGAAGATACGGAGGATGAGTAGCGTGCTCTGGGTCGATTGGATACTATTGGCGCCAAAGGAAAAAGGATCAACGGCAATCAATACGATCAGTCCATAGGTTAGCACTAATAATGGGTGGAAAAGATAGGAAAGTAAGCGAGCGGCTATTTTCATTATTCCTTATTTCTTGACTGCAAAGATAATCACTTCCTAATAATATACTCGTCTCGCATAATTTTTGCTATTTTGGAAACGCAGAAAGTCTACTTTATGAATCTTGTTGAGCTTCTGGATTATACGGTTTTTCGGATAGGTGCCTACGAGGTAAGCAGCGCTATCCTACTATTGGCCCTGTTTTCTCTGTTAGGCGTATTGCTGGTTAGGCGTATTGTGGTGGCTCGGCTGTTGCCAAAACTCCTGAAAAATCAGGACGTAAGCAAGTCTGCACTCAGTCGACTGAAGCGCAGTCTTGATTTTACGCTCTTTTTATTACTACTGATTGCCCTGTGGTATAGTTCGGGCATTGATTTTAATTTTAAAACGCTGGGCTTTGAAGATATCTTGTCCGCTGCGGCGGAGGGAGAGGAGGAGGCCTCCGGCCAGTCTTATATCTCTCTAACCGTTCGCACCCTATTGCTTTCCTTTTTCACCTGGCAGCTGGCGCAGTTTATTTTACGCCTGTTTGACACGGTGGCTTTTGAGCGATACCTGGTCAGCGAGGGGCGTGATCTGGTACGTCGTCCGGTTCCTGAAAAGCAAAAAGAAGAAGATCAGCAACGGGCGCGTCGAAGCTTCCGTTCCTTTATAAAGACCTTAGCCATCTTGCTGATTATTACTATTCTGGACGTTGATTTTAAGTTGTTGGCCTTTAGCGTAAATGATAATAACTTTACGATACGGGTATCGAACATTATCTCGGCCATTTTGATTGTTTTATTGGCCCGGCTGATCATCTGGCTGACCGTCCGGCTATTTTTATCGCGTGTTTACAACAGCCAGAAAGTAGATCCGGGCTCTCAATTTGCGATCAATCAATTATTTCAGTACGTTGTTTATTTTATTGCTCTTTTGTTGGTGTTGAACGTGATCGGAGCTAATCCTACCGTGCTGGCCGGTAGTGCGGCTGCGCTGTTGTTGGGGGTTGGATTAGGTTTGCAGCAGACCTTTAATGATTTTTTTTCAGGTATATTACTTTTATTCGAGCGATCGGTGGAGGTGGGCGACGTGGTAGAAGTAGGCGGACTGGTCGGCACCGTCCGACGAATTGGCCTGCGCACCTCCCAGGTACAGACTCTGGACAACCTGACCGTTATTGTGCCCAACAGTAAATTAGTGACCAATTCCGTCACCAACTGGAGTCATACGGATTACCTGGCGCGGTTTTCGGTTTCGGTAGGCGTCGCTTACGGATCGGATACCCGGCGGGTAGAGCAGCTTTTATTACAAGTGGCCAAAGAACACGATAAAATTATGAATTTTCCCACGCCCTTCATTCGATTTAAGAATTTTGGAAATTCCTCCCTGGATTTCGAATTGTTTTTTTGGTCTTCGGAGCTCATTCCGATTGAAAATATCATGAGTGATCTGCGATTTGCGATCGATAAAATTTTTCGGGAGAACGGCGTGGAGATTCCTTTCCCGCAAAGGGACCTGTGGATTAAAAACCCCAGAGACCTTAAATAATCCACCAAATAATTTAACAAATGCCTTTTGTGGCGTTAAACTTTGGTTAAACGCCGGGTATTGCGGTGTACTTTACCGTAAATTTAGGCGTTGTACAAGCGAAGGTTAAGAAATCATTACATAACAATAATTGTTTATCACCATGAAGAAACTTTTCTTATCAATTGCTATTTCATTAGCTACGATATTTACGCTGTCTGCCCAACGTATTGCCTACGTGGATGTGAACCGCATTTTGGAGAGTATTGACGAATATACCGAGGCACAGCGCGAGCTTGACCAGTTGGCAGGCCGCTGGCGGGAGGAGATCGCAAAAGAATACGATCAGATCAAAAGTATGTATAACCGTTATCAGGCCGAGCAGGTATTGCTCTCGGACGAGGCGCGACGTCAGAAAGAAGACGAAATTCTGGCCAAGGAAAAAAGCGTACGCGAATTACAAAAAGCTCGTTTTGGTCCGGAAGGAGCCCTGTTTAAGCGTCGCCAAGAATTGGTGCGTCCCATCCAGGATCGCGTTTTTTCGGCCATTGAGGAGTACGCCGACGATCGAGGCTACGATTTTATATTTGATCAATCGGGGGCTGCGGGGATGATATTTGCGAATCCGCAGTACGACAAAACCGATGACATCGTCGCTAAATTAAAATAAAAAGTGAGGCCCGATCCGGGCTTTTCTATACACTATTTGCCTAACATACCTATCGCGAAGAAGGGGGATAAGTACATTATCTGTAGTTTATCCGCTGAAAAATTAAATTATTAAGAGAAAACTTTATTTTTGCGGCAGTTAAGGCGGTTGGTAATCAGCTATTCCGTTTTAATTGGAAAAAAATCAAACAAATGAGAAAGACATTTCAAATGGGGGGGATTGTCCTCCTGCTGTTAATGGCAGCGATTAACGTTCAGGCACAAAAATTTGGATACATCAATACGGCTGAAATTTTGGCAGAAATGCCAGAAGTAAAACAGGCCGAAGTAGATATTGAAAACTTTTCTTCTGCTTTAGAGAAAAAAGGACAGGCGAAAGTACAGGAGTTGCAGCAGAAGTATGCCAAAATTCAGGAACAAATGCAAGCGGGAAACTTGTCTCCTGTCCAACAGCAGCAAGCACAGACGGATCTGCAAAAAGATCAGGAAGAGCTAGCTCAATTTGAGCAGGATATGATGGGACAGATTCAAGACAAACGCCAAAAAGCGCTACAGCCGATCTACGACAAGCTGAACAACGCAATTGAACAAGTGGCCAAAGAAAATGGATTTACTATGATCTTTGATAAAGCTGTCTTACTATACTCCGAAGATTCGGCAGATGTGAGTGCCATGGTAAAAGCTAAATTAGGCTTATAGTTTGCTACAGAAGCATCAACCCATTGGAATCTTTGATTCTGGCATTGGCGGCCTCACGGTCGCCAATGCCATTTTAGCCCATCTTCCCCAAGAAGAGATTATTTATTTTGGCGATACGGCTCACTTGCCTTACGGTGATAAGTCGGCCGATGCGATCCGGTATTACTGCCTGAAGATCGCCAAATTCCTGATGGAAAAAGACTGTAAAATGATCGTGGTGGCCTGTAATTCGGCTTCCTCGGTAGGTTACGAAGTACTACTGGAATTTTTTCAGGAACAATTGCTTTTCGCCAATGTAGTCGATCCTCTGGTCGAGGTAGCCCTCTCCGTTCCTTACCAGAAAATTGGTATTATTGCCACCAAGGCCACGATCAATTCAGGGGTTTATCAAGCCAAATTGAAACAAGAAGGCGCCCACTTAAGTGTAGCGGCCATGGCTACGCCCCTCCTGGCGCCCATGATCGAGGAGGGCTTTGTCCACAATCGCATCAGTGATGTCGTACTGGATACCTATTTAGGGAGCCCCGATTTTAAAGACATTGATGCCTTACTGTTAGCCTGTACCCATTACCCACTGATCAAACCAGATATTGAGCAGTATTTTAAGCATCGGGTTAAAGTTTATGATAGCGGTGCCCTGGTCGCCCGTCAGGTCGCTCAACAACTCCAGGCGCACCATTTACTCAATGAACAAAGTACTCCCCCCCAGCACAAATTCTATATTTCTGACTATACGCGGTCTTTTGAAGAAACCGCTCGCCGCTTTTATACCCACCGCATAGATTTAGAGTATTGTAATATTTGGTAGATTTCTTATCTTGAGACGGTAACTACAATAATCCTGCCGACATATCTACATTTCATCAGGTACCCCCTGGTGCTTAGCCCCCAGTATTTAATCGCATCAATTCTCGTTATGACACCTGATAAGTACATTAAAAATTACGTGGCAGGTAAACTGGCTCCCTCCAATAATGGCGCCTACCTGGAGACGAAAAACCCTTCTACCAAAGCCGTCTATGCGCAGTATCCCGATACGCAGGTTCAGGATATTACCTATGCCATTGAATCGGGGAACCGCGCCTGTCAGACCTGGCGGAATCTCGAGGTGGAAAAGCGCTACCGCTTACTGATGCGCCTGGCTGATATTATCGAGCAGGAAAATAAGGTTTTTGCGAAGGCGGAATCTACGGATACGGGCAAGCCCTACGCCATGGCGCTTAGCCAGGATATTCCACAAGCCTACAGCTGCCTGCGTTTCTATGCGACTTCGCTACCGCATTATGCCGAGCAATCCTTTTATCAGCCAACCGCTGCGGTGCATTACACGATTCGTCAGCCACTGGGACTGGTAGCTTGCTTTTCCCATTGGAGTTTTCCACTACTTAGTCTGGTGCAAACGGTGGTGCCCGCCTTGACAGCTGGCAACTGCGTAATTGCCCTTACGGATGGTCGGGCGCCCATGACGGCCTACCTACTGGCTAAATCTTGTATTGCGGCAGGTATTCCTCCCGGGGTGATTAATATCCTGCATGGCAATACGCCCGATCTGGCCAGCGCTTTATTTGAATCTCCTGTGGTTAAGGCGACGGCGTACGCAGGAGATGCTGATCTGGGCAGGCAACTTATCCAAAAGTTTTCTGATCCATTTCGTCGTTCGGGTTTCTTGCTGGGCGCAAAAAATGTATCCATCGTTTTTTCAGACTGCAATTTCCATAAAATGATCGTGGAGACCCTGCGATCTTGTTTTTCCAATAATGGCCAGCATCCCTATAGCACTTCCCGAATACTGGTGGAACGGCCGATTTATGATAAATTCAAAGAAGAGCTGGTCAAACGTACTCAATTCTTAAAGGTGGGCGATACGATGTCGACGGTTACGGATCTGGGGGCTATTATTTCACAGGAGCGCCTGGAGCGATTGCTGGGATATATTGCGCTGGCGGAGACCGAAGAGGCGGTAGTACTCTGTGGTGGTAAATCAATAGAGAAAAATGGAGAAGAGGGGCAGGGCTATTTTTTCCGCCCTGCGATCATTGAAGGCCTGGCCGCTTCCTCCCGCTTAAATCAGGAAGATATGTATGGGCCCATCGTGACCATTCAGTCTTTTGATACAGATGATGAGGCCATTCAATTGGCGAACGCCACACAGTTGGGCAGAGCAGCGAGCTTGTGGACCCAAAATGCAGCTCGGGCGAACCGGGTGGCGCAGCGCATAGATGCCAGCCTGATCTGGATTAACGGTTGGATGCTGAATGAGGACCGGGTGTCTTTTGTGCCTTTCGGCAAAACCGGAACCTTGCCATTGGGAGGGATGGCTACCCTGCAATTTTTCACACAAGAAAAAATCATAGGGCAGCCCTTATAATTGGAGTGATTTAAACGGCTACATCGTATTCCCTAAGCGCCTCGTTTAGCGACACTTTTTTATCAGTGCTTTCTTTTCGCTTACCAATAATCAGTGCGCAGGCGACATTGTACTCGCCAGCCGGAAACTGCTTGGTATAAGAGCCCGGAATGACGACGGATCGTGGGGGAACTTCACCGCGGTAAGTCACCGGTTCATTACCCGTTACGTCAATAATACGCGTGCTTTTGGTCAGTACGACGTTAGCGCCCAGGACGGCTTCTTTTCCAACCCGTACGCCCTCCACGATGATAGAGCGGGAACCAATAAAGGCATTATCTTCTATGATGGTTGGGGTGGCCTGTAGGGGCTCTAATACCCCACCGATACCGACACCGCCACTGAGGTGCACATGGCGACCGATTTGTGCGCAGGAGCCTACCGTTGCCCAGGTATCGACCATTGTTCCGGCGCCTACCCAGGCCCCGATATTTACGTAGCTGGGCATCATAATAACCCCTTTCTCCAGAAAAGAACCGTGTCGTGCAATGGCATGTGGTACCACCCGCACTCCTTTGGCTGCGTAGTCTTTTTTCAGGGGAATTTTATCGTGGAATTCAAATGGGCCGACTTCGATGGTCTTCATTTGCTGAATGGGGAAATACAGGACAACGCCTTTTTTTACCCAATCGTTAACCTGCCAGCCCTTCTCGCTGGGTTCAGCTACCCTCAGGATGCCTTGATCCAGTTGATTGATCAGTTCCCGGATGGCTGATTGGGTTTTGTCTTCTTTTAGTAGAGAGCGGTCCTCCCAGGCCGCCTCAATCATTTGCTTGAGTTCGTTCATTGTTTTGTGTTTGAAATTCCTGCGAAAATATTCTTTCTGGGCTATTTAACCAAATGCCGATACAAAAGTTGGGCAGCAGCGAGGTCTTCTAGAGCGTGGCCTACCGATTTGAACAGGGTAATCTCCTGAGGGGTATCCCGCCCATTACGTTGTCGACGGCATAATTGAAAGAGATCCGCCTGGATATCCGAGAGATCGAGTACCGCTTTTTGAATGGGGATGTAAAGGTCTCCACTCTCTTTAGGAGCGCCTTCCAGGGTGTCTACGTAGACCTTAGACCGCTGGATAGCCTCGTCATCCGCCTCGCGCATATCGGGCTTGTAGGAACCCACCAGATCAAGGTGTTGTCCGGGGACCAGCCATTCCCCGAAGAGTATAGGCTTGTAAGCCAGCGTGGCGGTCGAGAGGATGTCTGCTTTGGAAGCCACGGTGGCACAGTCGCGCACGGCACTGATCTGAATATCTAATTCCTGGCGGAGCCTTGCGGCCAGGGCTTTTGCTTTTTCGTATCGTCTTCCCCAAATCCATACTTCTTCAATCGGGCGTAGGGTACGATGCGCTTTAATGAGTTCCGGGGCCAGAGCTCCCGTGCCCAGCATCAGCAGGCGGCGACTATCGGGCCGAGCCAGGTAATCGGCGGCCAGCGCGGAAGCTGCTGCTGTCCTTTTTTTGGTTAGCGTGCGCGCATCGCATTGCAAGAGTAGCGCTCCGGTGATGGCGTTGAACAGCAGATAAGTACCGTGAATAGCGGGCAGTTTAAACTGCCGGTTGCCGGGAGATACGATCACCGTTTTCAGCCCTAGCATATTGCCAGCCTGCCAGGCGGGCATCAAAAGAAGGGTGGAATCCTGATCCGATTTTGGGTTTTTGAAATCGTGGTGATGGCGCATGGGTACCGTATAGTCTTCTTTAAAACCTTTGCGCAGCGCTTCGATTAAAGCGGGATAAGCCAGTGCTTCCTCTATGTCCCGCTCATTGGGTTGTAGCATATTGGGAGCAAAAGATGGTTTTTTAGCCATACAAAACTATTTAGAATAAAGTCTACTTACTAGAGTTCCAGGCGAGCGATTCTCAATTTGCCACGGTGCTCACTGGGCACCAGCATTTTGGTTGGAGAGATCTGCAGGGCATCCCGGAATCGCAAACGAAGATTCTGGTTGTCGGTACTCAGAATACTATTTCGATTAAAGGCACCGGTGCCCGCCAGTATGTACTCGCTAACGGTATTTTCCAGTTTGATCTCATCATTAAAGATGAGCCGGAGGTTTCTGGGGTTTTTAAATAAGAAATAAGAAGAATAAACGCCTCCGTCATCCTGTGAAAACTGCTTTTTATGCATGATTGTTTGCCAATCGATGGTACCTTGAGGGCTTACCGAAAGGGCAAAAACATCATTAAAATAAAAGTCCGTTACATTGCGGGTGAAGCCACTATAGTAGCCCCGTCCGGCATTAGCCATTCGTCGGTAGTAATTTTTGTTTTCTTCTCCGATGATGACCATCCCACCGTCTCTACGCAATACCACATCCTGAATGACGACCTCTTCCAGGCCCCGGTTTTTCCGGAGTTCTTTACCAACCAGACTTTCTACGATATTTTCTCGAAAGGGATGAAAAGTGAGTTGCTCGTCTTTGAGGGAGGAATCGAGGTGTAGAGAAAAGAAGCCTTCGGCGCGCAAGGGGTTTTTTTCATAATAAAACCCTCCGGCTACCAATTGCTGATTAACATTATCGTAGTTGAAGGCCAGGTCAAAGGTGAAATATTCGCCAATCGAGACAATATGCCGTAAGATTCCGGTACTACCCGGTCCGTACTTAAAGACTTCATAGTTATAATCGTCTTTTTTGACGCGGTAATTGGCTTTCTCGATGACCACGTACATATCGCCCGCATTGCTGACGGCCATGTGTAGGGCATCTTCTGAATACCGAAACTCCTGAGGTTCGAAGCGGTATTCCCAGACTTTCTCCATTTTTTCATTATCGAATAAAATGGCGTGGATTTCTTTTTGTCGATCTACGTTGTAGAGTAAAATTTTATTGCGATCTTCGGAGCGCAAAATTTCCATATCAGGCGACTGGAAAGTATTGTCTATGACGCTGATTAAAACCGAATCTTTTAAAGCAGCTTTGGCATTATACCGATAGGCCCGGACATGGAAATCTCCTCGGTCCCGGTGCTGATAGAAGAGGGTGAAGCTATCGCGGATTGAGTTGATCCCGATTACTTCGGGGGATCTTTTGAGTAATTCAATCTCTTTGGTCCAACTACTGCGCATGTTTTCGTCGAAAGCCTGGACTTCAAAGCTTACGCTTTTGTCCCGAAATAGTAAGACTTGTTCTCCAAATTCGCCAATGATCTCGTAGGAGATATCAGAGCGCAGCGGTAATTCGTCAGAAACCATGATCCGTTGGGCAATCAGCGTAACCTGAGCGCAGAGAAAAAAAAGGCAGATGGAAAAGGAAAGTCTTGACATAGTATTTTTTTAACTAACGTTCTAAACGTAAAACAGCCTGGTTTATTTAAAAATAAGAAAACCAGCGAATTGTTGCCAGCGTCAGCCGGCTTTTGTAGCCTTTACGACGGATTCTTTATATTTGCGTTCATTATATTAATTAGCTTCTAAGTCGTTAAACAAAGAATGAGTAAGCGAAACAAGTTGCAAAAATTTGCAGAGATCCTGGCTTATCCACACGTAATTGAAAATTTTGATCCCCAAAATCCTCGCTTGCTGGGCGAGCACGGTCAGGAAGTCCAACGTAAAGGGAAGTGGGGGAAGGCCCAGTTTGGAAATGATTTACCCATCACGGTAGAGCTGGCTTGTGGTCGGGGAGAGTATACGGTAGCCATGGCCCGGCAGCATCCGGCACGTAACTTTATTGGGGTGGATATCAAAGGAGCTCGAATATGGAAGGGGGCTACCATCGCTTTGGAAGAGCAATTACAAAATGTCGCTTTTTTGCGCACACGTATCGAACAGATTGATCTTTTTTTTGCGGAAGCAGAGATAGACGAAATATGGATCACCTTCCCTGATCCTTTCCCCTCCAAGAAAAACCGACGCTTGACTTCTCCACGCTTTATCGAACGATACCGACGCGTATTAAAACCGAGAGGCGTACTCAATTTTAAAACTGATGCCACGGATTTATTCGACTACTCGGTCGAAGTGCTGGAAGCAGACCCTAAGGTCGAAATTCGATACCTAAGTAAGGATATCTACGCGGCTCCCCTGTATATGCCAGAATTAGAGATCAAAACCTACTACGAGCGGATGCATTTGGAGAACCAAAAAAAGATAAAGTTTTTGCAGTGCACCATTCATTAAAGGTACAAAGTGAATCCATTTGGTCAAAAAAACAGTTACATCACTTTTCATTCCCCGGTACCTCCTTATCTAAGGGATTAGCGTTTGCTTCTGCCAGTGGCAGAAAGAGCCTGGTATCAGGGGGATGACAGAATTTCAGGTAGATTCTAAAAGTGTAAGTAACCAAATGAAATCATTTTGAACCTCATTAAAAAAGTCGCTTTGGAGCAATCCAAAGCGACTTTTTTATTACTGGGTAGTAACAGAATATTAGTTATTATTAATAACTCCTTTTAGGTCTGGATCAGCCAGAATCTCTGTTCTTCTGTTCGCAGATTTATCGTCTGCATCAGCTGGCATGGTGTCACCACGACCAACGGCAGCTACCTGAGATGGGTCTACACCGTTTTTAACCAGTTCACGGACAACGGCCAGGGCACGCTTAGTAGACAACTCCCAGTTGTCAGCGTATGGGGCAGTCGATAGTACACCATCAGAATCGGTGTGACCTTCTACCAGAATCTTCAGGTCTGGGTTAGACTTCAGTGTTTCAGCTAATTCAGCCAGAGCACTTCTTTCGTCGCTGCTCAAGCCGTAAGATCCACTGCGGTACATTACACCAGGATCCGTTACTACATAAAGACGGCCGTCACCTTCTTTCAAAGTTAGACCACTATCTTTATAAGTACCAAAGATACCTTCGATTTCAGCTTTTACCTGATCCAACTCTTCCTGGGTCATTTCCAGTTTAGATTCTACTTGAGCCATTTGTGACTTGGTAGCATCCAGGTCAGAACGGATATCAGAGATTTCTCCATTCAGTCTTTCTTTTTCAGACTCTAAAGTTGAGTTTAACTCAGCATTAGCTTCTTCCAAATCCTGAACTTTTGATTGGGTTTCCGCCAGAGCAGCATCAGTTGCTTCTTTTGCGGCAGTTAACTCGTCGTATTTCTTTTTAGAAACACAAGATTGTAGTGCGCTCAATGCGAATACTACTACAAGGAAATTAAGAATTAAACGCATATCCTTTTTTGTTTAAGTGATTGAATTATATCGTTTTGATTGATTCTTCGGTGACTTTAGTCTGACAAAATATCCTATAATATAAGGCTTATTTAAAGTCTTACTGCAAAACAATAGATATTTTTTGAATAAAACAAAGATAATCTTAATTTTATTATGTTTCTGCTGGCAGCCAAGAACTTTATTTTTTAGCTTAATCTGTGCGCTAAGACACTTCAATTACGCGCTATTTTTTCAATCGAAATAAAAAAGCTAATTTTGCGCAGCTCTTTGTAGAAAGTACGATTTGCAATATTGTTCGGTTTATGCCCCGACCAATATCATCGAATAAGCCCTACAAAGTATGACTACCATAACTTTTAGTAAAACCAGCATATGGATTACCAGATTATAGAGGAAGGAAAATTTAGATATATAGAGACGGGAGATCAGCACCGCGAAAATTTACTTTTGCTACACGGTCTTTTCGGAGCCCTGAGTAACTTTCAGGGGATCATCCAGCACTTCTCTAAAGAATATAATGTCATTGTACCGATGCTGCCGATTTTTGAATTACCCATTCGAAAAGTATCGGTCTCCGGTCTGGTCGACCACGTCGCGGCGTTTGTGGAACATAAAAATTACGATCAGGTCCATGTGCTTGGGAATTCATTAGGAGGACACATTGCCCTGTTATACGTGCTTGCTCATCCCGAAAAAGTAAGTTCGGTAATCCTCACCGGTAGTTCCGGTCTGTTTGAAAGTGCCATGGGGTCCAGTTTCCCCAAAAGAGGGAACTACGAGTTTATTGCTAAAAAGACCAGAGCGACTTTTTATAATCCCGAGGTGGCCAGTAAAGAATTAATTGATGAGGTTTATGATATCGTCAACGATCGCAATAAGGCCATTCGCATTATTGCCACGGCAAAATCGGCAGTTCGCCATAATTTAGGCGATAAACTACACCAGGTAAAGGCACCGACGCTGCTGATCTGGGGAGAAGACGATAACGTAACGCCGCCCTTCGTAGGGGAAAAATTTCACGAATTAATCGAGCACTCCAAGCTGATCTTTGTGCCCCAATGTGGTCACGCCCCGATGATGGAGCATTCCCAGGTGTTTAATCAGCATCTGCAAGATTTTCTGGAGGAAGTAGTCACTAAGAAAGCAGAATAATTTTCGCTGGTTGCTCTTCAAAAGTAGGGCTTTTATCTAAAAAAACAATCGAGAAGTACGTGCTGTATGCTTCTAAACGCTATATTGTTGGGCTACTTATAACATAGCACAGAAGATGATGTATAGAAGTGTTTTTGCCCTTGCTTTAGTTGCCGCCGTCACTTTCTCCTGTTCCACCACCCGAAAAAGTAATGTGGTTGACATGGAGTTCCGCGAGCTCGACACTATTTTTGTTGAAGCCGAAATGCCTAATGAACTGAAATCTGCCGAAGATTTTAGTTTGCCTACCTATCGCCCTTCTCCTACCCGCCAATTCGACCTGCTACATACGCGGCTCGATCTACGCTTTAATTGGGAAGAAGAGCAGGTCATTGGTCTGGCCCAACTACGATTGACGCCCTACTTCTACCCCAATAATAGCCTTCAATTGGATGCCAAGGAGCTGAATGTCAAGGCAATCAGCATGGACGGCGAAGTACTGACTTACGACTATGATCAGGAGCAGCTGTATATCCGGCTGCCCCGTTTGATGGAAAGGGGAGACACCTTTGAAATCGAAATAGATTATACGGCTCAACCTTCATCCTCTGGGGGGAGTTCTGCTATTACCTCCAATCAGGGCTTGTTTTTTATTAACCCTCAGGGAACCGAAGGAAATAAACCACAGCAGATCTGGACCCAGGGCGAAACGGAGTGGAATTCTCGCTGGTTTCCGACGATTGATAAACCCAACGAACGCTGCACACAAGAAATTTACCTCACCGTTGAGCAGCGATTTAATACCCTTTCCAATGGCATATTAAAAGAAAGCATCAGTAATGAGGACGGCACCCGCACGGATTACTGGAGGATGGAGCAGCCCCACGCTCCCTACTTATTCGCGATTGTGGTAGGTGAATTTGCCGTCGTCGAAGAAGAGGTGGATGGCTTACCCCTGACTTACTACGTAGAGCCAAAATATGAAAAAGACGCCAAAGCAATTTTCGCCCGTACGCCCGAGATGATTCGATTTTTTTCGCAAAAGCTGGATTATCCCTTCCCCTGGGATAAATACGCTCAGATCATCGTACGCGACTACGTGTCGGGAGCCATGGAAAATACCACGGCATCCATCTTTGGGGCTTTTGTTCAGAAACGGAGGCGTGCCCTGATCAATAACCATAACGATGGAATCGTCGCCCACGAGTTGTTCCATCAGTGGTTTGGCGATCTGGTAACCTGCGAAAGCTGGGCCAACCTGACGATGAATGAAGGCTTTGCCAACTATAGTGAATACCTTTGGTATGAGCACTTTTACGGGCCCGACGAAGCCGCTTATCATCTCCTGAGCGAACGCAGCGGTTACTTTTTCGGCTCTAGTGGTAATACCCATCCGCTGATTCATTTTGGCTATGAGGATAAGGAAGATATGTTTGATTCTCATTCCTATAATAAAGGAGGTGCGGTTTTACATATGTTACACCGCTACGTGGGCGATGCCGCCTTCTGGTCGGCTTTACATTTGTACCTTACAGAAAATGCCTATACCGCAGTGGAAGCGCATGACCTGCGTCTGGCTTTCGAAGAGATCACCGGAGAGGATTTGAATTGGTTTTTTAATCAGTGGTATTTTTCAGAGGGACACCCCGAAATTGAGGTCGAATACGGCTACAATGTGGAGACAAAAGAGCTTGTCGTAAAAGTAGAGCAACGGCAAAACCCCGAGCGCATGCCTCCAATCTTCATTTTACCGACGGCGATCGATATTCACTATGAAGGCAAAACGGAACGGAAATATATCCGGGTAGATCGCCGAACTCAGGAATTCGTTTTTCCCTGTCCGGTCAAGCCCGATTGGATTCAATTCGATCCCGAATACATCCTCCTGGCCGAATATGAAGACAATAAAGCAGTGGAGATTTTTCGCTATCAGTTGGAACATGGCACCCACTTTCGGGATCGTTACGACGCTATTCAGGAATTGCTGCGGGCTCCCTCTACGGATATTATGGCGCTGGCCGTTCAGGCTCTGGAAGACCCGCATTGGTACATTCGGGAGATGACCCTGAATAACTTACCTCTGGATATTTCCACTTCCGTAAAAAGCAAAGCAATGGAATTAGTCCGGGAAGATCCGGATGCCCGGGTACGTACCGCAGCTTTGGCCGTTTTGGCGCCAACCAAAGATCCGGTGCTGACGGAGCTGGCTATCCAGGTGATCGAATCGGACTCCGCCTATAGTGTCATCGGAAAAGCGGTGGAGTTACTGAATAAATTAGATAAAGCGAAGGCCGAAACATACGTCCAGCAACTGGAAGATACCGAAAGCGAAGCACTACTGATCTCCATCGCACAAATATACGCGGAGAGTGGTGACCCGACCTATCTGGGCTTCTTTGAGCAAAATCTGGAACAAGTCGACAACTATGCGGCCAGTAGCTTTTACAACCAAATGTTAGAATTAGCACTGGAAGCTCCTCAGGATGAAACAATGCGGCTGATGAATCGTTTGAAAGAAATAGGTATTAACCAACGACAATCACCCTGGCGACGCCTGGCCGCTACCAAAACCATTACGGACCTGGCCAATGAATGGCAGGCCCAGGCTAATCGAACGGATGGTAAAGAGCGCATTAAGCTGAATCAGCAGGTTGATCAGCTCATTCGCTACCTGGATCAGCTAAAAGAGGCGGAAGAAAATGATCAATTGCGGCAATTATACCGGCAATTAGTTGTCATCGAAAGGAATTGATCGTCGTCTATTGCCATTTGTGCGTTAAAAAGTCGCCGTTCGGCAATCATACCTTGTTATAACGCTCGGACTTCCTTATTTTCGGAGAGCATTTTTTCATAATTCGACATTTACACATGGCAGCGCAGTCCAATTATCAATTACTGATCCAAAAGCTGGATCAATTCATTCGCAAGTATTACATCAATAAAGTAATACGTGGCGCCTTATATAGCATTGGGTTTGTACTCTTGCTATTCCTCGTGGTCGATCTGCTGATTTACTACAATGATTTTGGTACAGGTACGCGTACCGGGCTATTCTTTAGTTTCGTTGGGCTTAGCCTGGCTGCTCTTGCCTATTGGGTCGTCTTGCCCTTAACAAAGTACTTTCGCCTGGGTACGGTTATTAGTCACGAGCAGGCCGCCTCGATTATTGGGGAGCATTTTATTGATGTGAAAGACAAGCTGTTGAATATCTTACAGCTCAAGCGTCAGTCGGATAGTGTCGGTGGTAATGATTTGACCCTGGCGGGTATCGATCAAAAATCGGAAGAGATTAAGCTGGTACCCTTTAAATCTGCCATTAATCTGTCGCACAACCGGAAGTATCTGCGTTATGCACTGCCGCCTTTATTGTTGTTGATCATCCTGTTGTTTGCTGCGCCCAGTATGATCAAAGACGGTACCGAACGGCTGGTCCGCTATGGTAAAGAATTTGTCAAACCGGCCCCTTTCCGTTTTGAGTTGGAGAATGAAGAACTTTCCGTAGTACAGTATGGTGATTTTCCACTTACCGTAAAAGTGGAAGGAGAGCAATTACCTGCCGAAGTATTTATTGATCTGGATAATGTACAGTACCGCCTGAAGAAGCAGGCCAATAATCTTTTTACTTATAAGTTTAGTAATGTACAAAAGGACGTTGACTTTAAGCTCTACGCCGCCGAAGTGAAGTCCTCTAAGTATAAGCTGGAAGTGCTGAAAAAGCCCAATATGCTGGGTTTCGAAGTCAAGCTGAATTATCCCGAATACACTGGCCGTAAGGACGAAGAACTAAATAGCGTGGGAGACCTGGTGGTACCCGTTGGTACAACGATTGACTGGGTATTCAACGCAGAGAATACAGATGATGTACAAATCGACTTTTCGCGCGAAGCGAATCGACAAGCAGTAAAACGCTTCTCCAATGACCTGTTCACCTACAAGCGAAAGGTCATGCAGGATGACATCTACAAGCTATACATTTCTAACAAAGCTCTACCTAATGCCGACTCTATTACCTACAGTTTATCGGTTATTCCCGATCTGTATCCGGAAATTACGGTGGAAAATTTTCAGGATAGCCTGGATAATAAATTAATCTATTTCGTGGGAGAAGCCTCCGACGATTACGGCATGCAGAGCTTAAGTTTTAATTACCGGATTTCTAAAGAAGGCAATCCTAACGAAGCCCCTTTAGAAACACTGTTGATTCAGGCGCCGGATGCAAAACAGGTCTCCTATGAGCATATTTTCGATCTGAATGAGCTGAATCTGCAACCGGGAGATGAAGTAACTTACTACTTCGAGGTTTTTGATAATGATGCCGTAAACGGTAGCAAATCAAGCCGTACAAATCTTATGGTGTATGCCAAACCGACCGTAGATGAGTTTGAAGCAATGGCCGAAGAAAACGATGAGCAGATCATGGACAACCTGGAAAAAGCCAGAAAAGAATCCAAAGACCTGCAGGAAGAAATGAAGCGCCTGCGCGAAAAATTACTGCAGGAAAAAGAACTCGACTGGCAAAACCGCAAAGAACTGGAAAACCTGCTCCAACGCCAAAAAGAACTGGAAGAGAAAATCAAAGAAGCTCAACAAGCCTTTGAAGAAAACCTAAAGAACCAGTCTGAATACGAGGAGCCTACACCCGAAGAGCAAGAGAAGCAAGAGAAATTGCAGGAACTATTCGAAGAGAGTATGAGCCCGGAGATGAAAGAGCTCATGGAAAAGCTGGAAGAAATGCTTCAGGAAATGGACAAGGAAGAGGCTATGGAGATGATGGAGCAAATGGAGTTCAATGAGGAAAATACGGAAATGAACCTCGAAAGACTGGAAGAACTCTACAAGCAACTCGAGCTGGAGCAGGAAATGAATAAGGCCCTGGATAAATTAAATGAACTGGCTGAAGAACAGGAAAAACTCGCTGAAGAAACCGAAAAGCTGGAAGAAAATCAGGATCAGCAAGATGCTGAAAACCAGAACAAAGAAGGGGAGCAAAAAGAGGGTGAAAACCAGGAAGAAAATAAAGAGGGCGAGCAGAAAGAGAATAAGCAGCAGGAAGGAGAGCAAAAAGAAGGAGAAAATCAGGAAAATAAAGAGGAAGGTCAGCAGAAGCAGGAAGGAGAACAGCAAGACCAAGAGAATCAAGAGGGGGAACAGCAAAGTGGGGAAAACCAAGAGGAGAAACCCAAGCAGGAAGAAATCGTTGATAAGCAAAAAGAACTAAACGAAAAATTCCAGGAGCTACAGGAGAAAATGGACGGAATTAAGGAGAAGAACGAGCAGCTGGAAAATAAGCAGGATATGGGTGACTCGCAAGAGCAGATGGATGACATCAATCGCGATATGCAAGAGTCGCAGCAGCAACTGCAGCAGCAGCAAAATAAAAAAGCGTCAGAATCGCAGAAAAAAGCGGCGCAAAAAATGCGGCAAATGTCACAGCAGATGTCTGGCCAGATGCAATCCGGTCAGATGCAGCAGATGCAGGAAGATATGGAGTCACTCCGTCAGTTACTGGAGAATCTGGTAGGCCTCTCCTTTGAGCAGGAAGACCTGATCGATAATTTTGATGCGGCGGAGGTCAATACACCGCGCTACGTGGATTTGGTGCAGGATCAATTCAAAATCAAAGACGATTTCAGCCTGGTAGAGGATAGCCTGCGTGCCCTCAGTAAGCGCGTATTCCAAATCGAAACTTTCGTCACAGAAAAAGTAACCGAGATCAACGAGAACCTCGATGAAAGTATTGACGAGCTCGAAGAACGTCGCAAGGCACAGGCTGGTGATCACCAGCAACGCACCATGAAGAACCTGAACGATCTGGCGCTAATGCTAAGTGAGACCATGAACCAGATGCAACAGCAAATGGCTGGTATGATGTCTGGTAGCCAGATGTGTAATAAGCCCAGTCAGGGGCAGGGACAACAGCCGCAGGATAAAATATCTCAGGGCCAGCAAAAGCTGAATCAGGAAATGCAGCAGAAAGGCAAACAAGGCGGACAAGGGGGTGAAAACCCCGGGCTGTCTTCCGAAGAATTTGCGAAACTGGCCGCCCGACAGGCTGCCTTGCGTAAAGCCCTGGAAGAAAAACAAAAGCAATTACGGGAACAGGGTCGAGGTAGTAAAGAGCTACAGGATGCCATCGATGAGATGGATAAGGTAGAAATCGACCTGGTGAATAAGCAGTTGCGCAACGAAACCATGAAGCGTCAGCAAGAAATTCTGACGCGCCTATTGCGCCACGAAAAAGCCGAGCGCCAGCGCGAATATGATCAAAAACGTAAATCGGAAGTAGCCCAGGAGCAAGAAAAACAGCTACCACCCGCGCTGGAAGAATACATTAAAAAACGCAAAGCAGAACTGGAGCTGTACAAAACCGTATCGCCTTCCCTGAAGCCTTACTACAAGAATTTGGTAGAGGAGTACTTTAAGGAGCTCAAAACGGGCGAAGGCGGTAGATAACTAAATCTCGTTTTTTTTAGCGAAAGCTGCACCCGTACTAATGACAATTCCGAAACGGTAAAACCCGATGAGGTGGTCCTCAACGAAGTTATTGCACCCAAATACCTACCCGTGCGCCTGACGGCCGATGTAGAGAGCTACCAACAAATGATTCCTGGTCTGATCGAGGCCGCGCAGATTATGAATGAACTCATTGTGGAGGATCAGCGGCAGCATAGATCCGGGGCGTTTGGCAGCCGCCAGTATTCCGGTCGATATTGTCTTTGAACAAGGAGTGGAGGTGCTGGGGTTTTAATGGGAGGAAAATATCTTTCATTGACCAACGGCTGACTTTTGAAACCCAAACAACGTTTATTCGTAGATAAAAGTACTTGCTTATCTAATGATAGAACTGTATTTTTGTTTAGGTAATTCCATGTACAGCTTGGCTTTAAAACCAGTACTTGCTACTTAGTGTAAAAAGTACTATATTATTTAGAAGGAACTTCGTCGCTTTTTGCGGGCGCAAAGGCAAAAAGCTTAACTAAATACCACTGTATGCGTATATTACGTTTACCTTCCAATCCACGTAGCGTAGCTAAAATTGAAGAATTTGTAAAGGGCGTTTGCCAACGCCACCGCCTAAAAGCAGAACGTCATGGAGACATGCTGATTAGCCTGACCGAAGCAGTTACCAACGCCATCATCCACGGTAATAAAAGAGACGAATCCAAAGAAGTCAGAATACAACTCTCCAAACAGCCCAATTGTATCGCCGTAAAGGTATCTGATCAGGGGCTGGGCTTCGACTACAATAACCTTCCTGACCCTACTTCACCTGAAAATAAGACCAAATGTGGTGGTCGGGGCGTCTACCTGATGCGTCGGCTCTGTGATCAGGTAGAATACCAGGATAATGGCCGCACGGTGGAAATGCGATTTAAAATTTAAATGCTCTTTTTTTGGAAGAATTTTTTCCCGAGGACGAGATTCTCGTTACTTTTCATTCAGAAGATACCGACTTCCGGATAGATGCCTCGGTATCTCTCATCCATTGGATCCAAGCCATTATCAAATGGCGCGAATGCGAGTTGGTGCAACTGACGTATGTCTTTTGTAGTGACGACTATCTCCATAAGATGAATCAGGAATACCTCGACCATGATACCCTCACCGATATTATTACCTTTCCGTATCTGGAACCACCCAAGGTAGAAGGGGATATTTTCATAAGTGTGGATCGGGTACGGGATAATGCCCGGCACTTTGGCGTCGCCTTCGAGCAGGAGCTGCGCCGTGTTATGATCCATGGTGTCTTACACCTTTGTGGGCAGGCAGACAAGACAGAAGCCGAGGCCGGGGAGATGCGCCGCCTGGAAGAAGCGGCCCTGGATCGTTTCTCAAAAACGACCGGATAAGTTTCAGTCTTAAATCCTCTACTAAGATATTTCCATATTATAATTAATGGCTTGGTTGCTTACTCGACGATTCACCAGAGACCCCGGCATCTTTCCAGTCGGGAGGTAGGGTGGAGAAGTTAGGTGTACCTTATAAAGAAGGATTTTTAATGGGGGGTTCCTGGCTAAATAGATAAAACTTGTTTCCTCCGATATCCCATATGACGTCCGTAGGCAAAACGTTACCGTTTGCCGACTAATTATTGGTGTTTTCAAAAAAAAGATGCGAATTTCTAGATAAAATTTTGCCAGGGCGAATCCTTACACTATTTTTAGCAACGAACAACTAGTTTTGAAACTAAAAATTGTGTCATGAGATTTAAAGAACGAATTACCCATTATTATTTTTCCTCGGTAATGGTGCTTTTTGTCCTGTTTTCTGCTGGTAGCTTACAAGCGCAGCAGGAGATCACGGGCGTCGTCACCAGCGAATCTGGGGACCCCCTGATTGGGGCGAGTATTTTAATCAAAGGCAGCAGTACAGGTACGGTTACCGATCTAGACGGTAGCTTTAGTCTGGAAGCAGATTCCGACGATGTACTGGTGTTTAGCTATACTGGTTTCGCGCCTAAGGAGATCACCGTCGGCAGCCAAACGGAGATTATGGTCTCCCTGAAAGAGGATGTCGCTCTACTGGAGCAGGTGGTAGTAACCGGTTATGGTAGCACCAAAAAGGAAAACCTGACGGGCTCGGTCGGGGTAGTATCCTCTAAATCCATTGAGGCCCGACCGATTACCGATGCCTCACAGGCTTTGGCAGGACAGGTTTCTGGGGTATGGGTCAACCAAAACTCGGGAGAGCCGGGTCAGGACGGAGCAAATATCAATATTCGAGGTATTGGTACCCTGAACAATGCCAGTCCACTGATTCTGGTGGATGGTATAGAAGCACCGATCGGTAATATTGACCCGAATGATATTGAGTCAATTACTGTACTGAAGGATGCGGCTTCGGCGGCCATCTACGGTTCGCGGGCAGCGAACGGGGTAGTACTGGTCACCACCAAGCGTGGTTCCAGAAATAGCAAGCCAACCTTTAACTACACCGGCTTTGGTGGCGTTTCTCAGGTGGCACTTATCCCCGATTATATTTTTGACTCCCAAGAGTTTATGGAACTCCGCAACGAAGCGGATATCAACTCCGGTAATCAGCCATTGTATCCACAAAATGTGGTCAACCAGTTTGCAGATGGACCGAATACCAACTGGTTTGATGAATTACTGCAAAGAGGGGGGATTCAGCAGCATAACCTTTCGATCTCCGGTGGTAGTGAGAATACTAATTTCAATATCTCACTGGGTTACCTGCAAAACGAAGGGGTGGTCCGGAACGTTGAAGGTTCCGAGCGTTATAATATTCGGTTGAATTTGGACACGGAGGTTAACGAACAGCTGACTATTGGGGCTAGTGTATTTGCCAGCCGCCAGGTGTCGCAACTGGATAATGTTGGTCAGGATGGTGGTTTCCTGGCTCGCGCTACTCGTTTGGGTCCTAACTTCCCGGCTTTCGATGAGCTGGGCCGCCTGGCGGATCGCGATCGTACAATAGATGCGATCGAGTTGTCTACGCCAAACATTCTGGCGGAGGTACAAGCCCTGACCCGTACCCTGAACGATGATCGATTTTTGGGTAATATCTACGCCGAGTATGAGGTGATTGACGGGCTGAAAGTAAAGGGTACTTTTGCGGCTAACTATCAGGTAAACGACGATATCTTTTTTGACAAAAGTATCCAGACCTTCGACTGGAGAACCGGCGATCCGGGTTTGACCTGGTTAGAAAACCGCCGCTTTGAGAATTCCTACAGCCAGAGCTTGGCACTGACGAGTTGGTTACAAGCTACCTACGAGAAACGCATTGGACGTGGTGAACTTAAGTTACTCGCCGGTGCGAACCAGGAGAGCTTTATCAATCGTTTCTTCAGTGCCTCTCGTCTGCAGATTCCTTCCAACTCTTTACCCGCTTTGAGTACGGGTAATCCAGAGACAGCCTTTAACAATGGTGGTGCACAAGATTGGGCCTTGCGCTCTTTCTTTGGTCGCGTCAACTATGTTTTGGATGAGAAATACCTGTTTGAGTTTAACGTACGTCGCGATGGTTCTTCCCGTTTTGGTGCGAACAACCGGTGGGCGACTTTCCCATCCATTTCTGCGGGTTGGGTAGTATCACGTGAGCCATGGTTAGCGAATAACAAAGTAATCGACTTCTTGAAAGTTAGAGCTTCCTGGGGACAATTGGGTAACCAGTTGATTGGTAACTATCCCTTTGCGGCGAATATCTCCTTTGATCCGGCTTACAGCTTTGGTGGAACCATCGTTGGTGCTGCCGCACAGACTTCATTGGGTAATCCTGATATTCGTTGGGAGACTACGACCCAGGCCGACATTGGTATTAATATCGCCCTGTTTGGTAAGTTGAGTATCGAGGCGGATTACTTCATTCGCGATGCGACGGATATCCTTTTTAATCAGAATAATGCGGGGGTGACCGGGGTACGTCAACCTACCACCGTAAACATTGCCGAGGTACGTAACCAGGGTTGGGAGCTGTCTGCTAACTATACGGAGAATATTGGCGACTTCAACTTTACCATCGGTGGTAATGTAACCAATGTGGATAATGAAGTATTACAAATTGATCCTAATTTGGCTGGGGGTGCGGATCGGGTTTTCCAGGATCCATTTATCCTGCAACGGGGATCCCCAATTAATGCCATCTACGGCTTAGAAGTGGCGGGTATCTTCCAGAGCCAGGCGGAGATTGACGGAGCACCCGATCAATCCGGATTTGGTCAGCCTACACCCGGTGACCTGCGTTACGTTGACGAGAACGGTGACGGAGTGATTACGATTGATGATCGTAAAGTCTTGGGACAGGATAACCCCAGATGGTTGTACGGTATCAATGGTAACTTTGAGTATAAAGGTTTTGATATGTCTTTCATCATCCAGGGGATTGCCGATGCCCAGGTAACAGAAACCGGTCGGTTTTTTGCGCCTTTTGCCAACAGTGGTGGCGTAGCTGCCTTATGGAGAGACCGCTGGACACCCGAAAATCCGGACGCTACTTTGCCTAAAATTCGAATCGGAACGGGAGGGATTAACTATAACGTAACTCACTCTCGCTGGGTGACGGATAGAGATTTCCTGCGGTTGAAGAACCTGCAGTTCGGATATACCCTGCCTTCCGATGTATTTGCGAATAACTTTATCGAAAGTTTGCGTATCTATGTCAACGGTACTAACCTGTTTACCATTACGGATTACGTAGGCTTTGATCCCGAGCGTGGTCAAAGAAGTACGAATGGTACGGCTGGTTATCCGCAGCTTAAGGTGTTTACGGGAGGTGTCAATTTGAGATTCTAAAAAAATATGTTACTTGTAAGCTGTCTGACATATGTCGATTTCTTGCGCTCATTTGACAATATTATTTTGTAGAGTGCTTACTTTTGAACGAAAAATTATTTCAGCAGTTACATGTGCAGTATTAAACTTACTTTTAAATAATATTAGACATGAAGTCAATAAACAAGCTATTACTTGTATTAGCCTTAGTATTCAGCTTCACTACTTCCTGCGACGAGGACTTTCTGGAGAGAGCACCGATCGATCAGGGTAGTGTGGAAGGGTTTTTTGAAACCCAGGAGGATGTTCTAAGAGCCGTTAATGGTATCTACGATGTATTCCAGGGTAGTATTTGGGGCGGTGCCTTTTACTGGTACCACCAAAATTTTGATATCGTTACCGATAATGGTGTGGGTTGTTGCCCCTGGGAGCAGCAATATACTACCATTGCCGAGGGGCAGCACAATTCTACTACCGGTGGGATTATCAATAACAAATGGGATTTTGGTTACGAAGGTATCTTCCGGGCCAATTCTGTATTGGAAAATATTGACCAGGTAGACATCGACGAGGAGACTAAAACCCTGCTGATTGCAGAGGTACGCTTCTTGAGAGGATTGATCTACCAGGAGTTAACAACCTTGTTTGGTGATGTACCTTTAGTCCTGAATGTACTAAGTAGAGAAGAAGGATTTGAAGTATCCAGAGCGCCTAAATCTGATGTATTAGATGCGATCTACGCGGATCTGGATTTTGCGGAAGCAAATCTAGGTATGACACCTTTTAATGGAGACATTGGACGTCCTACTACTCAGGCGGCAGTTGGTCTAAAGGCCAGAGTGAAGTTATACAATGGGGACTATCAAGGGGCAGCGGCAGAAGCCAAAAAGGTAATGGATATGTCAGCGGCTAACCCAGGCATGATTGGTCTGGAAGATAATTACGACGATGTATTCAGCCCAACCAATGAAAATAACAAAGAGGTGCTCTTTGATATTCAGTATACCGGAGGTACGCAAGGAGAAGGTAACTTTATGCAGGTAGCTTTAGCACCTGGACCAGAAGGTACACCTGGTAATGGTTGGGGATCGATTACACCTACCGACCAGTTGGCTAACTCCTTTTACATGACCGATGGTTTACCCATCGATGAGTCTCCACTCTTTGATGCGGATAACCCGTATGAGAATCGTGATCCTCGTATGTTTGGAAACTTATTTGTTCCTGGTGTGTCTACCTGGCGCGGAGAAGTATTTGATGAGTCGATTGCAGGCTTTTCTCCTTTCTACGCAGTTAAAAAATGGGTAGATCCTAACGCTGTAATCGGCGAAGATGGTTGTTCTTGTAATGAGACGAATTTTATTCTGCTGCGTTACGCCGATATTCTGATGATTTACGCCGAGGCTACGAACGAGTTAAATGGGCCCACTGCTGAAGTATACGATGCGGTGAATCAGATTCGCGCCAGAGCAGGGATGCCTGATTTTCCCGCTGGCTTATCTCAGGATGAGATGCGCGAAGAGATCAAGCACGAGCGCCACGTTGAGTTCCCCTGGGAAGGTACGCGCTACTTCGACCTGATTCGTTGGGGAGATGCCGCGGATGTGATTCCGACGGTTACCCTGTTTGGTGAGTCTTTGGATGATAGAATATTCGAAGAGCCTAAACACAATCTGTTCCCTATCCCTCAGGGGGAAATCGATCAGAACCCGAATCTTACGCAAAACCCAGGTTATTAATGTAAATTCCCAATCGGAAGAAATATAACTTGATTTATTGCGCTGGATGGCAGAAATTTGACTCGTGAAAATTTCTGCCATCCTTGTTTTCAGGAATATAGTACTCAATTTACCGATATGAAAGCTGAAAATTATATACCCCGTCAGTTTGTGCTCAGTGCTATGGGTATCCTACTACTGCTGTTGTTTCTCATCAGTTGCGAAAAGGAGGTAGGTACAGATATTAAACCCGAAGAAACATATGAATCCCTGGATGACGAGCTGAATGCCAAACTTTTGGCTGCTGCTAATGGCCAGGGGCTGTCCTACTTTATCCTCCCCGATGAGCAAAACCTGGGTGAGATTCCCCAAGACCCCAAGAATCCACTGACCCCGGAAAAGATTGAGTTGGGAAAGCTACTTTTCCACGAGCCAGCGATTGGCCGTAACCCGAGAAAAGAAGATCAGGCTGGCACTTATTCCTGTGCTTCCTGCCACCACGCTGCTGCTGGTTTTCAAGCTGGTGTCCGCCAGGGCGTCGGCGAAGGGGGGATTGGCTTTGGCCAAAAAGGCGAACAAAGGCAAGTAGATCCTAACTATGGATTTGACTTTCTGGATATTCAGCCTATCCGTACCCCCAGTACACTGAACACCGCTTACCAGGACATTATGCTCTGGAATGGACAATTAGGTAATGTACCCCTCAATGAAGGCACAGAAGACAAATGGGCACTGCGCAGTCCCAAAGCACTTAATTTCTTAGGTTTTGAAGGACTGGAAATTCAGGCAATTGCCGGGATTGTCATCCACCGACAGCGCGTGGATAAAGACTTTGTAGCGGAATATCCTGAATATAAAACCCTCTTTGATCAGGCTTTTCCAGAGTATCCGGAATCCCAGCGCTACAACGATACCATTGCTGGTCTGGCCATTGCTGCCTATGAGCGGACGATGCTGGCTAATCAGGCACCTTTTCAAGATTGGTTGCAAGGCAACCAATCGGCTATGAGTGATATAGAAAAGCAGGGCGCTATCCTCTTTTTTGATAAAGCGGGCTGTGTCGATTGTCATACCGGCCCCGCACTCAATAAAGAAGATTTTTACGCGCTGGGAATGAATGACCTGGTTGGTGAAGGGGTGACCAATACGGTGGGCCAGGATTTCTTTACTTCGGCCGAGGGCCGGGGTGGCTTTACCGGTAAGGAGTCCGACTTGTTTAAGTTCAAGGTGCCGCAGCTTTATAATATGACCGACTCGCCCTTTTTGGGGCACGG
Organism: Saprospiraceae bacterium; assembly: GCA_035268885.1. Lineage (GTDB taxonomy): Bacteria > Bacteroidota > Bacteroidia > Chitinophagales > Saprospiraceae > DATFKA01. Next base: position 57,885 of record DATFKA010000008.1, read on the forward strand.
CGGCAGTTTCCGTACCGTACGAGAGGTGGTCGTGTATAAAAATGAGGCCATACCAGAAAACAGTATCGTACCCCGGGAGCAACTGCCCGGTCGCTTCAAGCCGCTCGGGCTGACGGAGGAAGAAATTGACCAGTTGACTGCTTTTTTAGAGAAAAGTTTATACGACCCCAGTTTAATACGATACGTTCCTGAGCAGATTCCCTCCGGAATGTGTTTCCCAAATGCGGATCCCGCATCCCGGGAAGATCTGGGTTGTGAATAAAATAAACGAAGATGAAAAAATTATTACCCTTACTAGTGATCGCTCTTTCTCTCTACCTTGGCTCTTTATCGGCACAGCAGGCTTTCACGGAACTGTCGGCAGCAGCTGGTATTAATCATGCTTTTGTTATTGACCAGGCTACCTTTGGTGGAGGTGCCTGTGTGATAGATTTCGACAACGATGGTTACGAAGATTTGTACGTCACCGGTGGAAGTGTTGCGGATAAGTTATATAAAAATAATGGCGATGGTACCTTCACCGATATTTTGGCGCAAGCCGGATTTGAGCGAACCCTAGAAACCTATACGCAAGGAGCCGCTGCGGCCGACATCAACCGGGATGGTTACAAAGATCTCATCGTGACCACTATGAATTTTTTAAATGATAATCGGACCAACGCGCCTAACCTCTTGTATTTGAACAATGGGGACGGCACTTTTACGGAAGTAACCGAGGCCTGGGACCTGGAAGGAGAGCGGGTCAACAGTATGGGAGCTAGTTTCGGAGACATCAATAATGATGGCTATCCAGATCTTTTTGTTTGTAATTACTTTAGCAACTCTGCCACCGGCATTTCTGTCTACAACGAAGAAACGATCACCAACTCTTTCCGGCCTGCGATTGATTATCTCTACATCAACCTGGGCGGGCAGCGCTTTGTAGAAGTCAGTAACTATTACGGCCTGGACCACGTGGGCTTTGGTTTTCTGGGGATGTTCACCGATTTCGATAATGATCAGGATCTGGACCTCTATATTGCCAATGATTTTGGCTTCAAGAGTACGCCCAATATGCTTTTTCAAAATGAATACCCCGTTAAAAAGATGAATAACCGATCGATTTCGCTGGCGCTTAACTATGGGATGAATGCCATGGGTATTGCTCCGGCCGATTTGAATTTTGACGGTTACATGGATTATTACGTGACTAATTTGGGTACCAGTCTATTCACGATCAATGACCAGGGGCGAGGCTTTATTGATCAGACCCTGCAGTCTGGTATTGGAATTCCTACCATCAAGGACTCCGTTTATACCGGCCCCCCCATCAGCTGGGGCGCTAATTTCTTCGATTTTGATCACGACACGGATATGGATCTCTTTGTATCCAATGGCGCCTTGAATCCTACCGTACGGCCCAACCCAAACTTCTTTTTTGAAAACCAGGGTGGGAAAATGCACGAAGTATCTGCTGAGATGCAAATGAATGATTACCGCATTGGTCGGGGCTCTGTGGTCTTTGACTATGATAATGACGGTGATCTAGATCTTTTTGTGGTGAATCAGGTGCCGCGCACCCCTTCGACGCGTATTCTGGAGGCCCGCTGCCTGCTTTATCGGAACGATGCCAGCGAAGGAAACTGGCTAAAAGTAGCATTGGAGGGGGTTGGCTCTGATAAGAATGGACTGGGTGCCAGAGTAGAAGCAGTTGTCGACGGTAAATTATTAATTCGAGAAATTGATGGTGGTTCCAGTCACCTCTCTCAGAATAGTACCATTGCACACTTTGGTCTCGGTAATGCGAGTAGTGTAGAATCGATCACGGTGAAGTGGCCTGGCAAAGGCATACAAACCCTTACCAATATCAGTGCAAATCAGCAAATTACGATTCAGGAAACCAGTGAAAATACATCGGGCTCAGAAAGTAAGAATCGTTTTAATGTTTCACCTGGCTATTTCACCAGTGAGGTATTGATTGAATACGAACTAGCCGATCCGGATGCGGCATCGCTCAGAGTATTTGATGTGCAGGGCCGACTGGTAGCCAATCTGGGTAAAGTCGACCAGCCACTAAAAGCTGGTTTTTGGCGTTGGGAGGTACCCGCTAATCTGCAGACCGGGGTCTATATCTTCCAAATCGAAACCGAAAACGGTGTGATGGCGAAGCGGGCCATAAAAAGGTAAAAGAATATGAAGCCTGGTATCCTTTTATTGGGCTGTTTACTTTGTGTCTCTTTACTGAAGGCGCAAAACCTGATTCCTGATGGTGATTTTGAGCAGCTACGGAATCCATTCTGTATCAGCCCCACGGAGGCTTTTCAGTTTTCGGAAACCTGGTATACTTTGGATGCTACCCCTGACTTATTTCAGGGGGGATGCGTATTGAATGAATCCGGGTCTATCTTTTGGAATGCCGATATTTCCGCTTTTTCGGGTCAGAATTTCGTCGGACTTTCCAGCCGCTGGAATTCCAATGCTACTTACGTCTCAGAAGGAATTGCAACCCGCCTGGCCGAACCCCTGGAAGCGGGCGTCACTTATTATTTTCAGTTCGCTATTCTCAACCGGGGTGGCTATCAGGGCTTCGCTGAAGATATATCTGGTTGTAATCTCCGACCCAATAAACACCTCGATATCTATCTTTCTGAAGACAGCATCCGGATCAATAATAATTTTTCCAATGGCACCTCGTCTACGGAAGCTCGTCTGGCGGCTCGTCTGGACGCGGCAATAATCGCCAGCCGGGTGCCTTCCGAGGAATGGACCGTCGTTTCCACTTGTTTTGAAGCAGAGGGAGGTGAAGAATATCTGGGTATCGTTATGCCCCTGGGGACTTTTGGTGATTTACCGCCCTGTACCTCCATGTCTAACAGTGGGGTCTTTCGCTCCTTTTATTATAATCTGGATGCCATACAGCTAACGGACACGCCCGACCAGTTGACGGCGTCTCTGACTTTCTGTGAGGGGGGAGCGCTAAACGTCGATTTACTGGACCTGTTGGAGCAGCCCATCTTGGAGGAGGCGGTCTTTTTCTGGGAAGATGGCGGTAGTGGTCCCTTACGGACTTTCAACGAAGGCGGAACTTACCGATCAACGGCAGAGATTGCCTGTGGTTCTATCCCGATAATATTGGAAGTAGAAGCCTTAAGTTGCGTTCCCGATATCTACGTGCCGAACGCCTTCTCCCCAAATAACGACGGGGTCAATGATCGTTTTTCCCCTTTTATCCAGACCACTAACCCCATCGCGCGCTACGAATTGACGGTTTTTAACCGCTGGGGGAGTGTCGTCTTCCAAAGCCGCGACTACTCCCAGGCCTGGAATGGAGCGTGGCAGCAGCAATTCGCTGGCCAGGGACTCTACCTCTGGAAACTAAATCTGGAAGTAGAAACCCTGGAGGGTACCCAATTGATTAGCGAAACGGGAGAGGTCTTTTTATTCCGCTGATCAGGCATCCACGGCCTCAATGATTTTTTTGAGTAGGGCATTGGCCTGTTTCAGGCTGCGTACATTGTCCTTAATGACGATCAGGTGGCGGTTGGATTGCTTCATGCTCAGCCCCTCTTTCTTGCCTTTGGAGACGATATAGCCCATAATTTGCTGGAAGATCTCACTTTCGTAAAATGGGGATTGCGGGTTTTCCACAAAATAGCAGCGCAGTTTATTGTTCTTTAGGATCAGGCGTTCAAAACCTAGCTCTATACAACTCCAGCGCAGGCGCAGCCCAGCGAATAACTCCATGACCTGCGGCGGAATCTTGCCAAAGCGATCCCGTAGCTTTTGCTGAAAAGCTTCCAGCTCTTCTTCATTCTTGAGCTTATCCAACTCTGTGTAAATATTCAGTCGCTCCTGAATATTGGTAATGTAGGCATCCGGAATGAGCATCTCCACGTCGGTATCGACCTGTACGTCGCGCACGTAGTAGCGCTTCTTTTCCAGTTCCTCCTGGAATAGATCTTTGTATTCGTTTTCTTTTAATTCAATAACGGCTTCCTCCAAAATCCGTTGGTAGGTCTCGTAACCAATATCGGTGATAAAGCCACTTTGCTCTGCGCCCAGCAAATTACCCGCTCCGCGGATATCCAGGTCACGCATGGCAATGTTGAAGCCACTCCCCAGATCCGAGAATTCCTCCAGCGTGCGCAGGCGCTTGCGGGCATCGGAAGTCAGGGTAGAAATGGGTGGACTAAACAGGTAGCAGAAAGCTTTCTTATTCGAGCGGCCTACCCGACCGCGCAGCTGATGCAAATCACTCATGCCAAACTGATTGGCATTATTGATGATCATGGTATTGGCATTGGGGATGTCCAGGCCCGTTTCAATAATATTGGTGCAGACCAGCACGTCGTACTGGTGATCGATAAAGTCTACCAGGGTTTTTTCCAGCTCCCTGGGCTCCATCTGGCCGTGCGCCATGGCAATGTCCACGTCGGGAGAAAGGCGCCGCAACATAGCGGTGATATCGGGTAGATTCTTTACCCGGTTGTGCACAAAAAACACCTGTCCGCCGCGGTTGATTTCGTAATCGATGGAATCCTTTATGAGTTCATTATTAAACACGCGGACCTCGGTGTGGATGGGCTGTCGGTTGGGCGGCGGAGTCCTGATGATCGATAAATCGCGCGCACTCATCAGGGAAAACTGTAGGGTCCGGGGAATGGGGGTAGCGGTCAGGGTTAGGGTGTCCACGTTTACTTTTAGGTTCCGGAGTTTTTCCTTGGCAGCTACGCCGAACTTTTGCTCTTCGTCGATAACCAGTAGGCCGAGGTCCTTGAAGCCTACTTTTTTATTCAGTAAAGAGTGGGTACCGATGATTAGATCAATCTCTCCGGCCTTAAGCTGTTCAAATATTTCGCGTTTCTGCTTGGCGGTCTTAAAGCGATTCAGGTAGTCGGTGGTGACCCCAAATTCTTTGAGTCGCTCGTTGAAGGTGTGAAAATGCTGTAGGGCCAGGATGGTGGTCGGCACCAGGATGGCGGCTTGCTTACCGCCGACGATGGCTTTAAAGGCGGCGCGTATGGCAATTTCCGTTTTACCAAAGCCCACGTCTCCACAGATAAGTCGATCCATGGGGTAGGGTTTTTTCATATCTTCCTTGACCGCTTCGGTGGCCGTGGCCTGGTCGGGCGTGTCTTCGTAGATAAAGGAAGCTTCCAGCTCGGTTTGTAGATAGCCGTCGGGCGGAAAAGCAAAACCTTCGGCAGCCTTGCGTTTGGCGTACAGTTTAATCAGCTCTTTGGCAATGTCTTTTACCTTGCGTTTGGTTTTGCGCTTGAGGGTCTTCCAGGCGTCGGAGCCGATCTTGTGCAGCTTGGGTTTGGAGCCATCCTTGCCGACGTATTTGGAGATCTTGTGCAGGGAGTTGATACTAACGTAGAGGATATCATTATTCTTGTAAATTAGGCGGACCGATTCCTGTAGATGGCCATTGATGTCAATCTTTTCTAGCCCGGAATAGCGGCCGATTCCGTGATCGATGTGGGTAACGTAGTCGCCGGGTTGCAGCTCGCGTAGCATACGCAGGTTGAGCGCCTGATCTTTGGTAAAGCCTGATTTAAGTTTGTAGCGGTGGAAGCGCTCAAAGATCTGGTGGTCGGTATAGCAGGCGATCTTTAGGTCCTGATCAATAAATCCCTCGTGAATGGCATTGGCGACTGGGTGGAATTGTACATTAGCTTCCAGGTCTTCAAAAATGGCGTAAAAGCGCTCAATTTGTTTGGGGTTTTCGGCAAAGAGATAGATTTCGATATTTTCTTTCCGCCTAGCGCGAAAATCGTCGATCAGGAGGTTGAAATTCTTATTGAAGCTGGGCTGGGGCTGAGCCTGGTAAACGAATTTTTGATTGAATTCGATGGGTTGTTGACGCTCACTCCAACAGATAATGGAACGGTCCTTGATGTCTTCCATCACTTCTGCCGGACGGATAAAAGCCCGGTCTTTAAATATTTTCTTCAGTTCTTCTTCTTCCACTAAAGCCACGCCTTCGGCAAAAGCCTGCGCCTTTTCAAAGCAGCTCTGTAGTCGATCAAGGATATTCTCAAAATCCTTGATCCAGATGTGCATACTATCGGGTAATACCCGAAAAATAGAGACTTTGTCTTGTCGCGCGAAGCGCGTATTGATATTGGGTACGATGGTAATCTCACTAATATTTTTTAGCGAAAGCTGCGAGGTAGGATTAAAGGTACGGATGCTCTCGATCTCATCATCAAATAGCTCGATCCGGTAGGGATAATCGTTACCGTAAGAAAAGATATCCACGATGCCCCCGCGGATGGAATACTGACCGGGTTCGTAGACGAAATCTTCCCGTTGAAAACCGTGCTCGGAAAAGACTTCGATAACGGTATCTACATCCAGAGATTCTCCTTTTTGAATGTGGATGCGATCTTCGTTCAGCACATCGGGGGCTACTACCTGCTCGAAGAGTGCCTCGGGATAGCTGACGATAATGGTGCGGCTATTATCCTTTTGGCTGAGCTGGTCGATGGTATCGGCCCGCTGTAATATATTGGCCTGGCTGAGTACCTCGAAGTACTGGGGGCGCTTAAAGGAATCGGGGAAAAAGTTAATCTTTTGCTGACCAAAGAGGTTGGCCAGGTTGTTTTGTAGATAGGCCGCCTCTTCTTTGTCATTGGCGATGAGCAGGTGGGCCTTTTGGGTGTGCTGGTGGATGCCGTAGAAGGCAAAGGCCTCCTGGGCACCGCGCAGGCCCAATAATTGTACCCGGCTCTGGGGCGTTTTTGATAAATAATCGCCCGCCTGAGCAGCTCTTGGATCTTCTTCGTATCTTTTAAGTAGTTGTTCCAGGTTTTTCACGGCGCAAAGGTAAGGAATCTCCAGGGCCGAATGTGGCCTAAGACTCCGAATTATGTAAAAACTAGACCTAATAACGGCTCAATCGGTAATATAGATCACGCGAAGCGCCATAAAAAAATGATTATTTTGCAAAAGCATCTGGCTCAGCCAGGCTGGCGTCTCTTAACAAAAATCAAACAGATATGAAACAATTATTAATACTGACCTTACTTTCTTTGACTATGGCTTGCGGCAACACCGGGGCACAGGATCAAGATCAGACCACTGAAGCGAAACACCGGGTACTTTCCAAAGCCGAATTTGAAAAACGACTTTCTGAGGGAGATATCCAACTGGTCGACGTACGTACACCCAACGAATATGCCGCGGGCCACATCGAGGGGGCGATCAACGCTAACGTAATGGATCCCAACTTTCCGGTAGACGTGGCTTCCAAAACCGACACCAGTAAGCAGGTGATGATCTATTGCCGCTCCGGTAAGCGTTCGGATCGCGCCGCCAAAGTAATGGAAGAAATGGGTTATCCGATGATCTACGATCTGGACGGTGGGTATTTGGCCTGGTCGCGAGAGCAGTAAATGGTAGATAAGGCAAAAAAACTGGGAAAAACCCCGGATTTTGTCTTCTTTTTTGGGTAAAAGTGAATCGTATGAGCTTTTTTACTATTTTTATGAGGCAAATTATAAGTACTCATAAAAATATTGACGATCATGAAAAGAGTTCTACTCTCACTATTATTTTTGTGCAGTGTCGCAATCGCTGTGAACGCACAAAATATTGCTGCTGAATTTAGTAGCACAACGCAAGGAACATTAGATGGAATACCCTTTACTATTTCTGATTGGCCAAGTTCAGGTTTTACAGCTCAATTAGATGTGACGGATTATACAAGTCTCAACAGTTATTGTGCACCACTGGGCGCTGCTGAAGATAACATTACGCATCCCTCAGGTCTGGGTTGGACGGTAACTTTTGACCAGCCAGTTGAGAACTTAAGGGTATATTTATCCTGCTTCCGTTCTACATCAAATGGTACCTTTAATGCAACTGCAACTAAATTGTCAGGCAGTATAGGACTTGCGATGGATGGGGTTACTGTGACTGGAGGCAGTTGTAGTTATGGCCTCCTTGAATTCGCCGGACCGCTGACTACGCTCACTTTCACACCGAATACTCTGGGGAGTGGAAGTTTTCAAAATTTCACTTTTGGTTTAGGAGATGGTACCGATTGCGGCTCCGAAGGCGGCTTTATTGATCCTTGTGAGATTACGTTCAATGATCCGGGGACGGTCACATTAGAAAACGGCCAGGTGACCGGACAAGGTTTTGCTACACCGTCTGGAGGTGTGTACAGCGGAGCAGGCGTCACAGATAACGGTAATGGATTCACCTTTACTTTTGATCCTAATGTCACTGGATTAGGAGCGCAGGAGGTTACTTACACCTACGAAGAAAAAGGGGAGTGGTCTTTAGTTCCAGGTAGTGCTTTAATGGTTAATGCTAATCAATCCGCTTTTGGCAGGAGAGTAGCTATAACTCCAGATGGTTCCAGAGCCGTGATTAGTGCGCCGACAAATGCCGACGATGGAGCAGTTAGGGTTTATGACTGGGATGGATCCAATTGGACTCAAGTGGGACAAACGCTTACTGATAATGTTACTGCATTTCCAAGCTTTTACGGCTTTGGTGTTGATATCTCTCATGACGGTAGTAGAATAGCTGTTTCCTACAGCAGTTTTAGAGTTGAAGTATATGATTTTGATGGGACTAATTGGGTGCTTGTTGGAGCTGCCCTCGAAGGAAACGGTAGAAATGTTAGACTTAATGCAGATGGAAGTCGACTATTAATTGGAGATAGCAACACAAACCGCAATGTAGCAATAGTTTACGATTGGGACGGTACGAACTGGACTCAAGTGGGGAGTACCTTAGAAGAGGAACGTGATAATGATCGCTTCGGTGGTGGTATTGATATATCTGATGATGGCTCAATTATAGTTGTGGGAGCTAGTGAAAACAATTCTAGTTTACCAGTACCCAGACTTGGATATGTTAAGGTGTTTCAGTACGATGAGGGAACGATGGATTGGGTGCAGTTGGGTAGTAAAATAGAAGGAAAAGTAGATCAGGATTGGTTAGGAGGAGATGTAAGCATAAGTGCTGATGGTATGCGCTTTGTGACTAATGCTACAGGAGGGTCTACCTGGGTCGGAAGAGCGTATGAATATAACGGTTCTGACTGGATGCAAATTGGTGAAGATATCGATGGGGAAAGAAATATGAGATCAGGGTCTATGACTCCAGATGGCAATAAAGTAGTTTTTGAAACGTCAGGCTCATTTTACGTATTTGAATGGGACGGTACAGAATGGGTCTGTATTGGCGAGCGTGGAGTTCCCGGTTTTAATATTGCTGAATCAGGTTCAATATGGTTGGCCGAAGATGGTAATGTTTATGCAGGAGGGAGCAACAATGTAGGAATTTTTAAAGTTAGTGCAGCTTGTTCTTCATCAGCTACCGCAAACATTCTGGTCATCTCCAACAGCCCGGCTAATGTTTCCACTGAAAGTGGTAACAGGATTACTTTTGGAGATCCTTGTTTCTGTAATAATCCACTCAACTGTTTACAAGATAATGATGTATTATTGTTCCACGATGTATTACGTATTCCTGAGTCGGGTACAATTGCTTCAGGCTTAGAAATTAGAATAGAGTCTTCTTCCAACTTTTTTATTGACGTACCTTGTGAGGGAGGAATGCTGACGGAGCCTAGCTACGGAGCCATTTCTGGTACTATTATTCCAGAGACCTCTCCCGGAGTTTATGAGATTGATTTCTGGCGGCCATCCGGCGTTCAGCCGACACTATCCGTTACGGAGAGCAACAATGTGACTATGGCACCTGCTGAGACTTTCCAGCCGCTCTGTTTTCAGGAGGATTGTCCTGATTGTGCCATCAGTAATGTAGCTGTACAAAGCGATGATACCTGCGATGGAGCCGATGCTACTTTCACGTTATCTTTTGATGTTACGGATGGTAGTGGTAATTATCAAGTGGTCGCAGCGGAAACCAATGCAGACCTGGGAGTTACGATGGGCGATGTATTGGGAACATTATCGGGAGCTACGGATGGTATGGATCTACAGATCATGGGTACCATAGCAACTACAACCGCAGCAACTGCCCTATTGGTACAAGTAGAAGATGCAGATGAGGATGGTTGTGCGTTAGATACAGCAGTTTCAGTTAATATTCCAGCTTGTGTTATTCCGGATGATTTACCCGCGCTCCCTCGCGGCCTACTGATCGGCTTGTTCCTGGTGGTGCTGGGTGCCGGTGTGGTCATGATGAAAAGATTCTAAATAAAAATAATCCAGACATTGGATATTTATTCCGTCAATCGGCTCCAGGGCTGGTTGACGGAATTTTGTTTCTGGTATTGTTCTTCCCACATTTCAGACTCTCAAAACACTGAAATCCTGAACAAAACCTTTCGATTGCTGTTCGAACTTTGTTATTGAAGACTTCAGCTATGGTTGCCATGGTAGCCGAATGCTGAATCTTTGGATGAAGTTGAGGTTCACTAGTATACTTTATCCTTTTATCTTTACCAGAACTAATTCTGAACAACATTGGCTAAGAAAGTAATTGTTATTGGAGCGGGCTTCGCCGGATTGGCGGCCGCTTCCTGCCTCGCGAAAGAAGGCTATTCCGTCACCATCCTGGAGAAAAATGATATTCCGGGTGGACGGGCACGTAAATTTGAAGCCGAAGGTTTCGTATTTGATATGGGCCCCAGTTGGTACTGGATGCCCGATGTATTCGAGGATTATTTTGCCCATTTTGGTAAAAAGCCCTCCGATTATTACGAGCTAAAAAGGCTCGATCCTTCCTATTCCGTCTTCTTTGGGAAAGAGGACGTTATGAACGTACCAGCGAATCTGGAAGAATTCAAAGCCATGTTTGAGCGCTACGAGCCGGGTAGCAGCCAAAAGCTGGAGCAGTTTTTGGCGGAAGCCGAATATAAATATAAAGTGGGCATGAGCGAATTCGTCCATAAGCCTAGTCACTCTATTATGGAGTTTGCCGACCTGCGCGTACTCAAGAGTATGTTTCGCCTGCAGATGCTGACTTCCATGGATGCGCACGTACGCAAGCTTTTTAAGCATCCCCAATTGATTGAGTTGCTGAGCTTTCCGGTATTGTTCCTGGGAGCCACGCCGGAAAATACACCGGCCATGTACAGCCTGATGAATTACGCAGACATTGCTCTGGGTACCTGGTACCCCATGGGCGGTATGCACAAGATCATCGAAGGTATGGTCGCTCTGGCCGAAGAGCAGGGCGTAGAGATTAAGCTCAACCAGGAGGTACAACAGATATATGTACCCAACGGCCACGCCACTAAGGTAATCACCGCCGATCGGGAGTACGAAGCGGATGTCGTGGTGGGTGGAGCCGATTACCACCACGTCGATCAGCATTTGCTCGAGAAGCGCGTACGTAATTACACGCCAGCGTATTGGGACAAGCGCGTGATGGCACCTTCATCACTGCTTTTTTATCTGGGCGTGGACAAGAAATTGAAAAACCTGCACCATCATAATCTTTTCTTCGACGAGGACTTCAAAAAGCACGCGGTAGAAATCTACGATGACCCGCAGTGGCCCAGCAAGCCTTTGTTTTACGCTTGTATTCCCTCTATAACGGATCCCAGCGTAGCGCCGGAAGGAAAAGAAAACCTGTTTCTGCTGGTACCATTGGCACCGGATCTGGAAGATACGCCAGAATTGAGGGAAAAGTACTACAATATTATCATGGATCGTCTGGAAGAACTGACGGGCCAGGAAGTGCGCAAGCACGTCATTTATAAGCGCTCTTTTGCCCATAAAGACTTCGAAAAAGACTACCATGCGTACAAGGGAAATGCCTACGGATTGGCCAATACCTTGCTGCAAACGGCCTTTTTGAAGCCAAAACTGCGTAGCAAGAAGGTAAAAAACTTATATTACACAGGACAGTTGACTACGCCGGGCCCTGGCGTACCCCCTTCTCTGATTTCCGGGCAGGTGGTCGCCAAAGAAATCCGAAAAAAATTCAAGCCTAATTAAATATTATTCTCGATGCAACACATGAAATTGTACAGCGATGTCTGCCGGGAGTGCAGTCAGCATATCACCCAGCGCTACAGCACCTCCTTTTCGATGGGCATCAAGGCATTTGATAAGCAATATCGCCCACCCATCTATTCGATCTATGGCTTTGTGCGCTTCGCGGACGAGATCGTAGATACTTTTCACGATTTTGACAAGGCAGAGTTATTGGATCGTTTCCGTAAGGATACTTACCAGGCTATCGAAGAGAAGATTAGCCTCAACCCGGTGCTGCAATCTTTTCAGGAAGTGGTACACCAGTATAATATTGAGATGGAGTTGATTGATGCCTTTTTGGATAGCATGGAGATGGATCTGCATTTCCACAATTACGAAGATGGCCTTTACAAAAAGTATATTTACGGTTCAGCGGAGGTGGTTGGCCTGATGTGTCTGCGCGTATTTGTAGGTGGCAATGAAGAGCGTTATCAATCGCTGAAAGAACCGGCCCGTGCCCTGGGTTCGGCTTTCCAGAAGATCAATTTTCTGCGGGACATGGCCAGTGATTTTGACGACCGTGGGCGCGTGTATTTCCCAGGGGTAGATTTTACTACTTTCACAAACGAAGATAAATTAGCCATTGAGGCAGATATCAAGAAGGACTTTGATTTTGCCTACACCGGCATCGTACAATTACCCAAAGGCGTGCGATTTGGGGTGTATTTGGCCTACGTATATTATACCAAGTTATTCAAGAAGATCAAAAATGCACCGGCAAGCCGCGTTCAGCAGGAGCGTATCCGGGTGCACGATACGCGCAAGGTGATGTTGTTGTTTAGCTCTGCCCTGCGCAATAGTTTAAACTTGCTCTAGGGAATGGAGCAAAACGAAAAACCTCCTTTCAGGCGTTTTCCCGCCTGGCCACTCATTTTGGGTTTGGTACTTCTGGTGCTTCAGTGGGTATTAGATGAAGTCAAGCCCGATCAGTTACTTTACGAAGTGCCGATCTGGGCACAATGGTCCTGGCTGGAAACACGCTGGACCTATTTCTACCTGCATATATTCACGGTCATTCCGGTATTGGCTTTGTCTTTCGACAAAAATGTGCACTACTATAAAAAGTGGCGGTATTTACTGCCGGCCATTTTACCCGTTGCCCTTTTCTTTATTGTCTGGGATGTGGTTTTTACGGCGCGTGGCGTCTGGGGCTTTAACGAAGCCTACTTCTCGGGCTGGTCCATCTTTGGCCTGCCGGTTGAGGAGTGGTTGTTCTTTATTACCGTTCCTTTTGCCTGCATTTTTATCTACGAATGCCTGAATTTTTATATCAAGCGCGACCTTTTAGCGAAAGCGGAACCCATCATCACGCCTGTGTTGATCCTAACTTTTTTTAGCATCGGTCTATTCTTTTTCTGGCACATGTATACCGCCACTACCTTTCTGCTGAGTGGTAGCTTCTTATTGTATCACTACCTCTTTGAGCCCGCCCGGCAGCGCAGTCGCTTTTACCTGGCTTACCTGGTGGTTTGGATTCCTTTTATGTTGGTGAACGGTGTGCTGACCGGTGGTTTCACCGAGGCACCCGTGGTGCTTTATAACCCCGATGAGTATTTGGGTTTCCGCGTGGGCTCCGTCCCCTTTGATGATTCCATTTACAATTTCTTGATGTTATTGGGTATTGTGACGCTGTTTGAGCGTTTTCGTAAATAGTATACTTGTTATACTTCCGTAAAAAACAGTAAATGAGTGTTTTATACCTTGATCAGTAGCGTAGAAAAGCCTAATTTTGTGCTTCATTATTAAATGAGGTGTATAGACAAGGCACATGACACATGACACATGACACATGACCGAGTGACCACCTGAGCAAACGACCACATGACAAAGCAGCAGCAACGACCCATTACCGACTGGTTACCGATCACCGCTAAGGAAGTAGAAGCACGCGGCTGGGGAGAATTGGACGTCATCCTGATCTCCGGCGATGCTTACGTGGATCATCCCGCTTTTGGTGCGGCCGTAATTGGTCGTATTATGGAGAGTGAAGGCCTGCGCATCGCAATTGTTCCCCAACCCAATTGGCAGGACGATCTGCGCGACTTTAAGAAGATGGGGGAGCCTAAATTGTTCTTTGGGGTGACCTCCGGCTGTATGGATTCCATGGTCAATCATTATACCGCAAGCAAACGTAGGCGATCTACCGATGCTTATACGCCCGGGGGCGACGCTGGTTTTCGTCCGGATTATGCGACGACAGTTTACACCAAAATTCTAAAGAAACTCTACCCGGACGTGCCCGTAGTAATCGGCGGCATTGAAGCCTCCTTGCGGAGGGTGACGCATTACGACTACTGGGAAGATAAATTGATGCCTTCCATTCTGGAAATGAGTGGAGCTGACCTATTGGTGTATGGTATGGGGGAGCCTCCCTTGCGGGAAATTGTACGGTTGGCTAAACGTGGTGTTCCTATTTCTTCCCTGACTACGATTCCACAGACCGCCGTTTTGGTTGATAAAGAGGAGAAATTACCCAAGAATAAAAACTGGGAGGATTTGACCCTGAGTTCGCATGAGACCTGTCTGCGTGACAAACGCGCCTTTGCGGCTAACTTTAAGCACATTGAGCAAGAATCTAATAAGGTAAAGGCCCGTAGAATTTTACAGGATATTGGTGAGAAGACCCTGGTGGTCAACCCCCCTTATCCGCCGATGGAGGAAAATGAGATTGACGCTTCTTTTGATTTGCCGTACACGCGACTGCCGCACCCTAAATATAAGAAGCGTGGCTCCATCCCGGCTTACGAGATGATTCGCTTCTCGGTGAATATGCATCGGGGTTGTTTTGGTGGTTGTAGCTTCTGTACGATTTCTGCGCATCAGGGTAAATTTATTGCCAGTCGCTCGGAGGAGTCGATTATGAAAGAAGTAGACGCCGTCACCGAAATGCCCGATTTCAAGGGTTACATTAGCGACCTGGGCGGCCCTTCGGCAAATATGTACCGCATGAAGGGCAAAGATCAATCGATCTGTGACCGCTGTGTCGCGCCTTCCTGCATCCATCCGGTAGTCTGTAGCAATCTGGATACGAGTCACAAGCCACTGACAGAAATCTATAAAAAGGCGGCCGCGCATCCCGAGGTTAAGAAAGCCTTTGTGGGGAGTGGTATTCGTTATGATCTGCTAGTGGATAGTTATAATAAAAAGAACGATGGCAGCTCCGACGAATATATGGAGCAGCTGGTGACCAACCACGTTTGTGGTCGACTCAAGGTAGCGCCGGAGCACACTTCGGATAATACTTTAAAGGTTATGCGCAAGCCATCCTTTAAGCATTTCCACGAATTCAAAAAGAAATACGATCGCATCAACGAGAAGCACGGGCTCAAACAACCGCTGATTCCGTACTTTATTTCCAGCCATCCGGGCTCAGAAGTAGAAGATATGGCCAATTTGGCTGCGGAGACCAAGGATATGGGTTTTCGTCTGGAGCAGGTGCAAGATTTTACGCCTACGCCGATGACGGTGGCTACCATTATTTATTACACGGGTCTACATCCCTACACTTTACGTCCCATCTATACGGCTAAATCCAAGCACGAAAAGAAAAAGCAGCACTTGTTTTTCTTTTGGCACAAGCGGGAGAATCATCAGGAAATCCGGGATAAGCTAACCGAGTTGGGTAGAGAGGATTTGATCGAGAAGTTGATCGAAGATAAGAAGAAGCACAATAAGCGGGAATATCTAAAGCAGCGCCGCAAGAGCAAGCGTAATAAGCATCACTCGCGGCGCTAACTGGTTTAGGCGTTTACTCGGAAAGAAACGTTGCAGATCACACCGTAGGTGCTAATCTTACCGTCTTTTACGTGGGCTTTGATGTCTTTCACATAAACGGAATCTACGTTCTTAACGGTTTTGCTAACTTCTTGCACCGCGTTCTGTACGGCGTCTTCAATACTCTTTTCGGAGGAGGCAATGACTTCAATTACTTTTACAATAGCCATATGGATATTAGTTTGATGAAAAAAAATCGAAGTTGTTTAAGGATTTTCGCTTGCGCAAAAAGTCAGTAAAACAACTTCAGTAAGAAGTTAACATTTTTTTGAATCAATTTCCAGTCTAAATTATTGATCACCTATATAAGGTGTGTTGATCCGCTTTTAAGAAGGACCTGGATCATAAAAAGAAAAAAAGATTAAAAAAAGTAAAAAGGGCTTGCATGGTAAGAATAGAAGTTATACTTTTGCAATCGCTTTTGAAAAGGCGGAGATAATTGAGGAGAGTGGCGCTGCGAAAAGATCAAAAAAGTTTGATAAAAAAGCG
>DATFKA010000009.1:0-16219 GCA_035268885.1 Saprospiraceae bacterium
TTGATATAATCGGGCCAGTTGGCGACTTGCTCCAAATAATTATCGCCTAGCGCTTCGTCTACGGCAGCACGGGCCTGCTCAGTCAGATTATCGTAGCAGATTTTGGCGACGATACGGTGGCCGTTGGCGCCCCAGTCGGCAGAAAGCGATAGCGGCAGGCTGAAAGTAAGCAACAGGAAAGTAATCGTTCTCATTTTGTGTTTTTTGGTTGGATAGTGGAGTGATTCAAATCGCTCCCAAAAATAAAGAATAGGTTTTGCTATTAATAAAAAAATTCCGGCTTAGCAGGACTATACCTATGCTAAACCGGAACGAAAACCCTTCATGTAATATTCATTTGTTGGTTTGGTTGTTTGGTTGTTTGGTTGTTTGGTGATTAATTCAACAAATCACCAATTCAACAAATATTCACTAATGCATGACCACAAACTTTTGCGACAAGCGTTGTCCTTCTTTATCTACGAATACAATATACAGGCCGGGTCGCCAATCCTGCGTCGGTAACAGTACCGCCTGGGTATCCGTCGACAGCTCACGCTGCAGAATCGGTTGCCCCATGGCATTGACTACCTGCAGGCGCTGGGCGCCTCCTTCGAAGCCAATGCGTACCTGCTGGTGGGCCGGGTTGGGCATCACCTGTATCTGCGTCGCCACAGTAGGTACTTCCTCACAGTTGGTCATTAGTGACTCCATTGCCTTATAGACGTTCAGGCGACCACCAGTCTGCGTCTGATCAACCAGTGACTCGATCGGATCGACGCCCTGTATCAGCGCATCCCTTACCCTTTTGGCCGTAGCCGCTGGATTTACTAGCGACTCATTGGCAAAAGAATTACAGGGCACACTGTACAGCAAGGCAATCGCACCTGCCAAATGTGGGGCTGCTGCCGAGTTGCCGTGGAAATTACCGTACTGATCAAATGGTTTGGTGGTGAAGGAGTTCTGCCCAGGGGCTCCCATATCAATGGATTGTGCGCCGTAGGCCGAACCAATATACCGTTCGTCCAGGTCATTCGTATTCAATACGGTCATCAGGTACTCGCTGGGACAGGTGGTGGGCATATCGCCCTCGGCATCGACATCCCAGGCGTTATTCGCCGTTCCGGCTGCCGTCAGGATCCCCTGCTCGCCCATCTTGTCATACATCTCTCCCCAGAGGGGTTGATCCGAGCAGTGTAGCTTATTGATCCCAAAGGAAGCATTGGTAGCCACTATAAAAGCGCCTTCCTGCCCGCCGGTCTCATTGTACAAAGCCCGCTGATCAATAATGTACTCGTAGGCAGCGATAATATCACTGACCATCCGCGCCTCCAGTACCATGAGCTCGATATCCCAATTAATACCGGTTACACCCAGCCCATTGTTACCTTTGGCCCCAATGATCCCGGCCACGGAATGCCCGTGCGCATCGCTGATGTGCTCCGGCGAATCGTTAATGAAGTTCCAGCCGTAATAGTCATCGACGTAACTATTTTGGTCATTATCGATACCATCACCGGGTATTTCGGCCCGATTCGTCCAGATATTATCGGCAATATCCTCGTGGTACACATCAAAGCCACTATCCAGGATAGCGACGACGATGCGATCCCCCTGAGCGGTTTGTCCGCCCGTAGTGGTCTCCCATACTTTATGCGCCTCGATGGTCGCTACCCCCCATTGATCCCAGAAACCGGGATCATCCGGATCGGTGCGATTTTCGACGCGATAGTCGTAGGATAAATTTAGCACATTGGCATTACCGGCCAGCTCACTGATCAGCAATTGATCTTCGACCGATGTTGTATCGTATTTCAAAAGATGGATATTCTGGCGCTGACTAAGCGCCTTCTCTATCCAGACTCCTCCGCCTGCTCTCGTTTGTGTCGCGAAACTGACAATAAACTCTGCCGGCTTCGCCTGTGGTTTTAGCTGAATAAGTACATGTCCGGGTACACGGTTGCCCTGTGCTTTTGCCGAAAAGGCAAGTAAGACAAGACAAAAACTCAACAAGTGTAGTTTTTTGAGCATAGTTGGATATATTAAATAATGAATAATTCCAAGATCAAGCAGCTCTCCCCTTCCGGGCGACAGACTGCTTTATCGCTCAAACAACTAGCACACTCTACGATGCATTTTTAGCACATCGTTAGGATTCCTGACTATAGTACAGCAAATACTTTGCCAGTTTTTAATTATTGGATTTTGAATGGCCAATTCATTGAATTACGGGCCTACAACAATGGAGCCCATGCATCCTTTTTGGTGGACTAACGTATAAAATGTTATCTTAGCTGCATCCCCCCGCTGAAACACTATTGAGAAAACTATGACATCATTTTCAGAATCCCTATCGGCTTCCGGCGGGAAGGAACAGGCTTTTGTAAGCGATTGGGAAGATATTTTCCGGGGCTGGTTATCTGGGCATCTCTCCGAGGATCGAAGCCTTCCATCTTTTTGGGCAGATACGCTTTCACCAAAAATCGTTTATTGGCCGCTGGCGGCGATATTTTTAGGGCAAACCCATCGACAACATCAGTTTCCTCCAGCAAAACTAGAACTTATTTACACCGACCTTGCGGTAAAAACCATACAGCTCATTCGCGAACGTTGGGAGGAGGAATCGGGCTTACTTTATTTATACGGCCCGAAGGAAAGTCTACTTTCCGAAAGTGATTTTTGGCCGAAAGGCAGCCATACCAGAATCGCTGGCCCCTGTTTCCTGGCCCTGACTATCCATGCCCTGGAGAACCTCATTGCGCTGGGCGGCCAATTAAACAAAGATATCCAGGAGCTAAGCCAGTACTACGAGTTACTCATCTACGGGGTTAATGAGCATCTCTGGAACGAAGCATATGGCACCTACTTCCCCTTTGACCTGAATAAAAAAGAACAAATCATCTCGGACAGCATTGGCGGGTTGTTGTTTTGGATAGTAGATGTGCCCGACCAAGAGCAAGCCGAAGCCATGTACCGTACACTGGCTAATAATTTTGTACATCCTCAGCACTATTACTTCCCAACGGCCTGTGTAAACACAGACGGACAATCCAGAAAAGTGGACCTGCTCATCAATTATCTCTTATTCTACGGCCTGTGTCGCTTCGACTTTGGAGCCACCGCCAAAGCATTACGCCAGCATACTCAGTATCTGGTAGAAGAATATGGCAGTCGGGCACTTTACGACAGTAATCGACACCCCAAACAAAGAGTGCCAGAAAAAACCAACGAGGTATTTCCTACTCAGCTTTGGCAGGTATTGCGGCAGGCAAGCCTGCAGCATTATTCGAATCAGGAATAAAAAAAGGTTAAAGTGCCGTTTGCTCAATTGGTCTTGCCGGACTAAAGCCCGGCGAACTGTATAGCTTTACCTTTTTGTATCTCTAGCTTTAGAATTTTCACCTTAAAAAACTACTGGAGTACGAAAGCCGAATCGGCTTTTCCTTCCAGTTGAGAATTAGTTTGATTGAGGAATTTATCCACGGATTTAGCCGCTTCGCGGCCTTCCGAGATGGCCCAAACGACCAGTGACTGTCCGCGACGCATATCGCCAGCGGCGAATACACCTTCTGCACTCGTTTGATAATCTTCGGCCTTCACATTACCGCGCTGATCCAGCTCGAGACCCAGCTGCTCCAGCAGCCCTTTCTTCTGGGGATGTACAAAACCAATTGCCAG
Organism: Saprospiraceae bacterium; assembly: GCA_035268885.1. Taxonomy (GTDB): domain Bacteria; phylum Bacteroidota; class Bacteroidia; order Chitinophagales; family Saprospiraceae; genus DATFKA01. The sequence goes on from DATFKA010000009.1 coordinate 3,658, forward strand.
CAAAGCCAAATCGCAAGGAATACTCCGTTCACTACCCGCAATTTCCTGGAAGGCGTAACGTCCCGTTTTTTCATCTTTAGCCCATTCGATATCGACCAGATGCAGTTTTTTCACCTGTCCTTTTTCACCCGTAAAAGCTTTGGTCAGTAAGGACCACTGCCGTTCACAGCCCTCTTCGTGCGAACTACTCGTTCGTAGCACCATGGGCCAATTGGGCCAACTCAGCGGATCTCTGCTCTCCGGTGGTTTCGACAATAATTCAATTTGGGTGACGGATTTAGCCCCGTGCCGATTCGAGGTGCCGACACAGTCGGAGCCCGTATCTCCTCCTCCAATGACGACCACGTGTTTATCGGTAGCCATGATGGCTTCCTCTTCCGGAATTTGGTCACCCGCTATCCGGCGGTTTTGTTGCTCCAGAAAGTCCATGGCAAAGTGTACGCCATCCAGCTCCCGGCCTTCAATGGGGAGGTTTCGGGCAATGGTAGAGCCCCCGCACAGCAATAAAGCATCGTATTCTTTTTTGAGGTCTTCAACGAGTATATTTTCGCCCACATTAGCCCCCGTACGGAACTTTATACCTTCGGCTTCCATGATGGCTACCCGGCGTTCGACCACCCATTTTTCCAATTTAAAATCAGGGATGCCGTAGCGCAGCAGCCCTCCGATACGATCATTTCGCTCAAATACCGTAACGGCGTGCCCCGCCTTATTCAACTGAGCCGCCGCTGCTAATCCCGCTGGCCCCGAACCAATCACCGCCACTTTTTTACCACTGCGAACCGTGGGTGCCTTAGGCCGGATATAGCCTTTCTCGTAGGCGATCTCGGCAATGCTTTTTTCGATGTGTTCAATGGCAACCGGTGGCTGATTGATTCCCAGTACACAAGCCGTCTCGCAAGGGGCTGGGCAAATGCGACCGGTAAACTCCGGGAAGTTATTGGTATTGCTCAATATCTCAAAAGCTTCCTGCCAATCTTCCCGGTAGACCGCATCGTTAAATTCCGGAATGATATTCCCCAGCGGACAACCACTGTGGCAGAAAGGGACGCCACAATCCATGCAGCGGGCCGCCTGCTTCAGGGTTTCTTCCTGGGGAAATTCCTCGTAAATCTCTTTATAGTCTTTGATCCGCTCCTGGGGATTCCGGGAGCTGGGTAATTTTCTATCGTATTTTAAAAATCCTTTTGGATCTGCCATGATCTATGTTTTTTTGTTCAATGTATTATCGGAGGTAGTGTAAAGACAAGGCATGCCTTGTCTCAACTGTATGCCTTGTTGCTAAGAGGCGACCGCCAATACGGGTTTCACGTTTAGTTCAAACTTCTGTTTCTTGCGTTCCAGTACGGCCTTGAAATCTCTGGGCATAACTTTCGTAAAATGCTGTTGTGACTGATCCCAATCTTCCAGAATCGCCTTCGCCACCGAGCTATTCGTGTATACCTGATGATTATGGACCATCTGCTTGAGCATGGTCAAATCGTCTTCGTCCATGGGATCCAGATCGACCATCTCCCGGTTCACTTTGGAGGCAAAATCTCCAGCTGGGTTATAAACAAAAGCGATGCCACCACTCATGCCGGCGGCAAAGTTCTTGCCCGTTTCGCCCAGTACCACCACCATACCTCCGGTCATATACTCGCATCCGTGATCCCCGATACCTTCTACCACTGCTCGTACCCCAGAATTCCGGACACCAAAACGCTCCCCGGCCATTCCGTTGATATAGGCTTCTCCGGAAGTAGCGCCGTAGAAAGCAACATTACCAATAATAATATTTTCGCTAGGTTTGAACTTGGCTTTGCGATCCGGTACAACGATCAGGCGTGCCCCCGATAGTCCCTTACCAAAGTAATCGTTGGCTTCCCCTTCCAGTTTGAATTGGATACCCGGTGCTCCAAAGGCACCAAAACTCTGTCCGGCCGATCCCCGGAAATGGAAATCAATCGTACCATCTGGTAATCCTTCGCCTTCGTATATTTTTGATATCTCATTAGAAAGCATAGTGCCCGTTGCCCGATCCGTGTTGATAATTGGAAAGCTTCCCGTCACTTTTTTCTTTTTGGTCAGCGCCGGTTTGGCTTTATTAATCAGCTTACGATCCAGTATCTGATCGATGCCATGATCCTGTTCGACCATTTTATATTGCCCGATACTTTCATCAGCTGGCTCTTTATAAAGGATGGGTCGCAAATCCAGTTGACGATACTTCCAGAAACTCACTTCCTTATTTTCCTTTAGCATTTCTACCTTACCCACCATTTCATTAACGGTTCGAAAGCCTAATTGCGCCATATATCGTCGCAGGTCTTCGGCCAGGAAGCGGAAGAAGTTCACCACGTAATCTGCTTTGGCATTAAAGCGCTTCCGCAATTCGGGATCCTGGGTAGCAATACCTACCGGACAAGTATTTACGTGGCACTTACGCATCATAATACAACCTTCTACCACCAGCGCTGCGGTAGCCACGCCCCATTCTTCGGCCCCCAACAGGGTGGCAATGGCTAAATCGCGTCCGGTTCTGATCTGTCCGTCGGTTTGCAGGACTACCCGATCACGTAGTTTGTTCTTCACGAGTGTCTGGTGTGACTCCGCCAGTCCCAGCTCCCAGGGTAATCCAGCGTGACGGATAGAAGTCAATGGAGAGGCGCCTGTACCTCCGTCGTATCCGGAGATCAGAATGGCATCGGCGTGGGCTTTAGCCACTCCGGATGCAATAATTCCAACCCCTGCTTTGGATACCAGCTTGACATTGATGCGTGCCGCGCGATTAGCATTTTTCAGATCGTAAATAAGTTGCGCTAAATCCTCGATAGAATAGATATCGTGGTGCGGCGGCGGAGAAATGAGGCCTACGCCTGGCGTTGAGTGCCGCACGCGGCCAATCCAGTCGTCGACTTTGTGTCCGGGCAGTTGTCCACCTTCCCCGGGCTTAGCTCCCTGGGCCATTTTTATTTGTAACTCCTCGGCATTCGTCAGGTAATGACTGGTCACCCCAAAGCGACCAGAGGCTACCTGTTTGGTGGCTGATCGTTCCCAATCTCCATTTGGCTTGCGCTTAAACCGCGAAACATCTTCTCCACCTTCTCCACTATTACTCTTGGCACCGATGCGATTCATTGCGATGGCCAGTGTAGAGTGGGCCTCGTGCGAAATGGAACCAAAAGACATGGCTCCGGTGGCAAAACGCCGCATGATATCTTCGGCTGGCTCGACCTCATCAATGGGTATGGGTTTACCAACCCGAAAAGTTAACAGACCACGCAGGGTGAGCGCCCTTTGCGTCTGTTCGTCGATCAGCCTGGCGTATTTTTGATACTCCCCAAAGTCATCTGTTCGGGTAGCCACCTGCAGGTGGTGAATCGTTTTGGGGTTAAACATATGTTGTTCGCCCCGGTGTTTCCACTGGTAAATTCCGCCCACTTCTAATTGTGCCGCTACTTTGGCATTTTCGGGATAGGCGGCTTTATGTCTGGTCAATACTTCTTTAGCAATACCGTCGAAACCAATGCCCTGAATACGGGAAATCGTACCACTGAAGCATTTCTCCACCACGTCTTTATTTACCCCGAGTGCCTCAAAAATTTGTGCCCCCTGGTAAGACTGCAGCGTCGAGATACCAATCTTGGACATGATTTTCAACAATCCTTTATTCACCGCCTTTTTATAACGACCAACTAATTCTTCTAAACTCTTCTCTTTATCAAAAACGCCTTTCTGCTTCAAATCCGCAATCGTAGCATAAGCCATATAGGGATTAATCGCACTGGCACCGTAGCCGATCAGGGTGGCAAAGTGGTGAGTCTCCCGGATATCGCCCGCTTCTACCACCAGGGAAGTTGTTCCGCGCAGTCCTGCCCGGATCAGGTGATGATGTATAGCCCCTACGGCTAATAGCGAGGGAATAGGTGCATGGTAAGCATTCGCATTGCGGTCAGTCAGCACCAGGATATTACAACCATTACGGGTCAGGTCTTCGGCTACCGCGCAGATATGGTCCACCGCTGCTTTAAGTAAACCCTTCTGCTGATCTGCTTTAAAGACAATATCGATAACGCCCGACTTAAAGTCCGGATGGTTAATGTATTTCACCTTGTTCACCTCCTCATTCGTCAGGACTGGTGTATCCAAATGGATAAAGGTAGCGTGATCTTCCACTAATTGGAGTACATTTTCGGTACCGCCCAGCATAGCATAGGTCGACATGACCGATCGCTCCCTGATGGGATCAATGGGTGGATTGGTCACCTGCGCAAATAACTGCTTAAAGTAATTAGACAAGTGTTGGGCATGATGGGATAGTACGGCCAAGGGGGTATCCGCTCCCATGGAACCAATTGGATCCTTACCCGCTTCAATCATCGGGGCCAGGATAAACTTGAGGTCTTCGCGGGTAAAGCCGTACAATTGCTGCCGGGTCAACAGGGCATTTTTGTCCAGTTGTACAATACTCGGAACGGTAGCGGGCAGTTTTTTGAGCTCTTGTCGGTGACTATCCAACCAATCGCGGTAAGGTAGTCTTTTACAAATGGTCTCTTTGAGTTCCGCATCACCAATCACCCGGTGTTGTTCCAAATCTGCAATGAGAATTTTTCCGGGCTGTAGCCGGCCCTTCATCACGACCTTAGACTGATCGATGGGCAGCGCACCGGCCTCCGAGGCTACGATCAGGGTATTATCTTCCGTCAGGCAATAACGGCTGGGGCGAAGTCCATTCCGGTCTAGCGTCGCCCCTACCAATACGCCATCGGTAAAGGTGATAGAAGCGGGGCCGTCCCAGGGCTCCATGATGGTCTTGTGGTATTCGTAGAAGGCCTTTTTATAGTCTTCCATATCTTCGTCGTCCTGCCAGGCCTCGGGGATCATCATCATCAAGGCGTGGGGCACGGAGTATCCGCTGAGCGCTAAAAACTCTAATACGTTGTCAAAGTTCGCCGAATCAGAAAGGGCTTCTCCACAGATAGGTTTGAGTTTTTCTAATTCATCCGGTGTAAAGACCTCCGACATTAGTTGATCTTCCTTGGCGCGCCACCAATTCAGGTTACCGGTCACGGTATTGATTTCTCCATTGTGTGCGATATAACGAAAAGGCTGGGCTAATTTCCACTTTGGTACCGTGTTGGTGGAGAAACGAGAATGAATCAGTGCAATAGCCGATTTGCAATCTTCGTCTTGTAGATCGGGAAAATAGGGACGAACCTGATAGGTCGTCAGCTGACCTTTGTAAAGTACCGTTTTATAAGAAAAGGAACAGATGTAGAAATAATCCCGCGATTGAGGATAGGTATTATGGATATTGTGGGTAGAGAACTTTCGTAAAACGTAAAGCTTCCGTTCCAGATCCATTGGATCGGCTTGTTCTTTGAGTTTCACAAACACGTGCTCGATGCGGGGCTCTACCGATACGGCGGAGGCGCCGAGCATTTCGTGGTCGGTGGGCACCTTACGATAGCCTAACAATTCGAATCCGCACTCATCGATATAATCGTTAAACAGCACCCGGCACTGATCGCGCAGATTCCGCTCTTTAGGAAAAAAGACCACGCCAACCCCGTATTGGCCAAACTCGGGCAGCTCAAAGCCCATCTGACGGCATTTCTTGACGAAAAATTCGTGGGGAATCTGGATCATAATCCCGGCGCCATCACCCGTATTGGGTTCGCAACCACAAGCTCCGCGATGCTCCATATTGGTCAACATGGTCAGGGCATCTTCAATCGTTTTATGTAGCTTTTTTCCATCCAGGTTAGCAATTAATCCGGTACCACAAGAGTCTTTTTCGAGGGACTCGCAGTACAATCCTTTTGTTTGTTCGTGTTCCTGCATATATATTTTCTTAATCGTTAATGACAAATGAGCACACACCGAAGCCTTTCCCCGGGAAAAGCTAAAAATCCGTTATTGGTGTTAATTTGGTAGGTTAGAGATGCATTTTAGCAAACTAAAATGGCTTAGAAAGAGATTCATTAGGACTTGTGAATATAAGCTTTTTAACACTCATTTTCAAGCATAGATCTGCAATAGAAGTGCCCCATGAGTAGAATTTTCCTAATAATATACGATCTCTAAAGTGAGATTTTCTAATAGGGCGTCCAAAGACTGAATAATTCTTAATTATCCAAAAACGAAATATATTTTGGAAAGCGTTCAGATACCCAAAGCAATATTTCTTAAAACGGGATAGATTTTCCCTTTCCCATCAAAAACAAAGCCCCTTATCCAACAAATTATAAGAGCAAAGACCGGACTATAGGTACTCTTTTAAGTATTACTTTTTGACAGACACAGAAGTGTGTAATTTTTGGTTTTTGCCCCAAACTTCCAGATCGACCCCAGGACGATTAGGGTCAGACCAATTGATTTTGATGATGCCAAAATTCTTCTCACCGATCAATTTAGAAACTCTGTGGCGATTGGGTTCGCCTCCCACTTGTTCGTAGCTATGCGTCAGACCGCTGGTCGTCATCTCGTAAATGGGCGTTTCGTAGCCGGGATACTCCAGTCGGGAAATTTCGGCAATATGCCGATCACCGCTGAGCAGCACGGGGTTGGTAATTTCATACTTTTTTAAGAGATCAAAAAGTCGCCTGCGCTCTTTTGGGAAATTATGCCATTTCTCATAGTTATGATCCTGCGGGATAATCTGGATACCATTACCAATGAGATGGATTTGTGCATCGCTACCGGCCAGCTCCTTTTCCAGCCAGTCCCACTGAGCCTCGCCCAGGATGGTTCCCCTTTCATTGGGTAAATAGCCTTTCCCTTCGGGATTAATAATGGGCTCGTCGCGGTGGTAGCGGCTATCCAGTAAAATAACTTTTACTTTTTTCCCATCCGGTCCAAAAGTATAGGATTGATAAGCCCCTTGCTGGCTACGCACCGGGGCATCCTCGGGTACATCCAGAAAGTCCAGCATCAGCGACTGACTTTCGTCCCGTTTGGGATATTCTTTACCAGCGTTATTGGCCCCAAAATCGTGGTCATCCCAGGTACCGATAATGGGCATTTTTTGCCGAAAGGCCGCATACTCCGGCGCGTACTTCTGCTTTAAGTACTTTTGCTTCATGACGGTCATATCATTCGAATCACCGTAGATATTATCGCCCAGCCAGATCCACAATTGAGGGTCTTGCTCGAGGATATATGACCACATGTCTTGAGGACGATCTTCCCGATTACAGGAGCCCAGGGCGATGGTAGTTAAAAGCTGATCAGAATTTAATTCCTGACCGAGGTATAAAGGTTGGTTATCCCGATCAATAGACAAGGAATCGGAGGCCTTTTGAGTACAGCGAGGAAGTAGAAAGACGATAGCAAGCAGCAGGATTAGATGACGCATTATCTTTTTGCTGAAATATAGGAGTATCTATCTGATTTTGGCCAAAACCCAGGGTTGTTTTTATTTTACTTTTCTGTAAATAAAAGGCCACCAAAGCCTTTTATCGAGACTTTGGCGGCCCAAGCAGAACCCAACTTTCAGTGGTGGGTCTGATTATTTTTTAAAATAATTTGCGGTTAAATCCTACCAGGATCACTAATCCCATTAATACCGCTCCGAGCATGATCTTATACATAGGGCTTAGCGCAGGTAAATCTACTGGATTGGGCGGTGGTGGTGGCGGAATTAAACAGCTGGCATCCAGGCAGGTAACCGATCTTCTTTCACCAAAAGGGGCAGCACCTTCACCCACGTAGTTCCAGTTGAATTGCTCCACTCGCTCATCAGCGGCAGTAGAGGCTCCAGAGACGCCGGGATTTACCAGGGTGGTAACAGGCCCCTGCGAAGCGGGTTGATACCCCTCGTCATTTGGATTTTGTTCCAAGTCCCAAATCACACTTGGACAGAAAGCGCTAGGATTCGATATTTCATCCTCGGTTACTTGAAAGCAGACCTGAAATAGTTTCACCCAGGAACCGTCACTAGGCAAAACTACGGATGGTGCCGAAGAATTAGTCAATTGGATATTGGCATTAATATATTCTAGAGAGGCGTTACCAGGATAACCAAAAGCAGAGGCCAGGCCAGAAGCAACTTGTTGGGTAGGAAAAGGAGCTACCAGGGAATAACCACCTTGGAAATCTCTAATGTCAATAAATTCCATTACGTCATCATTATAGAAGAATCGAACGTTAGTACCGAACACCTCTCGGCCTGGGACATCAGCTCGGTATTCTACATCTAAACAGTAGACGCCCGTATTACAATCCAATACTGGATTATTAAAGCGGAGTGTTACTTCCGGATTTTGTTGTGCCAGAGCGACTTGTGATGATCCGAACAGGCACAGCAACAAGAAACTTATTCCCAACTGCTTGATAGAATGTTTTCTCTTGTGTTTCAAAATGAATTTTTCTTTACAGGTCATTTTAGTAAGATTTTATGAGTTATGATTTTATTTTGCTCGTCTTGATTTCTACCAGAGCTGGCTGTTTTGGTGCCCGCTCGAAGTAGAGTTTTAAGTAATGTTCACTTTCATAGGCAGCATAGCAGCCTGGACTGATTCTGATTTTATAGGTTATCGGCCAACCTTTGGGCAAATACTCCAGGGTATCCTGTACCATGAAATAGCCATCATAAAAGTGCCTTTCGTAAGCCGCTAGACTGATACGGTCTTTTCGAAACTCAAAGACCACCCACTCTCCCAGCCAGCTAATTTTAGCACTAGCTTTTTGGCAGCACGGATATTGGTCCAGCAGTCTTCGATCTTCAGGACCAAGTATTCTGCACAAGCCAGTACCGGCACATTTACTCCTTGGCGAACCGAATATCACATCGGCCATTAGCCTTCGGAAAATTTTTTCTTTATGTATTTTTGCGGGAGGAGCACTCATTAATAAATAGTGTCCTTCGTCTACTTTTTTCATGATTAAAGTTGGATTCCGTTACACGCTTGAATAAGGACCTACACCTGGTAAGGGCCAATAATATCTACTTGAATAATTCCTTTGACTTTGGGCATACTTTGCCCAGTCATACAAATGCTCATTGCTTTCATATGAGAGAGTTTTTATCGTCTTATGGGTATGCTTAAACCAGGCAGAGAACTTTGGGTAAGCTCCCTCTGCAAGCTTAGTGCATGCCTTCTGACCTTATGATTTAAAATTTAATTGTTATACCACTTTTGCTTTGTTCATCATCTAATTGTGTGTCGACATAACAAATATAAACCACTACTTCAGGAAGGTACTGGACAGTTTTCAGGTTTTGCATACCCCCAAAAATTATCCAAAATGCTATTCACTAAGCGTTGGAAAACAAGGATATAGCTCTACTCTCCTTTTCGCCAGAACACGGCCAAAAGTTAGCACTAGCTATATAGCGCATATAACCCCATAAGGTCTATCACAGGTAGAAATTGCAAGGCGTCTTAAATAGGATATAGGTAAGAAGGCTAATATCTTTACAGATCATTAGTCAAGGGTCCTATTTGATAAGAAGAATACGGTTATTAAATTAAATTAACACCTACATAAAAGCTAATATCAAGGAGTAATTAAATTCACTTCCGCATAAATAGCAGAAAATTACTATTCTAAAAGCGTTAGAACAATTGCCCACAATTTTTCGTAGGGAATAATTTCTATTTCGTGGGTTTGGTTGGCGGTTTCGATTGGAATGGAAGTAAGTTGATTAAAATATGGTTTAGTTTTCTCTGCTACCGCCTCTTTTTGGAAAGCATTCTTTGGAAGCTGTAAAAGCATTTGTAAGAACAGATTACTTCTGATCATCGGATCGTGCTGTAGGTACCTGCTTCGGTATTTGTTTATTGCCTCGGCGCGGTCAATTAAATCATCGTACTGTTTGGAGACCAATTTGATCAAAAATTCTATCATAAGGACAGAAACATTCATTCCTTGCTTATCCTTAGAAAATATTTCGATTTCATTTAAGAATTTGGCCAGCCGGAAATTTGATTTCTTGATTGCTTTTTTATCCTCTACTTCCAGTATACCCGCTCTTTTGAGAAAAATCAGGTAGGCTTCAGAAATCATCCAGGTTTCCTGAATATTGCCAGGGAGTTGCCCAAATTTCTTGTTCTCTAATACAGCAGTCAGCAGTGCAAATGCCTCCTGATAACATTCGTTGTGGGCATAATATTGAAACCTTAACTCTAATAATTTAAACCAGTTAAGTCGACCTTCTTCCAGATGAGACAAGCATTCTTCAATGCAGCCTTCCAGCTGGTCGAAATGTCGAAGCTGTACCAGGCAAATACATTTCTGATAAAGAAAGACCTGTAATGGCACGCTGGCTACGTATTGTTTTTTTTCGAAGTATTGAATCGCCTGATTACATACCTCCAGCGTATTGGCATAATCGTTGACTACCGTAAATTCTGTTAATCGAGTCAGCCAGCCGCACAATTGAAGCTGATAGGAATCATAGCGTTCCATATCTTTGCTGATAATCTCGACGTACGATTGTGCTGTTTTTTGCAAGTCTACCTTATCCGCTTTACTATTGATAAACTGTATAGACAGATCAATATAGCATTCCTCTACTCGGTTTTCAGCGATCCAGATTTCCTGATGCTGCTTGAAGGCTTCGTTATATTCTTCGTATTTCTTAAAGTTGCCGATAATCGTACCGTGAAAGAGGCGCAAGGTATGATAGATATCAACCAGCAATTCGGAGAATTCGTACTTCTTGGCCACTTTTAAGATCTGCCGAATCATACCTTCGGCCGTCTGATAGGCATTTTTCCCAATCAGAATTTTTACCGCTGCCCAATCTTTATAGCATTCGTAATAGGCTTTTTGACGACTGGTATAAGAAGCACGCTTTAAGTCAATGATAAACAGAGAATTGACCAGGCGATCTTTTAAGGATTTGCGTAGCTTTTGATAACTCGGCGTTCTTTTGTCTTTCTCTTCCCCATAGAAATGTACCGCTGCTTCATCATCATCCTGGAAACAGCTATCGGCAACCATATCATAAAACTGCTGAATTTTAGAGTCGTTCTGATCATTAGTCAGTAACTCTACATTCCTTAGCTTTGTTTTAGTTACAATATTGGCTAACTCTATGAGGTCTTTCATAAATAGATGGCCTGAAGATTAAAGAAATTATGCTATGCATAGTATTGAAAATATAGTGGGTGGCCACAAGGTCAAAATGAATCAAGAGTGGGAACAGTCGCTCCCACTCTTGATTAGTCTGCTAAAATCATTGGTTACTTCTGGGTACACTAGTCGTTTTACTGTTGTTTTGCTCCCACAGCCTACGGTCTTCCAGGTTAACATCCCCATTGAGATCGTAGTCCTGGATCAAATAGAGCTCCCGGACGCCATTTTCGTCAGCCCAGAAAGATTCATCTTCAAACGTAATATCCGTATCTGCTTCGGTAGAGAAGGTTTGGTTACCGTTTCCACCGTACATGACATAAACGGTTTGGTTACCCGCCTGTACGGCTTTTTGTCCAACAAAAGTACCGAATCCAAGTGGATCATCAATGTAACTCTCTTGTGTGCGGAAGTCATAAACGATTGTTTTATTCACAACTTCGATAGGTTCCGCAGACATCACAATTAAGTGATTTCTGTGCTCTACGACCAGGTAATAGCTTTCATTCAGATCTACTTCACAACAAGCAAAGCCTTCTACAAATTCTATACGACCGTCTTCGTGCAATAAAGCTGCTGCCTGACAGATCGGTCCTCCCTCTCCTGCTGGATCCGAAGCGGGTCGTAAACTTACCAATACCCAATCTACAACGGTAGAAGGATAACCAGCACTTCCCTGGTTTGGATTACCATTTGAATCATAAGCATCTTGCTCATTTCCAAAATAATCCCAAGGTCCAAGACCATAAGGTGGCAAACTTGGAGAATAAACAGCATTCCCCGTAAAGATGCTCGTAAAGGTCTGGCCTGGTAGTAGGCGAAGGTCATTCAATTCGGTTCTCATAGCAGATCCAAACGCCCCACTACCGTCATCGTTAATCAAGGCACCTTCGAGATAGACAAATGCATTAATGGTAATACAGGGGATCTCGACTACAGTCGGATCATCCGGCTCATTATCACCCTCTACATCATTATCCGTTGGATCATTAGGATCATCGGAGAGGTCTTCTACCGGGTCACCATCAGGATCATTCGCCGTTGCTGTTGCCTGGTTAGTAACGCTACCCGCTGCAATATCCACCTGAGTGACGTTGTAAGTTGCTCTAAAGGTAATGACACCGCTACCTACCGGAAGGTCAAGTACATTAGGATCTCCTCCTAATTCGACTCCACCGCTTAAATATACCGGCTCTGGCGGAGTACCGGTCCCTGTAAAGGTCCCTAACTCTTCGATAACATCAATATCAAATAAGGTTACATTACCAGTGTTTGAGACTACATAGGTATAAGCAATCTCATCGTCATTGGTGTTGTAAACACCTATTTTTGTGATGGCAATGGCTGGATTCTGTGGTAATTCCGTGTACGTACAGTCCGGACAGTTGGGATCGTATTCCGGATCCGTCGGATCCAGTGGTGTGGGGTCTTCCGATTCATCCGTCACCGGATCATCATTCGGATCGTCGCCCGTCGCAGTCGCAATGTTATAAACACC
>DATFKA010000010.1:0-29175 GCA_035268885.1 Saprospiraceae bacterium
AGTAGGTTGCCCAATTAAATCAAGCAATAATCTGCGTCTTTTTGGGGCGATTTCTTCGTTGCAAAAAGCCTTGGATAGCTAGGCTATCCGCGATTTTTGCGCCTCGAACTAGCCCAAAAAAGCCAGCACCTTATTACAGACTCAATATAGGCAACCTACTTACATAACCCATAGTTATAAAGTTATAAAATTATTTATCCTCGTTGTAATCTTTTGTAAATCAAAAAAACGACCATCACACCCCATACCATGAACAAAGAATAAAACCAGCCATCATAGCGTTTTTTTAGCTTTATTTGGTTCGGGAATAGTTGATCTAATTTTTGTTCGACTAGATCGAATTCTTCTTCTCCTTGAGAAACATTGGGATCACACCAGATTGTCTGTAAATATTTACCCTTCATTTGCTCCCGCATAGGAGTAAATGTGAAAGATGTATTTCGTGCAGAAATGATCCAGTCATAACCATTAATCAGAAAATCTTCAGAACAGGAACTACCATCCTGAAAAATAGATACAATTTTTCGGTTACTACCCTTCCACTTCTTTTTCACCTCAAATAAAGTCTCTGTACCTACAAAAGTATGGTGATCTTCATTTTCAAATTTGGTATTAACTTCAAATCGTTTTATCTCCATAATTGTCCCGAGAAAAACTTCATCATAGAATTATTCTTAATCCCATAACTCTGACATATAAGACCAGATCGACTTTTCTCTAAACCACATATATCCCGTATCTTTACAGAATCAACAATGTACAAAAATCAATTTAAGATTTGCAAATAGCAGTTATTGGAGGTGGAGCAGCGGGCTTTTTTTCCGCCATAGCGGCGAAGGAAAGGTATCCCGATGCGGAAGTGAGTATCTACGAAAAGTCATCTAAGGTACTGGCCAAGGTCAAAATATCCGGTGGTGGCCGTTGTAATGTCACCAACGGCTGTGAAGATATTCAGGTATTAGCTCAGGCTTACCCCCGGGGACAGAAGATGCTGCGCCGGGCCTTTTACCGCTGGCATACCCGACACACGATGGACTGGTTTGAGCAGCGCGGGGTGCCACTGGTTACCCAGGAAGATAATTGTGTTTTCCCGCGGGCCCAGGACTCTCAGGTGGTGATCGATTGCTTTTGGGGAGAGACCCGACGACTCAGCATTTCGGTAAAAACCAAACACGGTGTCGCTAAGCTTTTGCCGAAAGGCGAACAATACGAAATCCAATTTAATAAAGGACAGGAGCCCGTAGTCGTCGATAAAGTCATCATCGCCACGGGGGGGAGCCCCAAACGCAGCGGCCTGGCCTGGCTGGAAGCCATGGGACATCGTATCGAGGAGCCAGTCCCCTCTCTGTTTACCTTCAATATGCCCAATGAATCCATCCGCGAATTAATGGGACTGGTGGTTGAGGAGACCCAGACCAGCATCCAGGGTACAAAACTCCAGGGTGACGGCCCTTTGCTGATTACCCACTGGGGTATGAGCGGACCAGCCATTCTAAAGCTTTCTGCTTTTGGTGCCCGTATTCTGGAAGAGATGGACTATCAGTGTACGGCGCAGGTCAACTGGGTGAACGAGCGCAATACCCAAACCGTCTTTGAACAACTGAAAGGGGTTCAACAATCTCATCCGCATAAAAATCTGGCTAATTACCGCCCCTTCGGATTACCCAAGCGCCTCTGGTCTTATTTATTAGCTAAAATTGAGCTGCCGGAGGATAAGCCCTGGATTGAATTGGGAAAGAAAAGTCTGCATAAACTAGTGCATACGCTGACCAGCGACACCTATCAGGTACAAGGCAAGACAACCTTTAAAGAAGAGTTTGTCACCTGCGGTGGAGTCAGTCTGAAGAGTATTAATACCAAAACGATGGAAAGTAAGGTGGCTCCGGGTATATTCTTCGCCGGAGAGATACTCGATGTGGATGGTATTACCGGCGGTTACAATTTCCAGGCGGCCTGGACAACGGCCTATATCGCCGGTCAGTTAGGGCAATAAATTCAACCTATGCGTTATTTACTTTACTTTTTTCTACTACTGAGCCAGGTAGCCTTCGCCCAGCAAAAACCCAATATCATCCTGATCGTGGTGGATGACCTAGGTTGGAAAGACCTGGGGTTTATGGGTTCCAACTATTACGAGACACCAGTACTGGATGAGTTGGCCACCAAAAGTATTGTTTTTAGGCAAGCCTACGCCGGAGCCGCCAACTGTGCGCCCAGTCGAGCCTGTTTACTAAGCGGACTACAGACACCCCGCCATGGGATATATACCGTTGGATCATCAGAGCGCGGAAAAAGTAGTACACGAAAGTTAATCCCTACCCAAAACAAAAAGGTACTGCCCGACGAAATGCTAACCCTGGCGGAAGTCTTACAAGAAAATGGATACTTGACGGCCAGTATGGGCAAATGGCATTTAGGCGAAAGCCCCCTCAGTCAGGGGTTCGATCTGAACATTGGTGGCAATCAATTAGGACATCCTAAATCCTACTTCAGCCCCTATAAAAACCCCAATCTGGCGGATGGACCAAAAGGCGAGTATCTGACGGATCGCTTAACGAAGGAAGCGCTACAATTTATCGAGCAGCAAAGAGACACCTCTTTTTTTCTCTATCTGCCCTACTTTACGATTCATACCCCCCTACAGGGAAAAGACTCCCTGGTGCAGCACTACAAGAAAAAAGGCATACAAGACGGGCTGGGAAGAGACCCCAATTACGGGGCAATGGTGAGCAGCATGGACGCAAATATTGGTCGTATCCTGGACAAACTTAAAGCCTTAAAACTAAGTAATACCCTACTGGTTTTTACCTCTGACAACGGTGCGCTGGCTTATCTGTCCGATCAGGCACCACTTCGAGCTGGTAAAGGTTCCTATTACGAAGGAGGTATTCGAGTGCCTTTGCTGTTTCATTGGCCGGATCGTAGATGGTCCGCCAGGCAGGAAGCAAGTCCGGTTACCAACCTGGACCTCTACCCTACTTTATTGGAGCTGATTGATATCAAAGCTCCTGAAAAAAAGTCGTTTGACGGACGCTCTTTGGCCGGTTTACTGGATGAAGACAAACCGCTTGAGAAACGGGCTTTGCACTGGCATTTTCCGGTTTATTTACAAGCTTATCAGCCTGGGCAGGATGGTAGCAGAGATGCTTTATTTCGTACACGCCCCGGCTCCGTTATTCGCCTGGGAGACTGGAAATTACACGAATACTTTGAGGACGGCGGACTCGAATTGTATAATCTACGACGGGATCCTGGCGAGCGTAAGAACCTGGCTAATCGCCGTAAATCCAAGACCCGACAACTCTATCGACTGCTGACCGAATGGCGATCCAGGATGAATGCTCCGGTCCCCGATCAGTTAAACCCGGAATACGATCCTGATCAGCCATAATCCTTATTATTCCAGCATGGTCGTGTCCGTCCGTAGGGTGGGCACCCGATAGCCTCCGGTATCAATCGACACTTCGGATAATTTTAGGGCCAGTGCTTTTCTCTCCGCCGCGTTGGTGGCCGTCTGATAAATAAACAGATGTTGCAAAGCTGGTGCTGCGGCCAACTTTTCCAGGCCCTGAGCGGTTACGGGTGTACCTTTGAGGTTCAGGTAGCTTAGCGAGGGTAGCTGGCTCAGATAGGCTAAGCCCTCATCACCTACTTGTGTATCATTCAGGTACAGCTTTGTCAAGTGTTCAAAAGAGGTAAAAGTAGCCAGATGTTCGCTTTTAAAAGGCTGATCACTACAACGCAGCCAGGCAATATGTGGTGCCAAAGCCTGTAGTGCCTCCATTAATGTTGAATTAATACTATCCACATTAATCAGGCTAATTTCCAATAATGAGCTGTGCTCCGCGATGGGAATGACCCCGGCTCTTAGGTCCTGCAAGGCACGCACTGCTTCTGGATCGGGTGCTGGTAAATCGACCTCCGGGTAGGCACTTTCGGGTGGCGTTTCCGTGCGTAAATTCTCCAAAAGAGTCAGTATTTCTTCATTTCCACCCAGGTCTTTTACTTTGGCCTCGTAGCTACCACCTTGCTTTAACCACCAGACCAGGATGGCTTTGTAATCTTCTCGTAGTGCATACTTTTCATTGGGTGGCATATGGTCGTCGTCACTTTCCGGCAGTTGAATCCGCTGTAAAATTTCGCTCTGACCGGGTGCATCGGCAACAATCATCGGCTTTCCACTTTTGCCCCCTTCGGCGATGAACTCCGGACTATCCAGGCGCAGTTTACCTTTTTGCTTCTGCGCATTGTGACAGGGGTAGCAGCTTTCGCTAAAAATGGGGACAACCAGCTCTTCGTAGACCAGTGCCTCCGGTGGGTTGGCTACTTCTATTTTTACCGCCTCCGTTTCGCCCCGTAGCGGTGCCATTAAATAGTCACTACCGTGGGTCAGGCTTCCGCCAAAATGGCCAGCTACCGATAAAACGATTAGGAGTCCTACCGACAAGATCGGCATAGCTTTCTTTTGCTGGTGTAGATAATAGATCAGCAGGCCTAAAACGGCCGTCAAAATACCCGACCATTGATGGCGAACCAAAAGGTCTCCCCCGTAATCCCCGCTGAGGGAAAGCACATAGCCAGTCAGACAAGCACCAATGGCGCCCAGTCCGCCGAAGAGATACAAAAGAGGCAAGGCGGGCTTCAGCCCGCCAAAACGCTCATAACGGACCGTCAATAATTCAAACAGCACGGCAATCATTAATATACCGATCGGCAAATGCACTAAAAGGGGGTGAAAACGCCCAAAAAACTCCTGGATAGCTTGCATAGACTATGATTGATAACGTTCGCGCCAAAGATCTTTCATATAGGCATTAATCGCCCAGAGATCAGTGATGGGCTGTTGGGTAAAGGGAACGGTAGGCATATAGTCCGGTGGGCCAAACTCGGGCGTCATGGTGAGGGTTTCTCCGTTTGCCACGTAGCGCTCGACTACCTTATCCCACCAGGCAAAGTGTTGAGCCACCACATCGGCCCATTCCGGGGCCCTGGGATCATTTACCTGTGGTGCCTGGGGCTGCCCTACCCTACTGTGGATATGCCCGGTGCGGGCCAGAGCCAGATCAACCGTGGCTTCCTGATCCTGCAGCATACTGGAATGGACATTACACCAGTGCGAAATATCCAGGGTTAACTTCAATTCTGGAAGTGTTTCTAAATATCCGCGAGCGATATGGGCGGCAAAAAGGATGCGCGCGCGGTGCGTTTCGTGATAAATAGGGATACCCGTTTCGGTACTCCGTTTTTGCGTGAAGCGAAAAAATTCGAGGCACTGTGCTTCAGTGAAATAATCTCTGCCCGAGTGACAATTGACGAACAAAGGCTCCTGGGCCAGTGCCCGGTCTACCGATTTCTGGAAAGCTTTGAAATGGGTCTTAAAGTCAGCACCACCCGTTCCAGCGAGGAAACCATAAGAAAGGTCATGATCGCGAAGGATCCGCATATATTCGTCTACTTGCTGGTCATCGCCCGGCAACCAAATTTCTACGCCATCGTACCCCTCCTCCTTAGCAGCGGCACAAAAAGCTGCAAAACTTCCAGCGAAGCCCCAATTGGTAGCCAGAATGGTTAATTTAAAGTCCAGGGGAAGCGAAAAGGAGCGTCTGGGTAAAAAAACCGGCCCTAAGGCCAAACCACTAGTTGTCAGGGCGGTCTTTTGTAAAAAATCTCTTCTGTTTAAAGGCATATATTGATAAAATTAGGCAATGATTGGATTAATAACCGAACCGTGTACATCCGTCAGACGGAATTCTCTCCCCTGGAATCCATAGGTCAGCTCCTCGTGATCCATCCCCATTTGGTTTAGGATGGTCGCCTGTACATCGTAGATCGACACGCGGCCATCTACCCCGGCGTAACCGATTTCATCCGTTTCGCCATAGCTAACCCCTTTCTTAATTCCACCACCAGCCATCCAGATGGTAAAGGCGTCCGGGTTATGATCGCGACCGGCAAACATCGCCGCATTACCGTTTCGGTTTTCCTGCATAGGGGTGCGACCAAATTCGCCGCCCCATACCACCAGGGTTTCTTCTAGCAGACCACGTTGCTTGAGGTCTAATAGCAGGGCCGCAACGGGCTTATCCATCTCTCTACATTTATTAACGAAGTTGGTTTCGAGGTCATCATATTTACTGGTACCATGAGAGTCCCAGCCCCAATCGTAGAGCTGTACAAAGCGCACTCCTTTCTCGACTAGTTTGCGCGCCAATAACAGGTTATTAGACAGCGCCGTCTCTCCGGGGCGGGTACCGTACATTTGGTGAATATAATCGGGCTCATCGTCAATGCTCATTACACCGGGTACCGAAGCCTGCATTCTAAAGGCCATCTCGTACTGAGCAATGCGCGACAGGGTTTCCGGGTCTTTGAATTCCTGGTGGGCCAATTCATTCACCTGATTGATCGCATCAATGGAGGCTTTGCGCTGCTCCCGGCTAATCCCTTTGGGATCTCCCAAATAAAGCACCGGATCTCCTTTAGAACGACACTGTACCCCCTGATAAACCGAGGGTAGGAAACCACTGCCCCAAACCGTTTTACCGGCATCCGGATTATTTCCTCCCGAATTTAGTACCACAAAGCCAGGCAGATCACTATTTTCACTACCCAGACCGTAAGTCACCCAGGAGCCCATACTGGGTCGGCCCAGGCGCGGGCTGCCCGTATGCATCATTAGCTGAGCGGGCGCATGGTTAAACTGATCGGTATAGACGGCCTTGAGGAAGCTTACCTCGTCTGCTAATTCTGCAAAATGTGGTAAGTGGTCAGATACCCAGGCACCGGATTCTCCCCGCTGACGAAATTTGGCTTTAGGCCCCAGCAGATTAGGTACCCCCCGAATAAAAGCAAAACGCTTACCCTCTAATAAAGAAGGAGGACAAGCCTGCCCATCCAATCCGGCCAGCGTGGGTTTATAATCGAATAATTCTAATTGTGAGGGCGCGCCGGCCAGGTGGATATAGATGACCGATTTAGCCTTGGGTGCAAAATGAGGGGGTCGTGCCGCCAGTGGATTTTTAGGGTCAATAAATAATTGTTTCCCTGCCGATTGCCTGGTTTGACAGCTCCCCGTCAGGCCACCTAGCGCCAGGCTTCCCAGTCCCAGGGCACAATCGCGTAGGAATAATCTACGGGTTTGGTGCGTCAATCCGTTCAGTTGTGCTTCGCGTACAATATTATTCTTTGGTGGCATGTTTTCTTAGCTTTTAGTAATAAATTCGTCGAGGTTCATAATGGCGTTACAGGTCAAAGAAAGCGCTGCCAATTCAGCGGATCGTTGCGCTTCGGGCAATGGACTCAATAAGTCCTCTGTCGCCGCGGATTGGTTCTGATAGTACTCTAGCTGTTCCTTATAAAATTCTTCCAGGATCGCTAATTTCGCCGTATTGGCCTCGTAACCAATAGCCTGATGATAGGCTTTGGCCAGTTGCTCCGTTACTTCCATTTCTGTCCGTTTTGCCGCTAAGGCTAAATGAATAGCCATTTCAACAAAAGAAGGATCATTCAGTGTGACCAATGCCTGTAAGGGTGTATTCGTGCGCACCCTTCGGGCCACGCAAACTTGCCGGTCGGCAGCGTCAAAGGTCAACATGGCGGGATGGGGTGAGGAGCGCTTCCAGAAAGTATATACCGCCCGACGGTAACGATCCTCTCCTTCGCTAAGCTCCCATTCGTCGTCATTATAAGGTGTATTCCATATTCCATCTGGCTGGTAGGGCATTACCCCCGGACCATACATTTTTGTACTGAGCAATCCACTTACCAGCAGTCCCTGATCTCGAAGCTGCTCCGCACTGAGGCGTACTCTGGGAGAACGAGCCAGCCAGATATTCTGGGGATCTTTCTCCAGTTGCTCGGCGGTAATCTGACTCGATTGTTGGTAGGTAGCCGTCATGACTATGGCCTTCATTAGCTGCTTGAGGCTCCAGTCGTATTCGTGCATAAAGGTATAAGCCAGATAGTCCAGCAGCTCTGGATGACTGGGCTCTGCACCCTGGGTACCCAGGTCTTCCAGCGTTTCGACGATTCCGCGACCGAATAGTTGTGCCCAGATCCGATTCACGATAGTCCTTGAGGTGAGCGGATGCTGCGGGTCGGTCATCCACTGGCTAAGGCCCAATCTATTTTTTGGGGCATCTTCGGGCCAGGGGTCAAAGAGCTCCGGAATATCGGGTTCAACTTCTTCTTGTTTAGCCAACCAATTACCGCGGTCCCAGACGTGAGTAGAGCGCTGCATCGCTTGTGGGCGCTCGACCGCAATGAGTGTATGTGGGGTTTCTGCGCGCAGCAGCTCCCAATATTGTTTTTTAATGGCGGCGTAGTCTTCACTCCCCTCTCCGGGAAAATCCGGTGTGAAGTAGAACCAGTCGTAGCGCAGACCAATGGCCCTTTCATTAGATAATTGTGAGCCATCATAAGTAAAATACAGGTCATGCTCTCCACTTAGCTCTCGGGCCAGGGGTATCTCATGAATTTCCCAGCCTTTGGTCGCTTTAACTTTTTGCGAAAGTAAAACCGGTCCATCCAGGCTATCCAAATGCAATTGCCAGGTACCCGTACCCGGCCCGGAAGAATAGCGATAGATCAGGCTTTCTTTATCCGTCAGGTTAACGCCGGCCAGACGTGCACTACCGTTTTGGCGCATGGCTAAAAACTTGGTATCGTAAATTTCAGAATTGACGCATTTATCCGCCTGCAGGGAATAATAAACCGGTTGCCAGGTCTGCAGGAATTCCATCCAGGATTCCGCTTCGCCTTCGTCGCTATGCCGAGTCACCCATTGCTTAAGCGCAATAAGCTGTTCTTTCTGCTCAGGCGAAAATTGGCGGAGCCAAGGATAATCTGCGTAGGTATCCAGATCATTCGTATTATTAAAAAAGCCCATAAAAGCGTAATACTCTTCGTATTTAATGGGATCATAAGGGTGTCCATGACATTGTGTACAGGCAAAAGTGCTACCCATCATCGCTTCCCAGGTGGTATTGACCCGATCTACGACGGCAGCTACCCGAAACTCTTCATTATCGGTCCCTCCTTCATCATTGGTGATGGTATTGCGATGAAAACCAGTGGCGGTGTACTGTTCATCCGTAGGATTCGGTAACAAATCTCCGGCCAGTTGCTCCGTGATAAATTGATCATAGGGCATGTCCTGATTGAGAGCACGAATCACCCAATCGCGGTAGGGCCAAATGACGCGACGGCCATCCCTTTCCGCCCCTTTCGTATCGGCGTAGCGGGCCAGATCCAACCACATCGATGCCCAACGCTCCCCAAGATGGGGAGAAGCGAGTAAGGAATCGACCAGGTTTTCGTAGGCTTGCGGGCTATCGTCATTGAGGTAAGCTTGCGCGATGGATGGTGAGGCGGGCATACCAATGAGATCCAGACTAACCCGCCGTAAAAGTCTTTCCTTGGTAGCGGGCTCCTGTGGTTTCAACTGGCGTTCTTGCTGAGCGCGGCGAATAAAATGATCGATCTCCGTTATTTTTTGGCCGGAAGGCTCATCAGAAAGACTACCGTACTGTGCTTTGGTCTTGGGCACCTTCACTTTTGCCACTGGACGAAAAGCCCAGTGTTTGCCCCAGGGGGCGCCCTGCTTAATCCACTTGTGCAAAGTCTGGATTTCTTTTTTAGGAAGGGGATCGGCCTCGTAAGGCATACGATCTACCTCATCGTGGGTAACCAGACGTCGATAAAACTCACTCTTGTCCGGGTCGCCCGGGACGATGGCTTGCTTACCGGACTCTCCGGCCTTTAGCAAATCTTCGCGGGTCATCATGGACAATTCTCCACTCTGCTTAACCCCACCGTGACAGGTGATACAGCGCTGATTGAGAATCGGTTTCACCTGGGTACTGAAGTCAATTTTCCGCTCGAAGAAGTGGCCTCCGAACAGCACAATAGCAAGAATACTCAACAATAAGAATCCAAGAACATACTTTTTAGATAGCTGCATAGTGTTTAAAATATTGGGAAGCTGTAAAAAACTTCTAGCTTGAAATATAGAATTTTTATTGCTTCCCCCCAACAAAAGCCCTTATTTTGTAGGCAAAAGCCAGCATATACCTTATGAACGACAAGTCTATAAGCCTGAACAAATACATTTCCATGACCGGCATCTGTTCGCGCCGGGCAGCCGACCGCATGATCGAAGCGGGCCGGGTGAAAATAAATGATCAAATTGCCCAAAAAGGAAACCGGGTAGAGGAAGGAGATGCGGTTTTTATTGATGGTAAGCCCCTAAAAAAGAAGCCCGATAAAATATATATAGCTTTACATAAACCACCGGGGATTACCTGTACCACCGACCGTCGCGACAAAGATAACATTATAGACTTCGTCAAACATACCCAGCGAATCTTTCCGATTGGTCGACTGGATAAAGCCTCTTCCGGACTCATTCTCCTGACCAACGACGGAGACATCGTCAACCAGATCTTACGGGAAGAAAATGAGCACGAGAAAGAATACATTGTAAAAGTAGATCGATCGATCAACCAACGATTTGTGGAACGCATGGAGAATGGTCTACCCATACTAGGTACGGTCACCAAGAAATGCAAGGTAGAGCCCATTCGTAAAAACGTCTTTCGGATCGTACTCACACAGGGCCTGAATCGTCAGATTCGGCGCATGTGTGAGCATTTAGATTATAAGGTGATTACGCTAAAGAGAATTCGAGTGATGAATATTCAGTTGGATCGCATGCCCGTGGGCAGTTGGCGCGATCTGAGCTCCAGAGAATTGGAAACCTTGAGGGCAGAACTCGATATTAACTGACATTTCCGATTACATATAACTGTGTAAGATCCGGTGTCGGTTGTCCGCCGGCCTCTTCTAAAGTGATCGCATAGGTCTGTGCCCCTTCTACAAAAGGTACGGCTTGCAGACCACCCGCTGTATTTAGTTCGAAGACACCCATATCTACCGGATTTCCGTCCACTAAGCCCCAAAGCTGATAGGATTTATCGGCTGGCGGAGTGGGCAGATTACCCGCGTCCAGGAATACCTGTTGGGTATTTTCATTCACGAATACCTGTGCGATTGCCTGGGGTGCCAGTTCCGTTCCCTGCATTCTCGCTGCACGGGTAGCCGGATCGGAAAGTATATCAATTATATTACTCAGTTCGGTGAGCTGTTCATCTTTTTCGTTACAATCCTCCGCTAAGGTTTGTAGATCACTTTGCAGTTGGTTGCGCTCTTGAATGGCATTTTGGTGGTTACTGTAAAAATTGTAGGCCAGCCCGGCAGTCACTACGGACAAGATAGCCAGCCCCCATAACCAACCGCGGTTGGCATTAAAGTTTGTGCCGCCTCCGGGGCCGGACACACGCTGCAACACTTCCGTCAGAGTACCCGCAGGTGGTGGCGTTCCCGACATCACGGCAAACTGTTCTAGTGCTAGTTCGATCTGATCCAATTCAGCACGAATCTCGGGGTATTCGGCGGCATTCTTTTCGACTTCTGCCTGTTCCTGTGGACTCAATTCGCCTAACAAGTAGGATTCGAGGACACCTGAGGCAATATATTCTTGAATATTCATATCTTCTTATACTAATAAAAGTAACCGCATTAACCCTTCTTCTCCCAGGATTCCGCGTAAAGTTTTAATGGCCCTGCGGGCACGTGTTTTAACGGTACCCAGTGGAATGTCTAATTCTTCGCTGGTCTCTTTTTGTGTATACCCTTTAAAATAAAGTAGTTCTATAATTCGCTGCTCGTGCGGACTCAGATTTTTCAGTACATTTCTCAGGCCGGAGTCTTGAATATAATTTTCTTCACTGAGGGCGCTATCATTATGTACGTAATCCGGGAGGGAATCCGTTTTTGCTCCCTGCTTATATTTTTTCGACCTTAACACATCGATCGCATAATTTTTGGTGATTCTGGCCATCCAGGTGAAGAATCGCCCCTTATTGTCGTCGTACTTTTCAATGTTATTCCAGATTTTCATCAAAACATCTTGCAGGGCTTCTTTGGCGACCTCTTTTTGTGGTATTCTTTCCGTTAATATCCGGAACAAAGCTGGCCCGTAATATTCGTACAATAAGCTTAGACCGCTTTTATCTCTGGCCTTAAGCAGGCCGATTATTTTTGCCGAACGGTCACTCGATAGTTTGTTGTAGTTGCTTAGCATGCTTAAAAATAAGCTTTTAATTACGTTATTCAAAAACCCTTCCGCTATTGCAGTTAACTTTTGTAGCTCCTTGCCTACATACGACAAAAGACCATAAATAGTTGCCTTCTACCCCCCTGATCGTCAATAAATTACGAAAAAATCAATATTTCTGAATCCAAAGCGCACATATTTATCGTAAGTCTGTATGATAAATAGATTTTCTATTCAGATCCCTAAAATCAAACTACAATTTTATGAAGTTGAAGAATTACTTATTTACTCTTTTCTTGCTACTCGGGACATTTTCTCTGGTTGGACAAGAAACTTACCAGGTAGCCCTTTCGGGCCGTCACGAGGTACTTCCCGTAAAAACGGGGGCATCCGGTGCCATTGAAGCCACCCTAAATGGAAATCAATTAACCTTAAGTGGTGCTTTTGATGATCTGGAAGCGCCAGTCGACATCAGTATTGCCGGTGGTGCTCATTTACACCTGGGTTATGCCGGTGAAAATGGGCCCGTGGCTATTCCAATTAATATTACACTTGATCTTGATGCTCAGGGTGGTGTCATCCAAGAAGCACTAAACACCTATATGCTGACGGCCGATCAAATCACAGCATTACAGAACCGTCGGATGTACGTAAACATCCATACCATAACTAATACGGGAGGAGAGCTACGTGGTCAGGTACTCCCCTCGGCGGACGAATACTACTACATCAATTTGCTGGGTAGTAATGAAGTACCCGTCGCGATGACTCAGGCTTCTGGTGCGATTGCCGTGGAAATACACGGAGATACCGCAGTGCTCTCTGGTGCTTTTTCTGGATTAGAAGGAGACTTTGATGCCAATATTGCCGGTGGTGCGCACTTGCACACTGCTATGGCCGGCGCAAACGGAGGTGTTGATATTTCATTAAACGCAACTACGGAAGCAGATTTACGTTCCGGCGTGTTTTCAGCCGATAATAATACTTTCGCACTAAGCGAAGCCCAAAAGCTGCGTATGGAAACACGTGGCTATTACGCCAACCTCCACTCCACTAAATTTCCAGGAGGTGAACTAAGAGGTCAGGTTAGTGGACTGGCACAGACTACTTTCCGGGCGCACCTTTCGGGTGCCAACGAAGTGCCTACGGTGACCAGTGCTGCCAGTGGTCAGGTTCAAGCAGAATTGATTGGTGACACCTTAATAGTAAGTGGTCGCTTTGATGGCCTGGAAAGTTCAGTGGCTACTGATATTGCCGGTGGACTACACCTGCACTTAGGTATGGCCGGTGAAAATGGCCCCGTCACTATTCCATTAAATGCAGAATTTGATGATGATATGCAAGGAGGTACACTAACAGTAGGTGGAAATTCTTTTGTATTAACCAGCGAACAGAAAGTGGCCATCAACGCCCGGGGTATGTATGTAAATATCCATACGACCGATAACACGGGTGGGGAACTGCGCGGACAATTACTGCCCGAATCGCAAATTGTTTTCCACGGAAATTTGCTGGGTATTTTTGAAGTCCCCAGTGTTTCGACCACCGCTTCCGGGGCCCTGAAAGCAGAGCTAAATGGCGACCAACTAACCGTTAGTGGTTCTTACGCTGGGCTACTAAGTGCATTGGCAACGGATATTGCCGGTGGTGCACATTTGCACATCGGAGCGGCCGGAACAACCGGCCCGGTAGAACTACTACTTACTTCAGATTTGGATACAGATTTGACTGGTGGTATATATGCGGCCGATAACAATACTTTTACCGTAGATGCCAATCAGATCGATGCCCTAAGAGCAAGAATGGTATACGCTAATATACATTCTACCACATTCACTAGTGGTGAGCTGAGAGCACAGATGGTACAGGAAGCAGCGTATTATTTCACGGCTCCTTTATCAGGTGCCAGTCAGACACCACTACCCGTAGATTCCGATGCGCAGGGAATGCTGGTCATGGAGGTAACCAATGACAAAGTAGTAGCGCACGGTGGCTTTAGCGGCCTGAGCAGTATGGTGAATACCAATATTGCAGGTGGAGCTCACTTGCACGCTGGAATGGCGGGCCAGAGTGGTCCGGTCATTCATTTGGTCAGTCCTAGTCTATCAAACGATGGTACGAGTGGTACATTTGAAGCCAGTAATAATGTGCTGACTTTCGGTAGCGGTGATCTGGACACCCTGCGTAGTCGTGGTTTCTACACGAATGTCCATACGATGAACTTCGCCTCGGGTGAAATTCGCGGGCAGGCTTTACCTTTAGCTAATGCCTATTTCACTACCACACTGGCGGGAATCAACGAAGCTTCTCCTAATTTGAGTGAAGCCTCGGGTGCCCTGAAGATGGAATTAAACGGTGATGTATTAACAACTACTGGCGCTTTTAGTGGCTTAGAAAGTGATTTCAACACCGCCATTGCCGGTGGTGCACATTTACACATTGGAGGACCATCTGTTAACGGTGGCGTGGATATCCTACTGAACACGGAATTGGCCGCGAACAATCGCGCCGGAGTTTATCAGGCCATGGATAATACTTCTACCCTGAATAACAACCAGATAAGTACCTTACTAAGTGAGCAGTATTACGCCAACCTACACTCTACCGCTATTGCTTCGGGTGAATTAAGGGGACAAATCTTACAGGAAGTAAATTTCTTCCCGAATAATGCGCCCACCATTACCGCACCGGCAGATGGAGCATTACTGGATCTTAGTGGTTTGGTGAGTACGGTTGCCACCATTGACTGGACGGAAACCGCCACTGATGATAACGAATTGACTTACATCTGGCAGGTTGCGACCAGTCCTGGCTTTGACACCATTGTATTCCAGGCTAACACCTCAGCTAATACGGAGATTAACCTAAGCTTTGGTGCTTTGGACAGTCTCTTGGCTGATCTTGGTGTGGAAGGTGGAGCAACGGCTACTGTTTATCACCGGGCAGTTGCGTCTGATGGTGCCGTACAATCACCGGGACCAGCTTCGGAAGCGAATTTTACCCGCAGAGAAGATCCTCTTGAATTTAACGCCCAATTAAGTGGACGACACGAAGTATTACCAGTGCAGACCGGCGCCAGTGGTTCTATTCAGGCCAGTCTGTTGGGTAATGAATTAACGATTACCGGATCTTTTGATGATTTAAGTAGTTCAGTAGATACTTCCATTGCGGGCGGTGCCCATCTACACATTGGTTATGCGGGCGAAAACGGTCCCGTTACGATACCGATTAGTGCCAGTCTGGATTTGGACGGACGCGGAGGAGACTTCCTGGCAGCGGACAATACCTTTACATTGGATTCTACACAGATGGCTGCATTAAATGCTCGCCGGATTTATGCCAATATTCACACAACTGCCGTTTCCAGTGGTGAATTGCGCGGACAATTACTGCCCGAGGCGGATGCCTATTATTACATCAACCTCCTGGGTAGCAACGAAGTACCCGTAGCTATGACTCAGGCGGCAGGAGCACTGGCTATAGAAGTCCGTAATGACACCATGGTTCTTTCGGGTGCATTTGCCGGATTGGAAGGTGATCTTGACGCCAATATTGCGGGTGGCGCCCATTTGCACACCGCTATGGCAGGTGCCAACGGTGGTGTAGACATTTCCATTAACGCGACGACGGCAGCTGATTTGCGTTCTGGGGTTTTCGCGGCAAGTGAGAATACCTTTGTACTAAACAGCGACCAAATCGCACGTCTTGAAAGCCGCGGCTACTACGCCAACCTACACACGACAAAATTCCCTGGTGGTGAGTTGAGGGGACAAGTGAGTGCTTTGGCGCAAACTTCCTTCCGTGCCCACTTGTCTGGTGCCAACGAAGTACCGACGGTAACCAGTGGTGCGAGTGGTCAGATTCAGGCGGAACTGCTTGGAGACAGCCTTTACGTCAGTGGTCGCTTCGATGACCTCGAGAGTATGGTGGCTACCAACATTGCGGGCGGATTACACCTACACCTGGGCTTAGCTGGTGAAAACGGACCAGTGGCTATCCCCTTAAATGCCGATCTGGACGATGATATGATGGGTGGTACGGTGCCAGTCGCCAATAATACTTTTGTGTTGACCGCAGACCAAAAAACGGCATTAAATGCTCGTGGCATGTACGTAAATATTCATACCACTACTAACACCGGTGGAGAATTACGCGGACAGCTGTTGCCAGAAACACAAATTGTATTCCACGGTAACCTGTTGGGTATCTTCGAAGTACCCAGTGTTAGTACTACAGCTTCGGGTGCCCTGAAAGCAGAGTTGAATGGAAACCAGCTGACGGTAAGTGGTTCTTACGCAGGCCTGCTGGGCTTGTTAGCGACCGATATTGCGGGTGGTGCGCACCTGCACATTGGTGCAGCAGGAACAACCGGTCCGGTTGAATTTTTGCTTACGCCAAGTTTAGATCTTGATCTTACTGCCGGTGCTTACGCTGCCAGTGACAATACCTTTACTTTGGATTCTGCTCAGGTAGCTGCTTTAAGAGCACGTCAGGTATACGCCAATATTCATTCCGGATTATACAACAGTGGTGAATTGCGAGCGCAAATGGTACAAGAAGCAGAATACTACTTTACAGCTCCACTATCCGGTGCCAGTCAGACACCAGCTCCAATAGATACCGATGCCCAGGGTATGTTGGTACTGGAGGTGACCAACGATAAAGTCGTTGCGCACGGTGGCTTTAACGGCCTAGGTAGCATGGTTGATGTTAGCATAGCCGGAGGGGCACACCTACACGCCGGTATGGCCGGACAAAGTGGTCCCGTCGTACATTTGGTTAACCCTGATCTGTCTAATGATGGGACAGCTGGTACCTTTGCCGCAAGCAACAATGTACTGACCTTTAGTGCCGGACAACTAGACACCTTACGTAACCGTGGTTTCTACGCTAATATCCACAGCATGAATTTCGCTTCCGGTGAAATCCGTGGGCAGGCTTTACCTTTAGCAAACGCCTATTTCACCACTACGCTGGCCGGGCTTAACGAAGCCACGCCCAATTTAAGTGATGCTTCGGGCGCACTAAAATTAGAACTGAATGGTGATGTACTGACCAGTACCGGTGCCTTTAGTGGATTGGAAAGTGATTTCAACACCGCCATTGCCGGTGGCGCTCATCTGCACATTGGAGGTCCTTCTGTTAATGGAGGAGTGGATATTCTACTCAATACAGATCTCGCCGCCGATAATCGTGCAGGAGTTTACCAGGCTGCGGATAATAGCTTTGTATTAGACAGTAGCCAGATAACCACCTTGTTGGCTGAACAGTATTATGCTAATCTACACTCTACGGAGATTGCCTCTGGTGAGCTTCGGGGACAGATTTTACAAGAAGTAAATTTCTTCCCGGATAATGCTCCGGCGATTGTCAGTCCCGCCGATGGTGGTCTAGTGGAATTAGATACCATCTTTAGTGATCTGATTACCGTTGACTGGGCGGATACCGCTACCGATGATAACGAGCTGACCTACATCTGGCAGGTAGCCACTAGTCCAGGCTTTGACACCATTGTCTTCCAGGCAAATACGGCAGCCAATACGGACATTAGTCTGACCGTAGGTGCACTGGACACCCTACTGGCCAGTCTTGGTGTAGAAGTAGGGGCTACCGCTACGGTATACCACCGTGCAGTAGCTTCGGATGGCGCTGTACAGTCTTTTGGACCAGCCTCAGAAGCGAATTTTACGCGTCCGATGGTTACTTCTACGAGTGATCTACTGGCGGAAGGTACCCGCTTTGAGGTCTATCCAAGTATTACACGCGGAGACGTACAGGTACAGGCTGAGTTAAGAAGTAATGGCCAAATTGATCTGGTCGTCTTCAACGCGATTGGTCAACCCATTTTGCGTAAGCGAACCAGCAGAATTGGCACCCTACTAAACGAACGTCTGGATCTAAGTCAGGAAGAAAAAGGCTTGTATCTGATCCAATTATGGATTGATGATCAACCCGTCACTGTACGGAAGGTAATCAAGCAATAAGAAATAAGTCTCAGATACGATTATGACAGGAGGGGCTGCCTTAGTGGCAGCCTTTTTTTTGTCCGGCCGTATCAAAAAAACATCCCAAATGCAATGGCACTGCATTTGGGATATTGAAGCGGTTTAAGGTAAGCGGCTAGTCCTTAAATAACACGGATCGCCCTTACAAAATAAGTCAAGACAAAAGGTAAAGCTACCCAGAACCACTCATCGGCAAAGATGAAGAATAAAATCATCACGAAGAGTGAAACAAAAAATATGATCCAGTCTAGTCTGGTTGATTTGTTTGTTGTATCCATTAGTTATTGATTTTTCCTGAAAAGAACGCTACAAATGTACGAGCTTTTTGGCAAATCTGGAAGTTTATAGCAAAAAAGCCCGACTGCTGGTCGGGCTTCTATTCATTAAGGTTGTTATTTCAATATCAGAAAGCGCTTACCTTAGGAATGATGAGCGCCGGAATGTTTTTTTCCTTAAATATTTTATTAAAGGTACCGACCTCCTGATTCAAAATATTTTCCATCAAAGCCTTTTTAGAGGTCCACTTTTCGGAAAGATTTTGTAATCTTTCTTTCGCACCGGCTGTAACCGTTGGACTGGGGGTGTCTACTTTTTGTTTCAGATCCAGTAATTCTGCATTCAGGCCATTACTGAGATGGATCGCATCCTGGAAGGTTTGCTGTTCGGTTTGAATTAGTGATAATTCCCAGGCTTGAATCTTCTGTATGGCTGCGCGCCCCGTACTAATTAAGTCCTTATGTTCGTCTGAGCGCTCCAGCAATTCCACTAAAGAGTAAATCTGATCGCGCACCACCCGCATCTTATTAATAGAGAGGTGAATATCCGCTACTTGCTGCTCGATCTCAGTTAGAATTCTGGCCTGATACTGGTAATCTTTAGCCTGAGCATCAATTCTTGGATCGGCCAGGATAGAAAATTCACAGGAAACGGTTTCCGCTCTATTGGAAAGTCGGGCGGTGTAGTAACCAGGAGGGACTACCCCACCGCGATAATCGCCGTAGACAAATAATTGATCTACCCCTGGAATAGTCGTACGACGCAAATCCCAAACGAATCGGTTGATACCCGCATTAGTTGGAATAACCAGCGATTCGGGTGGACCTCCTTCGTATTCTGAATAAGTACTGTCTTCTACGCTTCTAAAAGACCGTACCAGTTTATTATAACGGTCGTAAATAGCCAGGCGAAAAGTGTCTTCAGTCAAATGATCGGGAATATAATAATCAAGATAAACCCCGTCCGGCGGGTTAAGTCCCATGTCCGTACCCGTGGCATTGACGTAGTAGTCCGTAGTAAAGCGCACCTGATCCTTTGGTGTAATGATACTTATTTTATCTTCCTGGGCCTTACTCAAATATTGTTGAACAGGTGATATATCGTCTAAAATCCAGATACTACGGCCGGCCGTAGCGGCTACCAGATCATTATCCTGGATGGTCAAATCCGTGATGGGGCAAATAGGCAAGTTAAGCTGAAAGCGGTGCCATTGTGCCCCCTGATCAAAAGAAATATACAGACCGGTTTCTGTACCCGCATAGAGGATATTATCCCTCTTGGGATCTTCGCGCACCACTCTGGCGAAGGTATTAGAAGGAATACCTTCCGTGATGAGTTCCCAGCTTTTGCCGTAATTTTCTGTTTTCAGAATGATTGGCCGAATATTATTAAACTTGTGCCGGGTGGCTACCAGATAAGCCCTGCCGGGAATCGCTGAAAGCTCAATGCTATTAATCTGTGCTTCTCCCAGGTTTTCCGGGGTAATTTCGTTCCATTTAGCCCCATCGTTACTGGTGTAATGCACCCGACCGTCATCGGTACCCACCCAAATTTCGCCTTTTTGTTCTTTAGAACAAGCCAGATAGCTAATGGTATTATAGACTTCGCCACCGGCACCTTCGTTGGTGAAAGGGCCTCCCCCCGGACCTTGTTTCAGTTCTATATCTCGGGTCAGATCCGGGCTGATTGACGACCAACTCATACCGCGATCGGTGGACTTCAAGACCACATTTGCGGCGTGGTACAGCACCTGATTGTCAAATGGTGACATGACCAGGGGCGCATTCCAGTTAAACCGATATTTCTGGTCTTTAGGTAAAGAAGCCAGCCCAAGATTAGGATAGGCCATCAGATTCTTGCTAAATCCGGTTTCCTGATTGTAAGAGATAATATTTCCCAGGTAATTTGTACTAAAAACCTCCGTTGGGTTTTCCGGGTCTATGGCAATAAAAGCACTTTCGCTATCCCCCACGTTATCCCAATCCTGTTGCGTAATCCCCGCTGAGGCAGTTCTGCTGGGGATGACCAAAGAGGTGTTATCCTGTTGAGCCGCGTATAGATTATAAGGGAACTGAAGATCGGCGGTCAGGCGGTACAACTGGGCCGTTGGTTGATTTTCCTGAGAAGACCAACTCTTTCCACCGTTAAAGGTGATACAGGCCCCACCGTCGTTGGCCAGAATCATATTTTTGGGGTTATCAGGGTTAATCCAAAGATCGTGCTGATCGGTATGGGGGTTGTCTATTTGTTCGTAGGTTTGCCCCCCGTCATCAGAGTGCAATAGCGGTGCATTCAGCACATAAACACCTTTCTCATAAACCGGATCCACTACCAGCCTGGTATAATACCAGGCCCGACCAATCGTTGCCCGGTCGGAAGAAACCTGTTGCCAGTTGGCTCCGGCATCCTCGGAGCGAAAAACGCCTCCTTTCTCCGCTTCGATTATTGCATAAACAATATTTGGATTTACCTGAGAGACGGCCACCCCTACTTTACCCATGGCATTAGGTAAACCACTACTCAGTTTTTGCCAGTTGTTCCCACCGTCGCTTGACTTATAGATACCGGAACCACGACCTCCACTACGAATGTGCCATGGCTTGCGCTGGTGGTCCCACATAGCAGCGTAAATAATTCTTGGATTATGCAGATCAATACTAAGATCACTGGCGCCGGTAGTAGGATTAACAAAAAGAATTTGCTGCCAGCTCTGTCCGCCGTCATTAGATGTATAAATGCCTCTTTCCCGGGATGCGCCAAAGGTAGCCCCCTGAGCAGCCACCCAAATTTTCTCTGGATTTTCTGGATGGATAATTATT
This sequence comes from Saprospiraceae bacterium, assembly GCA_035268885.1. Taxonomy (GTDB): domain Bacteria; phylum Bacteroidota; class Bacteroidia; order Chitinophagales; family Saprospiraceae; genus DATFKA01. The sequence goes on from DATFKA010000010.1 coordinate 21,216, forward strand.
TTGGAGATGTGCTTCGTTTTGGCCAGGCCCAGGTGCTGCCAGGTCTTACCTGCATCTGTAGAGCGGTATACACCATCGCCGTAAGAACTCATTACGCCGCGAACTGCGTGCTCTCCCATGCCCACATAGATGATATTAGGGTCAGATTCGGCAATGGCAACGGCTCCTACCGAAGCTGTTTGGAAATATCCGTCGGAAACGTTAATCCAACTTATTCCGGCATCTACGGTTTTCCAGAGCCCTCCGCCAACCGTACCCATATAATAGGTAAGGGGATTGCCCTTAACACCGCTTACGGCATTAGAGCGACCTCCCCGGAATGGACCGATATTACGCCATTGCAGGGAGCGAAAGGTACTTTCGTTAAAAAGTAACGCCTCTTCAGTTTGATTTAATGTTGGTTTCATCTGGGCCAAAATCGGCATTTGAGTAATCAGCATAATAGCTGTCACACCCAGGATGAACCAGTAGTGTTTTCTCATAATATTCTTTTTTCCATCCCCATTAAGGGATCCACATAAATCGGATGACAGCGCACATCCGTAATTCTCATGAGCGCGGGGGAACAACGCAAAAAGGGCTATCTAAACATCCACATCTCGACAATCACTATTTGCGAAGTACGAGGATAGATTCTAGACGCTACTCTGTTGCTCCTGTGAGCTCCAAAAAATTTAATGAAGTTATGTGGGAGGTTATCTTTGATCGTTCTATGTTTCACGATCTTTTTCGGGTTGTTTTGTCAAAAGCCGTAGATAGAGCCTCATTTAATACTTGAGAGGAACCCGTTTCAACAAATTTAAAGAATTATTGTGAAAAAGCCTAGCTATATTGGAAAATAATTCGCAATAACGTGTCTTTTTACTGAGAATACGGTACTTGTTTGTTTTTATACGCAAATAAAGGCGGAAGGTTGCGACAAGCCTTCAATATATTTTTTAGTCCACTTCGTATAATGACTTGGCCTTTTTATCGAAACCCGCCTACATTAAGGTATCTTTTTTAACGATTTTAGTGTGTATAATGATGAAGCCAGATAGTACTATCTGGCTTTTTTATTCCTCCTCCTCCCCAATACCGTTCGAAGCAACTGCTGCGGGACTTGCAGTCAAGGAAGAGCGCGATCGCCAGACATTTAAATGATCCATTAGACGTAAAGCACTCACCGCAACGAGTGGTAGAATAGCCCGGTGAAAATCCTGAATAAAATCATTGTAGAGCAAAAAATTAATGGCGGCCAGCGCTAATAATATCCACATGAGGGACTTCATCCATTTTTTGCGATAAAAGACATGCAGAAGGGCAAAGATATAGAGGGGATTAGCCCATAGTAGATTATAGTTTTTCCAGGTAACAAAATGATCCGTGCCGAAGCGCATAAAAAGGAGAAAAAATCCGCAGAAAGTCAATAGGAAAAAGAAAACTCCATCAAAAATATTTTTGCCACGAGCGGTACCCCAAAAGGTAATCACCAGTGACAAGCCCAATAGTATTAATCCTATGTTCAGGGGAGTAAAAAAAGTATCATTACCCAGCACAATTTCATTTTCCACCAGCACGCGTGGCGGTCCAAGTAGTGGTTCCCCCTCATACTTTACCAGACTCATGTTTTTAGCTAGATAATCGGGTAAAAACATTTCGCCACGAAAGTCCGCGTAGCGATCGGTAGGACTCCCCAGGATGAAATCAATCCCAAAGTCATGCCAGGGATTGGCCACAATCTTTTCGTCCAATAAATGTCGATAAGTCTTGTAATTCGGGATCATCCCCGGAGGATAATCAAAACGGGTATCCAGCGCATCTTCGAAAAGGTCGCGAATTCGCGTAGCACAATTATCAAAAAAGAAGTCGTACAAATAGTAACGGTTCTCAGGACGGTAATTTTCTTTAAGTGCAGCGTAAATTTTTTGTGCCGCTCCAGCCGAGAGATTAAGATCCTGTTCTATCACACCCCGCCCGCGCCGTTGGTAGGGGGCCAATTCACGCTCGGTAGGCACGACAGACATCATGTAAGGTAAGCGGCCTTGCACAAATTTGGTATAGAAATTTGGCGTATCAAAATCGTAAACCCCGTAATTGTAACAGTAGTCAATACCCGAGACCGGATCTACGATACGCACTGCCGTGTGTCCAAACTGATTATAGAGTTCATTCGTCGGAGCAATGGTCAGCAAGCTTACTTTCGCCTGATCAGACAGACGCTGCGCCTGTAACATGGGGCTAAAGAGCAGCCATAATACAATCAGCGATAAAATACTTCTATTCATAACTTAATCCCAGATCTTTTACTTCCAGTATTTTAGCCAGATAAAGGCCCACCCTCAAAAACTCCTTCATATCCTGTGCCGAAATGAGCCTGTTTTTCTTATATAAAATCAGGTAGTAATTTACACCTTCCAAATGCCAGTTCTTTTGCTCCGTAAAAAAGCTAAGTACTTCTTCATTCATCGTAGCCCTAATGTAATCTTCATCCGCGCCTTGTAATTCATATTGCTTAGAAAATTTCGGAAAGTCTGAAAAATCAATATCACTCCGCAGACGCAGCCACTCTCCTAAATTATGTAATATGGATTCCGGGCGCATATGAAAGGCGGGTAAGCCCAGCTTTTTAGAGCGGATAAAGAATACCGTCTGATAAAAAACCCGACGGTGGTTACTCCTGCCTCGATAATACTTATAGTCAAATATTTGCAACTTATAGTCCATCATGGGATGTACTTCTTCCATGACGTGTAGCAGTCTTCTGCGACGTCCCCGGCGAAAGAGTTCAAAGTCCTCCAAAAAGGGTAGCAACTGCTGGGTAGCCTCCGCTTTGTAATCCAAAGACAAATCGTAGGCTATCTTCTTTATTATTCTTGATCTTTGGTTTGACATCTGTACCAAAAGTTAATAGCACACTATGGAAACGAGAGAATTTATCGAATCCATGACGGTGTTTCCATAGAAAAGACCAAAAGGTACAAAAAACTTAGCAGATAAAAGCGGAGCTAGCCTGTCAGGGGCTAGCTACCCAAGGGTTTCGCTTTGCCCCTAAGAGGCAGCGTGCAAATGAATTAATTGCGAGGTATCCCTAACCGTCTGAATGCGGGCTACTTCTTCTTTACTAAGGATGACACTGAAATCTCTTTCCAATTTGGCAATCAATAAAGAACGATCAATTGCATCTAGATAAAGGTCGTCAATAAAATCAGTGTAGGGATTCAATAAGGCTACGGGAATATTTAATTCGTAGGCAATCTTTTCAATGACTCGATCCTCCGTATTACTGAGGTGTTCTACAGTTTTTAAAACCACGGCCGTTGTGTTTATTGTCTTTATGCTTTGTTGAGGCTCGTTGGGTTTTTGATGTCGGGTAATGCCTTACAAAGCGCGCATCAGACTTGGGTTAAAAAATAATTTAGTATCCGGGCAATACCGATGATTGGACTTAACAAAACCGCATAATTGCCGCTTTGGAAAAGCTCCGTAATCTGATATTCAGCGAACACTAGTGAAAATTCGCTGTAAGAACGTACAGACCTATGGATTGGTTGCCTGCGTTTTTTATTTTTTTGGATGAAATCCGACCAGATTACCAGAAAACAGGATGAAAGATCACCTCCCCTCTAGTATTCCATTCCAAGGTCGGTGCCGGCACTTTGATCCAGCGAAAAGTAGAGAAGAGTGTTTTCAGAAAAGGACTCCGTGTGCGGATCCGCGAGGTATCGATATCCAGCGAAAGATAATACTGCTGATAGCGTTCGTAATCGGTGAGCCGGAGCCGTTCTCCTCCCGGAGCGGTCCAGACATTACCCCAGGCGCCATAAATCCCATCGGCTCCAATACCCACCGCCAGGTTCAGCCAGTCGGGAATGGGGCTATTTGCCTTGTGTTTCCCCAAAAAGGAATTTGGATTGACAGATGCCCAGATGGTCATCGCATTATAGTCCTTCAGTAAATACTCGAAAATGGAACGTCCGTATAAATCGTAAGCTGCATCACGGGGACTAGCCATCAGGCCATTGCTACCTTCCCGCAACGTGGTACTGTAATTGGGTCGGGTCGTACTCACTTTAACCAGAACCCTTTGTTCGTCCCACAGAAATTGCTGCCCGGCAAAGAGCGTAGCCCCCGCCGTATTGAAGGCGAAATCATACCAAGAGAAGCCCCAGCGTTCGGAGAATCCATCCATCACCTCAATGGTCAACTGCAACAGCGTACCCACGCCCGCCCCTACCCAAATGGAAGAATTCTCCTCCAGTCCGGTCCAACGTGCTCCTTTATAAGCCAGGTAACTCTCGGTATAGGTAGCCATCAGGTGGCCCCATTTGTCCATATTCTCCCATTGCCCCCAATCGTCTTTGGAGTGAATCGGCCCCGTCTCGTAATTTTTATACCAAATGTGATACAGGCCAATTCCCGTGCCGGTGTAAGCCACTGCTCCCCCTCCGGCCAATGACCAGAAACGCCCCTTATGCAGCGTGTCGGATGGCATCCAGAAGCGGCCCGTTTGCGCTTTTAGCGATAAGCTACCCCCACAAATGAGCACCAGGAAGAGTAGCGTCCTAAAGACTAGCGGACAAAATGATGTGTAACTGGTTTTTGGGTCCATAGAACAAAGATCAGCATTTTTTTGCTTTCGCAAAACCCACCAGTACTTTTCGTCTAATAACCGTAGCCTGCCTTTTTAAGGTCCTGCACATTCGAAAAGGGCTGGGGCGGATTAAGCTCTTTGCCTAAAAACCGATAAACCTTCAGGCGTACCTCGCGGGCAAAGTTCGTATCCATCCGGTCGAAAGTGTGCCCGCCGGGAATATCTTCGTAGATCTGGTACTCAAACTCCTTATTTGCGGCTTTCAATGATTTGATCAGGTGCTCTACTTCCAGTACCCCAACGTCGCTGTCATTGGTATTGGTATGAATTAATAGTGGCGTATCATCCAGCCGATCCGCCTGCCAGGCTGGGGAGCGACGCTTGTACTCTTCGGTATCCTGGTAAGCCGTTTTGCCAATGTGATAATCTACGGAATAAAGCTCGCGATACCCCTGGGTTTTATAGCCCATCCGAGCAATCAGATCGGAAACCGGTACACCAGCATAGCCCACCTGGTAATCATCACCGTAGTCAAAAAGATTCATTAAGGTGATCAGGCCACCGTGGCTCCAGCCCATAATGCCGACGCGATCTTCGTCGATCATATCGTAGCTTTCGATCATGTAATCCCGACAGGCCTTCACGTCCTCTACTTCCAATCCACCGTAGTCGATCGCCTGGTAATAACCCCGTCCGTAGCCAGTACTACCACGGTACTCTGGTGCTACAACAATGTATTGCTGTGCCACCAACTCCCGAATAATATGTGCATAAAAGGTGTTGAAATTACTGTGAACACCACCGTGTGGCAGCACCATTAGCGGATATTTTTTGTCGGGATCTATACCTTTAGGGATAAACAGGTAAGTCTGAATGCGGTAAGGATTCTGGTAATAAAGAGGATTACCGTTACCATTGGTTGCTTTAAACTTTTGATCACCCAGTGGCGGTCCAGTCAAGCGCACCTTATCAATAAAGGCAATGTCGCCAACCTTATTATACCAGACCACATCGTCAATCGCCTTATCCACCTGATCGAATTGGTGGCGCATATTACTAACCTGACTGCGCAGTGATTTAATTTCTTCCAGTAATTCTTCGTTCGAGACCTGAGCGGAAAGGCTTCCGCCAAAAAGGCAAAACAAGAGGCATGCAAGTAGTGTGTGTTTCATTTTTTTGCCAGAAAAGGTACGGATTTTTTGGGAAAACCAACTGTATATTAATCGGCCTGCCAATTCAGGGCGGCCAGCATACGCATCTTTTGCCCCTCGGTAAACATCGTCAGACAGGCGTCATCACTATAATCCATAAAATTCATGAATTGCACCCCGCCCCGCTCAGAGGTACAGTCATCAAACAGTGGAAAAGTAGGACAGGCAAAACTATCTTCAAACTGGTTCGGGGTATCACTGACAAAATCATCTTCTTCACAACTACCCCTATCAATGCCCCAAAGGTGCTCCAGGTTAAAATAATGCCCCATCTCATGAGTGACCGTTCGACCAAGGTTATTAAACTCCGTATTGGCCGCCGTACCAATCTTACCAAAATACTGGTGGCCTATGACCAGTCCGTCCGACTCCGGTGGGTCAGCGGTCTCCGGGATATAAGCAAAACCTAGCGTTCCATCATCGCCGATATCACAAGCCCAGATATTGATATACCGGTCTACGTCCCAGGCGTCTTTTCCACCCCAGAATGTACTGTACCAATCTTCGGTTTTTCTAATATTATCTATATCTGTCTGGGTACGGGTAATCCCATTGGTGGAATTACCATCGGGATCTACACTTGCCAGACAAAACTCAATTTCTACGTCGGCCGCAATGCCCAGGAAGGCCGCAGGCGTATTGCTAAAATCTGCGTTCCGTTGTCGAAAATCTTCATTAAGCACCTCTATTTGGGATTGAATTTGTGCATCGCTGATGTTTTCGGCTGCGGTGCGCCAAAGTACATGAACTACCCCTGATAAGGTAATGGGAGAACGCAATTGCAGTTTCCCTTTTTGATCGTGGATCCAATGCTGAGTAAATTGCTCCAAACGAGCAGCTTTTTGAGCTAGCTCAGGATTCGCATCCACTCGGGCATTACGGAGGGAAGCGCTGAGACATTGCTCTGATTGTGCCGGTAATTGCGTACCAGACAAAGTAAAAAGCCCCCCCACACAAAGGAGCCCTAATGAGGTTTTAAGCATCTTTCCGATTTTTAAACAACTTCTATTGGTGAGATTAGAAGTACTTCTCGCTGGGTCTATTATTTTGTATTAATACCTCGAACTGCTTATTTGGTCAACAAAACCGAACCTTTCTTCACTTCGAGTACTTCATCAGCATAACGGATTTGGGCCTGGTAAACGTAGTAATCAGGTGGCAGTGACCGGCCTTTGAAGCGGCCATCCCAGGCGCAACCCGCCTCATCCGGTGCACAGTTTTCTCGTTCAAAGACCAGATTACCCCAGCGGTCAAAGACCCGAAAGGACTCTAGCTCAGCTACCCCCTTACCCAGAAAAGGCTGAAAGGTATCGTTGCGTCCGTCAAAATTGGGCGAAAAAGCATTGGGAATATACACCCGCCGCTCCTCGGCGGCAGTCAGGGCTTCAATCAGGACCACCACGGTATCGTAAAGCACCTCTTCCAACTCGAAGAAAGCAAAGTCATCCATAGCAAAATCATTCCCTGCCGGGTTGGTATTTTGGTTAACAATGCAGATCTCCGCTTCGGTAGCTTCCTGCGCATTCCATACCTCATAAAACTGCTGCCACTGGCAGACGCGGCTACTGGCCCGAAATATTTCCCCAATGGGTTGCCCATTAATCGAAAACTGTAATGCCGCCGGATTCATCGAGTTAACAGAAGTCAGCCAGGCGGAAAAAGCATAATCTTTGTCCTCTTTTACCGCAATCGTCTGACACCAAACTTGCTCATTACGCGTTGGCGAGCCATCTACCACCAGCATGGGACCATCCCCGCTGGTATGATCCGGACAATCTTCAAAAAATACCGAATTCAAATTGGCAGCACTTTCATTTACGCCGTAGACCCCCTGTATATTAATACGGTCCACGTAATCATAATCGCTAGAAAAGCCTTCGTTGCCCAGACTAAAGTCGGGATTGACAATCAAATTATTAGATGTAACGGAAGGAATTCTGCGCAGGGTATATATACCGGGTTCCAGGGGTCGCACCGTAGGGTTCGAGATAAAAGGGTTATCAAAAGCGCCGACGGGCGACCATTGGTAGGCGAAATTCCCTTCTCCTACCGAGAGCTGAATGGGATCACCAGGGTCACAGATAAAAAGGGTATCGCGCTGGGCGGATAAAATTTGAGGGATGCTTAACAGCATTATCAGCGTAAAAAAAATCAGGTAACGGTGGCTTAGCATATT
>DATFKA010000011.1:0-10015 GCA_035268885.1 Saprospiraceae bacterium
CCGGTATTTTATCCCCTGAGTCGCTGAGCTACCTTTGTCACAAACCCTTTACCCTATGTCCATCTCTCGCATTAACAACACACTTACTTTAGATTTTCTGGACCAAATCCTCGCTAAAAATGGGCCCGATCCGGAGGATTACACAGTATTAAATCAATACATCACGCGATTAGATAAAGATCATAAGATGGGGCTTCTTAAAAGTGGGAAGGTAGAAGCTTTAAAATATCAAATGGAAAACTTGTTGCCAAAATCTTCTAATCTGGGCTGGGCCCAACGGAAGCCCTTGGGGTATGCGGGCGATCATCAGGTTATTGATAGAATGTACCGCTTTCAGGTTTCCAGTAACCCAAAGAATTGCAAGTGGGATATTTATTTTCATCGGATTCAGGCCGCACAAGCCGTTCGCAACCGCAAAACGTACTTCAAAAATTTATTACTCAGAAAGACACTACTGCATTCCGGCACTTTTCGGGTACTAAACCTCGCCAGTGGACCGGCCCGGGATATCCTGGAATTTCTTCAGGAGAACCCCGGCGCCGATGTTCATTTCACCTGCGTGGAGCTGGATCAGCGGGCCATTGATTTTGCCTCGGAACTTCTGGATGGCTACCTGGATCGGGTCACTTTCGTGCAAAAAAATGTATTCCGCTACCAGACCGAGCAGCAATTCGATCTGGTCTGGTCGGCCGGGCTGTTTGATTACTTTGAAGATAAAGTATTCGTCCGACTGTACCGGCGCCTGTTGAGTAATGTCAAACCTACGGGCGAAATCGTCATTGGCAATTTTCATCCCCGCAACGAATCCCGTCCCGTTATGGAAATACTCACCGATTGGTATTTACATCACCGTACGGAAGAACAACTTGCTGCACTGGCTCAAGAAGCGGGCGCTGATTTAGCCTCCTTGCGAGTAGAGCAGGAGCCACTGGGGGTGAATTTATTCCTGCGGATGGCCAAGTAAAAAAGCCAGCAAGAATAACTCCCTGCTGGCTCATTTACAAAAAGTAAATAGCGCTTAGCCAATTACCGAATTATCTTTAGCCAGCGCATGTGCATACATAAAAGCGGCACCCGCCATGGCAAAGTCCTTCAGGAAGCTGGAGGTGCTGGACTGGTTGCCTTCTATAGCACCGGGCAGGTGCAAGCTGAAAGCAAAAATGAGGAGCATAATCCCCAGTAGGAAAGCACCTAGCTTATCATATTTTCCAATAAAAATACTTAGGGCAGCGGCCAGTAGACCTACCCCGGTAATATAGACCCAGACCACGCCTCCGGGTAAGGGCACCATGCCAGCCATCGCATTGGCATTCATAAAGTGGAATAGACCAAAGATGAGAATGGGTAAGGCATACAAATACTTTCCAATTCCTGTGATTGCTTTCATTGTTTGATAATTTTAAATTAGTTGGTTGAATATTTTGTTATTACTAATTTAAACAAAATAAAATGCCGATCCAACTATTTTACCTTTCAAAGCGATAAGCGCCAAAAGAACCGTAGGAATTACCGAGTACCTGATTTTGTTGGCTCAGTTGAAAGGTGCCAAATACGCCCAGCCGGATTTGCCAGTAATTACGGGTGTCGATAATAAAACCAGCCTGGATACTGGAAGCAAAACGACCATCAATCGAGAGGCTGGCCCAAAAGGAATCGCTGGACTCCAGATGGAAGTTAAATCGGGGGAGGTAAATATTGGGGTATACGTAATCCAATTGCGCGGAGGGTTCAAAAAAGAGTTGATCAGAAACGAATCGGTAGCCCACCAGCGCATACCCATGCCAGATCCGTTCAAAGTTAATGGATTGGCTGTTTTCGGTTAAAAGTAAATCGGAAGGTAGCGCCTGCTGAAGAGACAGTCCGGCAAAAAAATGGGATTCCAGCCAGTTGTCCATATCGGCGGTTCTGAAAAACACACCGGCTCCAAAATTCAGGTGTTGCGTGCTGGCGATATCGGTAAATAAAAGCGGATCCATCAGGTCGGCAACAAGTTCGGAACTGGGGTCATAGCGAAACTGCTCGGCCCGGGCAGAAAGGCCGATGGAAAGCCGACTATTGTAGCCGGTCGGGATATGATAGGCGTAGCTGAAATTTATACCCGTGGCCGAAAGGGGGCCGGTTTCGTCTCTAAGGAGTTGCAGCCCCAGACTACTGTTGAAAGATTCGAATGGATACTGCAGGCCCAAAAGCATCTGGCGGGGTGCCTGATCAAAGCCATTCCATTGCTGGATATAGGAGGCGCCGACCTCCAGATAGTTCCAGGGGGCAGTCATGGCCGGATTCCAACCGTAGGCCGTACCCATAAACAGCGGGCCGGTAGGCCGCTGTTGGGCTTTTGCCGTGAAGGCGAAAAAAAGAATAAAAAGACTGGCGGCTAATTTTCTCATAGATTTTTTAGTCTAATAGGCAATGGTCAGATGGCGTTTGACGGTGATGTTTTGCTCATCCACCCGCATGACGTAATAGTAGACCCCCGGGGGTACCCTTTTGCCGCGAAGGCTACCGTCCCAGAGAGGGCCGGAAAGTTGATAATCAATTTTTGAAAAGACCAGTTGGCCCCAACGACTATAGATATTGATATCATTAGATTGATAATTTTCCAGGCCCGGGAAATACAACTCATCGTTCTCTCCGTCGCCGTTTGGGCTAAAAAAAGTGACCGGGGTAAAACGAATTTCATCCTCGGGTATAACCACCCGGATGACCACACTGTCCATTACCGGGCAACCGTCTGGTGTTTCAAACTGAACCCGATAGGTGGTGGTATTCTCCGGTGCTGCCCTGGGGGTAGGGCAGTTCGTGCAGGACAGCCCAACCGAAGGACTCCATTGATAATTATGGCCCTCACTGGCATTGAGCTGGGTAGAGTCTCCGCGCTCAATCTCCGTATCTCCGCTGGCGCTACCGCTCTGACTGGAAAAACGGATATTTACCTCATCGCTAATCATACAACCTTCCAGAGTGGTAGCTTCTAGTCTAAAAAGCCCTTCCGTATTGATGGGCAGTTCGGCACCCTGGTTACTGAGCAATTGTTTATCCTGATACCAGCGGTAGGCTAGTAGATTAGCCGGAGCGCTCAATCGGGCTGTATCCCCGGTGCAAAGCTCTTGATCTGGTCCCAAATCGAGGGGGATACCACCGCTCTGCTGGACAATACTTGCTGAAATATCGAGCATACAGTTATTGGCATCGGTGATCAGAATTAAATACTCTCCGGGACCCAAACCGGTAAACAGGCCGCTATTGTTGGTATTACCATTGAGATCGAAAGTGTAAGGAGGGCTGCCCCCGGTAAGATTGAGCTGTAAGCGCCCCGTACTAGACATACACCCGGTAGGTGTAGAGGAGACCGTGGCCGCCAGTTGGGTAGTCGGACCAGGGATGTCGTAGCTGTATTCGGCTGATCTGCCCAGGCTATCCCGAATGCTTACACGGTAGGTGCCCGGAGGCCGATCTTCCAGGTCTCTGGTCGCCGCGCTAAAGTTGTCCGGACCGGTCCAGCGGTAGCTAAAAGGTGGTACGCCATTCTGATGCTGCAGTTGGATACTGCCATCCGGCGGAACGAAGCAATTGGCGGCATTAATTTCTGCATCTACTTCCAGGCCTTGTTCTACTATATCGACTTTTCCAGTTTCCAGCCTTAGGGGGATGGAGTTGATGCTAGAACCGTCTAACCGACCGATTTCGATGGACGTAGGTTGATTACTCAGGTCGAGCAGACTGCTATCTCCCAGGTTGCCAATCGCGTTAAAATAGAGGCAAAACAGGTTGTTTTCGTCGCTGAGGGAAAGTCCTTCTCCATCCGGAGCAAACCAGACGAAGGGGAGTCGCCCGCTGGCAACAATGTCTTCATTAAAATTAGCAGTACTGGCGCCGGGCAACTCGATATTGTCAGTTTTTAAATACTCTAGCACGGTGCTATCCCAGGTCAGGGTGAATTGCATACTGATAATATCCGTAAAGTTTTTTGCCGAAAGGCAGATGCGTACAGAATCCCCGGGGCTGGCCTTTTCCTGATCCAGGCTGAACGTAAGATCCTGGGCCGGTAAACTAAGTCCGCCAATGATTAGAAAGAAAATACTGTAGATAAATCTCATAGTCAGTCATGCTGTGATGGCAAAAAGGAAGGGGATGAATAGAGAGACGGAGGCCCCCTATTGGTCCCCCGTCTTTTGGTTTAAGGTGTTTTATCGGTTCTGGAAGATCATGCGGCGCGTGGCCGAAAAGCTTCCACTTCTCATTTGTATCGTGTACCAGCCTGCAGCCCTCAGATCGCTGCCGGGAATGGTGATTTGCTGGGTACCTGCCTGGAAGGTCTGGTCTATTTCTTTGACGAGTCGGCCCAGGGCATCTCTGATCTGAAAATTGACGCTTACGGCCTCAGGAAGATAGAAGTTTAACTGCGTCTCTTCCCGGAAAGGATTCGGGCGGAGCATCTCCAGTGAAATTTTATCCCGCAAATCTGTCGTATGCTCATCCGCTGCTTTAACTTCGTAGCTTAGTTCAATGGGCATCTCGGCACCCCGTGGGGTATAACCAATGGAAGGCATCAAATCTGCTATGCGTCCGATGCGTTCTTCCAGTGTCTGCAGTGTTCCCGTATGCTGAAAATAAAGCTTAAATAGCGGCTGGCCAGCTTCTACGGCGTATCCTTCGAGATTACCGGCCGGATCAAACCACAGGGTGGGGATAATCCCCTCTTTTAAGCGGTGTAGGGCAAAATTTCCGGTGCTGATACCGGGCAGATCGGCTCCTTCTACGTGCAGAAGCTCCATTTGACTTTCGTCAAAAGCAATTTCAAACTGGTAGGCCGAGATCAACTGTGCTGCTTTGGCACTAAAGGTGATGATGCTAAAACCATCCTCTTGCGTTTCGCTGACCAGTAATTCCAGTGGCTCTGCCGTGAGTCGCCCTAAAGCGGTCAGGTTGACATCGCCCAGTTTCATACCTACGAAGTCCACATCATTCACATCGGTCGTCAAATTAACCACCAGGCGCTCTTCCGGGAAAGCCGGTACAAAGGGGTTATTAGGATTGCTGAAAGTATGGCTGGCATCCACGAAGCGCCAGGCGTCATTGTCATTGGGGAAAGTGGTGCTTTTACCCAGGATCAGGCGTTGAATATTGGCCAGGTCAATGGCACCCACACTATTGGAGTGATCCACGTCGGCAGAAATCACCTTATAAGGAGAGTCCAGGAACTGTAGATTGAGAATATGTCGTTGGATCAGGGCCAGGTCAATCGCCGTCACCCCATCCAGCGGATTGGTGTTGCGCGTTGGACTGATAGTGTAATCCCGGCCCGTTTGCAAATCCATAAAGTTATAAAAACCATCGGGACCCGTGACAAATACGGGCTGGTCGGTACAGGCGACCTGTACTTCGCGTAGTCCTTCGTCGGTTTCTCGAAAAATTCGGCCCGAGATATCCGCCAGGGGTAAGACACAGACCTCACCGGGTACAATGGTGTAAGGGGTACTGACTACCGTGTTTTGTTGCAAGACGCCTACCTCAATAAAGATCGGATCGTCATCGATAAAGATCGGTGTACAGATCGCTTCGGTACCGGTCAGGAGTACGTCGACGGTAAAGATGACGGTACTATCCGGAACCGTAGCTCCATTACCAAAGAACCAGGCCGCAGAGAGGGTAGTGTCATTAATGGTATTGAAATCATCGGTGTTCAGGTCGGGTAGATTAAAGTTGCTGACACCGAGTATGGTGGCCACGGCCGGATCCCCCGTGTGGATGGAAAACTGGAAGGAAGCAATATTCTCAAAATTGGTCACTTTTACGGGTACCCGTAGGGTATCTCCAATGGGCCCTTCCATTTTTTCGGGGAAGCAAAAGCCAACGGCTTCCTGAGGATTCATTAATTCGATGGTTTGGGCTAAGGTATCCGATCCACATTGGTTACCGACAATCTGAGTGATAGTTTTCATACCACCGGTCAGGAAGGTGAAACCAGTAGAATCGCCGGTTGCGGTTTGTCCATTACCAAAATCCCAGTCGGTGAAGAATGGATTTTGAGTAGCGGTGCTGTTTAGCACCACATTAAGCCCATTGATATCGGCGGTAAAACCGGCCGTGGGGACGGTGGTGTTGTCTTGACTGACACCCAGGGTGCCACTGCTGGTACAGCCATTGGGCGCCGTCACCGTAAGGATATAATCTCCCGGCGCACTGATCTCTGGATTAAGGGTATCGGAGACGAAACCATTGGGTCCCGTCCACTGGAAGGTAGCTCCTGTTGTATTAGACCCTCCACTCAGGACGGTAGTAGGATTATTGCAATCCAATTGAGCACCGAGCAGGAAGATATCCGGTTCGGTGAAATCCGCCGTTACGCTGGTGGTGGTGGTGGCGGTACAACCGGTGCTGTCCATAGTCGTTAGGGTATAAATACCGGGTAAGTCTACTCCAGGCGGATTTTGCTCGGTTGATGTACTACCGTTGGGATCTGTCCATAGGAAGCTTGCTGCGGGGTCGTTACTCAAGCCTTGAAGCGTCAAGGAGGGCTCGTTACAATTAACCTGGCCGCCAATCGCCTCTGCCGTAATATCACAGGTGACCACACTGCAAATCGCAAAGGGCGAGGTATTGTTCGCATTAATTTGGAGGGCCGTTATCACCGCGTTTTCCGCAAAGGAAGAATCTATAAAACTCCAGTCTCCGTTTCCGTCTGCCTGCGTGAAGCCAACAAAGGTACCCTGGCAGGCCGCGTCGGGGCAGGCAAAATTGTCTTGCTCGTATAATTCAATAACACTATTGGCTTGGGCAGTACCACTAATTGCCTTGGTGGTAGCCGAGCTGATGATTGGGGCAGCGATATCAGCGTGTGAGCCCTGCTCGATTTCAATGCCAATGCTCTGATTACAGAAGAAATTATTTTCCGAGATCGAATTATTCTGTGAATTATCAAATATAAAAATGCCTCGGTTGTTATTGGCGATGGTATTGCGGAAAAATAAATTATTACTGGCATTTGCAATAAATAGGCCTTCTGCTCCTCCAAAGGACTGGCTGCGGTCTGCGTTGGTACCGATTAAGTTTTCGGTCACTTCATTATTACCGGAGCCGTTGGTGACGCCAAGTAGTAACGAATTTGCATTACCCGCAATAATATTCTGACTAATCCGGTTATTCGAGCTATTATCAAACCAAAGTACTGGTCGGCCCAGACTGGAGACGGTCCCGTCGGTATTCAGACCAATCCGGTTATTGAAAATATTACAATTATCGGAACCGAAAATGGCGATGTGATCCTGGCCGGCGTTAGTAAAAATAGTATTTCCTGAAATGGTTACAAATTCGGCATCGCCTACAAAAACGCAGCGGTCTGTAACCGCTCTCATACCCATTCCAAGGAGAGAAGTATTGTCTCCGATGGTCGCAAAAATAGAGGGGATCGCTCCTCCACCATCTAATATGATAGTTGGTGAATCAAAACTAAAACCCGGCTGGCTGGTCCCATCAATGGTTAAGTTAGGCATATTGATAAAAGGAAGTTCAGAAAGAAGATTAATCGTATGGGGCCCCTCGCCAGGAATTGCAAAACTGATTTGATTAATATTAGGATTACTAAGGGCGCATTCCATATGCGAGCGTAGCGAGCCCACACCACTATCATTCGCATTGATGACCGTCAGGCTACCCTGGGCCGTCTCTACGGCGCCGATATCAAAATTACAACCGGCGGTAGAGCCGCGAGAATCTCCATTGATGTCAAAATTGATGAACTCGGAGGTGTCGCCATCATTGTCGGCATCATAAGTATCGACGGGGAGTAGGCTCGGATCGGCATTACCATGAGCAGGAGAGAAGGGTTGTAAACTGAAGTCGAAAGCATTGGGGGCGCTAAATAAAGGATCCAGTGCTACAACATTGTTGACGCCGAGGCTTAGACCAGAACCATTTACACTACCCAGAAGGACATGATTAGCGCTGATTGTACTTCCATTATCGGTATTGAAAAATATATCAGGCGCCTGATTCCCTACATTATTATTAAAGAGACTGTTTTGTATAACCAAATTAGAATTGAAGGAGTTAATGGCTCCACCGTCTCCGTTGGCATTGTTGCCATAGAATGTAGAATTGATGACATTGGCCGAGGGGACGTCAACAAGCGTCAACGCACCTGAAATTGAGCCAGAGCTGTTTTGATCAAAGATGGTGTTGACTACATTAAGGTTGCCATTAAAGAATATTACTGCACCTGTCTGGTCATTGGCGCTATTGAAGGCAAAGTTACAGTTGATAAGATTCATGTCGCCTCCTCCTAAAGAGAGTACCGCACCGTTTTCTGCTTGATTATTATTGAAATAGCAGTTGATAGCGGTGAAAGGTGCATTTCCAAAAACAGCGCCACCAAATTCAGTCGTACTGCCCCTTTGTAGGATCAAATTCCTGAATACGACACCATCGGTGGTGTTAATCTGGAAGAGACGACTATTCCCTTCTGCATCTATGATGACAGAATTAGAGCCTGCATCAATCACAACTCCTTCATCTATATCTATTTGGCCAGAAGTGAGCATAATGGTGCCATTAATGGCAAAAGTAATGGTGTCGCCGGTCACCGAACAGGCGATGGCATCCCTCAGTGATCCAGGACCGGAGTCATTTAAATTCGTCACCACCGAATCGCAGTTACTAACTGTTCGGGCCCAAAAGTCGCCCTCGGCCACAATATTGGCATTCTGATTCAACCCCAGAAGAGATTGACCAATGGTACCCTGAACTTGAAGGTTACCTCCCTGGGAATTCACGGCTCCGTTTCCAAAAACGAAGCTATTAAGCTGTACTTGTCCAAAGCAAATCCCTACACTAAAGGTGAGGATAAAGCCAAGGATTAAAGATTTAAAAGATAAATGATGCATAATTGAATTTTAGGTTAGTTTTTAGCAGGCTTGCCCGCAGTTGCTTTTTTATTTTCCAGGGCTTCCAAACGGACCATTACCTCCGATTGTAAGGAGTGTAGTTACGTTTCCAGCGCGGCTTTTTCTGCTTTGAGTTGATCGATCTGTGTCTGTTGCTCTTTGATGGCTTCCACTAAAATGGGGCCCATGCGGCTGTAGTCCACTGACTTATAGCCCGCTGAATTTGTATGTACCAGCTCGGGGAAAGCAGCTTCCAGTTCTTGAGCTAAAAAGCCTAATTGCCGTTCGCTCGTAAATCTTTGATGGGGAAATTCCTCTAGCTTCCAGTCGTAGTGATAGGCACCAATCTGCATCAACTGCGGTAACACCGTACTGATAGCCTGAATGTTCTTTTTATAGCGCTGATCAGAGGCGTGGAAAACCGTTCCTGTAATGTTTAGGTTGCCAGTATTATCCAGGGTGAAAAACGGACTATCCCCGATTAACACCTTTTCACAACCCGGGGTGCCGGGTTGTGAAAGGGAAGAGGTATTTTGTATTCTGAGTGATCCGAGCTGATCATTTAGATAAAAGGTAATCATTAGGAACGCCGGTAGTAGGCATTTCATCAAATGAATGGGTTTCATGCATTTTTATTTAGCGATGATTAGGTAATCCTCCTAAAGCTGGAGCACTGTCAGTACTTCTTTAATCGTCTATATTTCATTGAGAAGAACAGTAATCATTGGGGAGTCACTCAGTATGGGGATGCGCGGAAAAATTTACTTTCTAAAGATAGTTAAAAGCAATGATGTACCTGCTGGTTTGATCCATTAATTAAAAAAAAACGGAGAACTGCAGGGCAGTTCTCCGAGGGTATTACGTTTTAGGTGTTTTACTATTGCAAAAATAGAACCATGGGCTACTGCCGTAAACTGCAGGAAAAAAACTTGTTCTAGGTATTCTTTAAGTTTTCCGGGACTTCACCACTTTATTATGAATATACGGGGAGAGGAACTGAACATTCATAAGGAGATAGCATAGAGAATTCAGCTGATGGACAGGAAAGTAAATTAAATTTGCTCTCTTCTAAGAACGATTAAAGATAGACATAAAAAGATAGGAAACAAAAAAAATGCATCGGCTTGTTTTTT
>DATFKA010000012.1:0-100674 GCA_035268885.1 Saprospiraceae bacterium
CCCAATCAGTTTGGGCATTTTCAGTTCCCAGGGCATACCGGCCATGACATCCACGGCATCTGCGCCACCGACACCAATCGCGACCATACCCAGGCCACCGCCATTAGGGGTGTGGGAGTCCGTACCAATCATCATACCACCGGGAAAAGCGTAATTCTCCAGTACGATCTGGTGAATAATCCCCGCACCGGGCTTCCAGAAGCCAATCCCGTATTTATTGGATACTGAAGCCAGGAAGTCGTATACTTCTTTGTTGACATCGTTCGCTACTGCTAAATCTTTATCGGCGCCTACTTCCGCCTGGATCAGGTGGTCGCAGTGTACCGTGGAAGGCACGGCTACTTTATCTCTACCGGCCATCATGAATTGGAGGAGTGCCATCTGAGCAGTGGCATCCTGCATCGCCACTCGATCCGGGGCAAAGAAGACGTAATCTTTACCACGGTTATAGTTTTGCAGAGGAGATTCCTCGTGGAGGTGGGTATATAGAATTTTTTCCGACAAGGTGAGTGGGCGGCCCAGTTCTTTTCTGACCGCTTCAATTTTTTTGGGTAAGGCATCGTAGTGTGCCTTAATCATATCAATATCGAATGGCATACGTGTAATTGGATTTATTAGTTTAATTAATTAGTTCAGGCGCTGAAAATTGCTTACAAATGTAAGAAAAGATCGCTTTACGACCTAATATATAGAATTCTATACCCTTACCTTTTGTTCAGGCGCCAGTACGTATTTGTTAAACAGTAGAAAGCCAAGAAAAGATGAGGGAATAAAGCGATAAGAATAGGCAGATCGTCGACTTAGAGCGATCTTTGGTCGTCAAGCTGGCTTTCGGTGTAATATTTTGCATTAAAAAAACATTCAAACAATAATTTTTCAATATCTTTCCATTTCAAATCCAATAGACCCTATCCTAATCCTATACTTACTACGTAGACTTTATCTCGGCATAAAGTCCATTGATCGAACATTATTTCTTAAATAAACGAAACTTAGATGTATTTCAATTCGCAAGGCAAAGAAGAAGTTACTTACGATGCGATTGTGGTTGGTTCTGGTATTAGTGGCGGCTGGGCTGCTAAGGAACTAACCGAAAAAGGTTTAAAAACCATCGTATTAGAACGTGGCCGGATGATTAAACACGGTGATTATCCGACCGCCAGCAAAGACCCCTGGGACTTTGAGTACCGGGGCCGCCTTCCACAGGAGGTCATCGATAAAGACTATCCCAAACAAAACCGTACCGGATATACTACCGCCGAGGCGCACGTACACCATTTTGTCAAAGACAGTGAACACCCCTACAATGAGGTGAAGCGCTTTGACTGGATGCGCGGCTATCAGGTCGGAGGACGTTCGCTGGTCTGGGGTCGCCAATCCTATCGCCTGAGTCCAATGGACTTTGAGGCCAATGGCAAAGAAGGTGTCGCCGTCGACTGGCCCATCAGCTACCAGGATTTAGCGCCCTGGTACAGCTACGCGGAGCGCTTTGCCGGTATCAGTGGTTCAAAAGAAGGCCTGAAGCAACTCCCCGACGGTGAGTTCCTGACGCCCTTTGACCTGAACTGTGTCGAGAAAACAGCCAAAGAACGCATCGAGAAGGCTTTTCCCGAAAGGAACCTGATCATCGGCCGTACAGCACACCTGTCGGAGCCAAACCCGGAAATCCACCAGGGACGTGGCCAGTGCCAGACGCGAAACCGCTGTATGCGTGGTTGCCCCTACGGGGCTTACTTTAGCAGTAACTCTGCTACCCTACCCGCCGCCGAGCGCACGGGGAACCTGACCATCCGTCCTTTCTCCATCGTTGCTTCTATCCTCTATGATAAGGAGACCGGAAAAGCGACGGGCGTACAGGTCATCGATACGGAAACTAAAGAAACGCACGAATACTACGCCAAGGTGATCTTCTTGTGTGCCTCCGCAGTACACTCCGCCAAGATCCTGATGCAGTCCAAGTCGGATGCTTTCCCGGACGGTATCGGTGCTTCCAGCGGTGAGTTGGGTCACAACCTGATGGACCACCACTTCCGCCTGGGTGCCAGTGGTCGCTTCGACGGCTACGAAGATCAGTACTATAAAGGACGACGCCCAACGGGCTTCTATATCCCGCGTTTCCGCAATATCAGTGCCGATACGAAGATGCCCTTCCTACGTGGCTACGGTTACCAGGGAAGTGCCAGCCGTACCAACTGGTCGCGCGGTATTGCCGAATTAGACGCCATGGGAGCCGATCTGAAAGCCAAGCTGATGGATCCGGGGTACTGGCGTATGGGCATGACCGCCTTTGGCGAATGCCTGCCCTACCACGAAAATAAAATGATGCTCGACTACGACAAGCTCGACGATTGGGGCTTACCCACCGTTACTTTCGACGCGGAGTGGAAAGAGAACGAAATGGAAATGCGCAAGGACATGACCGCGGCGGCCGCCGAAATGCTGGAGGCTGCTGGCTTTAAGGACGTTCAGGAATACGACGCTGGTTCATGGCCAGGCCTGGGTATCCACGAGATGGGTACGGCACGTATGGGTCGCGACCCCAAGACCTCCGTCCTGAATAAGTGGAATCAGGTGCACGAAGTACCCAACGTCTACGTGACGGACGGTGCCGCCATGACTTCCGCCGGTTGTCAAAACCCTTCTTTGACCTATATGGCCCTGACGGCCCGCGCTGCGGACCACGCAGTGAAGGAGTTGAAGAAGATGAATATGTAAGCAATTCATCCCCCTGTATCCCCCTTCAAAGGGGGTTAGGGGGATGGAAAACAAAGATTTAGCAAAAAAAAATTTAAAAGCGACGTTGTTTAAAAACTCCTCAATGCGCCCTTGATAACACATTGAAAGCCAATACGGCAGCTCTTTTTTCCCTTCGTCCGCCTGAGGCGGATGGCTACAAGAAAAAAAAGCAGCTTTGTCTTGACTTCCAAACCGTTACTAATCATCACATCAGGAATTCTTAAACAACTTCAGCTAAATCATCAATTTGAATAAAAACCAAAAAATTATGAATCGCAGAAATGCATTAAAATATACCGGACTGGCCTTTGGTTATGCCGCCACGGCCGGCACACTGGCCACGATGATGCAAAGTTGTCAGGCCGACGTGAATAGCGACGGCTGGTCGCCCAGTACACTAAGTAGCGATCAGGTAAAAATGATTGGAGAAGTAGCAGAGACTCTACTCCCGGCTACGGATACCCCAGGCGCTAAGGATGTGATGGTACACCGCTACATCGATAGCTGGCTGACGGGTTATCTGAATGATGAGAACCGCCAGGAAGCCGTAGCGTCCATCGAAACGTTGGAAGCCTACCTAAATGAAGCAGGTTCCAAGAAGTTTACAAACCTGAGTGCCGAAGAGCAGATGGATATCCTGAGTAAGCTCAATAAGGAAGCCATTAATGCCGAAGCGCCCAATCCGGTGCAGCAGGCCTACCTCAGCTTGAAAGGACAGGTCATCAATACTTATTTCACCTCTGAGAAAGTGGGGGAAGAAGTACTGGCTTACTTGCCCGTACCCGGACCTTTCCAATCCTGTATTCCATACGAAGAGGTCGGTAGAGTGTATTCGCTATAGCTTTTAGCATCCACTTTCGTGGAAAAGACGGTCAATTGGGGCTTTTGCTCCGCTTGACCGTTTTTCACTTTAGGTCAACACATTCACAATCGTCATAATGGCCAGTACTAAAAACAGACCACTCAAAATATAATTGATGTTCCGCGCCACGAACTGTATACGGCGCTGGATAAATTCTGCAAACAAGATATAGAGGAAAAAAAGCAGAAAAGCACCCGCCACCGCTCCGAAGGCAAAGATAAAGTTGTGGGGAGCGCTGGTTTGTAACCAGCCGTTGGCCTCCATCGTGGTGCTGTAGCCCAAAAAGAAGGGAATCGCCAGCATATTCATGGACGACATACTGGCGCCGGCGACGTAGCTATTGCGATTGACTTTTTTGTCCTGTACATTCACCTTGGCCGTCGCCTGTCGGTAAAACCAAAAGGCTAACCCGAGGAAAACTACGATGCCCGCGTAAGTCAGATTCTCCACAATTTGTGGATTCTGGGCCAGATATTTGGCAAAAGTCACCGCCAGTAAAGCCTGGATCAAAATGATACTCACCGCTCCCAGTACAAAGAGGGTAGCCTCGCGGCGATTCATTTCAATACTGCGCTTCAGCGCGGTCATGTTGAGCATACCCGGCGGCACAAAGCCGACAAAGGCGACTAACATGGCCAATAAAAATGTGATCAAATATTCCATATATTTCAATTTAGTGCAAAAATAATAAAGTGTACCAATTCCTTATGTGATGGAGTACACCTTACATTTTTAGTACGACAACTATCCCTTCTGCTTTTGCGTTTAAAAACCATGATGCGATATTTGCTCACTTTGCTGGCCTTGATAGGGGTAAGTCTGGTTTTCGCCCAAAAGGAAATCCCACCGCGTTTTGCCAACGAGCAAGAACTAACTCAAAACCTACGTCGCCTGAGCCAGGAACAAGCCGCCATTGACCTTCTCGCACCACTCATTCAGCTAAAGGATTCTCCCAGTGCGCAGAGTGCGCTACGCTTAGCGCTGACTACCCTTAAAGCGGAAGGAGTGCCTGTACTAGCCGAAGCCCTGAATCGTATCGAAAAGCACCGAAAAATAAATGCTTCCAACAAAAAGGAAACGCTGGCCCGAGAGGCCCAATACTTAGATGTAGGAAAACAAATTACTCAACTACAGACCTTACAGACCTTATTAAAAAACAATACCACCGAAAACATAGACGTCCAGACAGAACTGAATTTTTATCAGCTTCGCCCAGACATGCGTATTGCCGAACTGGGCGCCGGTGATCCCGCTTTCGCTAAACAATTACTCAAAAAACTTACACCTGAGCATTATTACCTCAATGATATCGATCCGTTGGCCGTCCAAATGATGAGCGACTTCTTCCACCTTTGGTCAGAAAAAACGGGAGCCGTTCCCATTTTAGGCGAAAGCCATAGCACCCAACTGGAAGGACAAAATCTGGATGCCATTATTATCCGAAATGCCCTACATCATTTTGATGAACTTCCCGCTATGTTGGCCTCCATTCAGACGAGCCTGGCACCGGAGGGCAAACTACTGCTTAAAGAAACCTTTACGGAATCCTGTTACGGGTTATGCTGCCCCGATCTTCGGCCCGAAGCCGAGCTGCTCCAGGCACTGGAAAAGGCTGGTTTTAGACTGCACCGCCGCTCCGCCATTTACGAAGAAACCGCTACCTGGCATTTATTGGAATTTTTCACCCCCAAAAATCCGCATCATTAAATCATCCCCTATCCAGCTGAGGGGATCAGTTCAATACGTTTGCCCTTTTTGGCTAAATACCAGTAAGAAATGAGGGCCGCTCCCAGATCAGCAATCGGGAAAGCCATCCAAACGCCGGTGAGGTTAAATAGTAATGGAAGTAAGAGTACCAAGGGAATTAAAAAGAACCCTTGTTTGGTCAGGGCCAGTAGCAAAGCGGAGGTTGCCTTCCCAATGGCTTGGAAGTAGGCAGAGCCCAATAGACTAAAGGCCAGCAATGGTGTCGCCAGGAAAGAGAGTCGCATTGCGGGAATAGTGGCCTCAATCAGCGCCTGGTCTTCGGTAAAAATGCGTACGATGTAGGGTGCTCCCAGCATGATACCGGCAAAAATTCCCATCGCAATTAAAGAGGCGGAACGAACACTGATATTTATAATCTTATTGACGCGACCTTCCAATTCTGCACCGTGATTGTAGCCGACAATCGGCACGAAACCCTGGGTGATTCCCAAAACCGGGAAGTTGGCAAACATCATTACCCGGTTAATGATCCCATAGGTAGATAGTCCTAATTCCCCACCGTAAGCGAACAAAGTGTTATTTAATACAATTGATAACAAACTGATGGTACCCTGCCGGGCCAGTGTCACCGAACCGATCGCGAAGATCTCCCGAATCAGTCGCCAATCGGGAATTAAATGCCTCAGCTGAATTTTCAACTCTCCCTTACCAAAGATAAAGTATATAATGGTATACGCCGCACTGGCCATATAAGAAATCGCCGTAGCCCAGGCGGCCCCTTCAATCCCCATATCCAGCGCAATAATTAAAATGGGATCTAAAATGATATTCCCCACCGCCGGAATAACCAGGATAAACATGGCCACGCGGGGATAACCCTCCGCACGGATAATGTTATTACTCATCATCGCCCAGGCCAAAAAGGGGACACCGTATAACACAATGCGAAAATATTCCCGAGCCGGACCAAGGGCTTCTCCTTTTCCACCGAATAACATCAGGATTTCATCCATGAAATAAAATCCCAACAGCATAAATAAAACGGCCAGCGTAGAAGTGAGCATGACCTGATTGCCAAAAGTGCGAAAGGCTTTTTGATCATTGTCCTTCCCAAAGGAACGGGAGATAATCGAAGCACCACCAATACCAATCGCCATCCCTATACTAGAAATCAAAAAGGTAATGGGCATGACCACCGTAATGGCGGCAATCCCCATAGCACCCACCCAGCGACCAACGAATATCGTATCCACAATACCGTAGATAGACATGACCAAAATACCTATGGAGGCCGGTATGGCTTGCTGACGCAGTAATTTACCCAGTGGAGCCGTTCCGAACTCTTCCCTTTTCTTTGGTGACATAGTGGTGATTTGCTGAATAGAACGTGAAGCTAGTTAATTAGTTGTACCTACATGAAAGGAATAGATTAACGGGATGCTGAGGTAGACCAAATACCTGTGGAGGGGTTTTGGGCGAAGCAGGAGCTTCATCCCAGCGGGGTTCGGTCGAAGCTCCTGCTTCAACCGGGAATACACCTCAATACATCGCAATGGCCAGCGCAACCATACTCACCTGGGTATCGGGCAGCTCCAGGATGGGCAGGGCGCAGGCCTCCAGGGTAGCGCCGGAGGTCATCACATCGTCAACCAGCAGTACGTGTTTGCCTTGTAGGACCTCGGGCTGCCGGAGGGCAAAAGCGCCATCGATACTCTGCAGACGCTCTAATCTTGATTTTCGGGTAAGGGTCTCGGTATGTTTCTGTCTAGATAGGGCTTGCGGATATAGGGGTCTTTGCAGCGTATCGGCCAGTCCCCTGGCAATCATTGCGGCCTGATTGTAGCCGCGTTGTTTATAACGTTTCCAGTGTAGAGGCACCGGAACAATCACGTCCACCTCTTGAAAGTGAGGCGTCTGCGCCAATTGCCGACCATAGATGCGCCCCCACCGAAAACCAATTTGTCGCTTATTCGCATATTTCAGCTGGTGAATCAACTGCTGAGCACTACCGGCTTTCACAAAATAAAAACAGGCCGCACCGTAAGTGAGGGGCACTCTACCCCAAAAACGCTGAGTGAAGAGATTATCTGTTGATTCATGTAAAGTCGTGTAGGGAAGTGCTTGCTGACAAGATAAACACAAGTGCATATCCATGTTGGGTAAGGTAGTCTGGCAACATAGGCAAAGATTAGGAAAGAATAGCCCCAACAAATCCTGACTGGCTCGAATCAGTGCTTGCATAAATAATAGTTTGTGGGTGCTATGCTTGAACTGATCTAAAGAAAAACAAAAGCCCGGAATAAAGCAAGATACCATTTGTCATCAGAACGGCATATGGCACCAAAAAAAACGCCTGCCTCGCCAAGGCAAGACAGACGCATCAAAACAAAACGAAAAACCAACTTTAAACAAGTATTTTCTTCCGGGGCAATTTCTTGTACTTAGTAACGTAAATTATTCCTTATTTAGTTTCCCAAAACAGGTTTAGTACTTAAACGAACCGTAAGATCTTTAGGTTTACGGTCTCGATAGATCTTTACAATTAACTGATCTCCGACCTTAGAACGGCCGATGGCCTCCTGAAGTTCTGATGCATTACGGATGTTTTTGTCGGCTACCTTCACAATAACGTCATTGGCCTGCAGGCCAGCTGCTTTGGCAGAGCTGCCGGCTAATACGCTACTCACTACTACACCTTGGGAGAAATCCAGGCCTAATTCATCCGCTACTTCATTATCCAGATTATACAGATTGATACCCAGGTAAGGTCGCTGGTAGGCGCCGTATTCAATGAGATCATCCGCAATCCGTTTGGCCAGATTAATCGGAATGGCAAAGCTGTAGCCTGAAAAAACACCCATTTCCGTTGAAATAGCGGTATTGATGCCCACCAATCGCCCATTGGCATCTACCAGCGCGCCACCACTGTTACCGGGATTTACGGCAGCATCGGTCTGTAGAAAAGCTTCGATAGCATCATTACCCGGTAGTAGTTCAATGTTTCGCCCCTTAGCGGAGATGATGCCCGCCGTGATCGTAGAGCGTAGTTCAAATGGATTGCCAATCGCCAGCACCCAATCACCAATACTGATTTGATCAGAGTCGGCAATATCAAGTGTGGGTAGCTTATTCCCTTTTATTTTAAGGACTGCAACATCTGCTTTGGGTTCTGTACCGACCACCTCTGCTTTGAAGGTACGATTATCCGTCAGGGTCACTTCGATATCCGTTGCGTTACGAACGACGTGATTATTGGTCAGAATATACCCATCGCTGGAATAAATAACCCCCGAGCCAGAGCCCTTTTTCTGTCGGGGCTGTTGCCCAAAGGGCGATCCTTGTCCAAAGAAAAACTGAAGGGGATCATTAGCCGAATTATTACTGGCGGAGGCTTCTGATTTTACCGAAATATGAACCACCGCCGGCATGGCTTTTTCCGCCGCCACGCTAAAACTTCCCGGAATAGTCGCTGCGGCTGGAGCTGTATTCCAGTTATTTTTTACCACCTGGGCCAGCTCATTTGACGATTCGGGTAGCGGAGCGGGAGAAGGTTGGAATAGATAAACGCCACCTAGCGTAATCAAACCACCAAACATACCCGCAAATACTAAAGAAGCGAATTTTTTCATAGCGTTATTTTTTTTATTTGACGATCATTAGGCAGTGTTGCTCATCATCAATTATGAAAACTGGAAAATAATTTTTATTGTTACAAGCATAAATTTGTTTAACAGTAAATTAACAGCCAGGAATCATAGGAATCAGGCATCAATGATATTTATTAGGCGAGCAAGTCTCGGAGTATCTGAGTTCGCCGTGTCTCTTATTCATTTTGTAGGATTGCTAAATAGACTTTATTCTAATGGCCAGCAGGTCAAAAATACGGTAGGTACTGGTATTTAATACATGAAAAAAAAGCCTCATTCTGATCCAATCGATTATCACGCATTTTTGCAACCGGAGCAGGATATCGAAAGCAGCTTCCTGAAAGACGATGAATTCATCGCTGGTTTAGACTGGGGTAAACCGCGCTATGGACATCCTGAAGGGCAGATTTATAAACATATCCGTCATGTCTTAAATAATATAGATCGCCTGGGAGCAGATCATCCACTACGCCCCGCGCTGCGCATCGTTGCCTTTGTGCACGACACCTTCAAATACAAAGAAGATAAAAGCTATCCGCGGGATTGGTCTAAACACCATTCGGTCTATGCCCGCAAATTTCTGGAAAAATACACCGACGATCCCGCCGTAATTACCGTCACCGAACATCACGACGAAGCTTACCATTGTTGGTGTTTGAAATTCCTTTACAACCAGGAGGAACTCAGTAATCGACGTCTGAAAAAGTTACTGGACAATCTGGGGGACTTTACCCAGCTGTACTATCTCTTTTTTAAGTGTGATACTAAGACGGGAGATAAAAACCCATCTCCGCTAAGGTGGTTCGAACAAACCGTCCCCAATATCACCATTACGGAGATATAGGATAGCCTTGTTTCGTCCCGTGAGCATTCCTTTTGGATCAAAATTTAATTTTTTTTATTTTTATGGAACTACTTTCTTCCGGATACAGTTATTTGCGATGAACACACATTATTTATTCCGCAAGGAAAACGGATTTGCCGAAAGGTAAATACACAAAATCCGGAACCATGATGGTTATGGCTAAAAAAGACCAGCAGTATTACGACAATCTATTTTATACTGAGTTGTTTCCCCACGCGGAAGCCCTGTCAACTTTTGCCTACCATCTAACTTACAACGAAGCTGATGCCGATGATTTGGTTCAGGATACGTATCTAAAAGCGTACAGAGCCATTCATCGCTATGAGCCGGGCACTAATGCGAAGGCATGGTTGTTCAGAATTCTCCGCAATGCTTTTATTAACGAATATCGCAAAAAATCGAATCGGCCGACTAAGGTGGATTACGAAGAAGTAGTCAATTACCACAACGAAGAACACGACTCGGGTTACTCCAGTTATCTCGACCTAAGAGAGGAAATGTTTCAGGACATGATGGGTGATGAAGTTACGTTGGCCATCAATAGCCTTTCGGATGAGGCCCGTATGGTAATTTTGCTTTGTGATATCGAAGATTTTAAGTACGATGAGATCGCGACTATCCTCGACGTTCCAATTGGTACTGTAAGGTCCCGATTGTTCCGTGCTCGTAATGCGTTGAAAGAGAAATTAAAAGCATACGCTGAGTCTTTAGGCTTTAAAGACAAGCGAGGTAAATAATTTATTTTTTAAACCTTGAGCTGACTCAGGACCGTAAAGCAATTATGGTAAACCGTCTAGTAAATATCACTCTTACATTTTCTTATAAATGCTAATTTTCATCGGCACACAGCCCCGCGTTGTGTGCCGATTACTTTATAAGCTAATTGGGTATATGTACCGGACGGTCTCAGCTTAAAAATTTACAATCATGGGAGATCAAAATTATCAGGAGCTAGTCAAAAGAGTAACGATGTACTTAGACAATGAACTCAATGCACAGGACGAAAGAGAGTTGCTGAGACAAATTCAATCTAATCCCGCCTACTTTAAAATCCTGGATCAGGAAAAATCATTCCGGGAATTCATCAAAACTAAAATACAGCGTCGGACGCCTTCTCCTGCCCTTATCCAATCCATCAAAGAGAAAATCAAGGTTACCGGCCCCCGGATCTGAGTGCTATCCTAAAATTGGGGCCTTTTCTCAGCACTTAACCAACCCCGAAAGGCCCCAATTTACCCCCAGCCCCTATCTAACCCGCCATATCCAGGGCCCGCCTCCAGGCATTTGTCCCATCCACATTTTTAGTGTATTTTTCGACAAAGTTCTTAGGATTATGAAACGGATACTATTTATCTGCTTACTGATCTCCACTAACTGGGTCGCTTCTGCGCAGTACACCTGGAAGCTTCCGAACGAGTTAAGTGCAGTCTTACAATTCATGGATGCCGAAGTAATGCCACCCATTGATGGGGGCTATCGAGGCTTTCGCCCACCAGATAATCTTACCCAAAACTGTCATTGGGCCATTCGCTCTCGTAAAGATGGCCTGGAAATTCGTTACCTTTTATCCCCAGCTCAAGAGGAACAACCCATCAGTAACCATCCGGAATTAGCCGCGCACCGGCTAGCTATGCACATTTGTAGTAATGAGGAAAATTCGATAATGACCACCCGGGAATTAACCGACAATGAACGGGAAGTGCTTTATAATGCCGACTGGGGTAAAGTCTATATTCTTTCTCCGAAAGTCGATTTTTCTCCTTACACTTATTGTAAAATGGTGGTTCTTTACCGCGAGAATAGTGGTCTGGCTTATATTTTTAATCTGTTTGACGAGCCCTCACAAAACATAGATAATAAGCTGTATACCTTTCGGTTTAAAAATGCGAATTATTAAATTACTTTTTACTTGGCGTTTTACAACAAATTTGGATATTTGAGGCGCCTATTAAAAGTTACCTAACCAAATAAGCAACCGTATATGGAAGCCATTAGTGTTTTCGATATGCTCAAAGTGGGTGTCGGCCCTTCCAGCTCTCACACCCTTGGCCCCTGGCGCGCTGCCGAAGCTTTCCTACAGGAACTGGAGGAGCAAGAGCTCTTCGCTCGTTTAGACAGAATCGTGGTAGAACTATACGGCTCGCTGGCCCTTACCGGGCATGGCCACGGTACCGATATTGCCGTTATGATGGGCCTGAGCGGCAAAGATCCGGTTAGCGTTCCGGTCCCTGAGGTACTCAACTTGCCCAGGGAGATCCGCTCCCGAAAAGTCCTGTCACTAGCCGGAAAACAGGATATTCCCTTTGACCCCGAAAAAGATATTGATTTCAGATACTCCGAGGTATTGCCCCTCCACGCCAATGGCATGCGCTTTTTGGTCTACCAGGAAGAAACACTTCTTTTCCAGTCTACCTTTTATTCCATCGGTGGCGGATTTGTGATTAAGGATAAAGACGATAAGATTGTAGACAATGCGGAGGTCCAACTTCCCTTTCCTATTCATTCCGGGAGGGATTTGCTGAATTATTGTCAGGATCAGGCTTGCTGCGTCTCCGATATTGTGTGGAAAAACGAATTAAAATGGCGAAGTGAAACGGAAATTCGACAGCAACTTACTACGATCTGGGAGGTTATGCGAGATAGTATCTTCAGAGGTTGCCACACGGAAGGCAATCTACCCGGTGGTTTAGAGGTAAGTCGACGCGCTAAAAGCATCAATAAAAAACTGCTGGGTGAAAACACCTATGAGGATGTACATACCTGGATGGATACTATCCGACAACAGGATTATAAGTTTTCCCATACTATCAAGTGGATCGGCTGTTTTGCCATGGCTGTAAACGAAGAAAATGCCAACTTTGGCCGTATCGTTACCGCTCCGACCAATGGCGCCAGTGGGGTTATCCCGGCCGTACTTTTTTACCTCATCCTTTTTGAGCAACCCGAAGCCAGTCTCGATGACATTCATCGCTTTTTGTTGGTCGCCGGAGAAATCGGCTCTTTATTTAAAAAGGGATCTACCATTTCTGCAGCCATGGGCGGTTGTCAGGCGGAGATTGGTGTATCATCCGCGATGGCGGCAGGAGCACTCTGCGAACTTATGGGCGGCGATGTCCCTCAGGTGTTGATGGCAGCAGAAATCGCCATGGAGCACCACCTGGGATTGACCTGCGACCCCGTAGGTGGCCTAGTACAGATACCCTGTATCGAACGCAACTCCATGGGGGCCATGAAAGCTATTACCGCCGCTAAGATAGCCATGGAAAGTGACCCCATTAAGGCCAAAGTTTCACTGGATGCCGTCATCAAAACCATGCTGGAAACGGCAAAGGATATGAATAATAAATACAAGGAGACTTCACAGGGCGGACTGGCAGCAAATATTGCGATCTCGGTACCGGAGTGCTAAACAATAAAACGGTTGCCACCCCAGCGGGCCACAACCGTTTTATTTATGCCGTCGGGCGAAGCTCCTGCTTCGACCTAATCAGCTTTTAAACTTAACATTATCCCATCTCTGAGACCACCTCTTTCACTTCCGGCACCATTCGTTTCAACATACCTTCAATTCCGGCTTTTAAAGTTACGGTAGAAGACGGACAACCACTACAAGCACCTTGCAGAATCACCGTGACCACTCCTTTATCGAAGCTTTTAAACTCGATATTACCTCCATCGGACATCACGGCCGGCTTAACGTAAGTCTCAATCAGATCTTTAATCTTCTTGACAATTTCGGCTTCGTCTTCGGTGTACTCGTAGCTGGCACCACGCTCCGCCTCAATTTTAGCCATTTCCTCTGCGAAACCCTCCTTAATGATTTCTTTGCCGTCACTCACGTAGGTCTTGATGAATTCCTTCAGCTTGAGCATAATATCTTCCCAGCTGTAGTTGAATTCTTTCGTTACCGTTACAAAATTATTACTGATGTAGACGCCTTTCACATAAGGCAGGTCAAACAGCGCCGCTCCCAGTGGAGACCATTCTCTGGCCAGCTCCTCTTCTCTGAAGTCAGCGGTACCCTGAAATAACATCCGGTTGGTGACAAATTTGAGCGACTCGGGGTTCGGCGTCTGCTCCGTATATAACATGACCGGACTCTGCTTAGTGGTCGTATTTTCCATTGCTATTTTGTTTTATTTAGATTCATTCTACAAATGTAATACAATTCTAGGAAATGACTTGTTGCAAAAAGAATCGAAAAATCGAAAAATGCCTTTCTTAAGTATTCAATATCGCCAGGAGTCCGGGCTTTAGCAGCGCGATCTTTTCTTCGTCTAGTAACAAAGGTTCCGGCTCTAGTGCCTCTTTCCCCCGGCGCGCCATTTTCAGTAATTGTGTCCGCTCATTGGCAGAAAACTTGGAAAAGGTACGCCGTAAAATGGGTAGCGATTCGTACAATTCATCCTGACTCAGCCGGTGAACCCAGTCGTTTAACATTTGCCAGAAGGCCGGCTGATAAATGATTAATAAAGCATTGCCATGCAAAAAACCTTCTAACCAGAGTGCTTTCACCGCCGGCTCGACCATCCGGGAGAGGGCATACTCCATTCCTTGCCTGGTCAATTCAATACTTTGCTGACTTTCGTCAAAAAGCAAGCGCGTGGATATGCCCTGCAAAAGCGGGTGGCTTTCCTCCTGTTCAGCTATTTGCTTTAAACAAGCGTACCAGGCGGCCTGGTCTTCCGGCTTGGATAATAAGCTCAAACTCTGATGCACCTGAAGGAGATGCTGAAAAATAGTACGCGCCGGATTTTCTTCCAGGTGTAAAGTCGCCGGGGGCAAACCGATAAATATGCGAGGTAAGAGGGTCTCCAGTAAATGCTGAACCAGGCCTGTATCCAGCCCACGGGTCGAACCATACCGCAGAATACGAACCAACTTAGGAATAGCCTCGGTTAATTGTAAAACATCTCTGGACTGCGCAGCTACCGTCTCCAGTTGGGGCATCAAAGCCAGTGCCAGGTCGTTTAAAGACGCTTTGAGTACCTGATCTACCAGACTCAGTAATGGGGGCAGGGTATCCATCCGCTCAGCTTCATATTTGGCAAAAGCCGTACAGGCCTCTTCCAGGGTATTTCCGTACATATTAGCCTTAATCAGGCGAATGGCGTAATCCGGACGCCACTTCAGGCGCCAGCGCTCCTTAAAACTTCCCTTTTCCCGGCCGGACAGCTGCTTTTCTGTGCCCCAGGGAACCCCCAGCAGATTTAAGCGGTGCAGTAGTAAACTAGCCCGCTTATTCGTAGTTTTTCGAAAATCCAGCTCTTTGGTGATGGCTTCCGAATTTTCGTAAGCCGCTCGCAGACGGGCCTTTCTCACCTGAGCTTCAAAATCCTTGAGCAGAGGGACAATGCGTAAGCTGGCGGGCACTTTCCCTACTTTATTTCCAATAACCAGCCGTTCCCGAATCAGCTGCATAGGGGCTTTCTCCCCCCGACAAAAAACGGTAATCGCAGCTTCCTCCAATTCTTCAACACCCGGCACCGGCAAACCTCGCAGCGCCGCCAACGTATCGGCCAGCCGTACCGCCTCAATGACGTGCGCACTGCTGCTATCGAGATCTTCCTGCCGAAACAAACGAGCGGTGCGACTCATCCAGCGGATATTAGTCTCTTGCTTGCGCTGAAAAATCAATTCGTACCAGGCGGGAGAAATAACCCCGGCCCCGTAACCTGATTTGCGGGCCAATCTTTCATAACTCCAGGGAATCCAGCAGGACTTGAGTTTTATTTTTGGTAAGCCTCGCAGCGCTTTATTATCGGTGGTCGATTTGATCTGCTGCCAATCTTCGAGGGCAGGGGCATGCCAGGCCCCACAAACGATGGCGATTCTTTCGTAGTGCTTACTGGCTTTACGCAAAATCTTGCGCATATGGGCTTCGCGTAATAAGGTCTCTGGCGTTTCTACTTCTTCGGTAGCCTCCCGCAGGGCGCGCATCATATCATTCACGGCCTTAAATACTTCCAGATCATCTTCGTATTGTTCAAAGGTATGTTCCCACCAGCGTTCACTATCGGTATACCCGGCTAATTGGGCCAGCATGGCTAATGGGTCCCGCCGAATATCTTCTAATTCCTGATCCCTTACCGTGGGTCGGGTCATTTCAATGGTCATCTGTTGGTCTTGCTGAAGCGCTAGGTAGTTGGCCATTGGTAAATCCATGGCCCAAATGGGTATCTCTTTTTTTAGGGCAAAACGCATCGCTTGCCATTCTGGAGAAAATTTAGCAAAGGGCAAATAACTGGCTTCGGAAAAATCAGAAGGGTTGTACATCAGCAGAGCAACGGGAGGCTCAAAACCCTTTAGCAGAATCTGTTGCAGGCTTTTCTCCGCATCGTAGGGGGCTTCTACTAGCAGGCAATCGGGTCCCCATTCCCTCAAAGCCTTTTGCAGACGCTTGGTAGATCCCGGGCCGTGATGGCGTATTCCAAAAACCTTTACCTCAGACATGAACGACCTTTTGTTGATTTATTGCTGCTCCGTGTGACTGGCTTTTTCGCTTTCCTGCTTGCCAAAAGCCCAGTTGAGTGGCCAGACATCAAAGTAACTAAAGTAATTATTACTCTTTGTCTTCTCCGTAGTTTTGACCGGTTTTTCTGAAACTTCTTCTTTTTCCACTCCCCGGGTACAATAGGCCGGCTGGGGCATGGACCTGACGGGGCGCAGCTCTGGATCCAGTGCCAGCGTATCGATGATACGGTCAATGGAGGACAGGGTAGCCTCGTAGCCAATTTGATAAGCCTCATCAATTCCTTTAGAATCTAAAAAGCCAATCTTGTGCAGCTCTTTGGGGGCGATGACGTAATCGCAACGGTCAAATTTATGCAGACTTAATGCCTCCTGGGAAAGATCAAAAGCCCGGAACATCACCTTTAAGGAAGTACTCAATTCTTTGGGAGCAATTGGCATAGGGCTACAGACGTAGCTACCCAAAATACCGGGCAAGCCCAGATCGGATAAGGGCTCTACCGGAAAATTATTCATAATACCACCATCCGAGTGTAAAGTGTCGTTGATCTTAACGGGGCTAAATACCAGAGGAACACTGCAGGATGCCATGAGCGGCTCCACTAAATCCCCTTTGTGATGAATCACCGAGCAGCCCTGTTCAATATCGGTGGTTAAGATAAATAGTTGCGTTTGTAGCGACTCAAAAGTGGTCTCTGGAAAATACTTTTCAAAGTGCACCCGATATTTTTCTGTATCTAACAGGCCAGGCTTGCTGGTAGAATAATAATACCAGCTGATGAGTGGTGTCTTTTTAAAGAAACGCAGCATTTCTTTAGTGCCATATCCGGCACAATACAGTGCTCCGACTAGTGCTCCGGCACTCGTTCCCGAAATGTATTTAGGGACAATATTATGTTCTTTAAGGGCCTGTAGGAACCCAATGTGCCCGACGCCTTTCACGCCTCCTCCGGAAAGCACAATACCTAAGTCTTCCATAGCAGTTGGTTTAGTAGTTCTGTTCTTACTGAATTCCTTTAGTAAAACGCGTATGCCCCTTATTTTGTGCTAAACAAATCCACTTTTTGCGTAAGCAACCAGACCAATATTCCGCCTAAAATGCTAATCCGAAGGGAATCAACATAATCATCGTTGGTCCTGGCCTGCTTTTCACTTATCTTGTGGCGGGGAAATCAAAACCCTAAGCATAAAAAACTGTTACGCAGATACCACTAAGCAGCCTGGACTATGGCCAACAATCGTTTATTATTTCTCATCATTGCTACCCTCTTACCAGGAGGTGCCTTTTATTCTTCTGATAAAACAGGCCTTAACCCTCAGACCAACAGTGGTATCCGCACTTTTCAGGATTCGGATACCGAAAGACTGGTCCAGGAAGTATTTCTGAAGGACGGATGTGCCAATGTAAGCAATATCCAACGAATTGGAGACGAACGCGGAGTGGGCTACTTCGACACGGGCGCGGGGAATATTGGCTTTGCGGAAGGAATTGTCCTAGCCACCGGCCTGGTCTCCAATGCCGAGGGTCCCAATAGTAGTAACGAACGAACGACGGGCTTTGGAGAAGACAGCCTGGATCCCGATTTGCGCTCCCTATCCACCGGGGAAATCTTTGATAACGTGGGTATTGAATTTGATTTCGTGCCGCAGAAAGAATTCGTAAGTTTCAACTACGTATTTGCCTCCGAAGAATACTGTGAGTTTGTCGGCAGTATCTTTAATGATGTCTTTGGCTTTTTTGTTAGTGGCCCGGGCATTAGCGGTCCCTTTGGTCGCAATGCGGTGAACGTTGCCCTAATTCCGGAGACGGAAGAGTTTGTAGCCATCAACAATGTTAACCACCAAAGGAATAGTGATTATTACGTAAAGAATGAATTACGGGCGGATGCAGCCCGCTGTGGCATCCCTTTTCAACCCGCTTTCGAAACGGAAATAGAGTATGATGGCTTTACCGTCCGACTCAAGGCCGTATTTCGGGTGATCCCCTGCGAGACCTATCACATCCGACTGGTCGTTGGTGACGTGGGGGATGACCAACTGGATTCCGCCGTGTTTCTGGAGTCCAAAAGCTTTGATATCGGACCGGAAGTAGAAGTAAAATATATTCCAGAAAACAGTCGCGCTTCTGCGACCATCCTTACCGAAGGTTGTAATAATGGCTTTCTGCTCTTCTCCCGGACGGATTTGGAAAAACTAGACCAGGACCTACCCATTCATTACTCGTATTCTGAAAATACGAATGCCCGGGAGGGGGAAGATTTCACGGCACTCCCCGACTCCCTTGTTATTCCGGCCAACGAAATAAGCCTTCGAATCCCTTTTCAGGCTATTGAAGATAATATCCCAGAGGAGGCAGAGTCCCTCGGAATTGAAATATTATCGCTGTGCAACTGCAACCAGACGGACAGTACTCTATTGAGTATTCAAGACCCTGGCCCCATCCAGGTGGCCTCGAATACCGTTGAATTATGCCCGGAGGAGCCCGCTGAAATTCAGGTCGAGGTGGTTGCTGGCACCGCTCCCTTCAGCTACCGATGGCAAAATGGTAGCCAGGACCCAATAATTACGCTTGATTCCATAGTCGAGGGGGACGATTATCGGGTAACGATTACCGATTTTTGTGGCGACACGCTGGAGACGAGCGTAAATACTCGCTTACTTCCGGCACCACGTCTGGCATTATCTGGTACTTACGATTGGTGCCAGGGTACACAGGTTGACATTCCCCTACAGCTGGAAGGGACCGCCCCCTGGCAATTGGAATACCAAATTGCCGGGGATAGCTTTTTAGTAGACAATATTACCCGGGAACAATTTGTCCTTTCTGTCAATCGAGCCGGGACCTTAAGCGCACTTAGCCTTTCCGATGCATTTTGTAGCGGCCCCACCGTGGGGCAGGTCATCATCAATGATAACGGCCCCCGGGCCGATCCCATCCTTACGCCGCTACGTTGTCCGGATGAGAACTCGGCCAGTATTGATCTGAATATTAGTAGCCAATTCCCCTATCAGGTGCGTTGGGACCAAAGCGTCAATGATCAGGAAGCCCCTAGTGAACTAGTTGCCGGCACCTATTCTTTTACCATTACGGACCAAAACAATTGTACCTTTAGTAATAGCATTCAGATCGCAGCTCCTGACCTCCAAACCGCCATTGCCAATGGGTGCCCCAGCGCTACTGCAGCCGACAATCTATACATTCCGACCGCTTTTTCGCCCAACAACGATGGTAAAAATGATGGGTTCCGCCTTTTTCCCCAGCCAGCCTTTCAGGCGAAAATACGGAGCTGGCGTATCTTTGACCGCTGGGGTAATCAATTGTTTGAAGCCCTGAATTTCACACCGGGTGATTCTGATATTTTTTGGGATGGAAGCCATAAAAACCGTAAGCTACCCAGTGGCGTATACGTTTATCAGCTCGAGATTGAAACGGCGACCGGCGAAGTACAAATTTTATCCGGAAGTGTTACCTTAATGCGCTAAATCACCGTTTAGGCCCCGCCTTACGGCAAAAATTCATACACATGCAATTCTACCGATTCAGTTGTCTGCTTATTTATTTATCCTTTACGATGACCCTTGTACAGGCACAGGTTCATTTTAAAGACCAGGCCATCTTTGAGAATGGAACAGCGGCTTACGCTTGCTACAGAATTCCGGCCATCATCAAAGCCCCCAATGGCAATTTACTGGCTTTTGCCGAGGGGCGTACCGATAATTGTCACGATTTTGGCAATGTAGATATTGTGCTGAAAATCAGTAGCGATAATGGCACCAGCTGGAGCAAGCATCGGATAGTGGTGGATAATGACAGCCTACAGGCAGGTAATCCCGCCCCGGTCGTTGACTATTCGGACCCGGACTTTCCCAGGGGTCGCATCTTTCTGCTCTACAATACCGGTACGGCCAGTGAATACAAGGTTCGCAATGGCAATGGCATCCGGGAAGTACATTATATTACCAGTACTGATAATGGCGCCACCTGGTCCAGTCCTGTAAATATTACCCACCAGGTCCACCGCCCTAATCAACCTACTTACCATCCAGACTATCAGTACCCCGAAGACTGGCGCAGCTACGCCCTGACTCCGGGTCACGGCATTCAATTGTCAGGTGGTCGGATCTTTGTTCCGGCCAACCACTCAGCAGGTCCTCCCCAGGATGGCTTTAATGAATACCGCAGCCACGCAATTTATAGTGACGACCATGGCAAATCCTGGCAGCTGAGCAAAAACGTAGATATCCCCAGTGCCAACGAAGCCACCGCTGCTGAATTAGCTGATGGTAAAGTAATGATGAATATCCGCCAACAGAATGGTGAAAAAAGACAAAGACTCATCGCCATTAGTGAGGATGAAGGAGAATCCTGGTCTAAGATCTACTTTGATAGTAGCTTGGTAGGCCCAGTATGCCAGGCCAGTTTATTGGCTTATCAAACCCCAGATGGCAAATCAGCCCTTTTATTTAGCAATCCGGCCCACCCCAACAAAAGAGTTAATCTTACCCTACGATTAAGCTTGGATGATGGCATCACCTGGCCCATTGCCCGAAGCGTATATAAGGGCGACTCTGCCTATTCGGATCTCGTAATCGAAAAAAGTGGGCAAATCGGGGTTTTATACGAAAGAGGCAACAATGGAGGAATACATTATGCTGATTTGAATCTTGACTGGCTGAAGAAAAAAGGTCAAAAAGTACGCAAATAAGTTATAAAACAACACCTTTCTGAGGCCAAAACGAACACCCAGGGTGCGTAAACGTTCCATAGATGAAATACACACATAAAATATATGGAATCAGATACTTTCTTTTTACAATTGAGCGAATCACTCAATTTGTTAAGCGAAAAACTAAACACCTGGCTGGAAAGCCTCGTATTAATTCTTCCAGAATTAGTACTCTCTATACTCGTTATGCTACTCACATTTTTACTTGTGGGGTACATTAGCAAACTTTCGAGACGTAGTTTTCAGCGGTTTATTCAAAGTAAGTCTTTAGTTAATCTATTGACCAATATTAGTAGTACTCTTTTTGTATTGCTGTCACTGGTTCTAATTTTAAGTATCCTCGAATTGGATCAGGCATTATTTGGATTATTAACGGGTGCCGGAGTAGCCGGTTTAGCCGTTGGTCTGGCCTTACAAGATCCGCTTGTGAATTTATTCAGTAGTATTATGATGTCCTCTCGGAATCCTCATTACAATATCGGAGACCTCATCGAGATTGGGGGAACATGGGGTGTTATTCAGGAGATTAACCTTCGGACTACTGTCCTTAAAAATGCTACCGGAAATAGTGTGATTATTCCAAATAAAAGAATGGTACAGGAGACTTTCACCAATTACACCATTACTGGTCAGCGACGGGTAGAACTCGTCTGCGGAGTAGCCTATGGTGATGATCTGGATAAAGTCGAGCAGATTGCAAAATCAACCATTACAGATCAGTTCGGAAGAGAAGATACATCAGATATTGATTTTTATTTCACTGACTTTGGAGATAGCAGTATTAATTTTGTACTGCGCTATCCACTGTGGTTTGATTCGGAAAAAGACTTTATGAAGTCGCGAAGTCAAAGTATTATCGCTCTGAAGAATGCTTTTGATGAGGCAGGCATCAGTATTCCTTTCCCCATTCGCACCCTCGACATGAATGGTAAAGCTTTTCACCTAACGGAAGCTGAAGAAATAAATATTATGCCCCAGGAAGCTACTGCCTAACTGGTAGTGCAGCACCCTAAAACCACATTTTTTTAAATTAAGTAAATACATATATGTTAATTACCAAAAAAGAATTTAATAGCTTACTTGCCTATCACGATAATCCTGC
Source organism: Saprospiraceae bacterium (assembly GCA_035268885.1). Classification (GTDB taxonomy): domain Bacteria; phylum Bacteroidota; class Bacteroidia; order Chitinophagales; family Saprospiraceae; genus DATFKA01. The sequence continues at coordinate 22,118 of DATFKA010000012.1, forward strand.
GGTCTCTATTTTTATTCCGACCAGCAGAGAGAGCAATTTCCAGAAAGATCAACTCTATCTGAAAAACGCCTTAAAGGAAGCAGGTAATCAATTAGAAGCTAAGGGTATGAACAGCAAGGAAGTTCATAAATTCCTCGCTAATGCCCATATGCTGCTTGATGACGGTGAATACTGGAATCATTTATCAGATGGTTTAGCACTCTTTATCGGTAAAAACTTCTTCCATAAATATGAGCTACCCGTTTCTTTTGAAGAAATGGTACATGTCAATGACCAATTTTACCTGAGACCAATAATGCCCATGATGAGTGGCGAAGGGCGATTCTTCCTGTTGGCGCTAAGTCAAAATGAAGTGAAATTCTTCGAAGGAACAAAATATAGTATTACCCCCGTCATTATTGATGATCTGGTACCACAAGATATGGAGTCCATCCTAATCGATGTAGGTACGAAAGAAAGTTTACAGCATCACGACGGAGGTGGCATCGCAGCTATCTTCCACGGTCAGGGCCGAAGTACCGATGATGACATGAAAAATGTCCGCAAGTATTTCCGCCAAATTGATGAAGGTTTAATGACTATGCTGCACGACGAAAATGTACCCATGGTCATAGCAGCGGTAGATCACCTGGTACCCGTGTACAAAGAAATTTCTGGTTACAATAATATTGTACATAAAAACATCAGTGGTAATCCGGAAGACCTATCTCCCGTAGAGCTGCACGAACGCGCCATGAATATCATGAAAAACTTCCAGGAGAGTACGAAAGACGAAATTAAAGATAATTTCGATGACCTCCTGGCCAGCGATAAAGCCTCTTTTGGTATCATCGATATTGTAAAATCGGCACACGAAGGAAAAGTTGAACATCTATTCCTCAAAAACGATTACCAAAATTGGGGTACCTACGATCCCTCCAAGCGTCTGGTAACCGTACACAAAGAAAAGCAGGCCGACAGTAAAGACTTACTGGAAGTAGCTGCCCGGTATACTTACCAGCACGGTGGTACAATGCACAGCTGTGATCGCGAAGAATTGCCCAGACCAACGGCAAATGCCAATGCGACCTACAGATATCAGTAGGCATAAATAACCTGTGAAATTACTAGAATTCTTAAACCTGATTCCCTCTGGGATCAGGTTTTTTTATGAAGTTGTTTAAGAATTCCTGGTGAAATGATTGGTAACACATTGAAAGCCAATACGGCAGCTCTTTTTTCCAAAAACCTCAGAAAATAAGTACGGATGATCCTATATTCATATGGGATAACAGAAGATGAAAAAGGTAACCCATAAGACAGTTCATCCTATTTTTTACAAAAGTTAAAACAGTCACAAACCCCTATATAACAGACACTTAATTCCAAATTTGATCTTTTTCTGATTCAATCCCTATAAACATTATAGGGATTGTTTGCTTTAACCAGAATTATCTGCTAGATTTGTAGCAGACAAACAAGACATTTTGCAGGAAAGCACCTAAACCCCTTAGTAATAGCCGCCTGACTACCAATACAAACCGAATTGAACGACTAAGCAAACTACCATGTGAAAATGGCAACAGCATGGAATGATGGTTTATTGCCAAAACAAAAACTATGCAAAGCTTTAGAACGGAACTAGAAAACCCGACCGTAGAAAAAGACATCATCGAACTGGAGCGCAAAATTCATCTTTTCCGCACGGGCCAGATGGACGAAGACCGCTTTCGCAGCTTGCGCCTGGCGCGTGGTGTCTACGGTCAACGCCAGCCCGGTGTGCAGATGGTGCGTATCAAAATTCCTTATGGGAAATTGTCCAGTCAACAACTGGAAAGCATCGCCGACGTCTGTGATGAATATTCTACCGGCAACCTGCACATTACGACCCGCCAGGACATTCAAATCCACTACGTCAGTCTCGATCGTACGCCTGAGCTCTGGGCCGAACTGGAGCGGAGTAAAGTAACCCTGCGGGAAGCCTGTGGTAACACCGTCCGGAATGTGACGGCTTCTCCTTGGGCGGGTATTGATCCCGCGGAGCCCTTTGACGTAAGTCCCTACGCGCAGGCTTACTTCGAATACTTCCTGCGCAATCCCATCTGTCAGGAAATGGGACGAAAATTCAAAGTGTCTTTTTCTTCCTCCGAACGGGATGATGCCTTTAGCTTTGTGCATGATCTGGGCTTTATCCCTAAAATCAAGGATGGAAAGCGCGGTTTCAAAGTAATGCTGGGGGGTGGTATTGGCTCCCAACCCCGCCACGCCGATGTGATGTACGAGTTCCTGCCTACCGACCAGATTATTCCCATGGGTGAGGCCGTACTGCGGCTTTTTGATCATTACGGAGAGCGCCTACGCCGCAACAAGGCTCGCATGAAGTTTCTGATCAAAGATTGGGGCTTGGAAACTTTTATGGAAAAATTAAACCAGGAATTACAAGTATTGGGTCACGACAGTATCCCGATTGATGGCCAGGTTACAAGTGCTCCGAATGGTCTTAATGGCCAGAGTGTCGAGCTCCAGAAGACCAGTGACGAGGCTTTTGAAGCCTGGAAAAAAGTAAACGTAAAGTCACAAAAGCAATCTGGTTACTATGCCGTTGGCATCAAAGTAAATACGGGAGACTTTAGCACCGAAACGGCCCGCAAGTTCACCAAAATCGTCCGGCAATACGCTGCGGATGATATCCGACTGACGGCAACACAGGGTATCCTGCTTCGCTACGTAGCGGGTAAAGATTTACCTGCCCTCTACCGGGCACTTAAAACCATCGATTTTGCGAAGCCCGGCTTTGAATCCATCGCCGACATTGTCGCCTGTCCGGGTACGGATACCTGTAACCTGGGCATTGCCAGCAGCATGGGACTAGCCAAAGAATTGGGTCGCATGCTGGAAGAAGAATATACCCACTTTATTATGGACAGAGCCCTGAGTATTAAGATCAGCGGCTGTATGAATGCCTGCGGGCAGCATACTATTGCTAATATTGGCTTCCAGGGAATGACCCTGAAATCTAATGGCTTAGTGGCCCCCGCGACACAGATCCTGCTGGGTGGTGGTGTACTGGGCGATGGTCAGGGGCGGTTTGCAGATAAGCTAATCAAAATCCCCTCCAGGCGCACACCAGAAGCCCTGCGTTTAATTCTGAATGACTTTGATCAAAACACCGATACCGAAGCTAACTTTCTCGATTATTACGATGAGCAGGGTAAGGATTATTTCTACCAGATGCTCAAGCCACTGTCCGATAGCGATGATTTAAAAGCGGCTGACTTTATCGATTGGGGTAATGAGGCGCAATACGAAAAGGCCATCGGCATTGGAGAATGTGCCGGTGTAACCGTCGACCTGGTCGCCACCCTAATTATGGAAGCCGAAGAGAAAATGGTACAGGCTAAAGCATTCTTGGATCAGAAGCAATGGGCCGATGCGATCTATGCTTCTTACACCGGTATCATTAATGCGGCAAAAGCGCTACTTACAGGGACGGATGCCAAGCTGCGTTCGCAGGCCGCCATTGTACGAAACTTTGATCAATACTTTGGGGAACTATCCGTGCCCGAGGGAGATCTATCCACGCTGATCCAGCAGATGAAGACCTGCGAACCCGAGGCCGCATTTGCCCAGACCTTTTTTCAGCATGCACAATCTTTTTTAACCTTAATTATCCAGACCCGTCATGAACAACTACAGAAATAAAGGAAACATTACACTGGTGGGCGCTGGCCCCGGTGATCCGGATCTGATCACCCTAAAGGCTGCCAAAGCTTTGAATAGAGCGGATATCGTCTTTTACGATGCGCTGGTGAATCCCCTCATTTTGGAGCACGCCCGCCAGGCCAACCAAATCTTTGTGGGAAAACGCAAAGGTTTACACCGTTTCCCCCAGGGACGCATCAACGAAATGATTGTGGAGGCCGCTCTGGAAGGTCAACGCGTGGTGCGACTAAAGGGCGGCGATGCCATGGTATTCGGCCGGGCGATGGAAGAACTGAGCTCAGCGCGCGCACTGGAGCTTGAGGTGAATATTGTAGCCGGGATCTCCGCTTATTCGGGAATTGTAGCTGAACAGCAAATACCACTCACTAAGCGCTGTACCTACGAAAGCTTTTGGGTCTGCACGGGTTATACCTGCGATGGTGATATTTCCAAGGATATTCATTTGGCAGCACAATCCAGCGCTACGGTGGTGGTCTATATGGGGATGACGCACATCGCCCGCATCGTTGCAGCCTTTCGCCAGCATAAGCCAGCCGATTATCCGGTAGGCATCTATCAGGAAGGCACCCTAGATTCGGCCCGGCACGTCGTCGGAAAGCTCGATAACATTATCGATTTAAAAAAACAATACGCGATACGCAACCCAGCTATCCTGGTATTTGGACCGGCCGTACTGGAAGGTCTGGATCCCGCTGGTCTGGCTAAAGAGCGCAATCTGTCAGCAGCTTATCATTCTTAAAAAATCAATACTGTTTTGAACGAACTATATCCAATCTTTCTCAAACTCGATCAATTGGAAATCCTGGTGGTCGGCGGTGGATACGTTGCCGCCGAAAAACTGGGATTCATCTACAAATCCAGTCCGAGGGCACGGGTCACCATAGTAGCCGATTTTATTCGTCCTGAAGTAGAGGAGATCATTGCTGGTAAGCCCGTAAACATCATGAAGCGTAAATACCGTCGCCGTGACCTGCGCGGAAAGCACATCGTCATTGCGGCGACCAATAAACTACCGGTCAATTACCAGGTACGCTCGCACTGCACGCGGCGTAATATTATCGTCAACGTAGCTGACGACCCCGAGAACTGTGATTTTTATATGGGCGGTATTGTCACCAAGGGTAATCTAAAACTGGGCATCTCTACCAATGGCAAGTCCCCTACCCTGGCTAAGCGTTTGCGCCAACTCTTCGAGCAGGTCTTTCCAGAACAAATTGATGGTCTTTTGGATAATTTAGAAGCCTATCGCGCTACCCTTAAGCAAGATTTTGAAGAAAAAGTAGAAACCCTCAATAACCTCACCGAAAGCCTTATCAAACAAAATAGTAATACCTGATGAGTATTCATTGACTAAACGTAAACCAACAAAGAATGAACATTGCGACCAAGTATAATATTAAAACACTAAACGAAAGCTATCGCCCACTTAGCGTGGAACAACGCATTAAACGCCTGTATCAGGATTTTCCACCGGAAGAAATTATGCTAACCTCCTCCTTCGCCACTACCTCGGCACTCCTGCTGAGTTTATTTTCAAAAGTACGTCCGCAACAAGAAATTTTCTTTATCGATACAGGTTATCATTTTGAAGAAACCCTCGCCTACAAAGATGAACTCACCGAGCTACTAGACATTGAGGTAACATCGGTGCACCCCAATGCCAAAGCGCACGAACAGACGCAGCAGGAAGAGACCTGGAAGAAGGATCCCAATTATTGCTGCTACATCAATAAAGTGTCTCCCCTTGAAGAATTGAAGCTCAATTACTCCGTGTGGATTTCGGGGCTGATGCGCTGGCAAAGTGACCATCGCAGCACCCTCGATATTTTTGAGGAGCGCAACGGTATTTTGAAGTTTTATCCCCTGATTGACGTCAGTAAGGAAGAACGCAGCCAGCGCTTCGAGCAGGATGCTCTACCCAAGCACCCACTGGTGTTTAAGGGGTATGCCTCGATTGGTTGCAAGCACTGTACGGTACCAGGCGATGGTAGAGACGGGCGATGGAACAACAGTCCTAAAACAGAATGTGGCCTACACCTTTAGATCACTTCATGGTCTCGATGGTGGTCTGATTAAACACATCTAGAGTCAGATCCCGAATTTTTTCCAGGACGGGCCGAATGGTACAGGTCTGCATATCGCACTCTTCACAGGGTTCGTAATAATTCAGGGAGACACAGGGAGATAGGGCGATGGGACCGTCCATAATACGTATGAGTTCCGAGAGTACAATTTCCTCTGGCTTTTTAAGCAATTTATAACCACCGTTCTTTCCCCGCTTACTCAGCAGGATACGATTATTTTTTAGCGTACGTAAGATACTTTCCAGGAACTTATGCGGTATATTTTCTTCCCGGGCAATCTCGGTCGAGAAAATAGGTTTATCTTCTTGATGCCGGGCAATATAGGTAAGCGCCTTGATCGCGTATTTACATTTTTTGGAGATCATAAGTACTTTTGGTAGAGCCAAATAATAGGTATCGAGTATAAACAAGATAGTAAAAACCGCTTACAAGTGCCCGTTTATTTTAATTCGTACTCCTGCCCCAGCTTCGGTATCTCTACGTGCTCAAAGCCGTAGCGTCGCAGTAGATCATTAAAAGCTTCCTGCTTTTCCAGTGTTCCATGAACCAGAAATAGTTCTTTCAGCTTTCCTTTCTGTGGCTTTACAAAATCAAGCAGCTCCAGCCGATCAGCGTGGGCAGAAAAAGAATCCATCACTACGACCCGTGCCCGAACCGGCTTCCATTCTCCAAACAACCGTAGGTTATCTACCCCATCGCGCAGGTAGCCGCCTGGGGTGCCCGGCGCACAATAGCCCACAATAAGAATCGTGTTCTGTGACTGATCAATGTTATTGTAGACGTGGTGTTTGATCCGTCCCGCATTAATCATCCCCGCCGAACTAATAATGATACAGGCCTCATCGGAGGTATTTAGAGCCTTGGAATCTTCCGTGCGCTTGATGTATTTCAAAGAGTTAAAACCAAAGGGGTTTGGATCAATGAGCATATATTCGGCCAGCTCGGCGTCAAAGCATTCTGGATGCGAACCAAAAATCATGGTCGCATTTACCGACAGTGGGCTATCTACGTAAACCGGAATTTCGGGTAGCCGCCCATCCGTCTCCAACTGATCTAACATGTATACCAGCTCCTGCGTACGGCCGACACTAAAGGCCGGAATAATTAGCTTGCCATTATTTTTTACGCAAGTATTTTCTATGATTTCTAATAACTTGTCAAACTCCTCAGGCGCCCCTTCGTGTTCTTTATCCCCGTAGGTAGATTCACAGATCAGATAGTCCAGCTCGGGCATTGGCTGCGGATCACGCAAAATGGGCCGCGCCGGACGACCAATATCACCACTGAAACCAAAATGAATCGTCTTACCTTTTTCGCGAATCCGTAAGGTTACGCTGGCGCTACCTAAAATATGCCCCGCATCCCGAAAAAGTACATCGACGTCGGGATGAATCGAAAACCATTTGTTATAGGCATAAGAGTGAAAAAGCTCCATAGTGTCGTGCACGTGATCAGTTGTATAGAGCGGCTCCTTGAAGGCAATATCGTCAAAGCCCTTTTTCCGGCGCTGCCTTTTATTGTGATATTCCGCATCCCGTTCCTGAATCTTAGCACTATCCAACAGCATGATACTACAAAGCGAGCGCGTGGCGTGGGTGCTGTGAATCATTCCTTCAAAGCCATCCTTCACCAGTTGAGGAATTCGACCACTATGATCGATATGGGCGTGCGAAAGCACCAGACAATCAATTTCCGCTGGATCAAACAACCATTCTTCGTTGAATTTCTTCATTTCTTCGTCGTAGCCCTGATAGAGCCCGCAGTCTAGAAGAATTTTAAAGCCATTATCCAGGGTAAGGAGATGTGCACTACCGGTTACTTCCCGGGCGGCACCACAAAATTTGACTTTCATTCGCTAAATATTATTGAAGTGATTCCTCAATATAATAAGATCAGCTTGGAAAAAGGGAAATTTCGGAAAAGTGTTAAAAAAAGGGCTAAATCAACAAGCTTAGAATACGCGGGCAAAAGTCGCGTTTTAATATAAATTGCTTTACCCTTTATATTCTGAAGGGTAAGACATCTTGATCTAGTATTTTAGAAAGGGAGGTGGGTCGGAAGATTCATCTCCTGCTTTTTCGCCCCTACTCTTCCTGAACCAGCGCGGGTACTTTTTTCGCCCGACGGGCCGGCATGATCGAAGCAACAAAGCCGATGGCAGCCACCGTCAACGCTACCGCTAAAAAATCAAAACCCCGTAAGCTGATGGGATAAGCACTGATCGCAAAGGCCCCGGGTATACCAATGACCTGGAATTGCTTTTGGACAAAAAAGATCAGCAGGGCCAAAATAAACCCGCCCAGGATTCCCATCAAACTAAGCAAAAGCCCCTGGTTCAGAAAAATATTTCGTACCAGTTGATCCGTAGCTCCCATGGATTTCAGAATGGCAATATCTTTGCGCTTCTCCAATACAATCATCCACAGCGCACCGATCAGGTTAAAGGCCACCAACAGTAACATCAGGCTCACAATGGCAAAGCTCATCCATTTCTCCACCTGCATTAACTTTAAAAAGGATTCATTTTGCGCGTAACGGTCTTTCACACTAAAATCTTCGCCCAGGATCGCTGCGATGGCCCGGACGCCCTGCGCTGAGGTTGTCCCCTCGCTTAATTGTATCTCCAGTGCCCCTACCTGATCGCCCAATTGTAGTAGGCTCTGGGCAAAATCCAGGGAAGAAAGAATATAATTGTTATTAAATTCCGGCTCGACGTAGAAGGTACCCGCCGGATAAAGAATCCGCTTACGAAACGGCTGCTCGAATGGTCCCACCTGCTTTTTCTTTACGGTATACACATTAATAAAAGAGAGCGGATTCGAAACGTCAATGTTCAGGTTATTACGCATGCCGTAGCCTAGGACGGCCATTTCCCGATCCCCGTCTTTAAAACGGTAACCTCCTTCGCGCACCGAAGAGTCGAGTTGTGTGACCACTTCAAAATTTTCATCTACCCCTTTCAGAATACCGATCGTCTGCTGGTTCCCCCTGCCGTCAAAGACGGCTTTTTCTTCGACCGTACGTGATACCACGCTAACTTCCGGTAGGGCCTCCAATGCCTCCAGCTTTGCCGTGGACAGTTCGAAGGTTTTCCCTTTTTCGGGCGTAACCAATACGTCTGGATTCAGATCGCTATACATACCACTAATCAGGTCCTCAAAACCATTAAAGACCGATAAGACCAAGATCATGGCCGCCGTACCCACGGTGAGCCCGAAGACGGCAATACCGGTAATGATATTGATGGCATTGGTATTTTTTTTACCGAAAATGTAACGACGCGCGATATTTAAGGGTAAATTCATGGACGGTTATTTTGGGGTGACCCCATTTGAATTCAAATATAATACGCATTGACAACTTTATTAGTATTTAGAAGTTATGGATATCTATTTAGAGAGTGCGCTCGTAGTATTAGTGTATATGCATATCGCCATGCTGGTGGCTTTCGCCAAAAAAGACAACGGCCTGGTTGATGTCTTCTGGGGCGGTGGCTTCACCGTCCTGGCCTGGTATCTGCACGTCTACCATCCGCACGAATATAGCCTACTCGTGGCCGTATTGATCAGTCTCTGGGGCCTGCGTCTAAGTATCTATATTGGCCTGCGGAATAATCGAAAAAAACAGGAAGACTGGCGCTATGCCAAATGGCGAAAAGACTGGGGCCGCTGGTTTTATCTGCGCTCCTGGTTACAGGTCTTTTTACTCCAGGGCTTCTTCATGTGGACCGTAGCCCTGGGTATCCAGCAGCGCCCCGCCGGTACGGGCCTCTTTTGGTACCAGTACTTGGGTATCGGCCTCTGGCTCTTCGGCTTGCTTTGGGAAAGCATTGCCGATGCTCAGCTCTATCGCTTCAAAGCCAAAGCCGAAAACAAAGATAATATTCTCATGCAAGGCTTATGGAAATACTCCCGCCACCCGAATTATTTTGGAGAAGCGATCCTCTGGTGGGGTATTTTTCTGCTGGTGCTACCCTGGGGACAATGGTACTGGTCTTTTTTAGCAGCAGCTACCATGACCTGGCTCCTGACGCGTGTTTCTGGTGTCCCCTTCCTGGAATGGAAATACCGGGATCATCCCGAATATCAGGCCTACATCCGAAATACCCCTGCTTTTATTCCCGATTTGCGTAAGCTACTTAGTGACTGACCCGCATACCTTTTTTGAGGTCCTTTCCTGCTGCTTTTTCGAAAATAATGGGGGCGGATTTAGTACCCTCCAAATCGGGCCGATATACATTAAAGTGGAGATGTGCGCCGTCGGCAAAGCCCGTTTCACCTGACAAGGCAATGGCCTGACCCTTTTTTACCCGATCCCCTACCTCTACCAAGGCACTATTGGGTGCCAAATGTACGTATTGGGTAATCAGTCCATCGGCGTGGTAGAGCGTAATATAATTAGCGTAAGGACGGTATTTCTGAGTTTTCCCGCCAAGCGTATTTTCTTGTAAAATCGACATCACCAGGCCATCCTGTGTCGCACATACCGTATCACCAACGGCCAGACTAAAATCGATGGCATATCTAGAATCTTCCTTATTGTGAGAAAAACTTCCATTATAGCCCTGAATGATCTTGTACCCCCCTCCTTTCGGAAAAGGCCAGGCGTACCGTAGTGAGGTATCCCAAACGGCGTAGGGGTCACCGTATCCACCGGAAGTGGATAAACCGGCTCGAATCGCTGTGGTGTCCGGTAATCCATGAGCTACTTCTACTCGCTGGATGGGATCCGCATCTGTAAGCACCAGCGGCATCAAAGGCTCCAGTACTTCAGATAGCTCCGCTTGCGTCGACGCCAACCGAAATTGAACGGGGCCCGGTATCTCTTTTTTCACCGTAATCAACAAGCTATCGCTGGTAATTCGATATTCATCGAAACTCAAAGCAGGTGGTAAGCCAATCGGCTTAGGCAGACTACAGCTGCCCAGTAATAATAAGACGGAGAAAAAAAGCCATTGCTGCATGACCCTAGGTTTTGTCTACAAGATAGTAAATCACGCCCCCAATTCCAGACCCAAATTGTAAAAATACTCCCGAAAAGCACTATCCGCCAGGGGCGTAAGATGATAGTAAAAAGTAGACTGTAAGAATATTTGAGGCGCAGTACCCGCCTCAACGTAAAAGTCCAGCTTTCTATTCGTTTTCCCCAGGGTATAACGCAGCGCGATGGGTTCTAACTTCTTTTTCTCCATTTTGCACATATCGCAATCCCCACTTCAAGGTCCACTGCTGTGCTAGTGGTTGATTATAATTAATACCGTAACGGACTGTGTAAATACCTGAACTACTATAACTCACAACTTCATCAGGATCCAGGAAGACTTGTCGGTCCGTAATTAGATTGGAGTATTCATAGCCCGTCAGCACATCAATCGTCGGGCGACTTTGGCTTTCGCCTAAAAAAGGCAGGAGTAAACAGCATAACAAGAAGTTTCTGGTTAGCATACTTTTCAGTTTTTATAACTGATGGCCAGCAGGCTTGATTATTACGCATTTGATTTTAACGCGTTAGTTTTCACCAACGCGATCTAAAATTAGCTGGACTAGTTTATCACTAACCCAAAAACCTATCGTTTCTAGCCCACGCTCCTTAGCCACTTAGGTTCCAAACCCACAAATCACCAATCGCCCCCCTACCGATCATCGGCCAGGCGCAGCAGATCGGGATCATCGCGCTCTACGCCATCACGCTCCAGTGCCCGGTAGATGAGTGACTGTACCCGCGGACGGATATCCATCTTATGTAGCTTATTGTTGTTCATACTCGGATAGGTGCGATTGGATAAGAATACATAAACGATATCCTCATCCGGATCTGCCCAGACCGCCGTGCCCGTAAAACCCAGGTGACCAAAGGTGTTTTCGGAGGCCTCCGTCGCTAGATTGGGACTATGATCGTCGTCCAGCTCCAGCATATCAAAGCCAATGCCCCGGCGGGTAGAGCGCGGATGTCGTTGTGTAAACTGCCGGATAGTCTCTGGCTCCAGATATTGCTGCCCTCCGTAGTGGCCACCCTGTAACAACATTTGCATCAGACTGGCCAGATCTCTGGCATTAGAAAAAAGGCCGGCGTGCCCACTGACGCCGTCCAGCATAGCCGCGCCCATATCGTGCACATAGCCCTGTACCCGGCGACCGCGGAAATAATTATCTTCCTCGGTAGGTGGAATCTGATCCAGGTCGAAGCGCTCCAGGGGACGGTAGCTGGTATGCTCCAACCCCATGGGCTTGTAAAAGCTTTCCTCTGCGAAGCGATCAATGGAGGTTCCCGAACGACGCTCCACCAACTGCGCCAGCATATAAAAACCCAGATCGCTGTAACGGTAATTGGTCCGCCGACGCAGATCAGAGTGATAGACCTGCTGCCAAATCGAATCCTGAAAATCCCGGCGCAGGAAAAGATTCTGGGCTACCTCAACGGTAAAATCCTCTTCTACCCGATTGCGGTAGAATTCGGGCAGCGGTTTGGCGCTATACCGGTTGCCGGATACCGTCTGCTTATAAAAAGGTATCCACCCAATCAGTCCAGCGTGGTGGGCCATAATATCCTTAATGAGCTTACCGCGCTTGTTGGTCGCATTCAGTTCGGGTAAGAAGTGGCTGATCGGCTGATCAATATCTATACTGCCCGTCTCCTGTAATTTCATCATCGACAGCGTAGCGGCAGCCACTTTAGTAATCGAGGCCAGATCGTAAATATCGTCTACTTTGACCGGACGTTTGCGGCTGTAGGTATGATGTCCATAGGCTTTTTCGAAGACAATTTTACCGTCTTTAGCTACCAGCACTACACAGCCGGGCGTCGCTTTGGCATCCAGAGCTTCTTCGATAATGTCATCAATCCGCTGCAGGCTATCACTATTCAGGCCCGTCTCTTCGGGCAGGGCGTACCCCATCCTCAGAATGCGGGGCGTGATATGCCCGGCGTTGAAAGTACTGCGTCGGGAAGCCGTCACGGGTAGGCGACCGCGCAGACCAAAGGCGCCAAAAAGTGCCTGAGCCGCCAGATCCTGCGTCTCTTCGTCTTCGTTATAAGCACAGAGTACATTTTCGAAGCGATCAAAGTATTTTAGGCTGTAGGGATTACCGAATACCGTCAGCACTACTTTAGTTCGCTGATTTAGGGTATATAAAAAGTTTAACTGTTCTTGCTCTAATCCAAAATTCCATCTAGCGTACTGACTCATGTCGTGTAGGCCTACGATAACTACTTCGCGGCTGGATAGTTGTTCCAGCATCTGCTCGTAATCAGCGGCTTTCGCTTTGGTAGATAACTGGTGAGCGGGCATTTTCTTATAGCTACCCAGGCGTTTTTGGAAGGTCGTTGCTTTTGTTGCCCCCAGGCTAAGACTGGCCATATCCATCTCCGCAATTTCCTGAAAAGGAACCAGATTACCCTCATTTCGTACCAGGGTCAGTGCTTCGCGGATTAATTTTCTTTTGAGTGCTTTGGCAGCAGTATTATTAATGTCTGGTCGGATATTTTCCAGTGAGATTGGCGAAATTTTGTTTAAGCCCAGACGATACTTAGCGCGCAAAATTCGTTTTACGCTGGCATCAACCTGAGTCTGATCAATCCGACCGTCCGCTAGGTAGACCTTGATCGCCTTGAGGGCCGCTGGAATATCTTCGGGCAAACACAGCACATCATTACCCGCCAGTACTGCTTCTGCTTCCGTCTGTCCGGCATCAAAATATTTGGTGACGCCTTTCATCTCCAGGGCATCTGTAAAGGTGAGCCCCTGAAAACCCATTTCTTCGCGCAGCAGATTAGTCACCGTATTTCGCGAGAGCGTAGTCGGCCGATTAGGTCGATCATCCAGTACCGGCACACTGAGGTGGGCAATCATCATACTGCCTACCCCTTCCTCTGCCAACATCCGGAAAGGATATAGCTCGATACTATCCAGGCGGCGCTGATCGTGGGTGATCACCGGCAAATCGAGGTGGGAGTCCACATCAGTATCGCCGTGTCCGGGGAAGTGTTTGGCGCAAGCCATCACCCCTTCGTCCTGCATACCTTTCATGTACTGATAACTCTTACTGGTCACGTTGTAGCGGTCTTCGCCAAAAGACCGAGTATTAATAACCGGGTTGGCGGCATTATTATTGACATCTACGACGGGGGCAAAATTCACCTGTACGCCGGTGCGCTTCAATTGCCGGCCTACTTCGCGCCCCATTTGGTAGATCAGGTCATTATCCTGAATGGCGCCCAACATGAGCTGTCGGGGAAAGTTAATCGTCGCCTCTTTAAATCGCATGCCCACGCCCCACTCGGCATCTACGGCGACCATGAGTGGCAGTTCGCTGAGTGTCTGGTATTCGTTGATCAGTTGGGCTTGCTTCTCCGGTGTCCCCTGAAAAAAGCAGAGACTACCTACTTTATATTTCCGAATCTGTTCTTTTACCTTTGCAATGTGGTCGGGGCCTAAATCGGAATGCGCCCGGATCATAAATAGTTGTCCGATGCGCTCATCGGCGTCCAAACTTTGGAATACCGAGTCTACCCAGCGGTCTTCCTGGGCATCCGTTCCTTCCGTAAGAAAGAAATGGTCCGCTTGCGCAAAAAGTAATGGGCTACAAGCCAAAATAACCAGTACTGTCAAAAGGATTCTTGAGATGCGATTTGTCATATTGCGATTTATTTGGAATATTCAGTTGGCCTACTAAGAAACAATGATTTGGCCATAAAGCAAAATACTCTTTAAAAATATTGGCTAATAATTGATTAAGTTTGCGAAAAGCTAGCCCCGACAAACATTCATCAAAATAATCAACCATTATGCACAGTAAACTATTACTTGTACTCTTACTCTATCTGGGCTCTTTGCCACTCAGCGGACAGAAAAACTACTATTTTCCCGAAAGGGGCCAATGGGAAGCCCGAACCCCCGCCGCCATGGACGTCTCCGCTACGGAGCTCCAGGAGGCTATCGACTTTGCCGAAGCGAATGAATACTCCGGCAGCCGCGATTTGCGACAAGCCATACTCAAGGGCTTTGAGCGGGAGCCCTTCCATCAGATCCTGGGACCAACCAAAAAGCGGGGTGGTCCGGCCGGGATGATCCTCAAAAATGGCTACGTTATTGCGCAGTGGGGAGACACCAAACGGGTAGACATGACCTTCAGCGTCACCAAAAGCTACCTGTCTACCGTCGCCGGACTGGCCATCGACGAGGGTCTGATCCAGTCTACCGACGATTATGTAAAAGACTACGTATGGTCCGGAGAATTTGACGGCCGCCATAATTCGACGATCCAGTGGAAACACTTACTCAATCAATCTTCCGACTGGACAGGTCAGCTCTGGGGTGGCTACGACTGGGCCGATCGCCCTCCACGCGAAGGTGATCTCGACGACTGGAAGTTGAGAGAGTTGCGCGCTCCGGGCACTGTTTTTGAGTACAATGACGTACGCGTGAACTTACTGGCTTACTCCCTGCTCCAGGTTTGGCGCCAGCCACTACCCCAGATCCTCAAAGAAAAGGTTATGGATCCGATCGGCGCCTCTACGACCTGGCGTTGGTTTGGTTATGAGAACTCCTTCGTTAACGTGGATGGCCACATGATGCAATCGGTCAGTGGTGGTGGTCATTCCGGAGGGGGGCTGTTCATCAACACCGAAGATCACGCCCGCTTCGGGCTGCTGTTCCTAAATGATGGCAAATGGAAGGATCAAAATATTATCTCTTCGGAATGGATCAAAGAAGCGACCATTTCTTCGGAAGCTGCCGTCAGTTACGGTTATATGTGGTGGCTGAATCGAGAAGGCGGCCGTTATTGGGAGGGCGTACCGGAGACGGTATTCTACGCAGCCGGCTTTGGCGGTAACTATATCGTCGTGGATCCCGAGCACGATCTGGTCATCGTGACGCGCTGGTTGGAACCCAGTCAGATGGGTACTTTCGTAAAGATGGTGATGGAAGCGCTGTAAGCCGAAGCAGGAGCTTCGGCTCAACAATCATTGATCAGACCATAATCTTCCAGAAATCATAAGTTTCTTTGGCCAGACGCTCCCGGTGATCGGGGTGCGCGATGTCGATCAGGGCTTTGGCCCGTTCTTTTAGTGAGCGTCCGAATAATCGGGCCACCCCATATTCCGTAACGATATACTGGGCGTGGGCCCTGGTAGTTACGACCCCGGCTCCCGGCTGTAATGCGGTAGTGATTTTACTCTGCCCCCTTCTGGTAACTGAAGGTAGAGCGATAATCGGTTTTCCGCCTTCTGATAAGGCCGCACCCCGCATAAAGTCCATCTGTCCGCCAATCCCCGAGTATATTCGGGGACCGATACTATCGGCACAGACCTGCCCGGTGATATCCACTTCAATAGCACTATTGATGGCGGTCATTTTAGGATGCTGACGGATAACGTGGGTGTCGTTAACGTATGCAATATCTAGGACTCGTACCAGCGGATTGTCGTCGACAAAATCGTACAATTTTTTGGAGCCAATGAGAAAACCGGTGACAATATGGTTCTTATGGCCACGCTTGTGCTCATTGGTTATCACCCCCCGTTCTACCAATTCGATGACTCCATCAGAAAACATTTCCGTATGGATACCCAGGCCCTTATGGTAGCGCATCGCTTTAAGCGCTGCGTTAGGAATATTACCAATACCCATCTGCAGGGTAGAACCGTCGTCTACCAGATCGGCAATGTACTGCCCGATGAGCGTTTCCACTTCGTTGGGTTCTGGTAATTCCACGGCGGGTAAGTCGTAGTCTACTTCAATTAATTTATCGAATTTACTGATGTGGATGTTGCCATCGCCGTTGGTTCGGGGCATGTTGGGATTGATCTCGGCGATTAGCTTCTTTGCCGACTGTGCGGCTGACAATGAGGTTTCGACGGAGACTCCCAGTGTACAAAATCCGTTTTTATCCGGTGGGGATACTTGCAAAAGGGCAGCGTCCAGTTCGACTTGTCCTCGGCGAAATAACCGGGGGATATCGCTGTAAAAAATCGGAACAAAATCGGCACGACCTGCATTTACGGCCGGACGAACATTACTGCCCACAAAGAGGTTTTTCACCCGGAAGCTTTCGGCAACTTCGGGGGCGGCGTAGGGCGCCCCACCTTCCGTGTGCATTTGATAGATATTTACATTTCGGAGCTCGTCGGCGCGATCAGCGAGAGCCTGGATGAGTACTTTGGGAGCTGCTGCTGCAGTATGAATAAATATGTTGGTATTGGACTTAATTAAGCTGACCGCTTCGGAAGCCGATACGGCCTGATAGTTGTTGTTGAGTAGCATGTCTTGTGTTTATTTTCTGCTGCAAAGTTTAGAAAAAAAGAAGCCCTTACCGAGAATATTCATCAACCAAGTGACAATAAAATATTGATAATTGTCATGCGATAGGGCTGGAATATGATTACCTTTAGAAGAAGTTGTTTAAAAACGCCTCACTGAGCCCTTGACAACACATTGAAAGCCAATACGGCAGCTCTTTTTTCCCTTCGTCCGCCTGAGGCGGATGGCTATGAGAAAAAAGTAGCCTTGCCTTGACTTCCAAGCCGTTACCAATCATCTCACCAGGAATTCTTAAACAACTTCATAGTATAATTTGCACCCGCATGAATCCATTGGAACTACCCGATCAACATAGCCTTTATTACTACCTTTTGCTGCTCGTCATGGTAGGAGCACAACTGCAAGCCTTTATCATTGGCGTTCTGTTTTTTTTCAAGCGCTCAGGTAGTAAGCGTTCGAATGCTTTCTTTGGTAGTTTGCTTATTTTATTTTCACTTACCCTACTGCACTATATTCTTATTTATACAGAAATTTATACCTCGGTTCAAGAAATCCAATTTCTCCCCATTTATTTTACACTAAGTCTGCCGGTATTTTTCTTTTTTCATATCAAACTACTCTTATTTCCACAGTATAAGCTACGGTGGACCGATGCCAAGCACTTTATTTTGCCCCTTGGACAGGTGATTTACTTTGGTATTACCTTTTTATCCGAGCAAAGCTTTGAGGGAAACTTTGGCAGAAAAGATCAGAATCTTTTCTACGGGGCGCTGGAACAGTTGCTGTACCTAAGCAGCTTTTACGCCTATATGTATTTTTCTTACCGATATGTCCTGGCCAAAAAGCGGATAGCTCGGAGTAAGGTAGGCTTAAAAAGAGCCTGGTACGCCGAGAAGTTGATCCAGGTATTCTTTTTACTTTTTTCGGTTCATGCCTTGTTTATGCTGGCTGATTATTTCGCTTTCCAATTTATGCACATTAACCTAAGGGCCAATCGAGTATTTGCCGCCCTGGGGGTATTGTCCTTTGTCGCCCTTTTGCTTTGCCTGGGCACCTACGGCTTCCAGGTATTAATCTGGGGCCGTAAATTACTCAACGAAGAGAAAAAGACGCTATGAAGCGGTTTAAACTTTTTGGTTCAAGCGGTCTTAAAAAGCTTGTAGGTTCTGGCAAAGCTCAATTTGAGATGCGTAGCCAAAGTTACGGATCGAAAATTAGCTGCTGTCCAGGTTCTATAAGACTTTAAGACTCAGCGAACTGAAAAAGTTTAAATCGCTTCTATAAATGTATTGGGCAATACAAATATCCTAATTATTGTTCTTCTTCTTAAAGTCGCCCTCTTTCCAGGAGTCAAAGAATCGCTTCCAGGCGGCGGCATTAAAGATGTTCATCGGTGGTTGCTGGCCGACAAAGTAGTATTCACGGGCTTGCTGACGCAGATAGTAATCAGCATTTTCATTCCCATCGTAACTAACCGCTGGCCGTAGTCGTTCCAGGGTTTCTTTTGCCAAATTCTGCTGAGCAATTTGTTGTAACTCTGGTGTCACATCCATGGCCAGAAATTCCAGGCGGAAATGATCTCGGCTGGGCCAGGGAAACACCACCGTTTCTGGTAAATTCACTGTATCCTGAGTCATTAACTGTACAATGGAGTAGCGATCGTCATCCAAATCTTCCGGAATTTCGAACTCTACTGTTTTATAGCCAATCGCAGAGAAATTAACGACATCCCCTTTACGCACGACAATGGTAAAGAAACCTTTGAGGTCTGAATAGGTACCGCGGCTTTGATCTTTCACCGAAACGGTCGTATAAGGAACGGGCACCAGCTTATCCGTGGAACCGTCTAGCACCAGACCTGAAAATTGCACCAGGCCATTGTCCCGGCGGTTCTGCTGTCCGTGGCTTTGTCCGACGATCAATAGAAGCAAAGAAAATAATAGGATGATACGACTTATCTGCATTGGTTGATTTTTTGGTTATTCCAACGAAATACGGGGATTGCCCCATACTTGTCTCTATTTATAGACTACTGAACCCATCGAATGGTTCGTCCTATATCGCCTAAAAATAGCTTTTTTGCGAAAGCAAAGCAAAAATTACTACTTTTCAACCAAAGCCAGGTCTAACACCTCCTGCATGGTATCTACATAATGGAAGCTCAGGCCTTTCAAATAATCCGGATTAATATCTTCGATGTGTTTTTGATTTGTTTGACACAGGATGATCTCCTTCATTCCTGCCCGTTTGGCAGCCAGTATTTTTTCTTTGATGCCACCTACGGGAAGCACGCTACCCCGCAGGGTAATTTCGCCGGTCATCGCTAAACGCGGTTTCACTTTTTTGCCGGAAAAGGCAGAAGCGAAGGCGGTAAGCATGGTGATGCCTGCCGAGGGGCCGTCCTTGGGGATTGCGCCCTCTGGAATGTGCACGTGGATATCGGTCTTTGAAATATCTCCTATATCGACACCCAGAGACTCCGCATTCGCCTTGATAAAACTCAGGGCGGTAGTTGCCGATTCTTTCATAACATCTCCCAGGTTTCCGGTCAGGATGAGTTTCCCGCTGCCTTCACTTAGGCTAGTCTCCACGAACAGTATGGCTCCCCCGACCTGTGTCCAGGCCAGTCCTACGGCTACCCCTGCCCGATCAATGGACTGATAGATATCTGGTGAAAAAGTGGTAGGCCCTAAGATGTCTGGTAAGTTATTTGGGTCAATCTTAGGATCGTAATCTGTCCCGATGGCCACTTTTTTAGCTACGTTACGCATAATGGCTGCGATCCGGCGATTCAGCGTCCGTACGCCCGATTCCCGGGTATAGGATTCAATAATTTTACTGAGCACTCTTTTACCCAACTTCACCTGATTCTTCTTCAGGCCATGTTCTTCTAACTGTCGGTTGATTAGATGGCGACGCGCAATTTCTACCTTTTCCTCCAACGAATAACCACTGATCTCAATGACTTCCATCCGGTCCAGTAAAGCAGGCTGGATCGTGGAAAGAGAATTTGCCGTAGCAATAAATAAGACCCTGGATAAATCGTATTCCTGCTCCAGATAGTTATCGTAAAAGGTGGTATTCTGCTCTGGATCTAATACTTCCAACAAGGCAGAGGAGGGGTCTCCCCGAAAATCACGGCCTACTTTATCAATTTCATCCAGAATGAATACCGGATTAGAACTACCTGCCTTTTTCAAAGACTGTAATATGCGGCCGGCCATCGCGCCAATATAGGTACGACGGTGCCCGCGAATCTCTGACTCATCGTGTAAACCACCTAATGACATACGAATGAACTCCCGCTCCAGGGCCCGGGCAATAGATTTACCCAAAGAGGTTTTACCTACCCCCGGAGGGCCCACCAAACAAAGGATGGGGGCTTTCATATTCCCCTTCAGCTTTAGTACGGCCAGGTGCTCCAGGATGCGATCCTTCACCTTTTCCAGGCCAAAGTGATCTTCGTCCAGTACTTTTTTCACCTTTTTCAGGTCGAAGTTATCCTCGGTATAGGTTTCCCAGGGCAGATCCAGCATAAATTCCAAATAACTCAGGGTTATGGAATACTCTGCTACCTGTGGGTTCATTCGGCGCAGGCGATTGAGCTCTTTATCGAAGTACGCCCCAATTTCTTTGCTCCATTTTTTTTCCTTGGCACGCTCCGCCATTTTCTCAATGGCCTCCTGCTGAGGGTTTTGCCCCAACTCTTCCTGAATGGTTTTTAATTGTTGATTCAGGAAGTAGTCGCGCTGTTGCTTCTCTAAATCACCCCGGACTTTATTTTCAATCTTATCCCTTAACTCCAGCATACGGAGCATGGCATTCATTTCGATCAATACGGCCTCCGCTTTTTCGTTGAGGTCATTAATTTCCAGTATTCTTTGTTTGACTTCCGTTTTTTCACCCAGATTAGAAGCAATGAAATTAATCAGAAAACCGGGGTCTTTAATACCGTCCAGCATGGTAGCCGCCTCCGAAGGGATATTGGGAGACATTTCGACAATTTGCTTCGATAAATCCAACATCGTAGCGATTTGGGTATCAAATTCGACATCCCCTTCTTTCGCCTGGAGTGCCGGTAGCAGGCGGACTTTGCCTTCTAAATATTCTGCATTTTCCAGGAGCGCCTCCAGCTCAAAACGATGGATTCCCCTAAGCACTGCCGTAGTCGTCCCATCCGGCATACGCAGAAATTTGATAATCCGCGCTGCCGTTCCAATTTTATATAAATCGCTAGCCGATGGGGATTCTACTTCCATATCTCGCTGAGAAATCACCCCAACGATCCGATCCCCGTTGTAAGCGGTACGGATCGCCTTGATAGACTTATCCCGGCCTACCGTAATCGGAATGACGATGCCTGGTAGTAAAACGGTATTTCGAAGCGCCAGTAAGGGTAAGACATCGGATATTTCCTGGCCATCTTTCCCTACGTCTTCATCTTCAAGTGAAATAATGGGAAAAACATCCTCGGCGTCCTCAAGTCCTTTATTAGAAAATAATTGATCAAACATATATTATAAACCTCTTCCCGGTGGAGGGATTTTGTGAATAAATAGACAAACTGTCACCTGTTAAGGGGACAAACAATAAAATAAGCGTGACAATGATCATGCCACGCTATTTTTTTGCTTGACTTGCGTCAAAAAGGCAGTCTCAACACCGCCAAAACCTACACGATTTAGCTCGCCGCTGCCATTTCTTCGACGGCATCGTCTTTTTCTACGCGCAGATTATCGATAATAAAATCCTGGCGATCGGGTGTATTCTTACCCATATAGTATTTGAGTACGCTGTCGATGTCTGTATCTTCATTTAGTACTACGGGCTCCAGGCGGATATCTTTCCCTATGAAGTTTTCAAACTCATCGGGAGAGATTTCTCCCAGGCCTTTGAAGCGGGTAACCTCTGGCTTACCCCTCAGTTTTTTAATGGCTTCCTGCTTTTCCTTTTCAGAGTAGCAATAGAATTTTTTCTGTTTATCTCTCACGCGAAACAGGGGCGTCTCCAAAATATACAGGTGTCCCTGACGCACTAAATCCGGAAAAAATTGCAAAAAGAAAGTGAGTAATAACAATCGAATATGCATACCATCCACATCGGCGTCGGTGGCGATCACCACCCGCCCGTAGCGTAAATCTTCCAGATCATCCTCAATATCCATCGCGTGTTGCAGTAGATTGAACTCTTCGTTTTCGTAAACGACTTTTTTAGTCAGGCTGTAACAATTCAGCGGTTTTCCGCGCAGGCTGAATACCGCCTGGGTATTCACGTCCCGTGCTTTGGTGATAGAACCACTGGCCGAATCTCCTTCTGTAATAAATAGGGTAGTCGCATTTCGCACATCCTCGTCTACTTTACGCGTACTATCATTAAAATGATAGCGGCAATCCCGTAATTTCTTATTGTGCAAATTGGCGCGTTTAGCGCGTTTATTGGCCAATTTTTTGATGCCGGCGATCTCTTTGCGCTCCCGCTCGGATTGCATAATACGCTTCTCCAGCGCCCGGGCCGTCTCTTCGTTGCGGTGTAAGAAGTTATTGATCTTCTCTTTTACCCGCTTACCAATAAAGGTACGAATGGTCTCCCCGTCGGGTGCCATGTGGGTAGAGCCCAACTTGGTTTTGGTTTGCGATTCGAAGACCGGCTCCTCCACCCGCACACTAACCGCCGCCACTACGGAAGAAAGAATATCTTTGCGATCAAAATTCTTAGTGGAGAAATACTCCTGAATGCCCGCGACCAGCCCCGCTCTAAAAGCGTGGAGGTGGGTTCCTCCCTGGGTGGTATTCTGTCCATTAACGAAAGAGTGGTAATTCTCCCCGTAATGACTACCGTGGCTAAGGGCAAACTCCAGATCCTCATCGACTTTAAAGTGAATAATCGGATAGCGTAGGTTTTCTGATTTGGCCTTTTTCTCCAGCAGGTCCAACAGACCATTTTTGGAGAAGAGCACCTTATCATTAAAATGTAGCTTCAGACCGGAGTTGAGGAAGGCGTAATTCCACAATTGATTCTCCATGTAATCCTTACGGAACTTGTATTGCTTAAAAATCGAAGTATCGGGCCGGAAGTAAACGATAGTACCATTAGGCTCATCGCTCTTCTTTACTTTATGATCCTTGATCAGGTCGCCCCTCTCAAATTCGGCAACCTTCATTTTCCCATCCCGGATGGACTCTACCCGAAAATATTCGGATAGGGCATTCACTGCTTTGGTTCCTACCCCATTGAGACCTACCGACTTTTTGAAGGCTTTGGAATCATACTTACCTCCGGTGTTTATCTTAGACACACAGTCTACTACCTTCCCTAGGGGAATGCCCCGACCGTAGTCTCTCACACTTACTTCTCCCTCCTCAGAAACGTCAATTTCTATTTTTTTGCCATAGCCCATAACGAACTCATCGATGGAGTTGTCCAAGACCTCCTTTAACAGGATATAGATACCATCATCGGGAGAAGCACCGTCGCCCAATTTACCGATATACATACCCGGACGCATACGAATGTGCTCCTTCCAGTCTAAGGATCGGATGTTATCTTCCGTATAATTAACCTCTGCCATTTGAGTACTATTATTGATTTGGTGAATTAGCCGCAGAATTTTCTCAACATTTTTTCCAAAAAACACTTAACTTAATAGAGTAATGTTGAAACGCTGCACGACAGACTATCGACATCCTACAAATATAAACAAAGGCCTTTAATAAACAAATTGTTTAGAAAACTAATTGGAAAAGTCACCATTATATCGCCACCCAGCTATGCGCCTGCTCAAGAAGGCCATCCTTCGCGAAATCTATTTCCAGATTGTTGCGACGGGTTTGCTTCTGCTTTTCGGGCTTACCCTGATGCTACTACAGCTCAATGGTAGTGTTTTCCTGAGTATTATTGGCCTGGGCGCCATGATGATTAGTGCTTACCTAATTTACCGAAGTGTGCCGGCCCTTGATCTGGAGACCAATCCGCTCTATCGCACCCTGGTCGACGAGCCGCAAGACGTTGTCTGGATTTATTCGATGATGACGCAGCGTATGCCCTTTGGCCTCGAAATGTTTAAAGTAGGGGTGGTCTATATTTATCTTAAAGACGGTAGTCACCATTCCGTTTCTGTTCCGGTTCGCAAGCTAAAACTGATCTGTAAATTCCTGGGCAGATTGCTACCTCAAGCCTCTGTGGGGTATACCGAAGAGCGCGCTCAGCAATTCGAGTTTAATCCCGAATTACTAAAGCGAAAACGCAAGTAAGCAACTCTAATTTCGTACAAAGAGCCACTTAACCGCCTCGTAAACGCCCAGCCCTATGTACCCCAAAACCCCTGGCTTTTTGCGCTCCTTAATCTGTACGGTGATGGTGGAATACTCCTCGAGATGATCCATACGATTCATGCGGCCTTTGAGCAAGTCAATTGTCTCATTGAGTCGCTCCAGTTCCCTTTCTACCTTCAGGGCCGCTTCTACGTTTTCCGCTTTCGCCAAAAGCTCCAGGTAGCGATCGCGGGCTTTCTGGGAATTTTCCAGGCGAATTTGATAATCGAGGTACTGTTCGGTCACATCTTGCCCGGAGACACTACGGTTTTGGACTTTACCCAAAGATGAGATTTCCTGCAGTGCCGCCTCCAATTGTCCGCTTTTGACCCGGATTACAGCCCGGCTCGTTCCCAACTCCTGTGCGTAGCCCTCGTACCGCTCCGCAATGCGCCCCAGCGCCTTTCCCGTCGAATCCGGTTGCTCCACAGCCAGGGTTAAATCAGCCGAATAAAGCACTTTGCGTTGTGCTACTTCAGCTTCCGACGAATTAACCTCCAGTGCGGCGGTCTTTTGGTCCTGTTCAAAGGACCGTACCTCAGCGTATTTTCGGCTTCCACTGCAACTCACCAACACCAGCAGTAAACTGAGCAAGACGAAATAGGGGAGTGTCGTTTTCATAATTGATTGTTTCTTCCTTAAACGCCAAATCGATAAATATAGCATAAGTGCTCCAAAATAAATAGATCCAACTGACCTGTTCCGGATTATTTACGCTCCGGACAACAGCTATCCCTCGAAAAACGTTAATATTGCTACTTCGGCAATCTCATTGTCGAAATGACCATTGAAAGGATTAAAAGATTGAAATAGATGAGAACATTATTGCTGTCTCTAATAACTTGTTTTGTTTTTACCAGCCTACCCGCCCAAAATCCACTGCGCGTGGAAGATATCTGGTCGCGGGGGGTCTTTAACGCCAAATCCGTACCGGGCTTTAATTTCCTAAAGGACGGACGACACTACACGCGTTTGGAGAATAATCAAATCGTGGAGTATGACCTGACCACCGGTCGACCCACCCGCACCATCTTCCAGGGCCAGGCCAATCCGACGGCCGGCTTTAATGGACAGATCAGCTCCTACACCTTTAATGCTGATGAAAGTAAGATCCTGATCACCAGTCAGGAGGAAGCCATTTACCGCCGCTCGCGCAAGGCCTATTATTTCATCTACGACCGGGACGAGCAGAGCATGACGCCCGTTTTTCCGGAAGGTAAACACAGCTACGCTACCCTGAACCCCCAGGCCGACAAAGTTGCTTTTGTCTACCAAAACAACCTTTATTACAAAGACCTCAATAACAATGAAATTGTACCAGTCACCACCGACGGCGCCATTAATGAGATCATCAATGGTACCACCGACTGGGTATACGAAGAAGAGTTAGGTTTTGTGAAAGGATTTGAATGGTCACCAGACGGTAAGAAACTGGCCTATTACCGTTTTGACGAAAGTCAGGTCAAAGAATTTACGATGACCAACTACCGCGATGAAGGCTATCCGGAATACGTCACCTTTAAGTACCCAAAAGTCGGCGAAAAGAACTCCGACGTAAGTGTCCACGTCTACGATTTAGCGCAGGGTAAAGTGCTCATGAGCGGTGCTACCGACGAGCAATGGGAATACATTCCACGCATCCAGTGGACAACGGAAAGGAATGAACTCGTAGTCTTTTTTATGAATCGCCACCAGAATCACCTGGTATTACAGTTGTGGAATACGGACAGCGAGCAGAAATCTACCATGCTCGAAGAAAAAAATAAATACTACGTCGACATTCACGACAATTTGACCTTCCTGCAAGACGGGGAGCGCTTTGTTTGGACCAGCGAAAAAGACGGCTGGAATCACGTTTATCTCTATAATAAGTCAGGCGCAGAATTAGCCCAATTGACCAAAGGGAAATGGGACGTAACCAGTTTTTACGGAGTTGAGGAAGCCAGGGAGCTGATTTATTTCCAGGCAGCCACCAAGAATCCCATGGAGCGGGAGATTTTGCAGGTGGGTCTGGATGGTCGCGGCCAAAAAACGGTCGTGGATCAGCCCGGCTACAGCAGCGCGCAGTTTAGCAGTACCTTTGACTACTACGTGCTCAACCAATCAGATATCAATACGCCTTCCACTTATACCGTCTATAACCGGGCGGGAGAAAAAGTACGCCTGATCGAAGATAATCGCGATCTAAAAATGAAACTCAAGCAACACGGGGTGCAGGATGCGGAGTTTTTCAGTTTTAAAACGGAAGACCGAGTAGAACTGAACGGCTATATGATCAAACCCAAAAACATGATGCCCAATGTAAAGTATCCGGTATTTATGTTCCTCTACGGCGGTCCGGGTAGCCAGCAGGTACTAGACAACTGGCGGGGTACGCGCTTTGTCTGGTTGCAAATGCTTGCGCAGCAGGGCTTTGTAGTGGCCGTGGTCGATAATCGGGGAACGGGCGCGCGCGGTGAAGAATTCAAAAAAATGACCTACCTGGAGCTCGGTAAATACGAAACCGAAGACCAGATCGAGGCGGCACGCTACCTGGGTAGCCTCGACTATACCGACGCTTCGCGAATTGGTATTTTTGGCTGGAGCTACGGAGGCTATATGTCCAGCCTGTGTATCCTGAAAGGAAACGATGTTTTCAAATCTGCCATTGCCGTAGCGCCGGTTACCAACTGGAAATGGTACGATACCATATACACCGAGCGCTATATGCAGACCGAAGAAGAAAACCCGGATGGCTACCGTGATAATTCCCCGGTTTACTTTGCGGATCGCCTGCGCGGAGACTATTTATTGGTACACGGATTGGGCGATGATAATGTCCATTTTCAGCACACGGCCGAGATGGCCAATGCGCTCGTTAGTGCCAATAAGCAGTTTGACACCTATTTCTACCCGAACCGCAATCACGGTATCTACGGAGATAACGCCCGACTGCACCTGTACACCAAGATGACAAACTTTATCATGGAAAGTCTGCATCGGCCCCTGCCAGCCGGAAAAAGCAAGACCGTCTCTCCTGATCAACTACGGAAGATGGCACCGGGTAAACGTTTTAATCGGTCGAAGAACTAATACCGCAAAAAAGATGAAATTAATCAGAGTAGGATTAGCCTTGCTATTCGTAGCCGCTCTTGCTATTAGCGGTGCGGCCTTCTGGCTGCAACGCACGATGAACCGGCCCCTTACCCACGATCAGCCTGGGGAGTATATTACCGTTGAGCGGGGTAGTACCCCCGATCAGGTCATGGCCCAATTGAAGTCAGTAGGAATTATTCACTCCCCCCTGGCGGTAAAAATCTACCTCCGCACGGTGGGCGAAGCGCAGAATATCCAGGCCGGGGAATACCAGTTCCCCTCCCCGATTAGCGCAGTGGAAGTATTGGATTTATTAAAAAAAGGACGGGAGCGCTCTGCCCGACTGACCATTCCAGAGGGCTGGACACGCTTTGAAATCGCCGGTCGTATCGCCAATGATTTTCCCGTCGAACCAAGTATCAGCAAAGCCGAGGTACTGCGTCTGATGAACGACGTCTCGCTGATTGAGGATTTTGATCCCAATTCGAAAAACCTGGAAGGATACCTGTATCCCACGACCTACGAATTCACCATGGGTACCCCCGCCGAAGAGATTGTTAAAAAGATGGTAGCCCAGTTTAAGGCCGTCTGGGAGCCCGGCTGGACAAAAAGAGCCCGGGAACTGGGCAGAACGCCTCAGGAAATTGTCACCATTGCCAGTCTGATCGAAAACGAATCTAAATTTGATGCAGAACGAAAGCGCGTTGCTTCGGTGATTTACAATCGCCTGGATCGGGGAATGGCCCTGGGCATTGATGCAACCAACGTCTACATTGCCAAACTGCTCGGCCGCTGGGACGGTATACTACATAAAAGCGACCTGGAGATCGATCACCCCTACAATACGCGCAAGGTAATGGGATTGCCACCGGGGCCCATTTCTTCGGCAAGCCGCTCTGCTTTCGAAGCGGCGCTTTATCCCGAGCAGAGTGATTATTTATTTTACGTTCTGGACGTTGATCGCAACGACGGCTCGCATAACTTCTATGAAACCGCGGCAGGATTTGCCCAGGGGAAGGCCAAATACCAACGCTGGTTGGCCAGGCAACGCTAAGCTAAATGGTACAGATTAAACGCATTGATGGCCGGGATACCTGGCCGATTCGGCATCAGGTGATGTGGCCAGATAAACCCCTGGCGTACATTAAGCTCCCGGAAGATGCCCGGGGCCTGCACTTTGGTCTCTTTGTTCAGGAGCACCTGGTGAGTGTAGTCTCTCTTTTCGTAAGCGGAAAAACGGCACAATTCCGAAAATTTGCTACCTTAGAAACTGAACAGGGCAAGGGGTATGGCAGCCAATTACTCCAGGGTGTATTTCAAGTCGCCAAAGAGCAGGGCGTAGAACGTATCTGGTGTAATGCCCGCGCCTCTAAAGTGGCCTTTTATAGTCGATTTGGCTTACAGGCCACTGAAAAGACTTTTACCAAAGGCGGTATCAAATACGTAATTTTGAACGCCCCCCTTTAACCTTTTTACTTTAACCTTCTTACTTTAACCTTTTCACCTATGATTATCACCTCTACCGACCACATCGCTGGTTACGAAATTACCGAGACACTAGACATTGCCCGTGGCAGTACCGTTCGCGCCCGTAATCTGGGACGTGACATCTTCGCCGGACTAAAAAATCTGGTGGGTGGAGAGATTCGGGAATACACCCAATTAATGGCCGCAGCACGCGAGCAGGCCATCGAGCGTATGGAGGCGGATGCCGAGGACCTTGGTGCCGACGCTATCATTAACGTACGTTTTATGACGGCCATGGTAATGCAGGGGGCCTCGGAAATACTGGCTTACGGTACGGCGGTTAAGATTAGGAAAATAGCTTAGGCCGGGACTTCGGACCTTGCTGCGACGAACTATTTTGCCGGTAGAATCCTTTATATGAAAAACTAACCCACCGAAGAAACGAAAAACTATGGCTAAAAAAGAAATAAGAGACGTTGAAATTGTCAATCGGCGTGCCCGATTTGAGTACCACTTTGATTCTAAATACGAAGCGGGTATCAAATTAACCGGTACCGAGGTCAAGTCGGTGCGAATGGGGCAAGCTAACCTCTCCGACGCCTACTGTGTCTTTGAAGACGGAGAGCTCTACGTCGTCAGTATGTTCATTTCAGAATACAAATTTGCCAACCAGTTTAACCACGAGACCCGCCGCAAACGCAAGCTCCTGCTCAAGAAAAATCAGCTGCGCAAACTGGAGAAAAAGGTAAAAGAGCGCGGCTTCACGATTGTACCCTATCGCCTGTACTTCAATGATCGGAACTTTGTTAAAGTAGAAATCGCCCTTGCTCAGGGTAAAAAGGTGTACGATAAGCGGCAGTCAATCAAGGAAAAAGATGCGAAGCGCGATCTCGCCCGGATAAAAAAAGTGAGATTATAGTACCCTCTGTGTAAAAACCAATTTTATTCTGTGGATTTCTGCCTAGTATACCTTACATTAGCATTGATAGTTAGGCTAGGAAAAGAAAAATTGGAATCTATCCATTTTGATTTTCTTTATTGCCTATTCCACCACCTCAAAATTTTCAATGTATGAGTAAATTTGATGAAGCAATTGCGCTTTATAAGGAAGAAATGAAAAAGATGAAAATTTCCATCGACGAAGAGCTACTCCACGGAATAACCAAATCGTTGGGACCATCTATCTACTCTGAAGATTCAAACAAAGTATCTTGTTCTGATCCCGAAGAGCTGGCACGCGTAAAAAAGAACTTCATGATCAAAAAGCTTGGTCTTGATGATAGCCCTACATTGGATGACCATGTGAAAGCAGTCTGCGAGGAAATGGGAACTTCTAATCGCCGTAAGTTCCGTGCGATCTTTTATTATTTGATCGTGCAGAAGTACAAAGGAAAGCGTTCTATGTTCGTTTAAGACATTGAAGTGGATTAAACTTTTTCACACTAAAGCATCTATGTTAGTGATGGCATAGGTGCTTTTTGGTGGTCCATAAACTATTTCAATACGGCAAAGCGTTTTATGAATACACCAGTACTTTAAAGCTATGAAAACCTTCGCCACCGTACTCTGTCTGATTTTGCTACTTTCCTGTCAGAATGGTCCGACCGTACAGGCACAGGAAATCACAACCGATAGTCTGCCGACCCCCACATTTTTGCCGGAAGGCCAAACCATCGCAGACCGTTTCCTCCCCCCGGCTGACTTTCAGCGATCTACCGTACCCAAAGGCTCTTTCGCGGGTTTTTTGCGTACGCTTCCACTTGAAAAACACGGAGCCCCCGTACATTATTTCGACGGCAAAATCAAAAACCGAAAAGATGTACACGTGGCCGTCATTGACCTGGAGGTCGGAGACCGTGATCTACAACAGTGTGCGGATGCTATCATGCGCCTGCGAGCCGAATACCTCTATCAAAATAAGAAATACGATCAAATCGCTTTTAATTTCACGAATGGTTTTCGCGCGGATTATGCTAAATGGAGAGCCGGTCAACGGATTAAGGTAGAGGGTAACGAGGTCAGCTGGACGGATGCCGGGCGACCCGACGACTCTTATGAGCACTTCCGAAAATACCTGGATATGGTCTTTGCCTACGCCGGTACCCTTTCCCTCGAAAGAGAACTGGCCCCCGTATCCATCGACAGTATTCAGATCGGTGATGTATTTATCAGAGGCGGCAGCCCCGGACACGCCATTATCGTAGTAGATTTGGCCGAAAATGAAGATAGCGGGGAGCGGCTCTTTCTACTGGCTCAATCTTATATGCCCGCACAAGACATTCACTTGCTGAGTAACCCCAGGAATAAACGACTCAGTCCCTGGTACACCAACCGGTTTAATGGGCGCCTGGTAACGCCCGAATGGATGTTTGAGCAAGAACAGCTTAGACGATTTAAACCTTAATCCCGCTGCTCATTCAAGCTCCAGTTGTAATCCCGAAATTCTACCTTGGCATCCTGATTAATCTGAACGTCCTCACTGTATTTATTCAGAAATTCAATACGCGAGTCGTATTGCTTTTTGAAATCGCCCCAGTACCAGGTCAAGATCTTAGAAAGCTGTACTCGGTCGGGCGCCAATATATTTTTATCTCCGTTGACAAACTCGCGGGTCACCCGCTCCAATTGTTGGTCTACAATATCAGCCTGGTAGGCGAAATTGGCTAACTTGGGACAAGAACGGGCCGCACAATTTACCGCGAAGTGAATACGTGGCTCATTAAATTTAGGTCGGATAATCCCGTGCTCAATATTATTTAGACTATAGGCCTGCCCTTCGATCTCAATAAACTCGATATCAAACACGCCATTTACAAAGGGAATACCCGATTTGATATCCTTGATACTCTTCGTAGGGTAATTATCGATAATTAATTTTACCGTGAAAGCATTATAGGCATTGATCCAATAAGCCAATCGCTCGTCACGGTTCCAGTTCTTCTTGTTGGGATGGTGATTGCGCAGGGTGTTCAAATAGCGATTAAAGCGCATACTATCGGCTATGATGCCCTGGTAATCCACCAGACCGGCTTCATTTACGTGATCTTTCAGTATACGATCCCAATCGTTGTGTTGAATGGGCTGGGAGCCAGATTGTACATCCTTAACTTTACATTGGTTTAGGGTGAGCAAAGACAGCAAGCAAATGAATAATTGGTAAATACGCATGGTTTTCCGTTTATTTTGAGTAATACTCTTCGACAACAACACATACGGGGAAATGTATGCTGTCAGTTTTCAAATTTCAGCGTATTGTCCCAGAGCGGACGCTAGTGGCTCAGAAAACAACCCCCCGAGCCTCTAGGATGGAGGGGCTTGCAGGTCTAATTCTTCCTTGTTTTCCTGTAGCACTTTGATGATGAAAGCAATCAGGTCTTTCAAGTCCCAGCCGATCAGTTCGGCCCCCTTACGTACTTCATCACGGTCGACACTGGCGGCGAAAGTCTTGGTTTTTAATTTCTTGGTCACGGATTTCACTTTCATCCCCTCTATGCGCGTCGGCCGAATCAGCGCAGCTGCGTAAATAAATCCGGTCAATTCATCGGCAGCAACAATACATTTATCTAATGGGCTCTCGCGAGGTACCTTCCATTTGGTATAATGTCCGGCAATCGCGTGGGCAATTTCTGTTTCGCCCATTTCTTCTAGTTGCTTTACGATAACATTGGGGTGCTGATCCGGATACTTCTCGTAATCGGCATCGTGGAGCAAACCGGTAGCGGCGAAGGTTTCAGGGTCTTCGCCAAAATGCCTGGCCATGGCTTCCATCACTAATTCTACGGTGCGGGCGTGACGCAAAAGCGATGCTCCCGTCGTCATACTTTCGAGGATGGTTCTGGCTTCTGATCTGGTCATGTTTTATTTCGTTTTGATCTATACGGATGAGTCAAGGCATGCCTTGTCTTTACGTCAAATTAGTTTATATTTCTGTAAAATAGCATCCTTATGGAAGAAGACCAAATGAACCTAACTACGGCCCTGATCCGGCGTGATTTTGCCCTGGAAGCGAAGGAAGGCCTCATCGATGAGGAAGAATTGCAGCGCCTGCTGGCTAATCAGATCGCTTACATGATCGAGCACGATCTGGAGATTCTGCTTAGCCTGATGTACCGTCTTGATATTCCGGAGGACAAAGTCCACCTGGCGCTATCCCCTCTGTCATCGGAGGCCCCCAATATTGCACTGGCTAAGCTGGTCATTGAACGCCAGAAGAAACGCGCCTTCACCAAGCTAAAATACAAACCTGAGGATCTGGGCGACGGCTGGTCCTGGGATTAAACAAAACAGAGCCATGCACGAGTTACTCTTTCAATATTTTCAGGAAAAAACCAAGATCAGCCCGACGCAATTCCAGGATATCTGTCCTTTTTTCGAGCCAAAGCTCGTAAAAAAGAAAGAATTTCTTTTGATGGAACAGGAGGTCTGTCGCTATATTTTTTTTGTAAATCGGGGGTGTTTACAGCTATATTCGGTTGACGAGGCTGGACAAGAGTTGACCAGGTACCTTGCCTTCGAAAGAAAATTTGCAACGGCACTGACCAGCTTTATTCAGCAAGCTCCCTCTTTTGAGTACATTCAGGCAGCAGTAGACACCGAGCTACTGAGAGTGACTTACGAAAATTTCTATCACCTGGTAGATACTAACCCTGCCGTTCGTTTTGTCTACCGCGGTATTCTGGAGAATGCCTATATTACCTCGCAAGAGAGAATTTATAACTTTCTGGGTAAGACGGCTCTGGAAAAGCTCCACTGGCTACTCGAAAGCCAACCGGATATTTTCAATCGTTTACCCAGTCAGGTCATTGCTTCTTATCTGGGCATGACCCCTTACACGCTCAGCCGCTTAAAAGCAGATTTATAAACGGCGTTCTTGCTCTACCGCAAGGTTTCTTATTCCCAGGCAGCCTAACTTTAGTCCTAAAACTAAAGATGAACCATTCACCATTCCAGTGGAGCCGACCATTGCTTACTTGTCTATCGCTGCTTTTCCTGACTACCACCTTCATACATGCCCAGCCCCCCAAACCACCAACCCCAGTAGAAGTCTTTTTAGGCCATCAACAGGTTAATTTTCAGATGGTGGTGAAAAAGAAGTTTGCTCCGATGAGCAAAATGAGCTTCTTTTCGGTAGCTACTTTTAATGCTGACTATCCAGGTGGAGATGATGATTTCGAGATGATAATCCCTGTACAGTTGAGCTATGAGCTAGGGAAAGGCTTTGGTATGATGGCGGGCTCTAATATTAATTCAGCCATAGGCTTTTCCCCCATTATCGGGCCTCAATACACTTATGCCTCGCCAAAACTCCTGGTCGTCTCTGTACTTTCTTTCTTCCTGAATGAGAAAAAAGATATAGAGTTTTTTGGTCTTTACGAATTTAAGCCGCCCCTTAATGAGCAATGGACCTTATACAATCGCTTACAAATGCTTTACGTGCACAACCCAACCGATGGTATACATAACCGAAGTTATCTACACCTGCGTACTGGCCTGAAGCGGGAAGCCTTCATCTTTGGGCTAGCCGCTAACCTGGATCAATACGGGCCTGAAATGAGGTATCAGGATAACTTTGGCCTGTTCGTACGGTGGGAGTTTCAGTGATCAAGACTTATTAAAATAAAAACCCTGATCTACTGGTGATGCATAATCTGCAGGTAATAACTGGCTCAAAACCAGCTCATCGTATTCCAGGTATTGAATAGGCAGACAGCGGATTTTGCGACTACCGTCCAGGGCATAAACAATCAGAAATTTACCGCTGGGCGAGAGCACCCACTTTCCGAAGGTAGTTTTACGAATATCCTGAGCAGCGGAGATCAAAGTCTGGGCAAAGGTTCCATCCGCTTTAAGGTCTACCAGGATTTTTGCTTTTACCGGCGGCCCATTTGAAGTCGAGAAGGAGGGAAGAGAAGCGATCACTTCCGAGGCCAGGTTATGTTCCCAGTGCCCCTGTATCGCCTGCATTACCGAGCTGTACCGGCGCTCCGATCCCTTTTGATATTGCAGGAGCAGCAATTCATCGGAATCGACGTTTTCCAGATTGATTCCATCACAGTTTTGCTCTACCAGATAGCGCAATTCTTTTTGGTGATCCATATTGCTCAAATAAAGAATAGCAGCGGTATAGTGATACTGAACGGTCCAGGCTGCTTTTTCTACCCGGTATTCTTTTCCTGACTGGCGAATAACAAACAAAGTGCCGTCTTCCTGAAAAGACCAATCGGCTACCTCCGCCTCTTTGGAAGCCCAGGTACCCTGAATTAGATCCTGACGTACCTGCTCTACCGGAGAGAGGGTTGCATTGAGTTCTCTAAAATAATCACGACAAGGTGCCGTATCTTTCATTTCGGTCGGTATAGCTAAGCCCGTACTCAGGTAAAAAACGGTCATCAATAGTGCACATAGGGATTTCATAATTTTTAGATTTTGGATGTCGGATGAAAGAATCAGATCGGAAATAATTCAATAATGAGTATAAACTATTTGTTAACTTTTTGTCTTCTGTTTATTTTCCGATCCAGCCAGTTTATTACAAAGACAAAGATAATCCCAAAAAGATGCATTCTAAACGCCTTCAAGACTATTTATTTTTAAAAAAAACCTTAAATATTTGTTAATCCTTAAGGCTGATGCTTTTCCTATTCGTCCAAATTATACGCAAATAGTTTATACTTTTTAGATGTCCTTTTAAAGCTTTATCTTTGCTTTTGGCACTGGAAAAAAAGTGTCCAAATTATGTATCTATGCTGTTGAAAACCCGCGGTATTTTATTACGCGCCATCAAATATTCCGAAACAAGTCTTATCCTCGATGTGTACACACGAGAAAAGGGGCTAAAAAAGTATATCGTCAGTGGTGTACGCAAAAACAAGGCACGTATGCACGCCAACTTATTTCAGGTCATGTCTATCCTTGATCTGGTCGCGTATGATCGATCCGATCGCGACCTGCACCGCCTCAAAGAAGCACAAAGTGCTTTCCTTTATCAACGCATCCCCTTCGAGGTACCCCGCAGTGCCATTGGCATGTTTATCATTGAGGTGACCCGCAAAGCCATCCACGATGCCGAATCCAATCCGGAGCTATACGATCTGCTGGAAAACTTTCTCTCCTTTCTGGACCAAACTCCAGACTCTATAGCCAATATTCATTTATTGTACCTTTTGCAGTTCAGTGCTTACCTGGGCATTATGCCGGAGCTAGACTACGAGAAAAAGCGACCCTTCTTTGATTTACAGGAGGGGCATTTCACGGCTGCCGTACCCTCCCACTCCAATTACCTAGACGAATCAGAGGCCCTTTTGTTACATCAATTACTGGAATGTGATCTACGGGAAGTTGGACACTTGAAAATGACGGCTTCCGAACGTAAAACCCTACTGAATCACCTGCTGGATTACTACCGTATCCACCTCGATCATTTTAATACGATTCACGCGCACCGAATTCTGGAAGAGATCCTGCGCTGATCGAAATTACTTGTCTGATAATGACGCCCGATTTAAGGCTTATTCAACAAACCGTCAAATCAATAAATCAATAATCGCACGCATGCAATCATCCAAATTTCAATTCGAAAATACTCAGGGCGAGCAGCTCGTTGGTCGACTGGATTTCCCCGTCAATCAGCACCCCCACACCTTTGTGCTCTTTGCTCATTGTTTCACCTGTAATAAAAGCCTAACCGCCGTACGCAATATCAGCCGGGAGCTGACCCTGGAAGGTTTTGCGGTACTCCGCTTTGATTTTACCGGGCTGGGGGAGAGTGAAGGAGATTTCGCCGATACTAATTTCTCTTCTAACGTAGAAGACCTTTTACAGGCCGCCGAAGAACTAAAGCGGCAACACCAGGCGCCAGCGGTACTCGTTGGTCACTCACTGGGAGGAGCTGCTGTTATAAAAGCGGCCTGTGAACTGGATTACGTAAAAGCTGTCGTCGCCATTGGCGCCCCTTTTTCTCCCAGTCACGTAAGTCATCTTTTAGACGATAGTCTTT
This sequence comes from Saprospiraceae bacterium, assembly GCA_035268885.1. GTDB lineage: Bacteria > Bacteroidota > Bacteroidia > Chitinophagales > Saprospiraceae > DATFKA01. The sequence continues at coordinate 59,012 of DATFKA010000012.1, forward strand.
CCGAACTACAAGTCAGAGGAGAAGCAAAAGTGCAGATTGGCGGCCGGCCCTTTACCGTAAAAAAGCAATTCCTGGAGGATATCCGCGAGCATCAACTGGGGGAGTGCCTCGAGAGACTAAAGAAAGGACTACTCATCATGCACTCCCCACAAGACAAAATTGTAGAAATTGAGAATGCCGCTAAGATGTACCAGGCTGCCCGGCACCCTAAAAGCTTTGTCACCCTGGATGGAGCCGATCACCTGCTCTCGCATAAAAAAGACTCTAAATATGCTGGCGACATGATCGCTACCTGGGCTAGAAAATACCTCACTCTACCCGAAAAAGAAGCGCTGGAAGTAGAAAAGGAGGTCGCCGTAAGACTAGGCAACGAAGGATTTACTACAGAAATCATGATGGGTAAGCACAGTCTAACCGCCGATGAACCAGAATCGGTGGGGGGCAATGACTTCGGCCCCTCGCCCTACGACCTACTATCCGCTAGCCTGGGTGCTTGTACCTCTATGACCCTACAGATGTATGCCCGCCGCAAAAAATGGGACTTACAGGAAGTAGTCGTTCATTTGGAGCACTACAAAGACCATATCGATGATGCTCAGGAAACCGAAGACCCTAAAAGTAAGCTTGACCACTTTGACCGCATCATTGAGTTGGAGGGCGACCTGGATGAGGAGCAACGTGCCAAACTACTGGAAATCGCTAATAAATGTCCGGTTCACCGTACGCTACATTCGGATATCAAGGTGAATACCCGACTTCAGGATTAAAGACTCTTCAGTGCTGAGACATCTCCACTAGTCAGCAGCTGGAGGTGCTGGCTAATCTTTTCGGGTGGCCAGTTCCACCATTTTATCTCCAGCAGTTGAGTTATGTCTTCTTCTGAAAATCGTTTTTTGATTACCCGAGCTGGATTCCCCCCAACGACGGCGTAGGGCGGCACATCTTTTACCACCGTCGAGCCGGTCCCAATAACAGCACCGTCGCCAATGGTCACTCCGGGCATGATCGTAGCCCGGTGCCCAATCCATACATCGTTACCAATGAGGGTATCGCCTTTACTGGGGTAGTTTTTCCCGTCCATGGCACCCGCCCAGCTTCCGCCAAAAATGGCGAAGGGGTAGGTCGATATGGCATCTGTCAAATGATTCCCACCGTTCATGATAAAAGTTACATCCGAAGCAATCATACAGAACTTGCCAATAATTAACTTGTCGCCGATAAAATCAAAGTGGTATTTGACGTTTTTCTCAAAATTGTGTACATCCTCAAAATCGTCGTAATAGGTGTAATCCCCTACGATAATATTCGGGTTAGTGATGATGTTCTTTAAAAAGCAGAGGCGCTGGTAATCCGGCAACGGAAAAATGGCATCCTTATCAGGTATCGACATAGCTTAGGTTTGATCCAGGTAAAAGTCTGTACTCTATGGGACAAGATACCCAGGCAAGTGGTAAAGTATGTTCCAAAAAACCAATTTTTTCCTTATTATTGGTGAAAATTTAAACTTACGCAATGAACAGACGCCAAGCTACCAGAAATATCCTTTTGGTCGGAGCGGGAGCTAGCCTGCTCCCCTACTGCTCTATCCAGGATTGGCCTACCTTCGAAAACCTGAGACTGGAAAACAAAGCCTATCGTACGGTTCAGGCTTTGATCGACCAAATTCTGCCCGATAATGACGATACTATTCAAAATCCGGAATCCCGACTGGAGTTTGTTCTCAAACAGGTGAACGACCGCTATTCACCGGAAGAGATCGAGCAGTTTAAAACCGGCCTGGACGCTATCGACCAGGCAGCACAGACGGAACACGGTCGTGCTTTCAACAAACTGCCCCCCGAACAGCAAATGGCTGGTATTTTGGCGCAAGCCGAGACCGAAGGCCCCGCTGCTTTCTGTATACAGCGTACCAAAAGACTTTGCGTGGAGCATTTTACCCGCTCCGAATATTACATGAAAGAATTGCTTGACTTTGAGTTTGCGCCCGGACGCTACGTCGGTTGCGCAAAAGTTTGATTTCTCTACCCTTGAAAAAAAATAATCATGGCTAATACCAATCATCAATACGATGCCATTGTCATCGGTGCCGGGATGTCCGGGGCCTGGGCGGCAAAAGAATTTAGTGAAAACGGTTTCAAAACACTGTTGCTCGAAAGAGGCCGCGATGTCCGACACATTAAGGACTACCCCACCACCAATATGCAACCCTGGGAATTCCCCAACCGCGGCCGTGTCCCGCACGAGGTGCGCGAAAAGAATCCCGTCATCAGCCGCTGCTACGCTTTCCGCGAAGACACCACCCACTTTTTCGTGAAGGATACCGATCATGAATACGATCAGATCAAACCATTCGACTGGATCAGAGGCTACCAAGTGGGTGGAAAATCGATTATGTGGGCGCGGCAGGTACAGCGCTGGAGTGATTACGACTTTGAAGGGCCCGCCCGTGATGGTTTTGCCGTCGACTGGCCCATTCGCTACGCCGATCTGGCCCCCTGGTACAGCTATGTGGAGCGCTACGTCGGTGTATCCGGCAATAAAGATGGTCTGGCTACTGTACCCGATGGAGAGTTTCTACAACCCTGGGACCTCAACTGCGTCGAACAGTACTTCCAGGACTTCGTCAAGGAAAACTTTGAAGACCGCCACGTCATCTACGCACGCTGTGCGCATATCACCGAATTAACCGATGAGCTGCGGGCACAGGGCCGTACGCTCTGCCAGAGCCGGAATATCTGCGAACGGGGCTGTCCTTACGGCGGCTATTTTAACGTCAACACCTCGGTCATCCCCGCGGCCCTGAATAGTGGTAACTGTACCCTACGACCTCACAGTATTGTACACAGCATCATCTACGACGATAAGACCCAGAAAGCCACTGGGGTACGCGTCGTTGATGCCCAAACTGAAGAAACGACCGAATACTTTGCCAAGGTTATTTTTGTTAATGCCGCCACCATTAACACTAATGCTATCCTGCTCAACTCTAAATCGAAGCGGTTCCCCAATGGTATCGGCAACGATAGTGGCACCCTGGGTAAATACGTGGCTTTTCATAATTACCGGGCAAGAATCAGCGGTATTCACGAAGGGCACAAAGAATTTGCCACCGAAGGAAAGCGCCCAACCAGTGCCTACATTCCCCGTTTCCGCAATGTCGAACGGCAGGAGACGGACTTCCTGCGTGGATATGCGGCAGGGTTTAATGCCGGCCGTTATAAGTCTTACGATGCCGGTGGTTTTGGCGAAGACCTCAAGGAAAACTTAATGGGCAGTGTAGAATATGGCCCTTGGCGCGTAGGTTCACACATGATGGGAGAAACCATCCCCAAAGCGAGTAACTTTGTGGCCGTCGACGAAGAAAATAAAGACCAGTACGGTATACCCCGTATCCAGATCTCCATCGATTACGACGAAAACGATGAGAAAATGACCAAAGACTACATTGAGCAGATGAGCTATATGTTCGAGAAGGCCGGCTTTACCGACATCCGAGCGAGCGATTCCAAGCAGGCCCCCGGACTGGATATCCATGAGATGGGCGGCGTCCGGATGGGGAATGACCCCGAGACCTCCATGCTCAACAAATGGAACCAGATGCACGCCTGCCCCAATGTCTACGTGACGGACGGCGCCTGTATGACTTCCGTGTCTACGCAAAATCCTTCATTGACCTTTATGGCACTGGCGGTCCGGGCCGCTCGTCATGCCATGGATGAATTAAAAAAGGATGCCTTGTAACCCAGAAAAGGAGCACTGACATTTCTTTATCCCGACAAAAAAGATAAGCGAATTACCTTCAAAACAAAGCAAACTCCTTATCTTACCCATAAATACACCATAAGGCATGTCGGACCACGCAGGTACTGAAGAACAAGTAGATAAGCTGGAGCAGCTTCGCAAAGAACTGGACCTAAAGGAACTTCAGGTTAATCGTCTATTAAATATTACACAGGCGATTAATAATAATGTGAATGCACAGAAGCTATACGAAATGTACCGATCCTTTCTTAGCTGGGAGCTGGGGGTACGTAAAATGGCCCTCTATATCCGATCTAAGGGGAAATGGACTTGTCAGACCTCATTGGGAATTAGTGAAGAACAAAGTCAAATCGACATTAGCCATCTGCTTCCTCAATTTGCGGAACTCGGCAATCTGGACGAACAAGAACATCCACTCATCAAAGCCTTTGACCTGGTGATCCCCGTACGGCATAAATCAACCCCGATTGCCTACGTTTTCATTGGCGGTTTTGAAGAAGATGATGACATGTACAGCAAGGTCCAATTCATCACAACGATCACCAATATTGTTGCCGTAGCCATTGAAAATAAACGCCTATTCAGGCGACAGCTGGAACAAGAGCGCCTCAAACGAGAGATTGAACTGGCCGCAGAGGTACAGCAGATGCTGGTACCTCGAATCTTACCCATGACCCGGGAATACGAATTTGACTACATCTATAAACCGCAACTCTCGGTAGGTGGTGATTATTTCGACTTTATTGAATTCGAGGACGATAAAATCGTTTTCTGCGTGGGTGACTTCACGGGCAAAGGCCTGGCAGCAGCGATGCTCATGGCTAATTTTCAGGCCAATTTTCATACCCTGATTAAACAACGTACCGACCTGGTCGAATTTGTCCACCAACTCAACGAATCCGTCAACTGGCTAACTGCCGGAGATCGATTTATTACCTTCTTTATTGCCGAGTACGATGTCAATAACCGCATCTTGCGATACGTCAATGCCGGACATAATCCGCCCATCTTACTGAACAAAGACGAGCTCTTCGAACTGAAAAAAGGATCGATCATGCTGGGTTCCTACGAAAATCTCCCAAAGGTAGAAGTAGGACAAGTACAGATCGATAAGGAAGCGCTGATTCTTTCCTTCACCGATGGCTTAACCGAGCTGCGTAACGAAGATGGGGTGATGCTCACCGAAGAGACCCTGCAGGGCTTTATGCGTCAACACTGGCAAATGCATGCCGCTGATTTCAACGCAGAACTCACCAAGTTTATTAATCAATTCAAGGGAAAAGCCCGCTACCTCGATGACTTTACGGTATTGACCTGCAAACTTTACTGCCCCGGCGCTCGCGAAAATTTTACCGAACGGCCCTTCGCCAAACGGTAGACCTCGATGATTTTTGATTCTTAAATCCTTCAATAGATATGTACAATATGAAATACGCAGTATTCCTTTTATTACCCTTACTCCTCCTTAGTTGTCAGGCCCAGACTGGTGGCGAAACCGAAGCGGTCAGTGGCAAAGACGACAACTGGGTAGAATTGTTCAACGGAGAAAATCTGGACGGCTGGACGCCAAAATTTGCCGGATCACCGCTCGGCCTTAACTACAAAAATACCTTTAGCGTAAAGGATGGTATGATCCAGGCCAGCTATGACGAGTACGAAACCTTTAACGGAGAGTTTGGTCACCTGTTCTACGAAAAGCCTTTCTCAAATTACATCCTGCACGTGGAATACCGCTTTGTAGGGGATCAGGTCACCGATGGGCCCGGCTGGGCTTTTCGCAATAGCGGCGCGATGCTGCACTGTCAGGATCCCGAAACCATGGAAGTGGACCAGGATTTTCCGATTTGCATCGAAGCCCAATTCCTGGGTGGCCCCAACGACGGAACCACGCGTCCGACCGGAAACCTTTGTACGCCGACCACCAACGTTTATCTGGCCGATACGCTGACCACGACCCACTGTATCGAATCTACTTCTCCCACCTTTGATGGCGATCAGTGGGTGAATATCGATATGATTGTCTACGGCGATAGTCTGGTACATCATGTGGTGGAGGGCGATACCGTCATTACTTACACCAATCTACAATACGGAGAAGGCGGTACGCTGCCTAACGAAGGGGACCCGATCAGCTCGGGGTACATCTCCTTACAAGCAGAAAGTCATCCGGTCCATTTCCGGCGGGTGGCCATAAAAGAATTGAAATAGAGATCTTTAAATAAAAAAAGCTGTGCAGATCCGCACAGCTTTTTTTGAGGGTTAAACTTCCTCCGCCAGGCCTTCCAGCAAGTCATCCAGTTCTTCGTAAGATTTGTAACCTACTTTTTCTTCTTCTCCCCCCATAACCTTTAGTCCGTCCGGCTCCAGATCCTCCATTAGGTCAATGATCTGATCGGCGGGGAAGCCCAGATGCAAAAGAATGGGATAGCTTTCGCAAAGCTGCTGAATATAAGCCCAGTTGATCTCACTGTGTTCTTCCAAATCTTCGAGGCTCCATTTATTTTTGGCAAAATCCAATAGGAAATAGCGAACGTGGGGCGCAAAAGCCTGAAGCCGCTCTTCCAACTGCGCACGAGTTGTACTTCCGTCGAGGACCATCTCTTTGATCACCGGCAGCTCGGTCTCTACCGCCAGAAGGGTATCCAACTCAGTAAACATGCCAATCTGAATGGCATCCAGATCGAGATCCCCACTGAGCCGCTGTATCTCCTCGGCAGATTGCAGGTTGAACTCTCCAAGAATAGCCGGGCCTTCTACCCATTCTTTAATAGCCTGTACCTGTACAGGCGGCATAAAGGTATCATCCCCCGGATTGAGATTGAAACCCATCCATTCGACGCCCATGGCGGCAAAATAACGCGCATCGGTCAGGTTGGTTATCGAACCAGCAAGTATCTTTGTACTTAGCATCTTGTTAATTTTGAATAAGGAATTGACCACAAAAGTATAACAGTATGGCCAAAACACCACATTATTACGAGCAAGTTTACGAAGTGACGACATTAATCCCCTTCGGAAGGGTAACCACCTACGGGGCAATCGCCGATTATCTGGCACTGGGCTCGGCGCGGATGGTGGGCTATGCATTGCGTAATTCCTTTTCCGGTATGAATATTCCTGCTCATCGCGTAGTTAATCACAAGGGCGAGTTAAGTGGCCGTAAGGCCTTTCCGACCCCCACCCTCATGGAGGAGTTACTCCAGGCCGAAGGAGTGTTGATCCAGGACAATAAGGTAATGGATTTTAAGCAGCTGTTCTGGCATCCGGCCGAATTAGAGAAAGAAGTATAATTTTTCACTCTTTAACCATTCAATTTGACTGCTTTTTTCTGGGCAGTCAGGGCCAGTTCCGTTGCCAGAAAGCAATGGTCCTGGCTCATTGCTGTTTCGGTGCGATGCACGACATCACTGACCAGTGCTCTACCGTAGGGCGTCTGTACCTGGGAGCAGTCGAAATATTTGGTCTCCTTTTGGTTAACCAGAAAAAGGTGATTACCACCACTACGCCCCTTTAGGTCGATGTATTTGCGCATTTCGATGTAGCCCTCCGTACCCAAAATAAAGGTTCGGCCATCGCCCCAGGTGCCCAGGCCTTTGGGAGTAAACCAATCAATGCGAATGTACCCCGTAGCGTGGTCGCTACTGAGACTCATATCACCAAAATCAGCAATCTTTGGGTATTGATCATTATCGAAATTTGCGATTTGCGCAAAATTGACCTTTGCCCGTTTGGAGTCGGTATAATACAGAAACTGGTCGCACTGATGAGATCCAATATCACAGAGAATACCTCCCGCAAGTACGGGGTCAAAAAACCAGTCCGGCCGGGTTTGGGATCGCATCCGGTGCGGCCCCAATCCAATGGTTTGCACAACTTTACCAATGGCGCCGGCCCTGATCAGTTCTCCTGCCTTAAAAGATGCTGGATTTCCCAGTCGCTCGCTGTACATAATAGAATATATACGCTGGGTTTCCCGCTGTACCTTTTTTACCTGTCTGAGCTGCTTCAGGCTCAGGATACCGGGTTTATCGGCCATAAAATCCTTTCCAGACCTCATCACCTGAATGCCCAGCGGTGCTCGTTGTACGGGAATACTGGCACTGGCCACCAACTGGATGGATTGGTCTTCGATGATCTCCATTTCGCTTTTTGCTACCTTTACCCTGGGGTAGCGTTGCGTAAAAGCCCGTAGTAATTCCGGCTCTTTAGCGTATACCGCCACCAATGTACCGCCACCTTCCAAAAGTGTCTCTACCATGCCGTATATATGTCCATGATTGAGACCGATAACCGAAAACCTGATCGACGCTTTGGGCGGAGCGCGCTTTTCCGGCGGCAAGACGATAACTTCCGGCCGGGCCGTCCGGTGCAAGTCATAGCCCAATAAATCAAAAGGGAGTAAACCCGCAACGGCTATTCCTGAAGCCGACGAGAGGGATGTTCTTAAAAAATTGCGTCTGTTAGATTCCATGTGATGTCGAAAACGTCTTATTCAAAGATAGCTAAGTGATGAGACAATACCATATTTGACATGAATTCAGTAGGTTTTTGCCGCTAGCAGACCATCCAACGTAGCAAAGCTACGTAGTCCTATTGATCTTGGGAGCTTTGAAATAAGCATAAAAACTCGTCGTAATGGCAAGAAAAGACACGATGGTCATTACCGTTCCCGGAACAAAATTCACAAATCCCCCCAGATCCATAAATAAAAAATACCCTAAATCCGCCAGCCCGCCAGTAATAGCCGCCAGAAAGATGGCGTTTTGATTACCCCGCCATATAAAAAATGCAGCAATAAAAGTTACAATTCCAATCCAAAGTAAATTAAATCCATGCTGACCAATAATTGCCCCAGATGCTTTTGGGTAATCTATTTTCAGACTTTCAGGATTAACCGCATCAGCAATTCCTGAGACAGCAGCAAAAATGTCGTTCGTCAAAACCCCTTTCATCGTCATTATCCCCGCAAGGATGTGAACTAATCCCCAAATCATCCACAAAATTGCAGAAACTTTAATCCATGTACTCCTTTTTTTCATTGGTATAAATTTTAGTGAATATCTAGAAAATTTAAAGTCGCTCCTACTCCTTTATTTTCGGCAATATGGGTTCTTTACTAAATCTACCCCAGGCGATAAATGATGCCAGTCCCAATAAGATAATATTAGGTATGGGAGGTTCATTATGTGTAATATGGTAGATCGCTGCGAATACCATTATTGCAGCTAATCCTACGGATGCTATTGGCGTAAGAATTGGTTTAATTCTTAACAGGGCGGGAAGTATTAATCCGATACTCCCCAGTACTTCACAGATACCAATGAAACGCACCATGCTTTCTGGAAAGGAATAAACAAACGACATTCCGTTGGTCGCGAGTTCATCGATGGGTACCGTGATTTTCATCATACCCGCCATGAGAAATGCGGCGGCTAATAAACTTTGTGCTACCCATAATGCAATGTGAAGCCTTTTTGACTTTTTCATTTCTGGTTACCTTTAGATTAAAATCCGAAGATAAAGCAGGTAACCGCGCTATACATTAATGTAGGTTAAGAAATGGGAGGGGCGCTTATTTTTGTCGCCGCTTCCTTTTCACCGTTGAAAGCGCTTCTGGTGTGATGCCGAGGTAAGAAGCGATCATTCTCTGGGGTATTCTTTGTACAAGATCTGGATAGGTTTGAATAAATTGCTCATAACGTTCAATAGCGGGGGCACTCATTAGCATGATGACCCGTTTCTGAAGCACTTCAATTCGCTTTATTAGTTTCTGTGTTTCTTGTTCTAAATCAAAGTTTTTCTCTTTTTGAAAAACGACTGAATCTTCAAGCGCATTAATAAATAGATCGCATGCCTGGTCAGGAGGAATATTATCTGCTATTATCCAGCCTTCCGAAGCAAACATAAATATGTGCTCTTTACCTTTTTCGTCAATCGAATAACTACGTAATAAACCAGATTCAACCTGGTATACTTTAGTATTCAAGTCGCCCTTTCTTTGCAAAGTCTCTCCTTTTTTTACCTGAATTTTCTTCAAACCATTGACTTATTTTATAGCGCCTGCTATTCGTTCCAGCATCTGCTCTATCTTCTCTTTGAAGTGGGATTCGGCACTTTCGCTATTTTATTGGGTAATAATGAATTAGATATACCATCATCGGTCGCCTATACTCTTGTCCAGTTAGCTTATTTTTTTCCTAAAAAAGAGAAACACTCTTATCCAAAGGGTCCACACTTGTCTTTCCTATTTTTTTATGGATTCTATGTGTACCCTATTTCCATCTACGTCATAGTGTATAAACTCAATGACCGGGGTATTCTGTTCTCTGCTTACTTTGACTGCTAAAAAACCGCCTTTTACTCTAAGGAATTTATGTTCGGGCCGTTTATCATTTGGATCCCAGCCCTGAGCATGGGAGTCACTTGAGGGGCCCTGACTAAACTCCATTAATCCTGTTTTTGCATCAACCGACACATATTGCCAATGCCGATCTCCGTTTATGACAAACATTTTTTGATCAGCAAGATAACTGCGGAGCCATTCGCCCTCTGTTTTAAAAGACGCATTGGAATGATTATCAAATTTTCCTTTTGATCGGTCCGGTCCTACCACCGGGGTAGGTGAACAAAGGATTTTAAAGGTAGCATCTGATGCTTCGACGCTTTCTTTAAACCAACGTATTTGTTCTTCACCCCAGATCGTTTTGTTTTCCCCATCCGGTGCTTTATTATTACTCCTGAAATCCCTACCCTCTACCAACCAGACTTGTAAATCTTTCCCCCATCTAAAGGTCCTATAAGATTTTTCAGCAATGGGGTTTTGCTCATTCCAAATCAACAACCCATCTTCAAAGCTCAATGCCCCGAATGGAGAAGAGGTCGGCATGGCATCGTCTTTTAGTAAATCGTGATCGTCCTTTTGTATGTAGAGGGGAGTATTTCTATAAAAGTCAATCAGCGATGACCAGGAATTAATGGCGTGCCATTTGTGTCTGGCTAATTCGACCGTGTAGGCCATGGGACCCGGTTTGTCATAGTAAACATAATCTCCCGTTTGGCAGTGGAAAGCGGGATTCAAAGCAAGCATAGTATCGTAAATTTTAAACCCCCGTTTAGGATCATCATAAGACCAGTAGTATTGACAAGTAGAAGAGGTGAATAGTACCGGCACCGCCTGATCCGCCGGGGGAGCTGTCTTGAAGGATCCTTTAATTTCTGTGATGGGGGCACTCGCTCTTTTTCTGCCCTGAATGACCAGGGTATAAGCTGTGTTGGGACGCAGATCGGTCATCTCCCGTTTGAGGGTAAAGTCCTGATACGCAGAAACAAAAGTCCAATCGGTGGTCATTACCGTATCTTCGGTCTCTAATGTCATTTTGACTTGGCCAAAGGCGCCCGCCACCGCCCCATCCATTTCGCTCACTGGCATATCATTATCAAAATTAATAGGACTTCTAAAGGGTGCTTCTTTTTGCTCGTGTTGGATCGGTACTGGCTTTTCTGAGGCACAAAGCCTGGTCCAGATGATGGCGGAAGAATCGGTCAACTCTCCGATTTTAAACCCATTCGTGAAGTATACCTTTTCTTGTGCCAGCCCACTGGTTAATGAAAGAGCTAAGGTCAGCAGGAGGATGGTTGTTTTTTTCATAGCCAGCATTCATTATTGGTTAGTCAATGGGATTAAAGTACACAGCTTCCTAAGATAACCTAAAGCATTATTTATTCCAACAGCAATTCACTTTGAGCCATTTTTGTGCTGGTTTTCATTTTCTGAAAGTGAGATTTTTTCACATGAATTGAGGATAAGGCCTTTAAACCCAGACAAATAGTTCGAGTATCCTTTTATTCCCATAAGATCGGGAAAAAGCATTCAATTCTCAATTGGGCCACCTTTAAGCCTGCTTAGGGAATATTTTAAAGCCATTAACGCTACCTAATAACGCCGCAACAAATCGACCAGTTCCCAGACGTCCAGATAGCTGTTGTAAATCGGAGCCGGGGCGATACGAATGACGCCGCTCCTGGCCCCTTCGCCATCGTCGTTAGGCAGGTTGTGCTCGCGCCAGTCACAGATCACCCCGTTTTCGGTCAGGTAATCGAAGAGCTCCTTACCTTCCTTTCCCGTGATGAAGGACAATTGTGCGCCGCGCTGCTCGGGATCGCGGGGGGTGATGAACTCGTAGTGTTTACCTTCTTTGTTCAGTTCGTCGATCAGGAACTCCAGGTAGCCGGTTAGTTGCTTACTCTTTTGGCGCAAAGCCGTCATACTGGCCCGCTGGTGCAATTCGTGGCTGACCTTCATGGGTGGGAAAGCCATAATCGGGGCATTACTGATTTGCCAGCCCTCTGCACCGGGGTTAGGTACAAAACCTTTTTCCATCAGGAAGCGTCGCTTTTCATCCTGTCCCCACCAACCAGCAAATCGAGGTAATTCCTGATTGTTAACGTGGCGCTCGTGGATAAAACAGCCACTCAAAGCACCGGGACCGGAATTGATGTATTTATAGGTACACCATACGGCAAAATCAACCCCCCAGTCGTGCATCTGCATAGGCACATTACCCGCCGCGTGGGCCAGGTCAAAACCAACCAGGGCTCCCTTTCGGTGACCCGCCTCGGTGATGGCCTGCATATCGAATAACTGCCCCGTGTAGTAATTAAGGCCGCCAAACAGGACCAGGGCCGTCTCCGCGCCGTGTTCCTCAATCGTAGAGAGAATATCTTCGTGCTCCAGTGTCATTTTCCCGGCACGGGGCATCACTTCAATGATGGCCTCTTCGGGATCGTAACCGTGGAATTTCACCTGGGTCTCCACGGCGTACTGGTCCGAAGGAAAAGCGCCGGCTTCCATGATAATCTTGAACCGCTCTTTGGTCGGTCGGTAAAAACTCACCATCATCAGGTGTAGATTTACCGTAAGGGTATTCATAATGATGACCTCTTCCGGCCTGGCCCCAACGATGTGGGCCGAAGGCTCCGTCAGTGCCTTATGGTATTCGGTCCAGGGCAGCTCGCCTTCGAAGTGGCCTTCTACCCCCAGCTCGCGCCAGCGGTCCATCTCCTGGCGCAGGGCATTCATGGCCCCTTTGGGCTGTATCCCCAGGGAATTGCCACAAAAGTAGAGGCTATTGCGGCCCTTATGCTGTGGAAAAAGGAATTCCTGACGGAAGTCTTTGAGTGGATCTTTTTCATCAAGTTGTTCGGCGGTGGCGCGGGTCGTATCGAAGGATATCATAATTCAGATTTGCGATTTATGATTTGTGATTTTGAAAGTGCGATTTTGAATTATCCCATACATCGCCCATTCAACAAATCATCAATTGTACCTCATCGCAACAAAGGTAATTCTTTTATGTTTTTATCTTTGCTGCTCAAAAAAGAAATATATGGCTCTTTCGATTGCTTCTTATAATGTGAATGGAATACGCGCTGCTTTACGCAAAGATATCATCCAATGGCTGAAGGATCATCCGGTAGACATCTTATGCCTGCAGGAGACCAAGGCACAGCCCGAGCAGGTTCCTGCCGAAGAATTTGAGGCCCTGGGTTATCAGCACTTTTGGCATTCTGCGGAAAAGAAGGGCTACAGCGGAGTGGCTACTTTTACGAAAGTACAACCGACCAAAGTAGAAGCCGGTTGCGGCATTGAAGCCTACGACAGAGAAGGACGTATCCTGCGTACCGATTTTGGCGACTGGACGTTGTTAAACTGCTACTTCCCCTCCGGCACCACGGGTGATGTGCGTCAGGACTTCAAGATGGAATTCCTGGCAGATTTTCGGAAGTGGATCGAAAAGCTACGCGAGGAGCGACCCAAACTAATCATCGTGGGTGACTACAATATTGCCAATACCGAGATGGATATCCATAACCCCAAGAGTAATAAAAATACCAGTGGCTTTCTGCCCGAGGAGCGCGAATGGCTAACCGACTGGTTCAACGATGGTTTTGTGGATGCCTTTCGCTATCTGCACCCCGAAAAGATAGCGTACAGCTGGTGGAGCTACCGGGCCCGGGCCCGCGAGAATAATAAAGGCTGGCGCATCGATTACCAATCGATCTCCGAGAATCTGAAAGACAAATTACAGACCGCCTACCAGGTTACGGATGCGGTCCACTCTGACCACTGCCCGGTCTACATTGAAATTGATCTTTAAGGGGGAACGGCGCCGACATTCGGTATAAAAATGAACAAGAAAAGCAAATAAGACGTCAAGGATATACAACCATTTGGTACAAAATCCGCAACTCTCCTACAGGGATGCTTATCTTTGTCCTGAAATATGGCTTTACCATTTTCAGCTTTCGATCTAAGATCATCGAATTTTATTACAAAAACCAAATACATGATAAACGTTAGAACGATTAGTCTCTTTGTACTCCTGGCCCTGCCTTTCTGCCTGACGGCTCAGGAGATTAGTGGTGGTTTCAAAACGGGCTTAAATTTCTCCAAATTTGATGGTCCGGTACTGGAAACCGCCGATGGCGAACCGCTGGAATCCTTTGGTTATACCACCGGTTTTCACGTAGGTGCCATTGTCAATTTCAAACTGACGGATATTTTCGGGTTCCGTTCGGAGCTGTTATATTCACAAAAAGGTACCAATTATACCTACTCCGGTGATTCTTACCTGAGATTGTACAACCAGTTGGGAGACCGAAATATCGTATTATCCACTGAGCGTAATACCACCATCAGTGTAACCAACTCTCATATCGATATACCCATTCTCGCCTACGTAAGACTGGGTCGGTTTGAATTTGCCGGCGGGGCAAATGCCGCCGTTTTATTGGGATCCGTCGCAACGGGAGAAGTGGCCTTCCGGGAGGTAAACACCTCGGTAGGACAGCAGCTGGGCGATATCGTTGTTACTTACGACGCCAATTACTTTCAGGACGGTTACCAGATTGACAATTTTAGTGATCCAGAGACGATTACCATTGTGAACACTCCCTATACCATTCCGACGATCATTGGTGGTTATTACGACGCCAATGATAGTGAGGAAAATTTGTATCGCCGTTTTGACGTGGGGCTCAACGCCCAGGTTGCCTTTTATCTCAATCAGGGACTATTCCTCAGTACGCGTCTGAATTACGGCCTGATGGATGTGACCAACGAAGAGCAGGATATCGATTACCGAAACCTGAACAATGGACAGGTGATTACCCGCAATGATTTTGACCGGAACTTTTCGCTGCAGGCCTCTTTAGGCTTTAGTTTTTAAGTTAGAAGTTGTTTAGTTGGAGGGAATCCTCCGACTGGCCGCAAAAATAAATCCTGCCCGTATGCATACGGGCAGGATTTCTTACAAAATGGGTATGCTGTTTCTTATTTCTTATTGGACAATATTTGATCCGAAGTAACCTCCTCACTATTCAACTTTTTGATAATGTCAAAGCTAGTCACAATACCGACCAGCTCTTTCTTATCGATTACGGGTATAGCGTGAAAGCGATTCACCATAAAGATTTCCAGCGCTACATTAATCCGATCCTCCGGACTTAATTTGGCCAGCCCCGTAGTCATAATATCCTCGGCGGTATAGGCACGCAGGCGTGCATAGTTTACAAACCGGTCTTCCTCGTTGCGGCTAAAGCCCCTAAGGAAATACATAAAGTCTGATTTACTAATGATGCCGACCATTTCGCGGAAACGCACCACCGGAATATGGTGGATATTGTTTTCATCGAAAATTTCTTTGACGGCGGTAAGCTTATCCCCCGGATTCACCGTAATTAAATCCGTGGTCATGATGGTTTTGATGGGAGCCAATACATTCATATTCATTCAATTTTAATTTCATTACTAAGATGGGGGTTTATTGCCTGATGTGTTTTGAGAATGATCAGGAGGTCTCGATGATTTTTATCAATCCCAGAATCACTCCTTAAAATAGGTCTAAAATTTACTTTTTACTAATCTTGATTTCCCTTTTTTATAGCTTATCATAAAAAGGTCTCCGTAGGCTTTCTCTCCCAGTTGTGACAATTCCTCCTTTCCAAGTAACCAATTAGCCATGGCCGGGATGGTATTTGAGTGCCCGACGACCAGCAGGTTTCCCCCCTGGTGGTTAGCAACAAAATCGAATACATGGGTCATATCGGTCGGAGGATAGGTCCGGACAGATTGTCCCAGGGCTTCCGCTAAAGGTTGTGCCGTCTGCCTGGTGCGCTTGTAAGGTGTACTGTAAATGGCATCTATATTTTTGTCCTGCAATACCGCTGCTAAACGTTCTGCCCGTTTTTCACCTTTCGCATTGAGATCGGGATCTCGGGTGCCATCGTCGGCCTTTTCTGCGTGCCTGGCCAGATAAAGCCTAGTCTTCTTTTTGTAGGCCCGATTCCGTTTGATGTAATAAGGTAAAACCACTTCCAGCAGGTCGAAAACAGAAAAGCGCTCTTCTACTTTCGAGGAATAAGGATCAGTATTTAGCTGGAAGGCAATCGCCAAATCGTAATCAGGTAAATAAGCCATTAGGGATAAATAGCCGGGCATGAACCCCGTGTGCCCGTAGGCCAGACCGTGACTGGTCGCGAAGATTTCCGTACCCAGACCATAACCCGTGGCGGGGTTTACTTCACCCGTTTGTCGATTGACCGGCCTGAACAACTGCTGATGGCTAGCCGAAGAAAATACTTTGCCACCATAAAAACACTTTGCCCAATTAGCCAGGTCAGCCGAGTTGGTAACGAAGCCACCCCCCGTCCATTCGAATTGAGGATTCAGACCATAATGCCCGACTTCCGCAATCTTCTCACCAAACAAATCACCAAACAACCGACCGCTGTAGGCGGCTGTTAGCTTATCGATTTTGGCTTGTACAGCCGGTTCGGTTTGCGCCAGCTGACAGGGCCGCAGCACTTGCTGCTGGACCAAATCGTATATCTTTTTTCCAGTCACTTCCTCCACAATAGCGCCGAGAATAATATAATTGGCATCTGCGTAAGACCAGCCCTCTCCAACTGGAAAAACGGGTTCTGCCCCCAAAATAAAGGCCAGGCGCTCACCAGCTGTCCACTGCTTTTCGGGTTCAGCTTTTATCGTTTGCCATAACTGCTCTGCGTAGACATATTCCGGAATACCAGAAGTATGGTTCATTAAGCTTCTCAGGGTAATGCCCTCCGCATTGGGTAGCTGACTAAACCAATCCGCCTTACCCAGGTACCGGGCAGCTTTGGCATTCAGGTCTAAAGTTCCCTCTTCTACCAACTGCATAATTAAGGCCGCAAAAAAAGTTTTCCCAATACTACCGGCTAACATCCGATGCTGGGAGTTTAAGGGTAAATTAAGATCGGGATCGGCCATTCCAACCACCGTGGTTTCCTGTTTTTTGTTATTTAATACCGTTAGACTGATCCCTGGAATTCCCTTCTTTTCCAATTCTAATTTCAGGGCTTGTTCTAAATTTTGCGCCGCAGCGAAAACGGGTCCCAAAAGGATAATGGTCAAAAGAAGCGATCGTACGGGTGAAAATAATGTCATATGCTTTTTTGCGAAAGCTAAAAAGAAAACCGGAGTGCCCGGATTTTTTTCTACAAAAAGCAATAGTCAACATATTAGCGGCTCTCTCGTTCTAGAACAAACACAAATGATGTATAACAGGATTATTAAATCGATCAGCGTATTTTTCATATTCAGCTTATTATTGACGGCCTGTCAGCCAAAAGAATCTACTAGTGTAGCAGAATTAGTCAGTGAAAGAGATGAACTTTCTACCCTGGCACAAGCGATTCAGACTTCCGACCTGCTGAATACGCTGGATGAGGAAGGGCCATATACTATTTTCGCACCCAGCGATGCGGCTTTTGCCGCTTTCCCAGATTATACCCCAGATCAACTATTACTGGAAGGTAACCGGGAAACACTCAACGAAATCTTAAAATATCATACACTTTCTGGTAAGATAATGGCATCCGATCTGACCGATGGTCAGGCCACGGCCACCGTACAGGGAGAGAAAGTAATCATTAATACTGGAGAAGCGGTAAAAGTAAATGGTACCACGGTAACGGCGGCCAATCTGGAAGCCGACAACGGTGTCATTCATATTATTGATGAAGTATTATTACCATTGTCCATGCAAAAGAAAACCATTGCCCAGGTAGCTATTGCTGACGACCGCTTAAGCACACTGGTTACTGCCTTAAAATCAGCAGATCTGGTTAAAACATTACAGGGCAAAGGCCCATTTACCGTATTTGCACCAACTAATGAAGCTTTTGCCGCTTTACCCGAAGGCACGGTAGAATCTTTACTAAAACCCGAAAACAAAGAGTTGCTGGCTTCTTTGCTCACCTATCACGTGGTGGCTAATCCATTAAAGGGAGAAGATTTGGTAGAAGGAACTGATTTAATTACCATACAGGGTGAGCCCATAAAGGTAGAAGTAAACGATCGCGGAAAATCAGTAGGCGGCGCACTGGTCATTAGTCCAGATATTAAGGCCTCTAACGGGATGGTCCACGTGGTCAATACCGTAATGATTCCACCATCAATGGCCAGCGAGGTACAGTAAACTATTGATTATAAACGACTTGACTAATAAAAAGCTAAAACGGGCAACTTGCTTGTTTTAGCTTTTTTTTGTAAGTTTATTGTTAACCAATCCATAGCAGATGCAGCAAAGCCAATCTCTTATAATAATTGGCCCCAGTAAAAAGGGCGGGAGAGGCGTTTTCTCAACTGCATTCATTTCCAAAGGCACACTTATTGAGACCTGCCCGGTCATTAGCATGCCCAAACAGGCACGCAGCAAATTGGACCAGACCATGCTGCACGATTACTACTTCATCTGGGGAGAAGCGGATCAACGATGCGCACTCGTACTGGGTTATGGCTCTCTTTATAATCACGATTACCAGCCAAATGCGGAGTACGAGCCCGATTACCAGCATGATCTTTTGAGTTTCTATGCCCGCCAAGATATAAAAGCGGGCGAAGAAATCACGGTTAACTACAGCGGTGACCCTGCCGGAGACATGAATTTATGGTTTAAAACCTGCTAAAGCTTGTCCATTTTATCCCTTTGGAACAATACTCCACCTTTTTGCAACAATGAGTAACCCACACAGCTCTAATCTATCCTATATTTGTACTATACGAAGAAATAAAAAGGTAAACCATAATCCCATTGAACATATTTACGCTACTTGACCCTTATCAAAAAAAAGAACGAATAGCCCAATTAAACAGAGATAGATTTTAGTGTCTATGTAACGCTACGAAAAACCAAACTTAGTTCCTTCAAACTTTTTCATAAACGTCTTGTGTGCAAATCACAAGACGTTTTTTCTTTATTGGAACAATACTCCACCTTTTTGCAACAATGAGTAACCCACACAGCTCTAATCTATCCTATATTTGTACTGTAACGAAGAAGTAAAAAGGTAAACCATAATCCCATAGTCCCATGTACATATTTACGCTACTTATTGATCCTTATTTAAAAGAACGGAACGAACAACCAACTTTAAACACAAACAGATTTTAGTGTCCACGTAACGCTACGAAAAACCAAACTTAGTTCCTTCAAACTTTTTGATAACCGCCTTACTTAACCCGTAAGGCGGTTTTTTTTTGTTATCCCATTTGGTCTTCGAATAATTTTGCTACTTTTAGTACAAGCAAACACCTGAGACCATGCATCAAGAAAAGGAGTCAAACCTGGAAGACACGGAATGGTTATTCGGAAAATTGTTCGACAAAAGTTTCCTTCAAAGAGGTATTGTACCACTCCTACTAGCCTATTTGAGCTATCACCTTTATCTCTACTTTACCATTAGTGGCGAGCTTTCCACGGCAATAGAGATTACCAGGTTGGCCCTGGGTGTTTTTGCTTATATACTGCTCGCCTTCTGGTTATTAGGCATCAACTATTCCTTCCGGACAACGAAATTTATTTCCAATACCTACCGGTCAAAGCGCCTATTCCCCTTCCCGGACTGGCGTGAGCGGCCTTATTTCTATTTTCTACTCGGTAATGGTTTACTTTGTCTGGTATCACTACTGGTCTGGCCATCGGTCCTGATTATGTTGCATTTGGGGGCGCTGCTCCTCTTACTGCTGTACCGCTTTTTTGCCCTGGCCATCAACGACTATTACTATCACATCCGGTACCATATCAGTTATTTTTATCCCTCTATTCTATCCATCGTCATTCTGGCCTTTGTGATTGCTAAACAGGAGCAGTTTGGAGATTTTTTCCTCGAATTAGCCGGTGACCCCATCAACTTTATTGCTTTTTCCCTGATTTTTGGTGTATCCGTTATTACCGTCTGGTTTGCGCCCTCTTATCTGTATTTCACGGATCACTTTCAGCTCGACAGGGAAAAGGAAAAAGCCATTTCCAAGCGATTTGGTATCTGGCACCGGGGCTTTTTGATTTTACTATCCATCGCGACTTATCTATCCCGACTGGTGCCGGGACTCTTTCATTTTTTGTACCGCTATTTCGCTCGTAACCGGACGGAATCAGACCTAATGAATCTTTTGTGGAAACACAAGAATGAAATTAACAGTCACATCACTTACCAGTGGGAGTCCAAGGGGTTTACCATCGTTCGCCAGTTGTTAGGTATCTTTTACGTGGCCACTTTGGCCTCCTTGGCAGGAAACGTCTGGTTGAAGAGTTTTGGCATAGAGTGGCTCTCCATGAGCTCAGCAATCTTACTGTTGAGTATTCTATTACCCCTTTTTATCAGCTATCTTTATTTTTACCACTTTGAAAAACGAAAAGATGGAGACCTGAACAAATTCCGAAAGGTTTTACGGTACAGTTGGATAGGTATCACCGTAGTCTTTTTCCTATTGAACCTCAGCCTGATGGTAATGACCACCCTCAACTGGGCAGACTATCAGGATAGCCGCCTCTTCTTAGCCCTCTTCATTTTTATTCTTACCACCATTTTCACCACCATCCCATTAATTTGTTATGGATATACCTTCCAGCGTTTGTATTATTTTTTATTAATCCGTGATGTTCCCCACCTCACCCCCCTAAAAAAGTATGCTCGTTTTTTTATTGCGATTATCCTTGGCTCTAACGCTTCCGTGGCCGGGCTCAGCCTCTTTCTTGTCCTTTTTATGTTGTTCGTTCCCTTTGAAGCGGTGTATTTATTTATTGGTGAAATCAATACCATCAATATTTATATCCTGCTGGTTAACGGTCTCATTGCCGGAATTACATTAATTGATCGCTTTATGCGGATAAGAGCTAAAGTCTTACGGATGTATTCCCCAAAGCCCAATCGGCTAAATAGTACGGCCCGTACCTGGGCCCTCATTCTCTTTCTTGTCCTTCCCGTAGCTTTGGTGCTGCGAAGCCGGGGTAACAATTACCATATCGTACCTTACACAGAAGAGAAGCCCACTCCTATTTCGCTGAGTAATTATACGCAACAGTATATCGATCATTTGCAAACTCAGGCAGATTCCACCCAACCTATTATCCTTATTGCCGCCGACGGAGGGGGGCTAAAAGCGGCCAGCTGGACCATGCTCAACCTACACTATCTGGACTCCCTGGGACTTTACGATGATCAGGTTTTTTTGATGGCAGGTGCTTCGGGCGGCTCGCTCGGCCAGGGTTTGTATACCTACATGAAGGCACAAGACCTTTCTCTAGACCAGATAGAAGGTATTATCAAACGTCTGAGCGATATGAATTTCGTCTCCGGCGATCTAACCGGCGTCATGACCCGCTGGCCTTATAACATCCCCCCCAATATTGGTAACTGGCCCAAAAGCACCCAGGATCGTATGGAAGCTATGACGGAGACCTACTTCAATACCATCCAAAAAGAAATAGGTCAGTCGGTAAGCGCGGAAAACCAGTGGTCCTACAAGGCTCTCAGGCAAAAGCCCTATACGGCTCTGTGGAATATGCGAAATACCGAAGCCGTGCCCCACCTGCCCGTCTTTATCGCCAATTCGGCCCGGGCCGAAGACGGGGTTAAAGCCTGGACGCATCCCTTCGAAGTCGATGAATTTATCAGTGCCGGGGCCGTCGACCTAAGTATTTACTCCGATCAATCGCATGATTTGACCCAGTACATTTCTTATCCCGACGCCCTCTTCCTTACCAATCGTTTTCCCATTATGAGTCCGGCGGCAAAAATCAAAGGGAAGGGCCACTTTATTGATGCCGGGGCCGTCGACAACTCCGGACTGGAAACGCTCATCCAATTCCTGGCAAAAATGAAGGCCCAGGCGATACAGGGAGATAGTACCTTCCAACAGTTCTTCGAATTAGCGGCAAAGCGCCATATCAAAGTAATCAGTATCCGGCATTCCCGCGGGCGCTTTATCGATGAATTATTTACCGGGACGGTGGAGGGTGCCCTGGAAAACACCAATCGCAAATCAGAATTAAGCGCTTTCTTTGGTGCGGTCGTATCGGCCGGTATTTATGGAAAACCCAAAGTTATCGACGAGATTGTGGCTCATGGCGAAGCGGAGCAACTTTTTCATATCGATACCCTGCTGGAAGTCAACTTGCCCTTCCGGCTGACCCCTAATAAAATAGAAAGCCACTTCTTCCGAAAGATTGATCCCCTGGCTTTCGATCAAATAAAAACAGATATTGACAGCATTAATGCAGAAATTGAGCGGGTACACGGCGGGGCACGCATGGTCGAACCGGCTCTGGGGCGGCTGTTATCCAAGCCTTCCCAAACCTATATGCAAAAAATGCTCTATTACCCGGGGGTGATGAACAAGTATAAAGCATTAAAATCCAACAATTAGTCAGGAGCCGGCAGGTACGATACCTTATTTTATTTACCTTTGCCCCTCAATTAATCCACGCGGGGTGAAAAAAAACAGCACTATACTGCTCGGGCTGATACTTACGGCCATTATACTGCGCTTTTGTACTTTTTTTATCAGTGTCATCAACCACGATGAGTCAACCTATCTGGTACTGGGTAAGACCATTCTACAGGGCTATGATTACTGGGTGGATTACATCGACACCAAACCGCCGGGGATTTTCCTCATTGTAGCGGCGATACAAGGCCTGTTGGGCGATTCTATTTTTGTTTTTCGTTTGGTTACCGCGGTATGGATCGGGCTAACGGCTTATTTCCTTTACGCCATTCAGCTTACCTGGAACTATAGCCGGCAAGTAGGCCTGGCCAGCGGAATTAGCTATATTTTAATCACTTCGATGTTCACCTTTTACGGTATTTCGCCAAACACAGAGCTCTTTTTCACACTGTTTACGGCGCTAGCCCTGCTCATCATTCTAAGGAATCAGGGCGGATGGCCCTATTTTCTGGCGGGCCTGGCCCTGGGTTTTGGTTTTATGATCAAATACGTTGTGGCCTTCGATGCCCTGGCCTTTGGACTGCTCATCAGTCTGAGTGCCTTACGGCAAAAAGAAAGCTTTTGGGCCTATTTAAAAAAAGCTGCGGTTTTATTCCTTGGTTTTCTCCTCCCGATCGTTTCCATTTTTGGGTATTATTATCAGATTGGGCACCTCGATGAGGCCTGGTTTAATGGCTTTGTCGTCTCCAGACGTTATCCTAAAACCCTGTCGGTTTGGGAATACCTGACCTACGTGCTGGATTTTTTCTTGCGTTATCTTCCCCTCACCATTTTCTTTATCTATGGCCTTACGGCAAAAATATTTGCGCGCCATCACCAGCGTTTTGTTCTTCTTTGGAGTATATGTGTGTTGGTAGCTATCTTGTTACCTGGAAACACCTACGGACACTATTTCATACAGATGATGCTTCCTTTCTGCCTGGGAGCCGGCTGGATATTTGGGGTGCCCATGACTGCACGCCCCGGTTGGCTGCGACCCATATTTCGACCTAAAGCCGCTTATTCTCTACTCGGATTACTGGTGGCCACGGCGATCACATTCCAGGTCATAGATTATGTACAAAAGCCGGATTATATCCGTCAGGCCAGCCGTTATCTGAATGAGCGGCTAGCCCCTGAAGATGAGATCTACCTGGGGAATGCCAAACACATCATCTATCTACTCACCGATAAACAGCCCCTGCACGCCCACGTGCACCCTTCCCTTTTCTGGCAGGAAAAGCACTACGAAGCCATGAACATTGACATTCCCCGAGAAGTAGCCAAAATCAAAGCAGCCAAACCCCGCTTCGTCCTTATTCGGGAAGCAGCGCCCGACCAGCGTTTTGGAAACTGGCTGGCAGAAGAATACACCCTAGTCCAAAAATTTGGGGGTGAAAGAATACTCATCTATGAGCTAAAAGAATAAGTACTAAATAATCATCCCGGCACCTACCGTTTCGTTCGTTCCCTCATCAATGAAAATCAGGGAGCCGGTAACCCGATTTTTACGGTAACTATCAAATAATAAAGGTTTGGTCGTACGTAATACGACCCGGGCAATATCATTCACTCCAATCCGATTATCCTCCTGATCTCGATGCAGCGTATTGATATCGAGTTTGTAGCGAATGTCCTTCACAATACAACGAACATCCTGCGTGGTATGCTTAATGGCGTATTTACCGCGAAGCTGTAAAGGCTTATCATGAAACCAACAGACCATTACGTCGATATCCTGTCCCATTTCGGGCTGATTATTCTCCCGGGCGATCATATCACCACGGCTCAGGTCCATATCATCTTCCAGTAATACCGTGACCGCCATGGGTGGATAAGCTTCTTCGATCTCGCCGTCGTAAGTATCAATTTTCTTGATTTTGGTAGTTAGGCCGGAAGGCAAAAGAATAACCTCGTCTCCTTTCTTCAAAACCCCACCGGCAACCCGGCCCGCGTAACCGCGGTAATCGTGAAAATCATCCGTATTAGGACGGATCACATACTGTACCGGTAAGCGGGTATCAATAAAATTCTGATCACTGCCAATGTGTACATTTTCCAGATAATAAAGTAGCGTAGAACCTTCGTACCAATCCATGCGCTCCGAGCGGTCTACCACATTATCTCCTTTTAGTGCAGAGATGGGAATAAAGTGTACATCTTTTACATCCAGCTTATAGGAGAACTTCTCAAATTCTTCTTTGATCTCTTCGTAGCGCTCTTCTGAATAGTCTACCAAATCCATCTTATTGACACAGACCACCAGGTGAGGGATTTGTAATAGAGAAGCAATAAAAGCGTGGCGACGCGTTTGCTCCAGTACGCCTTTACGCGCATCAACCAGTACCAGCGCAACGTTGGCCGTGGATGCCCCCGTAACCATGTTTCGGGTATACTGAATATGCCCGGGGGTGTCGGCAATGATAAATTTGCGGCGTGGCGTGGCAAAGTAGCGATAAGCCACGTCAATCGTAATGCCCTGCTCCCGTTCTGACTTCAGTCCGTCGGTAAGTAAAGCCAGATTGATCCCCTCTTCGCCACGGCGCTCCGTAGTCTGCCGTATGGTTTCTAATTGATCTTCAAAGATGGCTTTACTATCGTATAGTAGCCGGCCGATCAGTGTACTCTTACCGTCATCGACACTGCCCGCCGTCGTGAATCGCAATAATTCGCTGTTTTCGTAATCCATTATTTATAATTTTGAATCTTTACCCGCCCAAAGCAGAATTAAAAATATCCGTGTTTTTTCCGGTCTTCCATGGCCGTTTCCGAACGCTTATCATCGGCTCTACCGCCCCGTTCGGTCACCCGGGTTGTGGCAACCTCCTCGATAATACCTTCGATACTATTGGCCTCCGAAGGCCATACTCCGGTACAGGTAACGTCACCAATAGTACGACAACGCACCATCATTTCCACCACTTCCTCTTCTGGCTTTTTAGGGATAAACTCCGAATCGGCTAAATAAATACCGTCCCGCTGAAAAACGCGACGCGGGTGTGCAAAATAAAGGCTGGGCAACTCGACTTTTTCATAAGCCAGGTATTGCCAAACGTCCAACTCCGTCCAGTTACTGATGGGGAATACCCGAAAGTGCTCTCCTATGTTCTTACGTCCGTTAAACAGGTTCCACAACTCAGGACGTTGATTCTTGGGATCCCACTGCCCAAATTCATCGCGGTGGGAAAAGAAGCGCTCCTTCGCACGGGCTTTTTCCTCATCGCGACGGGCACCGCCCATCGCTGCATCAAACTTGCCTTTTTCGAGTTCGTCCAGCAAAACTGCCGTTTGCAAGCCATTGCGACTGGCATTTATACCTTTCTCTTCGGAGACCATCCCGTTCTGAATGGCTTCTTCTACCGAACCAACGATCAGGCGGGCACCAATGCGCTTCACCAGAGCGTCGCGATAGGCAATCGTCTCGTCAAAATTATGCCCCGTATCAATGTGTAATAAGGGAAAGGGAATTCTGGCCGGGTGAAAGGCTTTGACCGCTAAATGGGTCATCAGGATAGAGTCCTTCCCTCCGGAAAACATTAAAACAGGATTCTCAAATTGAGCAGCCACCTCGCGCAGTACGAAAATAGATTCCGCCTCCAGCTCTTTCAGGTGGTTAAGATTATAATTGAATTTTTCCATAAAACTTAAATACGAATTAATGGTCGGACAAAGGTAAGAATTTGTTCGCTGGCTTCGGTAATACTGAGCTCATCCGTTTTAATTTCCAGCGCAGGATGCTCCGGAGCTTCGTAGGGTGCATCAATGCCCGTAAAGCCTTTAATCTCTCCCCTGCGTGCTTTCTCATACAAGCCCTTTACATCTCTGGCTTCGCAAACCTCGAGGGGCGCATTGATATACACTTCGACAAAATCTTCGGCTCCAATGATGTCGCGGGCCATGGCTCGCATTGCTCTGGTAGGGGAAATAAAGGAATTGATACAGATAATTCCCGAATCCAGATATAGTCTGGCTACTTCCGCAATCCGCCGGATATTCTCCCGGCGATCTTCGGCACTAAAACCTAAATTGTTATTGATCCCCGAACGAATATTATCACCATCCAGCACCTGTGGAAAGAAGCCCTCCTCAAATAACTGCCGCTCTAAATGACGGGCAATTGTACTTTTACCAGATCCCGAAAGACCGGTAAGCCAAAGTACTTTGCTGCACTGCGAGAGGCGCTTTTCGCGATCCGGACGCTGTAGTAACTGATCGAAAATTGGATGAATATTTTCTGCCAACGTTTTTTGATTTTACTGAATTATTGATCTTTCTTTTCTTTCGTTAACTCTTGGAAAGTCCCGCGTGGAACCGCCTGCCAGGCACGTTCGTGAAAATAATAAATCACTAATTTAATGACGAGCTCTAATCCAGCTACTAAACTAGACTTTTGTAGCGCATCTTCACAACCTGAACCCGAAAAAATAGTATAGGCCAAGGTAAAGGTGGTACCGGTAGCAATTAAACGCCAGGTGATGGCTTTAAGTATGCTCCTTGTTTTTGATTCTTTTTCCATAATTTTTTCTAAAACCCTATTATTCCCATAGGGATTAAATACTTAAATACAGGGCAAAGATATTGTAATGCCCCATTTAACAAAAGATTCGCCCCGTTTTTTGCAAAAAAAAGAGCGCCTCCATTGCTGGAAAGCGCTCTTCATTGCTAGTAGTTTCATAGTGTGAGCGAGGTAAGATGGCTTGCACCTCGCTACTTAGACATGTTAATGGAATGAAAAATCTTTGATAATGGCCGGACTATTGACAGCCTAGGTCTTCTTTTGATTGTGAATCGTTATTGGGAAAACAGTTACCAGACAAGACCTCCTGGGGCACGTATCGATCTAATGCCGGATCGCGGAGGCTTTCTTCTAAAAAGACCACTAATTCTTCGATCTCCTGATCACTTAAGCCCAGGGGATGTAAATGGGGAGCAATATTTTCTGCTGGCACCCGGTCATTTTCCGGCGCTCCAACGTTAAAGTATTCTACAACTTCCCGCAGACTACGCTTACTGCTACCGTGAAAATAGAAAGGAGAATCGCTCATATTATAGATACCCGGCACTTTAAAAGCAAATAGATCTTCTGCTTTTTTTGTAAAGCCACCGCGACCAAAATTTCGCAGATCATTTTCATCGGTATCGAAGGCCTCTCCGGTTTCGTAGAGATCCTTTACACCAAGTGCATAAAATGCATTGGCATTAAGCGCAGGGCCCTGGTGGCAACGGTAGCAACCCGCCTTGCCAAAAAAGAGTAAGGCGCCTTCTTTTTCTATAGCGGTCAAAGCTTCGTAATTACCCTTTAACCACTGCTGAAAAGGAGCTTCCGTGGTCAGGAGGGTACGCAGGTAGGCAGAAATCGCAAAACTAGCCGCTTTCAAACCGTAGCGCTCTTCCGTCGGCCAGGAGGAAAAGGCCTGATCAAAATAAGAACGATATCCTAAGTCATCTAAAACATAATCGTCAATGGTCATCCGGTGAATCTTCAGGCCTTCGATATTTTGGGCCTCCAGACCGTCCAAACCCAAATGATTCACTTCCGTGGCTTCATCCTCTATACCCCAGAGATCCTCCGTGCCCTCATTGACGCCATAGGCGCCAAACTTTCCGGTCCAGGAGGTATTACTCACGTAGGCTACATTTAGCAGACTCAAAGGGCGGGCCCCCTGTACATCCATTTCCGCCGGCGTATAATAAGCAAATCGATCACGCCCTTCACCGACGGCACCAAAGCCCAGTCCTCCGTCCGCAATCCCCTGCACTCTGCCCGGCATGAAGCCAGCCGCCGGTACGTGGCAGGTGGAGCAGGAAAAGGTACCCTCCCCCACTTTGTATTTTGCCTTTCTGGCCAGACCCGTTTCGTAGAACAACAACTTGCCCAGTTCTACCTTTTCTTTGGTCAGTGGGTTTTGCCGGCCAGCCGGAATACCAGTCAGATTATCGGCCTGAGGGAGCTGAAAATAAGACAGGTCACCCTCCGGAGACAAACGATTTAAGGTCTTCTCCAACCTGGCATCCAGTGGATGAGCCAACTCATCTTTGGTACAGGACAATGTCCCCAGTACAAGTAAGAATAGTATCGCTTGTTTCATGAGATTATTATAATTAAAAGGTCGATTCGACCCTTGGAGATACAAGTCCAAGAGTTCATTCTTTGATCATTAGCAAACTGAAGAATCTTTGGTAGGTAGTTTTTAAATCGCCCCGAGATAAGCCTTTGTTACTCCATTTTACGGCCCAATCTTCCGCTTGTTGCAAAACAACCTGTATTTTTTAGTAAAGCACCCCGAAGGCATCAAACATTCGCCATCATCACACGTAGTAAAGAAGATCAATTAGAAATTATATAAACAAATTAATATGAAACGGAAAGCAAGTGCAATTTGGAAAGGGAAAGGTCAGGATGGAAAAGGACAGCTCCATTCGACCAGTGGCGTATTGGAAGAGACACCGTACAGCTTTCAGACCAGATTTAAGAATGAAGACGGAAAAAAAGGTACAAATCCAGAGGAGTTGATCGCAGCGGCGCATTCCGGCTGTTACGCGATGGCCTTGAGTTTTGCGCTGGCAGAATCCGGCTTTGAAACGAAATCGGTAAACGTTGATGCTATTGTCCACCTGGAATCAGTAGATGATGGATTCGCCATCACCTCCATCGATTTAAAACTGGATGCAGAAGTGCCGGAAATAGAAGAAAAGCAGTTCAGAGAGATTGCCCAGGCAGCCAAAAATAATTGCCCGGTCTCCAAGGCGCTTAAAGCTGTACCGATATCCCTCGATATTACTTTCGGGTAAAGCCGGATATTTGTAACTTTGTGCTCAACCAGGACAAGCAATTTCTGGTTTCTTCTAAAAAAGAATTGAATGAAGAAAGATATACGAGCACTGCTAAAGGAACGCATCCTGGTCATCGACGGAGCTATGGGTACCATGATCCAACAATATAAATTGACGGAGGCAGACTACCGAGGTGAGCAATTTGCTAATTTCCATAAAGAGATTAAAGGGAATAATGAATTATTATCCCTGACTCAGCCCAAGATCATTAAAGCCATTCACAAGGCCTACCTGGATGCGGGTGCTGATATTATTGAGACCAATACTTTTTCAGCCAATCGCATTTCCCAGGCAGACTATGATTTGCAAGAGCAGGCTTACGATCTCAGTCTGGCTTCCGCCAAAATTGCCGCCCAGGTGGTGGCAGAATACACCCAGCAAAATCCGGAAAAGCCGCGTTACGCAGCCGGTGCCTTTGGACCTACTACCCGCTCGGCCTCTATTTCTCCCAACGTTAATGATCCCGGTGCGCGCAATGTCACCTTCGACGACTTACGAGAAGCTTATTATGAGCAAGCGCGTGGTATGTTGGATGGTGGTGTTGATATTTTTTTGGTGGAAACCATCTTCGACACCCTAAATGCCAAAGCAGCACTATACGCCATTGATCAGCTCTTTGAAGAACGCGGAGTTGAATTACCCATCATGATTTCCGGGACCATCACCGATGCCAGTGGACGTACCCTATCGGGTCAAACGGCGGAGGCTTTTTTGGTTTCCATGTCGCATATGCCCCTGCTGAGTATTGGCCTGAACTGTGCTTTAGGCGCCGAAGAAATGCGCCCCTACCTGAAAACCCTTGCCGAAAACGCCGACTGCTACGTCTCTGCCTATCCCAATGCCGGCCTACCCAATGAGTTTGGCGAATACGATCAGACCCCGGAAGAAATGCGGGAATATATCCGCGATTTTGCCAAAAGCGGCTTCGTCAATATGATTGGCGGTTGCTGTGGTACGACCCCCGAACACATTCAACTTATGGCGGAGGCCGTACAGGGCCTTACCCCCCGCGAAATTCCGGAAATTGACCAATATACCCGGCTCAGTGGCATGGAGGCACTGGTCATCCGACCCGATACCAACTTTATCAACGTCGGCGAACGCACCAATGTGACCGGCTCTCGAAAATTTGCCCGCCTGATCAGAAACGACGATTATGCCGAAGCCCTATCCGTTGCGCAGCAGCAGGTCGAAGGCGGCGCGCAAATTATCGACGTCAATATGGACGAAGGTTTACTGGACTCTAAGCAAGCCATGGTCACCTTCCTGAACCTGATGATGGCCGAACCCGATATTGCCAAGCTCCCCATCATGATCGATTCTTCTAAATTTGAAGTCATTGAAGCCGGTCTGAAATGCGTGCAGGGTAAATCCGTGGTGAATTCCATTTCCTTAAAAGAGGGAGAAGACGCCTTTCTGGAACAGGCCCGTATCTGTCGGCGCTACGGAGCTGCCGTAATCGTTATGGCCTTCGACGAGCAGGGCCAGGCAGACACCACAGAGCGCAAAGTCACCATCTGTAAGCGTGCCTACGATCTGCTTACGCAAAAAGTCCGCTTTAAACCACAGGATATCATCTTCGATCCCAATATTTTTGCCGTGGCTACCGGAATCGAAGAACACAATGAATACGCCATCAATTTTATCGAAGCAACCCGACAAATTAAAGAGCAATGCCCGGGGGCCAAGATCAGTGGTGGAGTGAGTAATATCTCTTTTTCTTTCCGGGGCAACAATGTGGTACGCGAAGCTATGCACGCTGCCTTCCTCTACCACGCCGTTAAGGCCGGGATGGATATGGGCATCGTTAATGCGGGGATGATCGAAGTCTACGAAGAAATACCTAAAGATCTAATGAAAAGGGTGGAAGATGTACTCTTCAATCGTCGCGAAGATGCCACCGAGCGCCTGACCGATTACGCCGAACGGGTAAAAGGAGATGGTGGCCGGGTCCGTAAAAAAGACCTGAGTTGGCGCGAAAACCCACTCAACGAACGCATTGCCCACGCACTGGTACGTGGTATTACGGACTTCATTGTAGAAGATGCCGAAGAAGCCAGACAGCAGGTAGATCGTCCGCTACAGGTCATCGAAGGCCCCTTGATGGATGGGATGAATATAGTGGGAGACCTCTTCGGACAGGGAAAGATGTTTCTGCCTCAGGTCGTGAAAAGCGCCCGGGTCATGAAAAAAGCGGTAGCTTACCTAACCCCTTACATCGAAGCAGAAAAAGCCAAAGGAGGCGGACAGGCCAAAGGAAGAATTTTAATGGCTACCGTTAAAGGGGATGTACACGATATCGGGAAAAACATCGTAGGGGTCGTTCTGGGCTGTAATAATTTTGAAGTCATTGACATGGGTGTCATGGTGCCTTATGATAAAATCCTAAAAAAAGCCAAAGAAGAAAACGTAGACATTATCGGCTTGAGCGGACTGATCACCCCTTCGCTGGACGAGATGGTCACCGTAGCCAAAGAAATGCAGCGTCAGGGCTTCACGACCCCACTACTCATTGGAGGGGCTACTACCTCCAAAACGCATACCGCCGTGAAGATCGAGCCCCAGTATGAAGGTCCCGTTGTGCACGTATTGGATGCTTCCAAAGCCGTAGGCGTTGCTTCCAATTTGCTCTCCAGTGAGGAGGGTACGCGTTCTAATTTCATCCTCGACAACAAAACGGAGCTGGAAAGGGTCCGTAAAATGCGAGGCAACCGCCAACGCACCAAGAAATACATTAGCCTGGAGCAGGCCAGAAATAACCCCGTTGATATCGACTGGACCACATCCGACTTACCCAAACCCGTAAAAACGGGTATCCAAGTATTCGAAGACTACAGCCTGGAAGAGCTGTCTAATTACATTGACTGGACGCCTTTCTTTACCAGCTGGCAGCTAGCGGGCAAGTTTCCCGCTATTCTGGAAGATGAGGTGGTTGGTACCGAAGCTCAAAAACTGTACAATGATGCCCGCTCCATGCTACGCCAGATCATTGATGAAGACTGGCTCAAAGCAAAGGCCGTCATCGGCCTGTTCCCGGCCAACCAGGTACCGGGAGATTCCACCGCGATTTATGCCGATGAAGACCGCCAGGAGCCCCTGGTGACCCTACATCACTTGCGGCAGCAGAATAAGAAAGCGCCCGGTCGTCCTAATTTCAGCCTGGCCGATTACGTGGCACCAAAGGGAGAGGCCGACTATATGGGTGCCTTCGCCGTCACCGCCGGCGTCGGTATCGAGGAGCACATCGCCCGTTTTGAAGCGGATCACGATGATTATAAAGCCATTATGCTCAAAGCCCTGGCCGATCGTCTCGCCGAGGCTTTTGCCGAAAGGCTACACCAGCGCGTCCGTACAGAATTCTGGGGATACGCCGACGAAGAAGGCCTGGAAAACGATGCCCTCATCGCAGAGAAATACCAGGGCATCCGCCCCGCCCCGGGCTATCCGGCCTGTCCGGAACACAGTGAAAAGGGTACGCTCTGGCAGTTACTGGACGTAGAAAAAAATACGGGCATCACGCTCACCGAAAGCTACGCCATGTATCCCGCCGCTTCGGTTAGTGGCTGGTATTTTGCCCATCCGGAAGCCAAATACTTTGGTCTGGGACAGATCAGCCGGGAACAGGTAACAGACTATGCCCAACGCAAGGGCATGAGCATGGAAGAAGCCGAGCGCTGGTTGGCTCCCGTACTCAATTACGAAGTGGTGTAATGTTACACCCTTCCTGCCACAATGGTTCTCTGAGGTCTATGGTCTGATAAGACGGTAGGCCCTTATTTTCGCTTTACAAATCGTAAAACCGCCCGCACTTTAGTTAATATTTTCAAAATTTTGATGGGCGATTATTGCTTAGTCCATCAGAAGCTCTTACTTTTGTTGGCATAATGATCAATAGTAGCTCAAATATCAATCGCACTTTCTTCACTAATCGCCGCCGATTTGAGCGTCGCCCTTAGGGGCGTATATATTTACCTCCGGGTAGGCATTTCTGGCCTGCCATCATTTCTCGATTCTTACAGTACTATCCACTTAATTATATAAGCGTAGCTTACGCTTTATATTTCATCATTATATGCGAATCAAACCATGGAAATAAGCATTATGGTGGCAGGACCGGAGCATGTTAAATATGCCGAGGCGATCTGCTTCAACTATCACGAATCGGCCAAAGCACGCGGTACGGGTATCGCCGAAAGAAAGCCGGAATATATCACGGAGAAGATCAATAAAGGCAATGGTGTCATTGCCTTTCACGGTGATCAACTAGCTGGTTTTTGTTATATCGAGACCTGGAGTCACGGTCGCTACGTAGCCAACTCCGGACTCATCATTGTCCCTGCTTTTCGCAAACAGGGGCTGGCCCGGCGGCTGAAAGCGAAGGTTTTTGAGCACTCCAGAAGTAAATTTCCACAGGCTAAAGTTTTTGGTATCACCACCAGCCTGGCCGTCATGAAGATCAATTCGCAATTGGGATATCAGCCCGTTACCTTCTCCGAACTGACGCAGGACGATGCCTTCTGGGAGGGTTGTAAGAGTTGTCCCAACTACGATATCCTGATGCGTAACGAGCGTAGACTCTGCCTTTGTACCGCCATGCTTGCGCCTTCTCAAGAAGAAATGGAATACGATTTAAGCAATTTAATTATATCTGACAATGCCAAATAAAAAAGTAGTCCTCGCCTATAGCGGCGGATTAGACACCTCCTATTGCGTAAAATACCTCACTCAGGAAAAAGGATACGAAGTACACGCCCTAACGGTTAACACCGGGGGCTTTGACCAGGCCGAATCCAAATTGCTGGAAGAAAAAGCCTACGCCCTCGGAGCCAGCTCCTACAAAATCGTAGATGCGGTACCCCGTTTTTATAATCAGTGCATCAAATACCTGATCTACGGTAATATCCTAAAGAATAATACCTATCCTCTCTCCGTCAGTGCGGAGCGAATGTTCCAGGCCTTGGAAGTAGCGCAATACGCCAACGAAATAAAGGCCGATGCCGTAGCTCACGGTAGCACTGGCGCTGGTAACGATCAGGTGCGATTTGACCTGGCCTTCTACATATTAGGTGATAAGTTGGAAGTCATCACACCAATCCGCGATATGCAGTTATCCCGCCAAGAAGAAATCGATTACCTACAGCAAAACGGTATTGATTACAGCTGGGAAAAAGCGAAATACTCCATCAATCAGGGACTCTGGGGCACCAGCGTCGGTGGTGTGGAGACGCTAAACTCACACGGCGCGCTGCCCGAAGAGGCCTACCCCTCTCAATTGGAAAAGGAGCAGCCCCAAAAAGTTACCCTCCATTTTAATAAGGGGGAACTCACCGGACTTAACGACACCCTCTTTGATGATCCCGTCGAAGCTATTAAAGCTCTGGAAATGCTGGCTGCACCTTTCGCCATCGGACGCGATATACACGTAGGCGATACCATTATCGGCATCAAGGGTCGGGTTGGCTTTGAAGCCGCGGCGCCCATAATCATCATCAAAGCGCACCACCTGCTGGAGAAACACACCCTCGGCAAATGGCAACAGTACTGGAAAGAACAACTCGCCAACTGGTACGGGATGCTCCTCCACGAAGGACAACTCCTGGATCCGGTCATGCGCAATATTGAAACGTTCCTGGAAGACACCCAAAGCACCGTAAGCGGAAAAGTATTCGTTAAGCTCCTTCCCTACCGCTTCGAACTGGAGGGTATCGATTCAAGCTACGATATGATGAACGCTGCCTTTGGCCACTACGGTGAAATGAACAAAGGCTGGAGTGGTGAAGATGTTAAAGGCTTTACCAAAATCCTCGCCAACGCCAGTAAAATTCATCAGTTTGTACAGGGACAACACAAAGCCAATAAATAAGCATTCCATATGAAAAAAATAGGTATCATCGGTGGCGGTGGTTACACCGCCGGCGAGCTGATTCGCATTCTGCAGTACCATCCGCAGGTCGAGATCAGCTACGTACACTCTAATAGCCAGCAAGGTAAAACCATCAGTGACGTGCACGAAGACCTGATCGGCGAGACGGAGCTGGTCTTCACGGGCGATTTACATTTCGAAGTGGATGCCATCTTCCTTTGTATGGGCCATGGACAGTCGGCCACTTTCGTGGAAAAAAATGACATTCCCGCTTCGGTGGCCATTATCGACCTGAGCCGTGATTACCGCTTGTCGGAGTCTTACGTTTATGGTCTTCCGGAACTCAATAAAACCGCCATCCGGCAATCGAATCGTATCGCTAATTGTGGCTGCTTTGCTACGGCCGTCCAGTTGGGTTTATTACCCCTGGCTTTCGCCAAAAAGCTCAACCAACCGGTACACATCCACGCTATCACTGGGTCGACCGGGGCGGGTCAAAAACCGGCTCCGACAACACACTTCAGCTGGCGAAATAACAATATATCAATCTACAAGGCCTTTACCCATCAGCACCTGGATGAGATCAAACGCAGTTTGCACCAGTTACAACCAGATGCCAGCCTGGAATTAAACTTTTTACCCTTAAGGGGCGACTTCCCACGCGGGATCTACGCCAGTTTGTACACTCAGACCCAGCAAAGTCTGGAAGAACTCTACGAACTGTACGAAGACTATTACGCCGACCATCCCTTTACAATCGTGACGCGTAAAAACCCCTACCTCAAACAGGTAGTGAATACGAATAAAGCCTTGATCCACCTGGCTCGCCACGAAGACAAAGTCCTCATCATCAGCATGATCGACAACCTCGTAAAGGGCGCCAGCGGACAGGCCGTACAAAATATGAATCTGGTCTTTGGTTGGGAAGAAACCCTCGGGCTACAACTAAAAGCACTAGCCTTTTAAAATTAATTATGAATTGCGGAATAACGAATTCTTGGTTTTTGTTTATAACAATAATGAAGCGGTTTAATCTTTTTGGTTCAAGCGGTCTTAAAAAGCTTGTAGGTTCTATAAGACTCAGCGAACTGAAAAGTTTAAATCGCTTCAATTCGTCAATTCAACAATTCAACAATTCAGTAACTATCATGCAACTATTCGATGTATACCCACTATATGACCTGGAGCCAGTCCGGGGCAAAGGCAGCTACGTTTACGATCCCGCAGGCAAGTCCTATCTCGACTTCTACGGTGGTCACGCTGTGATCTCCATTGGTCATAGCCATCCGCATTATGTTAAACGCATCAGTGCGCAACTACAAAAACTGGGCTTCTACTCCAATTCTGTACAAAACCCCTTGCAGCAAGAGCTGGCCCAAAAACTGGGACAGGTTTCCGCATGTGACGAATATCAGCTTTTTCTCTGCAACAGCGGGGCCGAAGCGAATGAAAACGCCCTAAAGATGGCCTCCTTTCACAATGGTCGGACCAAGATCATTGCCTTCGAACGGGCCTTTCACGGACGCACCTCGGCGGCAGTTAATGCCACCCACAGTGAGAAGATCAAAGCTCCCATCAACAAAACCTACGCGGTTGAATTCCACGCCTGGAATGACCTGGATAGTGTACAGGAGAGTCTTCGAAAGGGAGATGTCAGTGCCGTCATTATTGAAGGCGTACAGGGGATTGGCGGCATACACCTGCCCGACGCTACTTTCCTACAGGAGGTGCAAAAAACCTGTAATGAAACCAATACGGTCTTTATCCTGGATGAAATCCAGTCGGGCTTTGGCCGTACCGGTGCTTTCTTTGCCTTCCAGCACCTGGGCGTAGAGCCGGATATTATCTCCATGGCCAAAGGTATGGGTAATGGTTTCCCGGTAGGGGGTATCTTATTGCACCCCAAATTTGAGGCCAGCTATGGATTACTGGGCACCACTTTTGGTGGCAACCACCTGGCCTGTGCCGCCACGCTAGCCGTACTGGAGGTACTGGAGCAAGAAGACCTGATCGCCAATGCAAAAGAGCAGGGACAAATTTTACTGGAAGCCCTTTCCCAACTCAAGGCGCCTCTGGAAGTACGCGGTGTTGGCCTGATGATTGGGGTAGAGATGGCAGCCCCCGTTGCGGCTTTGCGCAAAAAACTGCTCTTTGAGCACGGCCTGTTTACGGGCTCTTCTTCTGACCCCAATGTGATCCGGCTTTTACCGGCACTCAATATTGGTCAAAAAGAAGTAGATCAATTCCTGGATATTTTTTCAGCCGTTATAGAAAATTCAACCATTCAACAATTCGACAATTGATATGCAAAACTTCACTTCCGTATACGATGTCCCCGATGTCTCAGCACTGGTTCAATCCGCTTTAGATTGCAAAGCCGCCCCTTTTGCCGACCAGGCCATCGGAAAAGACAAGACCCTGATCCTCCTCTTTTTTAACCCCAGTCTGCGCACGCGCCTGAGTACCGAGCGCGCCGGGCTCAACCTGGGCATGCAGGTCATCAATATGAACGCCGGCCAGGGCTGGAAACTGGAATTCGAGGACGGCGCAGTCATGAATATCGATCGTGCAGAGCATATTAGAGAAGCGGCAGCGGTGATCAGCCAGTACGCGGATATAATCGGCGTGCGGACCTTTCCTTCCCTGACCGATCAGGAAAAAGATTACCAGGATCATATCCTGAAAAGCCTGATCCGCTACGCCTCCGTACCCGTGGTCAGCCTCGAATCTGCCATCCGCCACCCCTTGCAGTCACTAACGGACCTGATGACCATCGAAGAATTAAAGCAGAAAGAACGCCCCAAGGTAGTATTGAGCTGGGCACCCCACCCGAAAGCCCTACCCCAAGCCGTATCTAATTCCTTTATCGAATGGATGCAGGCGGGCGAGGTAGATCTGGTGGTCACGCATCCAAAGGGGTACAATCTGGCGCCCGAGTTTATTAAAGACACCCCCGTGACGAATGATCAACGGGCCGCTTTTGAAGGAGCTGATTTTATCTACACCAAGAATTGGTCAGCGGTGGCGCCTTACGGCAAAATCCTAAGCCAGGATGCAGACTGGATGATCACAGCCGACAAAATGGCCCTGACCAACGGGGCTCATTTTATGCACTGCCTGCCCGTTCGCCGTAATGTCATCGTCGAAGACGCCGTCATCGACAGCCCTAAATCAGCGGTTATTCAGCAAGCTGGTAACCGAATGTACGCCGCACAGGCGGTCTTAAAGGCTATTTTAGAAGATTTATAATACAAGAAGATGTCCAAGTCAACCCTCAATATTCTCAAAATTGGTGGTAAAGTCGTGGAAGACGAAGCCATACTGGATCGGGTGCTAAACGATTTTACGCAATTAGGCGGTTACAAAATCCTGGTACACGGCGGGGGGAAACGCGCCAGCGCCCTGAGTGAAAAACTAGGTATCCCCGCGCAAATGATCGACGGCCGCCGGGTGACCGATGCCCACACTTTGGAAATCGTGACCATGGTCTACGCAGGCCTGTATAATAAACGCGTCGTCGCCAGGCTGCAAGCCAAAGACTGCAACGCCATTGGACTCAGTGGTGCCGATGGTAACCTGATCCTGGCGCATAAGCGCAGAGGCTGGAAGCACGATTACGGCTTCGCCGGAGATATTGATGCGGTAAACACCCAAAGCCTGATTCAACTATTGGAAGCTGGGTTTACACCGGTACTCTGCGCTATCACCCACGATAAAAAAGGTCAGCTACTCAATACGAACGCAGATACTATTGCCGCACAAACGGCCCAGGCCCTGGCCAGTAAGCATGAGGTAGCTCTACACCTCTGCCTGGACCTGCCCGGCGTCATGCGCGACCCGAATGATCTGACTAGTATTATCGCTTCGATTACAAAAAGGGAATACGACAACTATAAAAAGCAAGGCATTATCAGTGGTGGGATGATCCCAAAACTCGATAATGCCTTTACTGCCCTTTCAAAAGGAGTGAAACAAGTCCGCATCTGCGGTCCGGCTTCTATTAGGCAGGGGGGGACCCTGCTGCAATAGTTTTAGTTTTCTTCTTCCGGCATTTTTTGTACGTAGTCAATCAGGTGCCATTCTTCCATACGGACCAGAGCAGCCGTCTGATAGAATACTTCATTGATTTCTTCCATGGTTTTTTTAGGGTGTGCTGCTCTCAAAACCGCTTCCTCCTTTTTAGGCTTCATGTACTGCTCCCAGTCTTTGTAAGAGTCTACGGCTACGTGCGAATAGGGCATGCTACTTCCCATTGGGCTTTGTAGCTCATAGCCCTGCCATCCGGCCCGAAGCCCCATTTCAATCTCTTTTTTATGCATGGGATGGTATAGCTCCTTTTCCATCTTTTGGTAGTTTTCCCACTTAGACATCGGGTTTTTGAAGTAAACAACCTGAAGGATTTTAGGATGCGCCTCCAGATTAGGATCCTGGAACATCTCCCAGCGGTACAGGCGGTGGGTCTCCACCAAATCCCGTGTATTGACTACCGTACTCATTAGCGCCTCCAGAATTTCATTCTCGTGTACCTTTTCAAAGGTTTCATTGAAGGCGGTAGCATTGGCCAGTTGGTCCGCACCCTCATAGATACGCACGGTTACGTACTGGTAATCAGCTCCCGTACCCGCCGGGTAAGCCACTCTAAACAAGCCCCAGTAGTTCAGTTTATCTTCGTCAATCAGTCTTTGGTGTACAGGCTTGGCATAGCTCTGCTCCATTTTAATGTAGGTTTCGTCGCCACCTTCCGGGACGTACATAAAATCGACTAAGGCATACTGCGCGTTAAGCGATAAGGCAGCAAAAATCAGAACAAGAAATGTAATACGGATTCTCATGATGAATTGGTTTTAGTGATTCAATAAGCATCTTGCGCTTGCTGGTCAGTAATTGACGATAGCAAGCAGTAGTCAACTAATCTAAAGGAGGATCCTGTGTTATGCTGGGTATTTTATGAGGTCTGCCCGGGAGCGTCAGATTGTTATTTGGCCCGCTGGAGTGAATCTTATTTGGTAATAATGAACCATTACTTAAGATACAATAAAAACCAGAATAATGAAAAAGAAGTGAGCGCATTAATTAGTGTCCAAAGCACACTTTTTCAAATACTTAGCCACTAAAGTCCCTTGCTCTAATAGAAAGTTGCTAATTTTGTATGACTTAAACATAATACTGCTCTTATGAGAATAGATCGCCTCCAGGAGGATGCCATCCACTTATTAAAACAACTGATCGAAACGCCTTCTTTGTCCCGCCAGGAAGATCAAACGGCCCAACTTATTCTCGATTTTTTACGCCGGGCGGATATCAATGCCCTACGGTTCAAGAATAACATCTACGCTCGCTCCAGACACTGGCAGGCAGACCGCCCAACCCTACTCCTCAACTCTCACCACGATACCGTCAAAGCAGCCAGGGGTTGGCAGCGCGACGCCTTCACCGCTACCCTGGAGGGAGACCAGCTCTTTGGTTTAGGTAGTAACGACGCCGGTGCCTCCCTGGTCGGACTCCTGTCGGCTTTCCGGTATTTTTACGACAAAGAACTACCCGTCAATCTAATATTTGCCGCCAGTGCTGAAGAAGAGATCTCCGGTCCTAACGGTATCGCCGCCCTCCTCCCTGAGCTCGGCCCCATCGATGCGGCTTTGGTCGGCGAACCCACCGAAATGGAAATGGCTATTGCCGAAAAAGGCCTGATGGTTATCGACGGAGAAGCCATCGGCCAATCGGGACACGCCGCCCGTGACGAAGGCGTCAATGCCCTGTACCTCGCCCTGGAAGATATCCAGAAAATCAAAGATTATACCTTCGAAGAGGTTTCCCCCCTTTTGGGCCCAACCAGGGCTACCGTTACTCAAATCACCGGCGGTAGTCAGCATAATGTGGTGCCGGATCGCTGTCAATTTGTGATTGACGTACGTACCAACGAGCGCTACCCTAACCAGCGAGCCTTTGAAATATTGGATGGATTGACGCAAAGTCAACTCAAAGCCCGGTCCTACCGACTGAATTCCTCTAGTATTGCGGCGGATCATCCACTGGTCCTCAGCGGAAAGAAACTGGCCAAGACTACCTTCGGATCGCCGACCCTGTCGGATCAGGCACTGATGCCCTTCCCCAGTCTAAAGATGGGCATCGGCGATTCGGCTCGCAGCCATACTGCCGACGAATTTATTTATCTTTCGGAAATTAAAGCAGGTATCGAAGATTATATCCAGTTATTGGATGGCCTGAAATGGCCCTAAATCGACAATTATATAGACATGAAATGCCCATGCGCCTCAGGCGCACCAGAACGCGGATGAATATGGGGAAGATGCTTAGTGATCATAGTTTTGCCCTTTAGTGCATCTTCTTTTTGACCGCAAAAAGAAGCCAAAACTCCCCGCTAAGATTAGCCAT
>DATFKA010000013.1:0-23332 GCA_035268885.1 Saprospiraceae bacterium
AAGTAGGTTGCCCAATTAAATCAAGCAATAATCTGCGTCTTTTTGGGGCGATTTCTTCGTTGCAAAAAGCCTTGGATAGCTAGGCTATCCGCGATTTTTGCGCCTCGAACTAGCCCAAAAAAGCCAGCACCTTATTACAGATTCAATATGGGCAACCTACTTAGGAATGAGTCCATAATAAATTATACATCTTTACTTGTGCTTTTGCCGCCCAGTTTCGTTAAAAAAGCCTCGTCGATGCGCTGCATCGCCTACGTTTTTTGCCTCACTGAACAGCAAAACACCTGCGTAAATCTTGGACACTTTATTAATGCCCCATTCTTTACCTACAATGATAAGGAAATTTTGTTGATCAATCGGGCTGCAAGTTGAGCAGTTTGTTGATCCCGGTCGAATTTTGGATTCAGTTCGGCTATGTCACAACTGATTAATTTACCAGAAGGAATAATGGCAGAGATGATTTCCTGAGCAAAATAGGGCGTAAAGCCCATCACTGAGGGGGCACTCACTCCGGGCGCAAAGGCGGAGGAGAAACCATCCAGGTCAATACTAAGATAGATATAATCGTACGATTGGATAAAATCAGCTACTTTTTTTAATACCGATGGCAAACTGCTCATTTGGCATTCTTCTGCCTTTATAAAAGGCACCTTTTGCTGTCGGGCGATTGCAAAAAGCTGCGGAGGGTTAGCGGCTGCTTGTATACCAATGGGCAAATACCCCAGCTGGCTGTCCCATTCTGATAGGAGCTGATAAAAAGGGGTGCCAGAATTACCCCTCCCTTTTACCGGTCGCAGATCAAAATGGGCATCCAGGTTTATGACACCCAGGCTTGCTTTCGCCTGCTTTTGCTTAAGATAGTTTAAAAGACCACTGACGTGGGCATAAGCGATGTCGTGTCCGCCCCCCAGACCAATGGGGAATATCTGCTTGTGCAAAAGTTGGAAAACACCCTGCGCAAAATATTCCTGTGTTTCTTCCATTTTTTCATTTACCGGCTGGATATTTCCAAAGTCCACTACTTTTTTCCCCGAAAGGTGGAAGGCAATTTTGGCCAGTTGCCGACGGATAGATTCAGGACCTTGGGCCGCTCCGGTACGTCCCTGGTTACGCCGAACGCCCTCGTCACAGGCGTAGCCCAACAGGCCAATATCTGCTTCCGGCCATATGCTTTGCCGGAGATCCGCTAATTGAACGGCCTGATACCAATATTGTATGCTGATTTCCGGATTGGTAGGTCGACCAGTCCAAAGGGTTATTTGTGGAGGCTGGTAGAAGTGTTGATTCATTTGTGCAATTTTTAAGACATGGCATGCCCATCAATAAATACCCTTTCAATGTGATGATCCGCGAAGGCGTACGGCCAGTAGGCATAAGAGGGTAGAGGTTTGCTAAGTAACAAGTTGGCTCTTTTGCCCACCGTTATACTACCGACTTCTTTTTCCAGTCCCATGGCGTAGGCACCGTTCAGCGTTGCTGCGTTGATGGCCGCTTCCGGGCTGAGTTTCATTTTGATACAGGCAGTTGCCAAAATAAAATTCATATTCCCCGTTGGACTGGAGCCAGGATTATAATCACTGGCCAGTGCGAGTGGCAAACCGGCTTCTATCAAGGCCGTGGCGGGTGTGTAAGGGATTCCCAGGAAAAAAGAACAGGCCGGTAGGGCGACGGGCATCGTCGAGCTATCGCTCAGAGCGGTTATGTCTTGCTTTCGCAAAACTTCCAGGTGATCTACCGATAAAGCCCGGTACTTGACTCCGGCAGCTACCCCACCAATAGCATTAAACTGGTTGACGTGAATTTTTGGCCGAAGACCATAGGCCTGCCCGGCGCTCAAAAGCTGTTCGGTGTCCGCTACGGAGAAATAGCCCTCTTCACAAAAGATATCTATGTAATCAGCCAGTTGTTCTGCGGCGATTAGTGGTAAGAGCTCCTGAATCAACAGCTTCAGGTAAGCCTGCTTGTTATTTTTGTATTCGGCAGGCAGGGCATGGGCGCCTAAAAAGGTGGCTTTAATAGGTATGGGATAGTTTTCTTTTAAACGCCGGATAACCCGCAACATTTTGAGTTCCGCCTCCACCGTTAATCCATAACCCGATTTTATTTCGATGGCTCCGGTTCCCATTCGCATCACCTGCTCCAGGCGTTGCCGGCTTTGCTCGTAAAGCTCAGCTTCCGTGCTGGCTTGTAACTGGCGGGCCGAATTCAGAATCCCTCCTCCCCGGTTCGCAATTTCCTGGTAGCTCAAGCCCTTAATCCGGTCTACAAACTCCTGCTCGCGATGCCCGGCGTAGACCAGATGGGTGTGGGAGTCTACCCAGGCGGGGAGTAAGAGGCGGCCTGTCGCATCCATTATCTCCCAATCTG
The DNA here is from genome assembly GCA_035268885.1 of Saprospiraceae bacterium. Classification (GTDB taxonomy): domain Bacteria; phylum Bacteroidota; class Bacteroidia; order Chitinophagales; family Saprospiraceae; genus DATFKA01. The sequence goes on from DATFKA010000013.1 coordinate 2,368, forward strand.
CCATAGGTTTGGGACATTCCGCCATGGGCCCGAAGGCTTTAATCCGGCCACTTTGCACGAGTAAAAAGGCCTCTTCAATTAGGGGTAATTGATGCATGTCCTGACCAGCCACCCACTGCTCAGCTTCGGACCGGATTTGGATTAGTTGCTTAATATTGGTGAATAATAGGCTCATGTTATTTTGCTTTTGGGAAAAGGCCTGATAAAATCTCATCTTTGACTAAATAGGGGAGCCTGACTTCGAGGTTGGGACTTCTTCGTATTTCGCGCTTCAGCGCAAACCGTGCATTGGGGTTGCGTGCCCAACTGCGCCTGGCAATCCCATTGTTTACATCGTAGAATAGTAATTGCTCCAGTCGCTTTTCGGCCATCGGACTTCCGTCCAAAAGCAAACCAAACCCACCATTGATCACTTCGCCCCATCCGACACCGCCACCGTTATGGATGGATACCCAGCTGGCTCCACGGAAGCCATCACCAATTACATTGTGGATGGCCATATCGGCGGTGAATTGACTGCCGTCGTAAATATTAGAGGTTTCCCGGTAAGGAGAATCCGTTCCGCTGACGTCGTGGTGATCCCGTCCCAATACGACGGGGCCAATTTTTCCGGCGGCAACGGCCTGATTGAAGGCCCGGGCAAGGTTAATACGACCTTCGGCATCGGCGTATAGGATACGCGCCTGAGTACCTACCACCATTTGATGTTTCTGAGCATCGCGAATCCAGCGGATATTATCGCGCATTTGCTGCTGGATGGCCTTGGGGGCTTCGATGCTCATCGCTTCTAAAGTTTTCCGGGCAATTTGGTCGGTCTGTGCCAGGTCACTCGCTTTTCCAGAGGTGCAGACCCACCGAAAGGGACCAAAGCCGTAATCAAAACACAGGGGCCCCAGAATATCTTGTACATAAGACGGATAGCGAAAGCCATTACCATTCGAAGCTATAACATCGGCTCCGGCCCGACTGGCTTCCAGCAGAAATGCATTACCATAATCGAAGAAATAAGTACCCTGATCGGTGTGTTTACGGATAGCCCTCGCCTGACGTCGCAGGCTTTCCTGTACCTTTTCTTTAAATAAGTCGGGCTGCTCGTGCATCATTTGGTTGGCCTCTTCAAAAGACAGGCCAGCCGGATAATAACCACCCGACCAGGGGTTGTGCAGGGAGGTTTGGTCAGAGCCGAGATGTACGAAAATATCCGCACTGGCCAAGGCTTCCCATAAATTGACAATATTACCCAGGTAGGCAATAGATATTACTTCTTTCTCGGCCTGGGCTTTTCGGACACGTTGGATCAGTTGGTCGAGGTCTTCGATCAGCAGATCGACCCATCCCTGGGCTTTTCTTTTGCGGGCCGCCGCTGGATTAACCTCGGCACAGACCGTAATGCAGCCGGCAATGTTACCTGCCTTAGGTTGTGCACCACTCATTCCCCCCAATCCAGCGGTAAGAAATATTTTTCCCGCTGCGCTTTCTCCCGCTGGTAATACTTTGCGGAAGGCATTCATGACGGTGATGGTGGTGCCGTGGACAATACCCTGCGGGCCAATGTACATGTAGGACCCGGCGGTCATTTGTCCGTATTGAGTCACCCCCAGTGCATTGTAGCGCTCCCAGTCGTCGGGTTTGGAGTGATTTGGGACCATCATACCATTGGTGACGACTACGCGCGGCGCCCAGGGATGAGAAGGAAACAAACCCATCGGATGACCAGAGTACATATGCAGAGTCTGATGATCCGTCATTTGGGATAGATACTGCATAGTGAGTAGATACTGAGCCCAGTTCTGAAAAACGGCTCCATTTCCTCCGTAGGTGATCAATTCGTCGGGGTGTTGGGCGACGGCGGGGTCCAGATTGTTCTGAATCATCAGCATAATGGCGGCCGCCTCCGGACATCTGGCCGGATAGTCCTGAATGGGGCGGGCACGCATCGCATAGTCGGGTTGGAATCGATACATATAAATGCGACCGTATTCCTGTAGCTCCCGAGCAAATTCCGGGGCCAGTTCGGCATGCCATTCGGTAGGAAAGTATCGCAGGGCATTGCGTATGGCCAGTTGTTTTTCGGCGATGGAAAGGATGTCCTTACGTCGCGGTGCGGGATTTCCGGCGGGACGATCGGGCTTACCTGGAGGTAATGTATTGGGTATGCCCGCTTGTATTTGTTCTTGAAAGGTCATATTGTTGGATGTGATTTAGTGCCTTAGACAAAAGTTGATTGATGAAAGTAAATTTGTTTGAAAGCAATAGTACGGAGGGAATCCTCCGCCTCAAATTTCTTCAAGAGCTATTTCTTACACCACGAATACCCGGTTTTTTACCATTTGGATCAGCTGGTCAATATCATCCATAATCAGTCGATCCTCTTCTAGTTTGTTTACCCGCTGTCGGATCAGCTTAAAATTAGCTTCTATCCGGTCCGAACAGCGTAGTGGCCGACGAAACTCTAGTCCTTGCGCGGCGTAGAGCAATTCGATGGCCAGTATTTTATTCAGGTTGCCGAGTACCTGATTAAATTTGCGGCCGGAAATACTGCCCATGGATACGTGGTCTTCCTGGCCAAGCGAAGTAGGTATGCTATCGGCAGAAGCGGGAAAGCAGAGCGTTTTATTTTCGGTGACCAGGGCGGCGCTGGTGTACTGAGGGATCATCAGTCCAGAATTAAGGCCACTTTTTTGCGTAAGCAGACGCGGTAAACCATTCTTCCCTTCCAGTAATAGATAGCAACGTCGATCGGCAATGTTGCCCAACTCAGCGGCCGCGACGGTCGCATAGTCCAGGGCCATCGCCAGGGGTTGGCCGTGAAAATTACCGCCCGAGATAGCTTCTTCCGTCTGGGTGATGATGGGATTATCGGTGACGGCATTCATTTCGATTTCAGTCAGCTCCAATAGATGCTGCCAGGCATTGCGGGAGGCGCCGTGTACCTGAGGAATACAACGTACCGAATAGGGATCCTGTATACGGCCGCAGTTAGCGTGGGAAGCCAGATTTTCGGAATCTTTTAGTAGCCCTCGCATACGTTTAGCTACGATTAGGTTACCCCGAAAAGGGCGGATGCGGTGCAGGTCTTCCCGAAAGGGATGTGCGCTGCCCTGAAAGGCTTCCAGACTCATCGCCCCACTAACATCCGCGAGGTCCAATAGGTAGCGTAGGTGATCTAAGCCCGTAATCGCATGCGCCAGAATGAATTGTGTACCATTAATGAGGGCCAAGCCTTCTTTAGCTCCTAAGTTGAGGGGGCGCAGGTCGTGCGCTGCCAGCACTTGTGCCGCCGGAACCCTTTGCTGACCCTGCCAAAAATAGCCTTCTCCCAGTAGAGGTAAGAACAGATGGGAAAGTGGAGCTAGATCGCCAGAAGCACCCACGGAGCCCTGTTCGGGTACTACCGGATGGAGGTGATATTCAATAAAGTAAAGGATGCGTTCCAGGATGGGAAGGCTAATGCCGGAATAACCCTGAGCCAGGGCATGGGCTTTGCAGATCAGCATGATTCGGGATAGTTTGGGATGGATAGGCTCCCCAACACCTACCGCGTGGGTCAGTAGTAAATTCTTTTGTAGCAGGTCGCTAGCTTCCTGGTCGATGCGGGTGTCGCAAAGCGGGCCAAAGCCCGTATTGACGCCGTATACCGGGTCTTTTTGGGCAACCATCCGTTCGACTGTCCGACGGGCGTTAAGGATTTGCGCCCTGGCTTCTTGGCTGAGTATTCCTTTCTCCTGTCCGTGGGCCAGGGCCAGGACGCGATCGAGATCAAGGGAGTCAATGCCGTATTGGAACATGGTTTATAGGTTTAATGGTTTCGTAGAGACAAGTCTCTGCCTTAGGATGTACCAATACAAAATTAAAGTTATATTTGATGCACAATGAGACTAATTAGGTCGTAATTTGATAACTATGAGTAATCAATTAGAGCTTCGACATTTTCGATATTTCCTAGCCGTTGCCGAACAACTGCATTTTCGGCGGGCCGCCGAACAACTTTATATCTCACAACCTGCTTTGAGCAGGCAGGTTCGGCAAATGGAGGAGGTTTTAGGGGTGCAACTTTTTGAGCGGCATAATCGTAAAGTGGTATTGACTCCTACCGGGCAGTATCTGGCCGAAGAATTACCCGGTTTTTTTCAGCAAATGGAGCGGATGCTTGAGCACAGCCGGATGATTGAGCAGGGAATAAAGGGGCAGCTGCGTCTGGGGTATATCGGCTCAGCCATGCAGAATGTCATTCCCCCTTTTCTATTGGAACTAAAGAAAGATTACAAAGCCTTACGTTTTCACCTAGAGGAAATGGATAATCAGCATCAGGTGGAAGCCCTCTTGAATCAGGAAATTGATTTGGGTTTTGTGCGCCTGGACAGAGTGCCCCACCGCCTGGAAATGCGACCGGTTTTTGTAGATACCTTTTCTTTGGTATTGCCAGAGGATCATCCACTTGATGCCCAAGCATTTACTTCTCTGGAGCAATTGAGCAGCGAGCCTTTTATCCTTTTTGAGGAAAAGTACAGTCGGTCTTATTTCCAAAAGGTCATGCAGCTTTTTGACGAAAGCGGCTTCCATCCCATAACGGCGCACTACACCGTGCAGGCCAATACGATCTACCGTCTGGTCGAGAATCACCTGGGCGTATCCATTGTGCCCACGGCATTAAAAGATGGATACGATATGAAGATCAGGTTTATCGAACTGGATCAGACGGCGCTTCGCACCACTTTGCAAGTGGTGTGGAACAAACAAAATACCAACCCGGTCATGCGGCACGTCTTGGACTATTTGCCCACACAGTTGTAGAGTTCGCCACCTTTGCTAAACAGGCGATCCACCTTTTTACTTGCCTGCGGATCTGGGACCAATTCCGGTGCGTGGTGGGGCTTGATCCGGGCATCGATTAGCAAGGGCCCGCGACAGCCCCAGTGCTTGAATTCGGTAAAAGCCCGTACACCATATATATCATGCGATGGATTTGCGCGCGTGAAGGTGGCCCAGACAAAATTGTTGGTCGTCTGTGCCAGGAAGGCACTATCATCACCGACGATAATCATAGGGATGCCTTCCAAATCGAAGGCTTCTAGCTGGCTGGCCAGGCGCGCCATATCTTCCCGGGAAGTTTCTCCGGTAAAAGGACTGGCTTTAATGGCCAGCAGGCCGGGCTGTATAAACGCAGGTTCGCTAAAGCCGGTGGGTAGGCTGAAGTTCTCTGGAAGTTCGGTTTTCAGCTTACGCAAAACGGGACCCCGGCAGGCGACCACTAGTTTAGAGCCCGAATTCCAGCCCGTTCCCGAATAGTCGAGGGTGTCAATGGTCGTTTTGGTATGAAAGTGTAGATCGCGGGTCAAATCAATGCGCTCCAGAAAGTGGTTGAAATACTGTGGAATATCACGGGTACTCAAGTCGGGCGCATCATCGTGGGCGGCAATGAAAAGAAATTTAGCCAGCGAGGTTTGGCCCGAGCCAATGATGCGATTGGCCTGGGTTAGAATTTCTTCGGGCCTTTTTTCCCGAAAGGGCATATACCGCTCACTACCAATGGCCAGGAGTAGGGGATGGACCCCGGCCGCATCCACCGCGTGAATCTCTTTGATGCCCGGAAACTCCTGCGGCGTTAAAGGCTTGACCAATTGGTGGATCAGATATCCAAAACTGGAATCTTCGGCGGGAGGACGTCCCACCACGGTAAAGTGCCAGATGGCATTCTTGCGGTAATAAACCTTTTCTACGTCCATAACCGGAAAATCGTGCTGCAGGCTGTAGTAGCCCAGGTGATCACCAAAGGGCCCCTCGGGTTTCTTCTCCTGCTTGCGGATGATGCCAGTGATCACAAAGTCGGCATCCGAAGACAGTACAAAACCGTTGCGGCGGGTATAGCGAAATCTTCGTCCGCCCAGCAGCCCGGCGAAGGTGAGCTCGGACAAATCTTCGGGTAATGGCATAATCGCGGCGAAGGCATGGGAAGGCGGCCCGCCCACAAAAATCGAAGCGCGGAAGGGCTCGTCCAGCTTATTGTATTCGGTATGGTGATTACCAATACCCCGGTGGATCTGATAGTGCATGCCCACCTCTTTATTTAGTTCGTACTCATTGCCATCGAGTTGGATACGGTACATTCCAATATTGGATTGCATAACCTTATCGGTACCGGGAGGTAAGGTAAACACCTGGGGGAGGGTAACGAAAGCACCGCCATCCATCGGCCAGGACTTGATGGCGGGCAATTGATCAATACGGGTCTCTCCATATAATATAGGTGCCTTACCCAGACTTTTGCGCGGCAGCGCAGACAAGGCCGTAAAGGGCGCATCGAGGTAGCGCAGTGGATTTTTAAAGAAATTGGTGGGGTCTGCCTTGAGTTCGATTACCTTTTGTACCCTGGGTAAGGTCTTGCGAAACAAGAAATCTGTACGTTCGTAGGTACCGTAGATATTCGAAACCGCCGGGAAAGGACTACCTTTGACGCGTTCGAATAGAATGGCCGGCCCCTTCTGCTCAAAAATGCGTCGATGGATTTCGGCCATCTCCAGATTGGGATCCACTTCGGAGCGGATGCGCAGGAGGTGACCGTGTTTCTCCAGATCATTTACGCAGTCGTACATACTTCGGTAGCTCATAGGGAGTTCAAGTTTCTAAGGTTATGCCGTGGGCAAAGAGTAAGAGGTTGTTTTCAATTTGTTCTAAAACATTTGAAAATGCAAAGAGTTGATAAATGGGGCTGCTAAAGTAGAAAGAAAATTAATTGGGGGTAGATATAAATTAGCGAATTAGAATATCGGGAAACTCGGTATAATTGGCTATATTCGCGCGATATTGGTGGGTCTCGATTACTCACCATTCAAACCTTCAACTATGCGAGCTTATCACGATTTATTGGAGCACATACTGGAGCGTGGTATTCAGAAGGGGGACCGTACCGGTACAGGCACCCTTAGCGTGTTTGGTTATCAGATGCGGATCCCGCTATCGGAAGGCTTTCCGCTGCTCACAACCAAGAAGGTACATTTCAAGTCTATCTTGCATGAACTGCTCTGGTTTTTGACGGGCGATACTAATATTCAGTATTTGGTGAAGAACGGCGTTCGTATCTGGAACGAGTGGCCCTTTCAGCATTATTTGCAGGCCAATGGACTGGCGGAGCAGTTTCCCAAATATTCTGCTGAATGGAAGAAGGCTATGGTAGATTTTGTGAATCAGATTAAAGAAGACGACGCTTTTGCAAACGAGTGGGGGGATCTGGGTCCGGTCTACGGTTCGCAGTGGAGAGATTTCAACGGAGTAGATCAGATCAAGCAGGTGGTACAGGACATTAAAGAAAAACCCAATTCCCGTCGGCTGATCGTCTCGGCCTGGAATCCCAAAGATATTCCGGTGATGGCCAAAGCGGGACTGCCGCCCTGCCATACGATGTTTCAGTTTTACGTGGCGGAGGGGAAATTGTCCTGTCAGTTATACCAGCGCTCCGCCGACACATTTCTGGGCGTCCCCTTTAATATTGCCTCTTATGCCCTGTTGACCCGGATGGTGGCGCAGGTTTGTGACCTGGAAGCGGGTGACTTTGTACACACCTTCGGAGATGTACACATATATAATAATCATCTGGAGCAGGTAAAACTGCAGTTGAGTCGTGAACTACGACCGCTGCCGCAATTAAAGATTAATCCGGAGGTGAAGTCGATTTTTGATTTTACTTACGAAGACTTTGAATTGGTGAATTACGATCCGCATCCGGCGATCAAGGCCAAGGTGGCAGTGTAGGGAGGTAAAGGGTAAAGGATAAAGTTTGGTGTTTTTTGCCAAAAGGCAGATGATGCAAAAACAAAAATAAGAGAAGGCAAGTATAATGATAGAAATCAGTGTTAATGACCAATAATAAATAAACGAGGATGACGAAAGTCATGGCGGGTTTTTATTTGGAATCAATCTAAATAATGTTTCTATTTTGAAAAAAGCTTTATAAACTAGTAAAAGGGTTCCTATATTTGCGCTGACACAGTTATGACATACAGAATCCGTAAAATAAAGGATGGAAAATTTGATAAATATGAATATTAAGTCTCTTTTGAGTCGTTTTGTGCTTGTTGCGCTGCTGATTTTACCAGCGGCGATGGTAAACGCTCAGGCAGAAGCAACTGCCGAGGCAGATTTGGATGCCGGTAAGACACTCTTCAGAAATTACTGTGCCACCTGTCACGTCACCGATATGAAGACGGACCTGACGGGACCGGCACTGGGTGGTGTAGAGGAACGCTGGTCGGACTATCCGGAGGAAGATCTATACAGCTGGATCCGCAACTCTCAGGCTATGATTCAGGCCGGACATCCCCGTGCCGTAGAATTATGGGAAGAATGGCAGCCTACCCAGATGAACAATTTCCTGCAACTGACCGATCAGGAGATTAAAAATATCTTGGGATACATTGATGGGGTATATACGGAAACTTACGGCCCAAAACCAGCTTCTGATAAAACAGCAGAAGACGGCGGAGTAGCTGTTCAACAAGGTCCCAGTAAATATCTATACTGGATCCTGGCCTTCGTATTAGCTGCGCTGGCTTTGATTCTGGCGCGGATCATCTCCAACATGAACTACATGTTGAAGCTGAAAGATGGTGATACCACGGCGCGTCGCAAGTCACTGGTAGAGATTCTTACCAGTAAGGGGGTGATTGCCTTTGTGGTCTTTGCCCTAGTGGTACTCGGTGGTTACACGACCGTGAACAATGCCATTAGTCTGGGCCGCCAGCAAGGCTATGAGCCCGAGCAGCCCATCAAGTTCTCGCACGAGACGCACGCTGGTCTGAACCAGATCGACTGTCAGTACTGTCACGACGGTGCCCGCAGAAGTAAGCACTCGGTTATTCCGGCGGCTAATACCTGTATGAACTGTCACACTGCCATTAAGGTAGGGTCGAACTACGGTACGGCAGAATTAACCAAGATATACGCTTCCATCGGCTGGGATCCCAACGAAGATACCTACATCGAGGATTACGAAAATATGAGCCGCGACGAGATCAAGCAGATCTATTCCAGATGGATAGCTAATAGCTATACTACCCTGGATGACAATCTGAAGGAGCGTGGAATGGACATCGAAGAAGTAGTAGACAAGCAGTGGGAAGGCATCGTTGGTGCCCTGACCAATAGAGCCACGGGAGATAATAAAATTGCGGGTCCGATCGAATGGGTACGCATTCACAATATGCCTGATCACGTTTATTTTAACCACGCTCAGCACGTGAGTGTCGGTAAGGTAGCGTGTCAGACCTGCCACGGTCCGGTAGAAGAGATGGAAAAAGTTTATCAGTACTCTCCACTATCTATGGGCTGGTGTATTAATTGTCACCGCGAGACGGAAGTACAATTTGAAGACAATGAGTACTACAAGTCTTACGAATTATACCATGAGCAGATCCAGGCGGGTACACGCGATGCCGTAACGGTAGAAGAGATCGGTGGTCTGGAGTGTCAGAAATGCCACTACTAATCAACTATTTATTTTTTTTTAGAACATTCAAGGAAATAGAAAAACTGGAAGATGAGTGACCAGATCAAAAATAACGATATATGGGTTGGTGTCGACCAACTTGACAATACAGAAGCATTTAACGAAATCGCGGAACAGGAGTTCCGTCACGACGAGCCCGGCGACACGATGGAGTCGGGAAATTCTAATCGTCGCGATTTCTTAAAGTACCTGGGCTTTGGTCTGGGTGCCGCTACCCTGGCCGCCGGTTGTGATATACCGGTGAAGCACGCTTTGCCCTACGTGGTGAAGCCGGACGCCATTGTTCCGGGAGTAGCGACCTACTTTGCTTCTTCCTTCGTAAATGGAGGGGATTACTGTTCTATTTTGGTAAAAACCAGAGAAGGGCGTCCCATCAAGATCGAAGGAAACTCTTTATCCCCCATCACCAAAGGAGGAACCACGGCCAGAGCACAGGCCTCGGTACTGAGCCTGTACGATACCAGCCGCTTCAAAGGGCCTTACCGCCTGAAGGAGGGGAAGATCGATGGCAAAATGCTGAGTTGGGATATGCTGGATAAAGAGGTAGGCGAAAAGCTGAGCGCCAATGCCAATATTCGCCTGGTAACTAATACGAATATGAGCCCAACGGCTAAAAAAGCCATCACTGATTTTCAGGCGAAATATCCAAATGCTCAGGTAGTTACCTACGATGCTGTTTCTAGTTCTGCTTTATTAGAAGCAAACGAAAGAGACTTTGGCAAGGCAATGGTGCCCGATTATCACTTTGATAAAGCAGAAGTAATCGTGGGTATTGATGCCGATTTCCTGGGGGCTTGGATCTCTCCGACCGAGTACGCCACAAAGTACATCAAGAACCGTAAGGTGAAAGATATAGAATCGCCCAAAATGTCTCGCCACATTCAGGTAGAGACACAGATGAGCCTGACGGGCTCCAATGCAGACAACCGTTTACTGGTGAAGCCCTCTCAGATGGGAGCTGCCGTAGTGACGCTGTATAATGCCGTCGCGGCCCAGACGGGTGGAACGCGGGTAAGCGGACCAAGTTTACCAGCAGAGAAAGCCTCTAAATTCGAAAAATTAGCCGAAGAGCTGGTGGCTGCCCGGGGAACTTCACTGATCGTTTGTGGTACCAATAACATTGGAGAGCAAACGCTGGTGAATGCCATGAACCACCTGCTTGGTAACGTGGGCAAAACACTTGATTTTACCCACGCTTCTCAGCAGCGTCAGGGGATGGATAAAAACATTCAGGGATTAATCCGCGAGATGGATGGAGGCAGCGTTGATGCGGTCTTCTTCATGGACGGCGCAAATCCCGCTTACGATATTCCCAATGCCGATCAATTCGCAGCGGCATTGGCAAAAGTGGGCCTGAAGGTGAGCCTATCCGGTACGCCTTCCGAAACCACTATGCTTTGTGATTACGTGGCACCCAGCAACCACTTCCTGGAAAGCTGGGGAGATGTAGAACCTAAATTAGGGCACTACAGCTTGATTCAGCCCACGATTAATCCACTCTTTAAGACTCGCCAGGCCGAAGAATCTTTATTGGTCTGGAGTGCACCGGAAGCTTTTGATCCGGCCGCCGATCAGCCTTATTTGGATTACCTGAAGAAGCACTGGGAAGAAGTGATGTTTCCGCAGCAAAGCGAATACGCTACTTTCCAGACTTTCTGGGACAGCACGCTACACGACGGTGTTTTTGCGCTAAGCAAAGAGGCCGAAGCCGTGACCTTTGCGGGTAACGTTTCGGCAGCAGCCGGACAGGTACGCAAGCCGGTCGAAAGTGAGTTGGAAGTGGTCTTCTTCGAAACTGTCAATATGGGCGGAGGCCAGTATGCCAATAACCCCTGGTTGATTGAAATGCCCGATCCGATTACCCGGACCGTCTGGGGTAACTACCTGACCATCCCCGTGAAGTGGGAGGGGGGGAATACCTTCAAGTCGCTCAATAACCTGAACAAGCGTGAACTATACGGGGAAGCCGATATGGTCGATGTAACGGTAGGTGAAACGACCCTGCGTGCCACCGCGGTACGTCAGTTTGGTCAGGAGCAAAACACCGTAGGTTTGGCGCTGGGTTACGGTCGTTCAACGACGGGTAAAATGGGCCGCGCCCTGGGTGATGAAGTAGGTATCAATGTCTACCAGTGGATGGGCCTCGATGGCAATGGTAATACGCAGTATTATGCGACCGACGTCGAAGTATCCAAATCGCAAAAAGTAGATGAATTATTTGCCTGCGTGCAGTATCACCACACGATGGGCGTCACCGCGCGCAACGAAGAGGGGGAAATCGTCAAAGATGAAGATACTGGCAAGCCACTGAACGTAGGGGAGAAGACCTCTATGACGCTAGGGGCTGGTTACCAGGGCGGTATTGTAGATCGTTCTATCATTTACAAGGCACACGTGGATGAGCTGGAGCATCTCAAGGAGCATATCCATGAGAAACGCGAGGAAGCCGCTCACCTGAACGAAGCAACGCTATATCCTTACGAAGAATATAAAGAAACTATTTACGAACAGGGCCACCACTGGGCCATGCACATCGATCTGAACTCTTGTATCGGATGTGGAGCCTGCCAGGTTGCCTGTATCGCGGAAAATAATGTTCCCGTGGTCGGTAAGCGCGAGGTGGCTCGTCACCACGAGATGACCTGGTTGCGGATCGATCGCTACTACTATGGCGACTACGAGAATCCGAACGTGGTTTATCAGCCGATGATGTGTCAGCATTGTGATAATGCTCCCTGTGAGAACGTTTGTCCGGTGGCGGCGACCAACCACAGTAGTGAAGGTCTAAATCAGATGGCGTATAACCGTTGTATTGGTACGCGTTACTGCGCTAACAACTGTCCTTACAAAGTACGTCGTTTCAACTGGTTGGATTATACCACGGCGGATATCTTCCCGATGAATGAACCAGAGTTGAGAGACGGCGAAGAGATTCCTTACGGTGCAGATAACCTGACGCGGATGGTCTTGAACCCCGACGTAACGGTACGTTCTCGTGGGGTGATTGAGAAGTGTAGCTTCTGTGTACAACGTATTCAGGAAGGTAAGCTTACCGCAAAACGCGAAGGTCGCCGTCTGGAGGATAACGATGTGAAAACAGCTTGTCAGACGGCTTGTCCTACCGAAGCGATCGTATTTGGTGACCGCAACAATAAGCAAGGCGCGGTGGCGAAAAAGATCACCGATAATCCATTGAACTACCTGGTACTGGAGGAGATCAACGTGATGTCGGCGGTCAACTACACGGCGAAATTGAACAATCGTCGCGAAGAGCTGGATGTATAAGAAATTGAAACAGAAATGATCATCGGCCCGCCTCAGGCGGGCTGACTATAAATTTTATAAACTTATGAGTGGATCAGTATCCCCAATACGGGAACCCTTAATCACAGGTCAGAAAACCTACCACCAGATTACGGAAGATATCTGTTCTCCGACGGAGCGCACCCCAACTGTAGCCTGGACGATTGCCTTTATCCTGGCGGTAGCCGGACTGGCGACTTTTGTCTTTTGCGTCTTGTGGACCATTTGGTTTGGTATCGGAACGTGGAACTTGAATAGAACCATTAACTGGGGTTGGGACATTACCAACTTCGTATGGTGGGTAGGTATCGGTCACGCCGGTACGCTCATCTCGGCGATTCTATTGTTATTCCGTCAACGTTGGCGTACCGGGGTAAACCGGGCTGCGGAGGCGATGACGATCTTCGCCGTAATTTGTGCCGGGCAGTTCCCATTGATTCACATGGGACGACTGTGGCTGGCCTTTTTCATCTTCCCTTATCCGAATACACGCGGGCCGTTATGGGTAAACTTTAACTCACCGCTGCTCTGGGATGTATTTGCGATTTCGACCTACTTTACCGTATCGCTGCTCTTCTGGTATACGGGGTTGGTGCCGGATTTCGCTACGGTAAGAGACCGGGCGAAGGGACTGCGCAGAAGATTATACAACGTACTGTCCTTCGGTTGGACGGGATCGGCCAAGCATTGGCAGCGTTGGGAAAGTTTATCATTGGTACTGGCCGGTCTGGCGACACCACTGGTACTTTCGGTACACACCATTGTATCCTTTGATTTTGCCACTTCGATTATTCCGGGTTGGCACACCACGATCTTCCCGCCCTACTTCGTGGCGGGGGCGATCTTCTCCGGATTTGCGATGGTACAGACCCTAATGCTGATCACGCGAAAAGTACTAAAACTAGAAGATTATATTACACTGGAGCATATTGAGAGTATGAACAAGGTCATCGTACTGACGGGTACGATCGTTGGGGTAGCCTACCTGACGGAGCTGTTTATCTCCTGGTATTCTGGTTATATCTACGAGCAGTTTGCTTTCTATAACCGCTTGATGGGGCCGTATTTCTGGTCCTATATCGGAATGATGTTCTGTAACGTATTGTCGCCGCAGGTATTCTGGTGGCGGAGTATGCGTCGTAACATTACGGTGACCTTCGTGATGTCTATCTTTGTGAATATCGGTATGTGGTTTGAGCGTTTTGTTATCATTGCTACGACTCTGGCCCGCGATTACCTGCCTACTAGCTGGAGTTATTATACACCTACCTGGGTAGAGATTGGTATTTTTGTAGGTACCTTAGGATTGTTCTCTACTTTATTTTTACTCTTTATTCGCGTGGCACCTGCGGTAGCCGTAGCGGAGATTAAGAGTATCCTGAAGGATGGTGGTGACCAGTACACGGGTATGGAAGTAGCCAAGAAGATGGAAACCGAGAAAAAAGAAGCAGCCCATTAATTCAATTACGAGAAAAGATAATTCAATATAAAATGAGAAAGTTAAATAAAGACGTGTTGTACGGCCTCTACGAAGATGAGCACGATTTGCTGGTGGCGATTCGCAGTGCCCGCAGTGAAAAGCTGGATATCTGGGATGTCTTTACGCCTTTCCCCGTCCACGGTCTGGAAGGGGCTATGGGCCTGACCGAAAGTCGTCTGCACATCACCGGGTTTATTTACGGAATGATTGGTACTCTGGTCGCTTTTTTAGGTATGACCTGGGTATTTACCCGCGATTGGCCGATTATTTTTGGGGGTAAGCCGTATTTCTCTGCTCCGGCTTTTATTCCGATCACTTTTGAGTTGACGGTACTATTTGCCTCAGTAGGGATGGTGGTAACTTTCTACACCATTTGTGGTATGGGACCTGGTATTCTGAATCCTACGCTAGACGATCGCATCACTGACGATAAGTTCTGTCTGGCTTTTGATACTACTAATGCCGATGAAACGCAAGTTAACCAGTTGACCTCTTTTCTGGAGTCTTCCGGTGCCAGCGAAATCAGCAGTAAGAATATCTAATTAAAAACAGGATGATTCGCATCCTCTGAAATTGATCAGTATGCAACGTTTAAAATATTCCTTTTACATATTAGTCGCCGTACTCGTCCTTAATGCTTGTAAGCCTGCGGGAGGGGAATTCGCCGGTAGTGAGTACATGCCGGATATGGCGCACTCCATCGCTTACGAAGCGAATGTCTATACGGATTACAGCCTGAATACCTGGGATAGTGCTTCTGTCCTTACCCTGAAGGAATTATCTAATCCCAAAAAGCCAGTTGACGGTACGGTACCCCGCGGTTATGCCGGGGTCGCACTGGATGCAGAGCACGCCTCCGATATGATGAACGTGATGTCGGGTAAGGATGCGGTAAATAGCATCAGCGTACCGCCCAACGGTAGTGTTCCTTATTATTACGATGATACCGAAGAGGAGCGCAATCGCGCCATCGCCGAGATCGTCGAAAATCCATTTCCGATTTCAGAAGCCGGATTGGCCAGAGGGGAAGAGCTGTATAATATTTTCTGTGGTATTTGTCACGGAGAAGAGGGCAATGGCTTAGGTTATATTTACGATAATGAAAAGAACCCCAATGCTAAATACATTGCGGCACCGGCCAACTTCCTGGTGGAGCCACATATCAGCGCATCCAATGGTCGCTACTATCACGCGATCATGTACGGAAAGAACGTCATGGGGGCTTACAAAGATAAAATCTCTTACGAGGAGCGCTGGCAAGTGATCCACTATATCCGCTCTTTGCAGGCAGATGAATTGGGGCTGGAATACAATCAGACCAGTAATACCTTCAAACCAGAAGCGGGTACACCGGCCGGAGATATGAAAAAATTGGCGGAAGCCGAGCCCATGCACGAAGCCGGAGAACATCAGGAAGATGCAGAACACGGCGAAGACCACGGTTCGGGCGGTCACTAAACGGAGGACCAAATTATTAGGAAATAGATTCTAAGCATATAAACAATCAATATAACAATGAACCAATTCGTATTTGAAAAAAAGCAAAAGACAGTACTGATCGGGGCGATGATCCTCGGCGTATTGTGCTTGTTTGGTTCGCTGATAGGCGATGATGAGCTGCACACCCGGTTTTGGACCAATTACCTGCATAATACCGTTTTTTTTACCGGTATTGCCTTTATCTCTTTGTTTATCCTGGCTGCCTTTACGACGGCCTGGGCGGGATGGCATGCTAATGTAAAGCGGATTTGGGAAGCCTTTTCTCTCTTTATGACACCCGGGGCTATTATGCTGTTGGTGGTCGTATTGGGCGTACTATTTGGCTTTAATCACCTTTACCACTGGGCAGATGCCGAGGCGGTAGCTGAGGATCCTATCCTCAAGGGAAAAGCCAGCTTTTTGAACCCTATCATGTATACGCTTTTCACCGTGGTGGTGATGGGTACCTTTATCTTCTTCGCCAGAAAGATCAGAGAGATTTCTTTGACCGAAGACGAAGAAGGTCAGGGACTAGCAGATAACTTCAAGCACCACCGCCGTTTGCGGGTTTGGTCAGCGGCTTTTCTGCCTTTCGCCGGTTTCTTTAGTGCAGCCGCGATCTGGCAATGGATCATGTCACTGGATGCTCACTGGTACAGTACGCTTTTTGCCTGGTATACAGCCGCCAGTTGGTTCGTAGCGGCAATGGCACTAACGGTTATGGTTCTTATCTATCTGAAAGGAAAAGGATATCTGTCGCAAGTATCGGCGGATCACTTCCACGATATTGGTAAGTATCTCTTTGGGATCAGTATTTTCTGGACCTACCTTTGGTTTTCTCAGTTCATGTTGATCTGGTACGCAAACGTGGGGGAAGAAACGATCTACTTTGCCGAGCGTATGGAAAACTACCCGGTCTTGTTCTACGCCAATCTGGTATTGAACTTTCTACTGCCTTTCTTTATTCTGATGCGTAATGACAATAAGCGGAAGTACGGTACAATGTTTACGGCTTCTTTTCTGGTCTTCTTTGGTCACTGGCTGGATTTCTTCCTGATGATCAAACCCGGTGCTCGTCATACGGCAATAGAGACGATCGCGCACATGCACGGCGCCGACCATGCGGCAGAAGCTGGTGAGCATGCGGTAGGATTTGCAATGGGTTTCACTATTCCGGGATTATTGGAGATAGGAATTATGATTGGCTTTTTAGCCGGATTCCTCTACTTCGTATTTAGTCGTTTGGCGAAAGCGCCATTACGCCCGAAGAATGATCCCTTCCTGATAGAAGCGGAGCATCACCACGTGTGGCCTTATGTAGACTAATTCTAAATAAGCGCAATGCAAAAAAGATATTGCAAACTATTTAAGCTCTAGCGTGTATTTTTGATAAAGAGATTAGACTTTCAGAATTAATTGAAAGTTTCTGGTTAAGACAAATAAACTATTATGACAGCTTTGCTCATTGTATTAAGTATCATATTGATTGCCGTCGTTGCAGTACAGATCGGTCGGGTCACTGAGCTGGCCAGTAAAATCCGTGGTGAGGAAGAGATGCAGGAAGTGTCGAATCGCCGTCAGGGTGCTTATCTGTTGGCTTTCCTACCGATATTTCTGGTGCTGACGATTGGTTCCGGTATCTATTATAAGAACTACATGTTCGGTTTCGGGGCGATGAATGCCGCTTCTGAACACGGTCCTGTATTAGACCGCATGTTTAACATTACGCTGTTTTTTACCGGGATTGTTTTTATTATCACTCAGATCGCCTTATTCTATTTTGCTTACAAGTACAAAGGCAAAAAAGGTAGAAAAGCGGACTTTATTGCTCACGATAATCGTCTGGAGATCGTTTGGACTTTGATTCCGGCCGTGGTGATGACCTTTTTGGTTATTGGTGGTCTGGATGCCTGGAACGAGGTAATGGCAGACGTTGGTCCCGGTGAGGAGTATCTGGAGATCGAAGCCACCGGATATCAGTTCGGTTGGGCCATGCGATATCCGGGGCCAGATGGTAAAATTGGTGAAAAAGACTTTCAAAAGATTAGTGGTTTGAATCCACTGGGACAGAACTGGCAAGATGAAAAGAACCTTGATGATTTTCACGCCAGTGAGATTTATCTGCCCGTCAATAAAAAGATTCGGGTGCGGATTACTTCCAAGGACGTATTGCACAACTTTTATTTACCACACTTTCGTGTAAAAATGGATGCGGTGCCCGGTATGCCTACTTACTTTGTTTTCACACCAACGAAAACAACGGAGGAGTTCCGCTTACAGTTGAGCAAGTACCCAGAGTACCAGGTACCGGCTGACCCGGCGGATCCGGAGGGGCCGCAGCTCTGGGAGAACTTTGATTACGAGTTGGCTTGTGCCGAGTTATGTGGTCGTTCTCACTTTGCGATGCGTTTACCGGTAAAGGTCGTTTCTGAACAGGAGTTTCAGGCCTGGGCCGCCAAGCAGCCCTCTTATTACATGAGTACCATTCGCAATACGCAAGAAGATCCGTATACAGATCGTTTATTCGAATCGGAGATCAGCGAGCGCAAAGCAGAATTTAATGAGAAGTTAGAGTCTGCCCTTACTGCTGAGACACCCGATGAAAAAGTATTCGAGCTGGAGTACGTTAAATTTGAAACGGGTGCTGCGGAATTGACGCCACTTTCTCGCTACGAGCTGAATAACATCGTGGAGGGAATGGCTAAATATCCTGACATGCGGGTAGAACTAGCTGGACACACCGATAATACAGGCGGAGACGAAGTCAACCAGACGCTATCTGAAAACAGAGCGCAGGTCGTTTACGATTATCTGGTAGAACAAGGCGTATCTGCGGATCGTCTGGTCGCTCGTGGGTATGGTGCCAGCCAGCCGGTTGATACCAACAATACGGACGCGGGACGCGAGAAAAACCGTCGTACGGAGTTCAAAATTATTGGATAAGATTGAGCGAATATATGAACAGAGTTTTTTATATTCTGTTTGAGTAATAACAATTGAATTAGTAAATTAAGATTAATAAAAAACTTCAGGTAAATGGCTAGTGTAGCAACACCTTTAAAGAAGACTGGAGAAGATGTGCTGATTGAACAGCTGGGTTACGATGATCATTTCCATGATCATCACCATGGCGACGCCTATCAGTCGAACTTTGTCACAAAATATATTTTCAGCCAGGATCACAAAATGATTGCCAAGCAGTTCCTGATTACGGGGATGATCTGGGCGATTATTGGTGGTCTGATGTCGCTGGTATTCCGTTTACAATTGGGATTCCCGGAAGACAGTCTGGCCTGGCTAAAACCCGTATTGGGTAAGTGGATTGTCATCAACGAAGCGGGGATGGGATCTTTATCACAAGATTTCTACTACGCTCTGGTAACGATGCATGGTACTATCCTGGTTTTCTTTGTACTGACGGCAGGGCTTTCGGGTACTTTTAGTAACCTTTTAATTCCCTTGCAGTTGGGTGCCCGGGATATGGCTTCACCGCTATTGAACATGCTATCTTACTGGTTCTTCTTTTTGGCCGGTTTGATTATGTTCTCCTCCCTATTCCTGAGTACAGGACCATTTTCGGGGGGATGGACAGCCTATCCGCCTTTAAGTGCCTTACCGCAGGCCTCGATGGGGTCGGGAGCGGGGATGACACTCTGGACGGTATCTCTGGTCTTCTTCGTTGTATCCGTACTCCTGGGTGGTATTAACTACATCACCACGGTACTAAATCTACGGACTAAGGGTATGACTTTATGGAGAATGCCACTGACCATTTGGGCCTTCTTTATTACTGCGATTATTGGTCTGCTATCATTCCCGGTATTGGCTTCTGCCTTCTTCTTGTTGATTTTCGACAGAAGTTTGGGTACGAGTTTCTTCCTGAGTGAGATTTTCATTGGCGGCCAAGCCTTAGATCACGTTGGCGGTAGTCCCGTTCTTTACCAGCACTTGTTCTGGTTCCTGGGACACCCTGAGGTATATATCATTATTCTGCCCGCTATGGGGCTGACTTCTGAGGTTTTAGCTACACACTCTCGTAAGCCGATCTTTGGTTATCGTGCGATGGTTTATTCCTTGTTAGCGATTGCCTTCCTTTCGTTTATCGTATGGGCCCACCATATGTTTATGTCAGGGGTGAATCCATTTATTTCGAACTTCTTCGTTATCTTTACTTTGATCATCGCAGTACCTTCTGCGGTAAAAGTATTTAATTGGATTGCAACCCTGTATAGGGGTAATGTCCGCTTTACGGCGGGTAGTTTATTTGCCATTGGTTTCGTATCCATGTTTATCTCCGGTGGTTTGACGGGTTTATTCCTGGGTAACTCTGCGATTGATATTGTGTTACACGATACGTACTTCGTAGTGGCTCACTTCCACATTGTGATGGGGGTTGCGGCTTTCTTCGGAATGTATGCTGGTATATACCACTGGTTCCCGAAAATGTATGGGCGTTTCATGAATGAGACATTAGGAAAGTTACACTTTTGGGGTACTTTGATTGGTGCCTACGTTATCTTCTGGCCTATGCACTATCTGGGGATGGCTGGGGTACCACGTCGTTACTATCGTTTTGACTCTTTCCAGGCCTTTTCTCATTTTGATGAGTTAAATGCTTTCATTACGATTGGTGCGATTATCACCTTTGCTTTTCAAATGTTGTTCGTGATTAACTTTTTCTACAGTATTTGGAAAGGTAAGAAGATGACGGATCGCAACCCATGGAAATCGACGACACTGGAGTGGACTACCCCCGTAGATCGTATCCACGGTAACTGGCCGGGCAAGTTGCCTACGGTACAGCGTTGGGCTTACGACTACGGAAAAGACGGAAAAGATTTCATTCCACAGGTTCAGCCCATGGAAGAGGGCGAAAGGGACGGTGGTCACTAGCCTTAATTGTTGATTTGATATTTTATCGATAAAAGAGAGGAGGTGGTCCCCTAATTAGGGTGCTACCTCCTTTACAATAAACTAACCTCCGATTTTCATCGGAAAAAATAAAAGACATAGTGTCATTTAGAGCAGCAGAAAGAGAGCAATCAAAAAGTGTTTTTTGGCTAAAAGTGCGGGATTACGTACAACTGGTCAAGCTACGCCTGGCACTTACCGTGGTATTTTCCTCGGTGATGGCCTATTTGATTGGTTTGAATGGTAGCGTAGCCTGGCAGTCTTTAATTATTCTGGCGGCGGGAGGTTTT
>DATFKA010000014.1:0-20537 GCA_035268885.1 Saprospiraceae bacterium
TGGTCGTGCTGGATACGGCAATTACGAGATCAGAACCGGCGGGCAGTTCAACGTTGAAAGAACCGGCGTTGGAATTACCAATATCACCGAGGTAGTTTTGTGAGAGATCAGCTGGATTATAGAGATCACTGTAGGCGACGATGTGTGCATCGAATACGGTAGTACCATCGGAGCAGGGATTACTTCCCATGGTTGGATCGAAATCGATGGTCACACAGGTAGGGATGGTAGCGATATTAGAATAAGTATAGGTGTCGTAGAAGAAGTCCTCGGTATTGGTAGTTAATCCTGGGAAGGTTTTTCCGGTACAGGTGGCGGCGGTGCCGTCGCGGCTAATTCTTCCGGTCTGGACATTGGTACCACTGAGGGTTTCATTAATAAAATCACCCCCCGGACAGTTAGACTGAGCCATCAAATTGAAATCAGCGAAAGCCACTAGGATAATACTTAACAGTATCGGTCTAAGGCATGTGTAGTAGGTCGTCATAGCCTGAGAAATGAGTGATTTGTAATCTGATTTAGTTATTCGTGAAAGACGAATACAAAAGGGGTATATCAAATATAGGAAAATAATGACTATTCTAACTCATTATCAGTATCTTATCCGCATATTTTAACGTTTACTCCAATGTTCATTTTTCTAACCAGTTGAGACAGATGCATATTCAGTATTTAACTTTAGGTCTATTTGTAGTTATGAGTTTTTCTTTATCCGGCCAACAAAGACCCCGAGAATACGACATCCCATTTGGCGATTTACCCACCGGGCAATACAACGCCATTACGGATGTCCCCGGGGTGAAAGTAGGACAGGTTACCAATATCAGAGGGGAAAAAATTCGCACCGGGATTACAGCCATTCTACCGCATGAGGGCCAGGTCTTCCAGCAAAAGGTTCCGGCGGCCATTTACCTGGGGAATGGCTTTGGTAAACTCATGGGCTATTCTCAGGTGGCTGAATTGGGTAATATTGAAACGCCCATTGTGCTTACCAATACTTTGAGTGTACCGATTGCTGCCAACGGCATTATTGAATATGTATTGAATCAGGAGGGGAATGAAAACGTTCGCTCCGTTAATCCCGTGGTAGGAGAGACCAACGATGGCCGACTCAATGACATACGCAGCCAGCCGATCACTAAAAAACAGGTGATTACGGCGATCGAAAACGCAAGTGCAGGAGCCGTAGTGGAAGGAAACGTGGGAGCAGGTACCGGTACGGTTTGTTTCGGCTGGAAAGGAGGAATCGGTACGGCTTCCCGGAAAATAGGAGCGTATACCCTCGGGGTCCTGGTACAAACCAATTTTGGAGGTAATCTGAAGATCGGAGGGCTCGACTTTAGTGACCTCTACCGCAGCCACCAGCAGGCCCAATCCGGAAAGGAAGATAAAGACGGCAGTTGTATGATCATCGTGGCTACCGACGCGCCCATCTCCGATCGCAATCTGGAGCGCCTGGCCAAAAGAGCTATGTTGGGACTGGCCCGGGCCGGTGGAATTGCTTCGAATGGAAGTGGGGACTACGTGATCGCTTTCTCCAATGCGGAGACCAATCGTATTCCCTACCAGACCGATACTGCAATCCTTCAAAAACAAGAATTGCGCAACGCACGGATGACTCCCTTCTTCCAGGCCACCATTGACGCTACCGAAGAAGCTATTATTAATTCCCTTTTTGCGGCCGAGACCATGAGAGGGAATGACTACAGAATTGAGGCATTGCCCGTTGAAGAGGTGCTAGAGCGTTTAAGGAAACATAAGTTAATTCCAGAATAAATGGCTTCCATCGATTCCTTAAATATAGCGGGTGTTATCCTGGCCGCTGGGGCTTCAAGCCGATTGGGGCGTGCTAAACAATTACTTATCTATCAAGGCGAAACATTGTTAGACCGAACGGTCGGTTTTTTTGATGAATTGCCTTTACAAGAGCGTTGTCTGGTCTACGGTGCCCGTCGTTCGGAACTGAAGTCCGTAGTGGATAGACAAAGCATTCGGACGACTTACAATCCGGACTGGGCGACGGGGATGGGCAGTAGTCTTCAGCTTGGTCTGAGAACGGTCCTGACCACTAATCCTGACCTACAAGCCGTTTTAATTGCGCTGGTGGATCAACCGCTGGTTACCACTGAAGATTTTTTAGGTTTAATCACGTTACATCAAGGACAACCTCAGGCCATCATTGCGGCTGCTTATGAGGACACCCTTGGCGTACCGGTTATCTTTCCGGCGGCCTTTTTTCCGGAATTACTTGCGCAAAAAGGGCAGGTCGGTGCAAAAAAAATGATAAAAAAATACAAAAATGAAGTGATTTCGTATTCTTGCCCGAAAGCCGCATTTGATATTGATACGGAAGCCGATTACCAAGGCTTATTATCTCGCTAATCCTCTCCTCCGAATTCTCGTTTTTCCCTTCGTCGAAAGAATAGCCGCTTTCATGTAAATTCTAGATTAAAACTTCGGAAACTTTAAAACCTTCTTTGGTTTCCACTGTTTTTGCGTGTAGTTTTGCACCAGTTTTTTTGCGAAAGCAGTATCAAAAACCGGCTATTGCTCAGGTGAAAGACGAATTACCCAAACCAAAATGACAGATACAAAACAAGAAATACTGAATACCACGCGAACGCTTTTTATGCGTTACGGGATAAAGAGTGTGACCATGGATGATATAGCCCGGGAATTGGGGATTTCTAAAAAGACTTTATATCAGTCCTTTGAGAATAAGCAAGAACTGATAGAAAAAACCTTTGAAGAGCATGTCAAAGACGAGGTGCTACTGATCGACGAGGTGAAAGCCTCCGCCCGGGATTCGATTGATGAAATTCTGAAAATTGCCCGTTATGTGATACAGATGCTTCGCAAGACTTCTCCCACGGTGATGTACGATCTGGAAAAATACTACCGGCGTACCTGGCTACAGGTGAAGCAACTACACAGTCGTCATATCTATAATTATATCCTCGACAATATTAATCGGGGTATTGAGAAGGGGCTGTATCGGCCAGAACTAAAGCCGGAATTAATTGCCCGTATTTACGTGGCGAATACTTCGGGGCAATTAGAGATTCCCGCTTCAGAAACGAATCTGGAAGAGATGGTGAGAGAATATACAATCTATCATATCCATGGCATTGCGACAGCCAAAGGCATTGAATGCCTGAATGAATACCTGGAAAGTTTAAACAATATTGATTAATCAACACCCGGAAATAAATTTTTAAGATGCGAAAATCTATTTTACTACTTTTTTTATGCTCTTTGGCATGGTGGCCCGGTAGGGCTCAGGAGACCGTCCGGCTCTCGCTAAATGATGCCGTCAACTACGCCTGGCAGAACAGCAATGAAATGAAAAATGCCCAGATTAATATCATTGATGCCGAAGAGCGGATCATTGAAAATCGGGCCATCGGTATTCCCAAGTTAAATGGTACGGTTGACTATCAGCGCTACCTGCAGGTGCCGGTACAGGTCCTGCCTGAGCCTTTTGTTGATCTTATTTCAGCCCTTAATCCGGGACAGGAAGTAAACCGGGAGGCTTCTTTCTTTCTAAAGAATAATTTCTCGGCGGGCCTTAATCTAGATGCCCTGCTTTTTGATGGAACCTATCTAACGGCATTAAAGGCTTCTAAGGTCTATCGCGACTACACGGCTCGCGAGTATGACGTCACCAAAAGAGAAGTACGCAATCAAGTGATTGATGCCTATTTGCCCGTTTTACTTTTGGAAGAAAACCTGGAAATTCTCAATAAAAATCGCGAAAATCTGAGTCAACTGTTCAGGGAGACAAAAGCCCTGTACGATGAGGGTTTCGCAGAGCAATTAGACGTAGATCGCTTAGAACTTTCACTGGCTAACCTGGAGGTAGAAAAAGAAAACCTGGAGCGTCAGCAGGAGGCCGCGCTTAATGCACTCAAATTCACACTGAATGCTGATCAGGATCTGGCCTTTGTAATTGAAGAAGACCTGGAGGGCTTAGCGACGGAGGTTCCCCAGGAATTACTGACGAGTAGTATCAATTACCAGGCTCGGCCCGAAGTACAATACCTGGAAAAAGGGATTGATTTAGCAGATTTGAATATCGAACAGTATAAAATGGGGTACTATCCCACTTTGCGCAGTTTCATTTCGTATACACAAACGCGACAGTGGAATACGCAGGAAGACGCTTTTTGGGCCCCCACGGCCCTGGTTGGTGTGACGCTGAATGTTCCGATTTTTGACGGCTGGGATAAAAAAGCCAAGATCGAAAGAGCAAAGCTTTCCCGGGAGATTAACTTAAATCAACAAAATACTCTTCTGCAGTCCATTGAACTGGAAGTGACTAATGCCCGATCTGCCTATACCACGGCACAGAAAAGCCTGGAAGCACAAGAGCGCAACCTGAAATTAGCAGAGCGGATTTACAATACCACGCAAATCAAATATCGCGAAGGGGTAGGGTCCAGTCTGGAGGTGAATCAGGCTGAGCAAAGTCTATACACAGCTCAGGGGAATTATATCCAGGCACTCTATAATCTGGCGGTCGCTAAATACGATCTCCTAACTGCCCAGGGTCAGTAAAACAACCCCGTAGCCCTAACAACAAAAAAGTAAAGACGCCAAGCTTGCGTCTCCATAATCATCGAAAAACATACATAAATGAAAAATATAAAATACCTCATCCTGGCAGTAGCCTTAATCGCCAGCGCCTGCCAGCCCCAAGTAAGTAAGGACAGCGAAGTACCTCAAGGCTTAGAGGAAAAAAAAGAATTACTGGTCGAAAAAAGAGCGGCTTTAAAGACACTTACCGAAGAGGTAGAGGAGCTGGAAAGGGAAATCGCTGAGTTGGACCCCAATATAGCACCGAATCGAAGCCTGGTAACCACTATTCCCATTGAAAAAGAAGTATTCGAACGCTATACTGAAATCCAGGGTAATGTAGCATCGGCCCTGTCAGCCGCCGCCGCCGCAGAAGTCGGGGGCAGAGTGAAAAATATCACCGTAGAGGAGGGGGACCGCGTCCGGGAAGGGCAGTTGATTGCAGAACTGGATTTGGAGCAAATCAACAAACAGATGGCCGAGCTGGATAAATCACTGGAACTGGCCGAAGAGGTATTCGCCCGTCAGGAGCGCCTGTGGAAGCAGAACATTGGCTCCGAAATTCAGTATCTGGAAGCTGAGAATAATGTTGAGCGCCTCCGGAAATCAATGGAGACCCTGGAATTCCAGCTCACCAAATCAAAAGTTTATGCGCCGATTAGCGGCGTAGTGGACGTAGTGAACTTAGAGCCGGGAGAACTAGCCTCTCCGGGGGTACCCATCGTAGCAATCCTCAGTACGAGTCGTCTACAGGTGGTGGCTGATTTATCAGAAAATTACCTGCAAACCGTTAAACGAGGAGACCGGGTACTGATCAATTATCCTTCTATTAATTACGAACAGGAAGCCCGGATCTCTCTGATCGGTAGTACGATCGATCCAGCCAATCGGACTTTTAAGGTGGAAGTGAATACCGGCAACCCGGGTGGTCGACTTAAGCCGAATCTACTCGCTGTGCTCAAAGTCAAGGAGTACGAACAAGAAGATGCCATTGTACTTCCGCTGAGTCTTATTCAGCAAGAAGTAGGGGGGCAGAAATACGTGATGGTGGTCGAAGAGGGAGACGAAGCCCTGCTGGCGCGAAAAGTATACGTGACGACCGGCGAAAGCTACGATGGTAATGTGATTATTACTTCGGGTTTGGAAGGAGACGAACAAATTATAAATCGTGGCGCCAGAGGTCTTAGCGAAGGTGATCCACTGGAAATTTCTAAAGGATAATAAACGGCATTTGTACCATGGAACAACAAACTAATAAAAAACGTCTTTTTGGGCTGAGTACCTTTGCCGTCGATAATGCCATCAGTATCTTTTTACTGGCATTCGTTATTCTGGTATTGGGTATCTCCGCTTATCAGCAGATTCCCAAAGAACAATTCCCCGAAGTGGATTTTCCGACGGTCTACGTCAATACGCCTTACTTCGGTAATTCGGCGGAGGATATTGAAAGCCTGGTCACCAGGCCCATAGAAAGGGAAATTCAGTCCGTACGGGGAGTAAAAGACATCCGCTCCACTTCAATTCAGGATTACTCAGTCATTACGGTAGAGTTCGAATCTGACGTGGATATTGATGACGCCACCCGTAAAGTCAAAGATGGCATCGACAAAGCCAAAAGTGACCTGCCGACGGATCTGGATGCCGAACCTACGGTGCTGGATATTAACCTAGCGGAGCTTCCGATTATTACCGTTAACGTCTCGGGAGATTACTCAAATGAGGAATTGAAAGAATACGCTGAACTGATCAAGGAAGATATTGAAGAATTGGATCAGGTCTCTGAGGTGGATCTTAAGGGAGCCGTAGAACGGGAAGTGAAAGTAGATGTAGACCTGGCCAAAATGCAGGCCGTCGGACTGACATTTCGCGATATTGAATCGGCGATCTCTTCGGAAAACGTTACCCTGTCCGGTGGAGAATTGGTGAAAAACAACTTCCGTCGATCGGTACGTGTCAAGGGAGAGTTTGAATCCGTTGACGAATTGAAAGGTTTGATCGTGAAATCAGAAGATCGTCGGGCTATTTATCTGAAAGATGTAGCTCAAGTGAGCTTCGGATACGAAGAGCGCACCAGTATCGCCCGGGTAGATGGCCTTCCGGTAATCTCACTCGACGTCGTTAAAAGAAGCGGTACGAACCTTTTGGAGGCCTCCGATGAGATCAAACTGATCCTGGAAGAAGCCAGAAAGGAATTACCCGAAGATATCAGTCTGACTACTTTTAATGATCAATCGATCAACACCCGGGCTCAGGTAAGTAACCTGGAGAACAGTATTATTTCGGGGGTGATCCTAGTGACCCTGGTACTACTTTTCTTTCTGGGATTACGGAATGCTTCTTTCGTCGGTATAGCCATTCCTTTATCGATGTTGATGGGGATTTTGTTCCTCTACGCTACGGGGGTCACCCTGAACGTGGTCGTACTCTTCGGTCTGATCCTGGCGCTGGGTCTACTGGTGGATAATGCTATTGTGGTGGTGGAGAATATTTACCGGTATATGCAGGAAGGCTATAGCTCGGTGGAGGCGGCTAAATACGGTGCGGGTGAAGTGGCGGTGCCCATTATTGTATCGACGGCAACAACGCTGGCGGCATTTTTGCCCTTGGCCTTCTGGCCCGGCCTGGTGGGAAGTTTTATGCAGTATTTACCTATTACGCTGATCGTAGTGTTAACTTCTTCTCTGTTTGTGGCACTTGTGATTAATCCGGTGTTTACTTCTGCTTTAATGAGGGTAGACGAGCGCTCTGAAGAAGCCACGGTGCGTTCCCGCAAAAGAAGAAATATTCTGATCGGAACGGGCATTATGCTGATCCTGGGGATTGGCTTTCATTTTGCGGGATTCAATCTGGGGCGTAATCTAATGGGCTTTGCAGTGGTGATTACGCTGGTAAACTACTTTTTACTTCGTCCGGCGGCCTTTATCTTTCAGAATAATTTCCTACCTATCCTGGAGAATGTTTACGATAAGTTTATCCGGGCTGCTCTGAAGTTTCCTTTCCTGGTGTTTGGGGGTACTTTTGTGCTACTTTTCGCCGCCATCGGCTTATTGGTGGTACGGACACCCAAGGTGATCTTTTTTCCAACGGCGGATCCGCTCTACATTAATCTCTTTGTAGAGATGCCCCTGGGAACGGATATTGAGGCAACCGATGCGCAGATGAGCGCAATTGAAGAGACGGTAGAAGAAGTCGTTGAGCCCTACCGCGGTATCGTCGAGGCCGTACTTTCACAAATTGGAGAAAACACCTCCGATCCGAATAGTCCTCCCGAGCCGGGTGCTTCTCCGAATAAAGGGCGGATCACGGTTTCTTTTGTACCCAGTGAAGAAAGAGGGGGGATTTCTACCTTTAAAATTATGGAAGAGATTCGCCGCTCGGTACGGAAGTTTCCGGGCGTGGAAATTGTAGTGGATAAAAATGCCGATGGTCCGGCTACTGGTAAGCCGATTAATATAGAGGTCTCTGGAGAAGAGATGGATGATTTAGCTATCCTTTCGGAAAAACTGATCAGTTTCATTAATAGTAAGAATATTCCAGGAGTTGAGCAGCTCAAGGCAGACGTTAGCATCGGTAAGCCAGAGTTAATTGTGAATGTAGATCGCGATGCTGCGCGTCGCTACGAAGTATCCACCTTTGATGTAGCCAATGCGATTCGTACGGCGGTATTTGGTACGGAGGCCAGCCAATACAAGGAAGGAGAAGATGATTATCCGATTATGGTTCGCCTGGATGAAAAATACCGCAACGACATCGAGGACCTACTCACCCAGCGGATTGTACTAGGGGGAGGTATACAAGTGCCGATCTCGGCCGTAGCAGATATTGAATACACTTCAACTTACAGTGCCGTTAAGCGCAAAAACCTGGAGCGGGCGATTACGATCTACTCCAACGTCTTGCAGGGATATAATCCTAATGAGATCATTACTCAGATCGATGATTATCTGGCTACTTACGATTTTCCGGATGGCGTAAGCTACGAGTTTACGGGAGAGCAGCAACAACAAGCAGAGGATCTATCCTTCCTGATTGGTGCCTTTGCCCTGGCCTTGGTTACGATTTTTCTGATGATTGTGGCTCAGTTTAATTCGGTCTTATCGCCCATTATTATAGTACTATCTATCTTGTTTAGTACAATCGGGGTATTCCTGGGATATGCCTTTTCCGGGCGTGATATCTCGGTGGTCTTTACCGGAGTGGGCATTATCTCTCTGGCTGGAGTTGTGGTGAACAACGCTATTGTATTAATCGATTATATCAAACTGGTCACCAAAGAGAAAATAGAGGAAAAAGGCTTGTCGAATTCCTTCGAGCTGGAAAAAGAGGAAGTGAAAGAAGCCATTGTTAAGGGAGGGGCTACCCGTTTGCGGCCCGTACTTCTGACGGCCATTACGACGGTCCTGGGACTGGTACCGCTGGCCATTGGTTTTAATATTAACTTCTTCACCCTGGTTGCTGAATTAGATCCCAAGATCTTTATTGGCGGGGATAACGCGGCCTTTTGGGGCCCGATGGCGTGGACCGTTATTTACGGTCTGGTATTTGCTACTTTCCTGACTTTGATTGTGGTACCAGCCATGTACTGGTTATCCTATCGCTTAACGGCCTGGATAAGAAAAATAGTCAAGATTGATTAAGTTTTAGTTTACTAATGCAATAATCTGCAAGCACGCCGGACCCCAGGGTTCGGCGTGACTTTTCATAAAAGTTAGAGGGGGAATGATCATTGCCGAATTAGTAGATATTACTTAACTTTATATCTACTTAACACTGCAAGAAAACTTGTTTGTTCATAGTTTTTGTTTTTATCTTTTTGCCCTCGTTATTCGGGGGTTTTTCTTTCCCTTCAATGTTAAACCGCAATACAATTACGAATGGCATTAAACCTGCACGATCTAAGAAGAGAATACGCCGCGCATACCCTGGATATTTCGGATGTCAATCCAGATCCTATCCAGCAATTCAAACACTGGTTTGAGGAAGCACTAAGTAGTAAGGTGCTGGAACCCAATGCGATGGTGTTATCTACTATAAAAGAGGATATGCGACCCTCAGCAAGGGTGGTCTTATTAAAAGAATTCAATCAGGAGGGTTTTGTCTTTTACACCAATTACAATAGTAACAAAGGAGAACAGCTGACGGCGAACCCCCTGGCTTGCCTGGTTTTCAACTGGCTGGAACTACAGCGGCAGGTGAAAATAGAAGGGAAGGTGGAAAAGGTTGCTCCCGAAGTGTCTACCCAGTATTTTCAGAGTCGCCCAAGAGGTAGTCAAATTGGGGCCTGGACTTCTCCTCAGAGTAGGATTATTGAGGATCGGGACGCATTAGAAAAGCGTCAGCAGAAAATGGAGGAACGTTTTGCGGGACAAGAAGAGATTCCGCGACCCGAGCACTGGGGAGGGTTTATTGTTATACCTGATCTGATTGAATTTTGGCAAGGACGCCCCAGTCGATTACACGATCGAGTGCAATACAGTCGGCAGGAAAAAGCAGGGAATTGGAAAATTGAGCGGCTGGCGCCGTGAATCATGTGCTATGTGTCATGTGCTATGTACCATGTATTATGTGTTATGTGTTATGTGTTATGTGTTATGTGTCATGTAAACCGGACACACGACACACGACACACGACACACGACACACGACACACGGAATGAGCTAGCAATGGCTGTCAAAGGCCATCTTCAGGTTGGCAGCAATAATTTCTGCCGAGCGACCTTCGATATGATGTCTTTCCAGCATATGTACCAGCTTGCCATCTTTAAAAAGAGCAATCGCTGGAGAAGAAGGAGGGTAGGGCAGTAAGAATTCGCGTGCTCTTTCCGTGGCTTCCAGGTCAACACCTGCAAATACCGTAACGGCTTTCCCCGGCTTCTTATCTGCTTCGTCTACAGCCATTTTGGCACCCGGACGAGCATTGGCTGCGGCACAGCCACACACAGAGTTCACGACTAACAGAACCGTCCCTTCTTTTGAATCTAAAACATTTGTCACTTCTTCGGCAGAGGTCAAAGAATTAAAACCACTATCGGTGAGGTCTTTGGCCATCGGTGCGGTCAAATGTGGAGGATACATATTTTTCTCTTTTTTGAGAGCTTTCGCAAAAAGCTCTTGTTTATAAATAGTACTGAAGTTGTTTAAAAACTCCTCACTTGGCTACAAAATGGTCTTTCAAACCATCTTTGCGTTGGTAAAAGCCTCATTACGCGCTGCGTAATTTCATTTTTCCCGCCTTAATCTTGTCTGAAATTCTCATTTTTTGCACAAGCAGGAATTATTAAACAACTTCACTTATAAAAGTACGATTTCAGGAATAAATACACTATAAAAAGCAAATAGTTTCGGTTGGGGGCGAAAAACCGAAACTCCATTCTTTTTCGTATCTCTCTATAATGATAATTGGTTAATTTGCAGTCTGAACAAGTCAAAACTATGTTACGATTTTCCTGCTGTTTTCTGATCCTCCTGCTTTCTGCTTGTACTTTTGATGAACTGGCCCGGCCCGAGGAAAGTAACTGTAATGGTGTCCAGGCGACTTACGAATTGAATATTCGTCAGGTCATCGATGAGACCTGCGCTTACTCCGGATGCCATCCAGAGTATAGTGATTACGAAGGCTTACTACCGGTACTGCGAGATGGTAGCTTCCTGTCCAGGGTGATTACCCTACGTGCAGATGAAAATCTGGGGATGCCACCGAACTATGCCCCCACGGACCGCCCGGTTGACTTGAGCCCGGAACAATTAGATCTTATTCGCTGTTGGCTCAGCAGTGATTATCCTGAAAATTAACAACTTATGCGACATCTATTTTTTTGTCTGCTCTTTATTTTGTCCCTTGGATACGAATCGCAAGGACAAGACCTTGTCCATCTGCAAACCTTCAAGGATACGCGGGTGATTAACACCCATTCTACCGAGACCCTAAATAAAAGGCGATTGGATGTTCGGATTGGTCACCGTTTTGGTGACATTGCGGGAGATCGGGGTGGTTTTAGCACCTTTTATGGTCTGGAAAGCGCCGCGGATGTACTTTTTGCTTTTGAGTACGGCCTTTCTGATCAACTGATGATCGGTGTTTCCCGAGCCAAAGGAGGAGGTAGTTTACCCAACGGTACAAGGGGGCTGGATCAACTTTTAAGTTTTACCGCCAAATACCGGCTCCTTACCCAGGCGGAAGAAAATGGCAACCCGGTTTCCGTTGCCGTCCTGGGCGTCGGTACGATGTCAGCAGCCGAGCGCATTGAAGGTGCTGATGTTTTGCAGAATTTTGAGCGATTTGCACATCGCTTTGCCTACCACGGGCAATTAATTACCGCTCGTAAATTTTCGGATATTTTTTCTCTTCAGGCCTCTATAGGGATCACTTATCGCAACCTCGTACCCTTCGGAGATGATAACATTGTGTATTCGGCAGGAGCCGCCAGCCGCCTGCAAATAACCAAGGTATTAGGCTTGATCCTGGATGCTACCTTTCCTTTTTCCGATTACCGGTCCGCCACGGATGGTTTTTCGCCAGTCCTGGGTATAGGCTTTGAATTCGATACCGGGGGACACGTCTTTCAGGTTAATCTGACCAATGCAACTCAGATCATGGAAACGGATTATATCCCTTATTCGACTGCTCAGTGGACGGATGGCGAATTCCGGCTGGGTTTCACCATCTCCCGATTGTTTAATTTATAATAAGCTACGATGTATAAACATACCTTTCCTGGCGTACTTTTTATTGGTTTGATCTTCTTTTTGGGCACCTGGTGGTTGCCACCCAGCACTCCGGAGATTGCTCCCGAAGCTTCGGTGGCCCAGGTCTTACTCGATCTGGGAGATGAGCCTTCCCCCCATTATCCCGATACGACCCTGCCCGGGGCCTCGGCAGCCGTTGGCCGTGCTTTGTTTCAGGAAGGAATCGCAGCAAAACCAGGAGGCGGAACGACCAGCAAACAGAGCCGACACTTCGTTTGTACTTCTTGTCATAATATTGAGCGGGAGGATCCTGACCTTCGTGTCTCTGATCCGCAGGCCCGCCTCGAATACGTAAAGGAAAAGGGCTTGCCATTTTTGCAGGGAACGGCATTGTACGGTGCGGTGAACCGCCGGAGTTTCTACAATGGCTACTATGAGAAAAAATACGGTGATCTGGTGCGCCCCGCCCGAAATGATATACGGGAAGCGATTCAGCTTTGTGCCATTGAGTGTAGCCAGGGACGCCTACTCGAAGACTGGGAGTTGGAATCGGTCCTGGCCTACTTGTGGACGATCGATCTGAAAATGAAGGATTTGCAACTTACGGAAGAAGAAAAAAACATAATCGAGGCGGCCCGGCCCCGTACTGAAGGCGCCGAAGCGGCCATCCGCCTGGTAAAGTCGAAGTACCTGAAAGGATCACCCGCTACTTTTGTGGAGCCCCCTAAAGACCGCACAGTCGGTTATCCCGGGGTAGTTGGTGACCCCCAAAACGGAGCGCTGATTTATGAATTGAGCTGCCTGCATTGCCACCAAGGCGGGCTTTATGCCTTTTTCGAACTGGACGATAGTAAAGCGACCTTCAAGTACCTGAGCAAGCATATGGATCGCTATACTCGCTATTCGATTTATCAGGTCACTCGCTGGGGTACGCAGCCACTTCAGGGTAAGCGTAGTTACATGCCAAATTATACCGCTGAGAAGATGTCCCGGCAACAATTAGAAGACCTCAGGGCCTATATCGAGCAAGAGGCTGGACCATAGGTTTGTGACTCTAGCCACTTATTAGTATTTTTAAGGCCTTTGTCCCGAATGATTAATTGTTTAGCTATGAAATTTTTAAGTCCAGTTCTTTTTGTTTGCTTATTATTCCCCTTGATGCTTCCGGCGCAAAAAAGTGGCGGGCTGGAAGGACTCTGGAAAGGTAGTATGACGCTGGGAGGACTGGAAGATCAGCGCGAGGTGACTTTTGAGCTGTACCTTACCCGGGAGAACAAAAAACTAGTTGGAAAATCTTATCTGTATTTATCCAATGATCGGGTAGTCGAGATGGAGGTCAGAGGTACCCTGTACGGCGATTTATCCCTCTATTTGCAAGATAAGGAGTTTATTCCCGAGCCAGGTAGTGGGGAAGAAGCCCCTTATTACCGGAAGTACCAACTCATGTACATGCCCAGCATCTGGAATACAAAGATGGAAGGTTACTGGCAGGAGGTGACCCCTGAATATTTCAGTGAGAAACGCCGCCTGGGCCGCATCAAGCTGAAAAAGATGAAAGACCCCAAAAAGGCTTAATCTATTTTCCAACCGTATTGCTCCCAATCTTCTTCATAATCGATATCTGATAAGGTGTCTACCTCAGCCAGGGTATAACCATTAGACCAGATACGCTGGCGGGTAATGTCAGCTACTTCTTTGCTACTCCAGGGGATATTCTCAAAAAGGGAAGGGAAGACCTGGCGCATACCCAAGAGGTAATACCCCCCATCCATTGCCGGACCTAAAACGAAGTCATGGTCATCCAAGAGCTGAAAAGCTCGCTCAATAATTTCTTCCTTTAGCGAAGCACAGTCACTACCAATGATGATGGCCTTGTCGTGTTTCTTTAGTACCTGCCGGAAAGCCGTTTCCATGCGTTCTCCCAGGTCGCCATTGGGTTGTAGCGCTTTGTGAAAAGCAGTATCCGACCAATTGTCATTTTCATCAATATAGTTGCTGTAATAAAGGTAGCGCTGGGCACTGGCCTTTATACAAACTTGGCGGGTATGTTCCAGCAATGCCTGATAGATACGCAAGGCCTGCTCGTCGCCTAGCGTTTTAGCCAGGCGCGTTTTTACCTGGCCCTTTTGGGGGTTTTTTACGAAAGTAATCAGGGCACGCGAAGTGGGATGATCCATAAATGAAAAATCGGTTAATAAGTGTGTAACCTATTAACCGATTCTGCCCAGAGAAGGTTGAAGCAATACCTAGTTATACAACTCGCTTTCTTTTACCACGTTGATTTCTGTGCCTGGTTCCAGTCTTCTGGCCAGGACAGAGTAGGGACCAGAGACCACTTTATCTCCTTCCTTTACACCTTCTTTCACTTCGATATAGGTGTCATCCTGTATCCCGGTAACGACGGGTACGGCCTTCACGGTATCTCCCTCCATCGCAATAAAGACCACTTCTACCAGTTCTTCCTCCCGGTCCAGTTCTTCATCACCATCATCTGATTTGCCTTTTTTACCCTCCAGGTCTTCTTTTTCCCGGACCACCACACTTTGGATAGGAACCGTCAGGATACCCGATCTGGTTTCGGTATTAATCTCCACGGTGGAAGACATGCCTGGGCGGAAGGGATAGCGGTTCCCCCCATCAATGAGGTCCTGATAAGAATCCGGATTAATGAGTATACGAACTTCAAAATTGGTTACCTGATCGCTGGTTAGGGCTGCGGTAGCAGAGTTGGAGGCAGAATTGGCGATTTGGGTAACCGTCCCTTTAAAGATCCGGTCGATATAGGCATCCACCTCGATGTCTACCTCGTCCCCAATGGAGACCCGGGGAATGTCATTCTCACTGACGTCAACGCGTACCTCCATGATATTCAGGTTAGCAATACGCATCATTTCTGTACCCGTCATTTGAATGGTACCCACTACGCGTTCGCCCTGTTCTACGCTTAGCATAGAGATAATACCGTTGGTGGGTGCATAAATGGAGGTACGTCGGAGGCTGGTTTTAAGCTCTCTGAGGGTAGCTTCTGAACTTTTTACCGAGAATTCGGAAGCCTGGACACTTTGCTGGGCAGATTTAATACTAGCTTCTGCAGCTTTTAGGTTGGCTTCCAGACCACGCAAGTTAGCTTCTGAGGCTTGGAAATCTGCTTCTGACAAGGCACCATCAGCAAATAATTGCTTATTTCGATTGTAGACCACCTGGGCATTTTCCAATTGGGCGATGATCTGTTCTTTTTGTGCGATGGCGTTTTCCACCTGAGCGCGGGAATTAGCCAGTTGGGCTTTTGCACTATTAACGGAGGCTTCTCCTCGTTCTACTTGGGATTGAAAAGCATCCGGGTCAATATTAGCTAGCAGTTGTCCCGTAATGACGGAGTCTCCCTCTTCTACGTACAGTTCTACAATTTCACCCGATACATCCGAGCTAATTTTTACTTCCGTTTCCGGAAAAATCTTTCCACTGGCGGCGACCATCTCCTTTATGGTTCGCTTCTCCACTGATTCCGCGGTCACTTTAATGCCGTCTTCACTGTTCCTAGATTTGATCACTACTGCAATGATGAGTACCGCAATGATAGCCACCAATGCAATGATAAGCAGATTCCTATTATTTCGTTTTGCCATTTTGATTTAGTTAATTAAGGTAATGCGGTAGCTTCCGCAAAAAAGCTGGCGATGCTTTAATTTTTTAGTTTAGTGTAATGGTTTTCCCCTGATAAAATTCAATTTGTTTCACATTGAATATATAGGAGTATTTTGCTCTTAACAGCGAGATTTGAGCCTGATCCAAATTAAGTCTTGCCGTTGAAAATTCCAGGGAATTAATGGCACCTACATCAAAGCGGTTTTGTGCATTTTCGAATGCTGCTTCGGCGGCTTCGACGGCGGCTTCGGCAGCTTGTAGAGAGCGTTGTGCAGCTCTGGCATTAGCAATGGCCTGATTAATATTAGTCAGGAGTGTCTGCTCCGCTTCCTGATTGGCTAATTCTTGAGTAATCACCTGCAATCGGGCTCGCTCTGTGCTAATCTGGGCCGAGTAGTTACTATAAATAGGAATGCTGATACTGGCACCTACGTTTTGCCCCAGGTTTTCGCTCAGCTGATCAAAATAAGGGTAATCTTCTGCGACGGGAATATTGGTTGGGAACTCCAGAGTGATGGGCTCGCCATTCAATAGCACCGTCTGCTCTGTAGTGCCGGGCATACTGCTGAAGCGGCGAGCTACCGTAGAGAAATTGGTAGATATTCCACCGAAGATGGATAATCGTGGCAAAAAGGCTCCTTTGGCGATGTCTACATTTTTTTCTGCCGATTGCATACGTAGCTCGTTTGCCTTCATATTGGCCTGATTATTATAGGCGGTGGTGTACACTTCATTGGGGGAGAGTACATCCGGGTTGAAATCTTCCGGCACGATTACCGTAGGGCGCTGTACCCGAAAGTTTTCCTGGGGATCTAATAGCATCAGTTGTTGCATATTCAGATAAGAGATGCGTACCTGATTCTCCGCATCGATGATGGATTGTTGATCCAGGGCCACCTGTGAGACAAGGTCAAAGCGATCATTCTCCGGGAGTGCCCCCGCTTGAATCAATTTATCCGTTTGATCCAGTTGCTGCTGCGATTGCTCTAAGCGCTTTTTGACAATCTCCAATTGTTCTTCTGCTAACAAAATCCCGAGATAAGCATTGGCGATTTGCAAGGATAAGTTATCGGTGATAAATTCGGCATCCATTTGCGCGGCGGCCAAATCCAGCTTAGCCAGCTGTATTCGATTGTTGATTTGGTTACCTCCAAAAACTAACATACCTCCGTTTAGGCCAAAGGAGTTGAAACCAATCTGGGTATTATTAAAGGTGTTAGACACCGGGTCGATGGTCCGTCCAAACTGATATCCGCCGCTAATGCTGGAGTTGAGGTTCGGATATCGGTTGTGTTTAGCTTGTTGCTGGCCAAGCTCAGCATTAGCAATGGCATTTTGCGCTCTTTTAATGGCAATGCTATTTTGACGAGCATAAAGGATACAATCCTGAAGAGACCAGACTTCTTTGTTCTGCTGGGCAGGTAGCGCGCAGACGCCCAGTATCATAAGCGTGGTAAGTAGATATCGCAACATCGGATAATTTTTTTGTTCGTTGCAATACTATAAAACCATCTTCGGACGACCGAAAAAATTATATTAATGAGTGGTAATATTGGATGAATGCAGCATTAAGAAAACGCCAGATATACCGACCCCTCGAATTATTGCCCCAAAGAATTCATTTTCAGGTAACCAATAATTTGATCATAGCGCGCACCAAAGGGTCGATAGTAAAGCAAAATCGTATAGTCATTTTCAGTTTCGTGCCAATGACCTTCCGATTCACTGATATCAGGTTCGGGGGCTGCAGTATTGGAATCAAGGTAGACGTATTCGTAATTATAGTATCCCTGCTTCAGGGGTACTTTCAGTACGTAAGCGTTAATTCTGTCATTAAAGACCATCCGGTATTCCGGGCTAAGTTGCCAGTCGTTGAAACCTCCCCGCAGGTAGATATCTTTATCAAAGGAGGGGTCGTTGACTTTATAGGAAAAAATGACGTCTGCGTAATCAGCCGAAAGGAAGGCATCCCCCCGGTCCTGATTTTCAATCGTATACTTCCCGTTGGCGTCGTTAATCCTCAGATAGGCATCAATACCCCTGGCACCCTCCGTTTTCATGAAAACATCGTGTCCGTTGGGTCGCTCTATAATCTCTGCGATGTTAAAATTACGGTAACGCAGACTGCGTAGGTCTATAAAACGAAACTCTTTCCCGGCAGGGAATACAATCTTATCCTGGTAATCAAAAACAAATTCGTTACCCCGCATAAAGATGGGCTTAAGCCCGGTAATTGCCTTGTCCCAGCGTCCGTTTTGCAGCACGGCGGCTCGCAGCGACTGCATGGGATTCTGGATTTTAAATTGAGGGTCGCGGTAAACCGTGAAGTCGATTTCCTGATGGGTCCGTTGTTTAGTCACCTTGGTGGGGCGACTCAGTCGGCCCTCCATCAGTAATTTGGTATCATAGACCATAAATCGCCGACTGATAATGGGAACATTCGTCCGGTCTCTTCGGTAGACGACCAGGAGGTAATTGCCCGTTTTGGTATAGGCCATATCGCGATTTGGAAAGTTCAACACGTAGTTGACGTAAGGCACCAGGGTTTTAAAACTAAATTCGTAATTATCGATTCGCTCTTCGGCAAAACCTTCCAGGTATTCCATTGAATTCAGGCGGCTGGGGTTCCAGTCCATATCGCAATGGATAATGGTGTA
Organism: Saprospiraceae bacterium; assembly: GCA_035268885.1. GTDB lineage: Bacteria > Bacteroidota > Bacteroidia > Chitinophagales > Saprospiraceae > DATFKA01. The sequence goes on from DATFKA010000014.1 coordinate 18,564, forward strand.
AAAGTAATCCTCCACCTGATTGGTTAAATCATCAAACAAGAGGGTGAGCTGGTTTTGCTCATCAATATTGACAATGGGATCATCTAGCGGGAAGCCATCGATATAAAATTGTACACTATTTATATTCTCTGCGTAGACGTGATTGTCGTAGATCAGATTATCAAACTGGGGTTGCGCACTTAGGCAAAAAGTAAAGAGCATGATAAGAGAAAACAAAAAAAAGCTTCGCATAGTCAATACATTTGTCGAATGGCTAAATAGTAGTATTCAGCGGCCGCTGCCCTTGGCTTTACTGACCCAGGTGTTGCCGCGTATGGAAAATCGCCAGGGGCGCAGGGCATCCGCTCCTGCGTAATCAACGCCTACCCGTGTACCCGTTTGGATGTTTTTAGGCGCAAGCCGGTGGCCATCTTCTACCAACCAGATCGGACTGTCCGCTGCGCACAGATCGGAACCATCGTGCCGTCGGTAGATCCCCATTGCCTTGCTTAAAACGCCCGGACCGGCCGTTAATTGTGTTTTTACGGAAGTGAGCCCCCGCCGTTCCAGCATCGTAGTGATACCAGAAAGCGGCTCTACCGCCCGAATAAGCACCGCATGAGCCGCTTCTTCCCGGTAGGTGACCACATTAAACAGATGGTGCAGACCGTAGACCAGATAGACGTAAGCGTGTCCACCCGCTTTGAACATGGTTTCCGTTCTGGCTGTCCGCCGGTTATTAGCGGCATGGCAGGCCTGGTCATCCGGAGCCCGGTAAGCTTCCGTCTCCACAACCCGGGCGGCACAAATCTGCTGATCGAATTGCGTGACCAGCACTTTCCCCAGCAGCTTTTTGGCCACCGCCACTACGTCCGCACTCGTGTAAAAACAGCGAGTGAGACGAGGGTGGTCAAGCCAATTTTCTGGAGGAATTAAATCACTTTGCATGTACTATCGACGACTATAATTAGGAGATTCCTTGGTAATCGTGATATTATGCGGATGGCTTTCGTGTACTCCGGCACTGGTGATCTTGACGAATTGAGCGGTCTCCTGTAGTTTTTCAACGGTGGCGGCACCACAGTATCCCATACCGGCCCGCAGCCCTCCAATGTATTGTACCATAACTTCCTTTAAGGAGCCTTTATAAGGTACCCGGCCTTCAATTCCTTCCGGAACGAGTTTTTTGATGTCGTCTTCTACGTCCTGGAAGTAACGATCTTTGGATCCCTTCTTCATGGCCGACAGTGAGCCCATACCGCGGTATACTTTGAATTTTCTGCCTTCGAAAATAATGGTTTCGCCGGGCGCTTCTTCTACGCCGGCAAAGAGGCTGCCCGCCATAATCGTGCTGGCACCCGCACCCAGTGCTTTGACAATGTCACCGGTGTAACGAATTCCACCGTCGCCAATAATGGGTACTCCGGTATGTTTGATGGCTTCGTAGGCATTATTGATGGCACTCAACTGTGGCATCCCCACGCCGGCCACTACCCGGGTGGTACAAATACTACCCGGACCCACGCCTACTTTTACCCCGTCGACACCCGCTTCGACCAGAGCCAAAGCGCCGCTGCCCGTGGCTACGTTTCCGGCGATCAGTTGGAGGTCGGGAAAGCTGTCTTTTACCCGGCGTACGGCATCGAGTACACCGCGGGAGTGCCCGTGGGCGGTATCTACCGTGATGACATCGACGCTCACTTTGACCAGGGCCTCAACACGCTCCAGCATATCGGCGGTGACTCCAACGGCGGCACCAACCACCAGTCGACCGTAAGAGTCCTTACAGGAATAGGGGTAATCCTGCACCTTCATGATATCTTTGTAGGTAATTAGACCGACCAGCTTATTATGATCGTCGACTACGGGTAGCTTTTCAATTTTGTGTTCCTGAAGGATGGAACGTGCTTGTTCCAGATTAGTACCGATGGGTGCGGTAACCAGATTTTCGGAAGTCATGAGGTCGCTCACGGGGCGGTCGTATCCCGTTTCAAA
>DATFKA010000015.1:0-2769 GCA_035268885.1 Saprospiraceae bacterium
AGGGCTTAATCCTGAAAAACTCTCTGCTGCAGGGTCAACAGCATTCCATCGCCCAATACTAGCATCATACTCTCTAGCCCCATAACTATGCCAACTACCAAAATTTCAAATACCAGCGACCAGCTTTCTGGCCTTGGAAAATAAGGGTTTTCTGCTAGGAAGTGATACCAATTGACATGCCATTCGGCAGTTGAAAAAAGGTAAGCGTCCGAGCAAAGGCATCTTGACTGCCGGTTTAGGTGCCTTTATCTTTGGGTAAAACCTAAAGATATGAATGCAGACACACGCGTACAAAAATGGGAGGCCCTACTGACCGAGCAGGCCACTTCTGGGCTAAGCAAAAAGGCCTTTTGTGAACGAGAAGGTATCAATGCAGCCACTTTTTATTATTGGCAACGCCGCCTGGCAGAACCAGCTAGCGAAAAGACGGTCGGCTTCCAGCGCATTCAGCCCACAGAAGAACACGAAGTAATCATTTGCTTAACGAATCAGGAGCTTCGGCTGCGCAGTAGTTCTTCGGCCACCCTGGCTCAAATCATACAACATCTGGGCCATGCTTAGTTTTTCTTCTCGGCAACGGTACTTTCTCTACGGTGCACCTACCGATATGCGCAAGGGTTTTTCGGGCTTGAGTGGTCTGGTACGGGAGCATATAGATCATGAGTTACTAAGTGGCGATGTCTTCATTTTTGTAAACCGGCGTCGGGATCGCATCAAACTATTGATGTGGGATGTAACGGGCTTTGCTTTGTATTACAAACAACTGGAACGGGGTACTTTTGAGTTGCCCCTGGCGGCTCGTGAAGGGACGGCCGAGCTAAGTTGGTCGGAGCTGGTACTAGTGCTGGAAGGCATCGAATTAAAATCCATAAAAAGGCGAAAAAGATACCGCCACCGTGCCTGATTTTGCTACCTTTTTTGTATCTTTTCATCAATGAAAGCAAGCGTTTCCAGAGCAGAACACGAGGCCGTTTTGGCCGAAAATGTGCAACTCAAATTCCGTTTGGAGAAGTTGGAGCGTATGCTGTTTGGTCGTAAGAGTGAACGCTTTGTAGCGGATGCTCCACCGGCCGAACAGCTCAATATGTTCGCTGCTAGCCAGGAGACTGAAGTGGAGGAAGCGCAAGTGGCCCCTTTGCGGGAAAAGATTAGCTACGAGCGCAATAAGCCGGTGGTGAAAAAGAAGCATCCCGGACGTACACCACTGCCTGAACACTTCAAGGTAGTAGAAAAGACCTTGGAACCGGAAGAAGATACCACCGGCATGGTGCGCCTTGGCGAGCACATCACCGAGTATGTGGAATACACGCCGGCGGAGCTGAAGGTCGTCCGCCTGATCCGCCCCAAATACGTTAAATCTAATCAGCAGCGGGTGGAGGAAGCTACCGAGTTCCTTTGTGCACCACTACCCAGTCGTCCCATTGAAAAGAGTATTGCTTCGGCCAGCCTACTGGCTCATATTATCATCAGCAAGTATATCGATCACCTGCCCTTTTACCGGCAAATTCAGCGTTTTAAGCGCAACCATGACTGGGCGATCCACAAATCGACCATCAATAGCTGGTTTGTAGCCGTTTGTACCTTGCTCAAGCCCCTGTACGAAGTACATCGCCAGCAGATACTGGAACAGACCTATCTGCAAGCCGATGAATCGAAAATACAGGTCTTAACCAAAATCCTCAAAGACAAGCACGGTAACCGTATCAAAGTCGACACCCGTAAAAAAGGTAGTAAACAGATGCTGGGCTGGATGTGGGTCGTACGTAGTCCGCAGACCGGACAGGTGCTGTTTGTCTATGAAGATAATCGTGGTCAAAAGGCCGCCAATGCTGTATTGAGTGGCTTCCAGGGCGGCTTTTTACAAACCGATGGCCTGGGATCCTATAATTCTATTGCTGCACGCGCCGATGTAGAACGCCTGGGCTGTTGGGCGCATGTTCGACGTAAGTTCTTCGAAGCCCAGGGCAATGATAAAAAACGAGCCCAGCATGCGCTGGAACTCATCCAGCAGATCTATAACCACGAACGCAAAACCGCAGACTATACCCCCGAAGACCGTAAGGCCTACCGAGAAGAGCATCTACTGCCTTTGTTCCAGGAGTTCAAAGACTGGCTGGATGAACAGTGCGTCTATGTCACCCCCAAAAGTGCGATTGGTCAGGCTTTCACCTATGCCCAAAATCAATGGTCAACTTTAGTACCCCTGTTCCAGGACGGGCGCCTACTCATCGATAATAACCATATCGAAAACAAAATCCGCCCACTGGCTCTGGGCAGAAAAAACTATCTCTTTGCCGGCTCCCACGAAGCCGCCCAGCGGGCCGCTATGATCTACAGCTTCATGGCCAGCTGTAAGGAACATCAGATTAATCCTTACCAGTGGCTTAAAGACACGCTGGACCGTATCCCCGATACAAAGCTCTCTGAACTCCACACCCTAATACCCAGCCCCCAGTGGAAACCACTGGAACAAAACACGTAGTTGCTCGGACGCTTACGAAAAAAGAGAAAGGTCTCCTAAAAGGTAAAAGCCCATTCCGACTTTAGGCCAGGATAGGCTTTTAGCTTCCTTATTTACTGTATCGTTTTTCGTAAACCTGTCCCGAATTTACTTAGGGGACGGAGCGGATATAATCTACCCCAAACAGGAATTGTTTTGTCCAATCTGATGTTATAGGCTATCTAGGTTCACTAATTTACTCTCTGCTATAAAATCATCTATATAAAATAGTTTTTTGTTACTGTAGAAAATACTGTACACGACATCAT
>DATFKA010000016.1:0-50146 GCA_035268885.1 Saprospiraceae bacterium
GTTTAGATTTTGACCGAGCAGATTTTTTGCCTAATCAAGGCAAAAACTGCGTGTGGTTAACACCAGTAGCAGTTTTTAACGCAGAGTAGGTGAAAAAGATGCCGTCATAAATCATAAAGGTTAATTTTGTGGACTACTTAACAGAATAATTGGACTTAAAATTAAATAAAAATGGGAAGACACATTAGAATTATCCTTTGCTTGTTATTACTTCTTTCAGTAACATCACTTATTGCTCAAAAGCAACAAACGGGAGAAATCATATATGATTATAAGCTAAACTTAAATGGCATTGAACTCCCCAGAAAAGCACACCTAATCTTTTCCGATAAAGAGGTCTTGTTTTACCATAGCAGAGGAAAGGGTTTTGTTATGATAGACCTTTACGGAAATATTGGTGATCACACCCTGAAAGTTACTACCGTCAATGACAATTCAGGAAGGCAGGCTATCGACGGCTATTATCAGGATGAAGAAGGTAATACTTGTTATTTTGACTATGAGAATAATCGATTGATCGTAAGGGATCTGGTTTTCTTTGAGCCATACATATATGAGGAAGATATACCGAAAATTAATTGGTCCATTCAAAATGAAAAGAAGACAATAAATGATTTAAACTGTATCAAAGCAGAAGCTACTTTTAGAGGTAGAAAATATACTGCATGGTTCACTCCTGATATTCCTTTACCTTATGGCCCCTGGAAGCTACAAGGACTGCCAGGTTTAATTCTGGAGGTTGAAGATGAAGAAAAGCAAGTCTCTTTTAGCGTAAGCAAAATATCAATTCCTATTGAAGAAGCAGAGCTTAGCAAAATCACCCCACCGCAAGATGGGAAACAAATATCCTTTGAAGAGGCAAAAACCATCTGGACGGATATCCAGAAAAAAATGATCTCGCGAATGAATTCAACCCAAGATAGAGATAGTGACCCCATGCAAATCGCCAAGCTTAACTTACTGGAACAATTTGAAAATGAGAATTAAACTAACATTCTTATCTACTATTGTTGTTCTATTTTTCCTTTCAGAAGGAAATGCGCAGTCAGATTTCCTTCTGAAAGGAAAAATTCTTGATTTAAGCTCAACAAAGCCGCTAGTTGGGGCATCTGTATTGATTTATAATCCAATAGATAGTTCAATAATGAGCTTTGCCATTACTAATCCCGAAGGGAACTTTAGTATTAAGGCATCTGCTTCTCAAGAAAATGCGCTCTTAGAAGTTAAATATATTGGATATGAAACAAAAAGACTGTTTTTAAAAGATATAGAAAAAGGGAAACCTCTAAAAATACAGTTGCGACCAGCTTCCTTTTCTTTAAACGAAGTCGTAGTTGAAGGTAAGCAATCCATAAAAACACAAGGAGACACTGTCACTTATAACACCGCCAACTTCTCTGATTCTACAGAGCTATACGTCTCTGAATTAGTTTCAAAATTACCGGGAGTAGAAGTTAGTGACCGAGGCGATATCATGGTTTATGGAAAGGAGATACAAAAACTGCTCATAGATGGTGATGACCTTTCAGGTAGTAATTATCAGGTTTTATCAAATAATCTCAGGGCTGACCTAATTGATCAAGTGGAAGTTTTTTTTAATTATCATGATAATCCGGTTTTGGCTGACATGTTCAAATCCGAGGGAATAGCTATGAATTTAGTGTTGAAAGAAAGTAAAAGAAAAAAGATAAACTTTGACCCTCTTCTCGGAATCGGGAATGATCGCAGGTACAATTTGGATTTCAATATAGTGGGTCTTTACAACAAAGCCAAACTGCTTTCCATACTACAGAAGAGTAATATTGGTAAACCCTTACAATATTTAGACGGTACGATCAATGACAGCGGGGTACCTGATACTTATTTTTTAATTAGAAAGAAGAATGACGAACTTCATTCCCCTGCTGTATCTTATAAAAAGGACGATATGACTCGATTTAATAAGACATCGCTATTTTCTAATCGTCTTTTATTTTCCCTTGGTAAGAGCTGGAAATTAAAATTGATGTCGGATTATGCAGCCGAAAAGAATCAACAGAGCTACACCAACGCTTATGACTTTAGTAATCCGCAAATAAATGATTACATCGATGTAATTCAAACAAATACAGACTTACAGCAGCAGGTATATCAAGTCAGTTCTTTCGGATATTTTTCAAAAAAATCCAGGTTAGATTTTAATGTTCTTTACGGGCAATTCTCTGAATTAAGTAATGCTTCCGTACTTAACCAACAAGATGATAGGTTATATTATAAAAGAACAAACTGGCATAGTCAAGTTGGATTCACCCAAAAATGGGCCAGTAAATGGGCTTCGACGTTTAGTATTGATTATGGAGAGTACAACCAGGAAAAGGAAATAGGTATTAATTCAATAGACATCATTAAAAACACCTTCCTTGAAATAGATTATACTGAGTTTGATCAAATTGGAAGACTGCAGTCTAACAATTTTGCCGTATCAAAAAATCTATTCTATAAAACACGACAGAATCCTCTAAGCATAAATGTAGCCTACTTATCAAAAAAAAATCAATACAATCAATTACAAAGATCCACATCAAGTATCCAACAAAGTATATTAGAAATTAATCAAGAGGAGCTGAAAGGACAAATAGATTATAGCCATACTTGGAAGAAATTTGATTTTCAATACGCTATTCAAAGTGGCTTAATAAGAATGAAAAACTCAGGAAATGATCTTGAGAATCACCAAAATGTGGTATACGAACAAGTAAGTATTAGGATTAAAAAAGAAATTAGCTCACTCGAACAGCTACAATTTGCTTATTCCTACCGACCGACTACCCCAAATATTTTTCAATATTTTGATCTGTATAAAGTAGAAGACAGATACAATATTAATCGAGGGATTAAAACACTAATTGTTAACTCAGGAAATAACGCTTCTATTAGCTATCGTAGGAATAAACCCTATCCCTACTTCCTTCTTTACGCTAGACTAAATGCTAACTTAGAAAAGAGCCGAACTGCAAAGGTCTTTACGGTATATGATAATTTAGTCTTATCTCAATGGAAGTTAAACAACCAAAATGTTGTCAATACAAGCTTAGACGCAGGAGTAGAAAAAATGATTTTACCAATCGCTTCAACCGTTAAAATAAAACCATCTTTTTTCTTCCAACGGTACACTAATTTCTTTAACGAAGATGAGCGTTTGGTCAATAGTTTTTTCTCATCGATTCATAGCTCTTTTAAAACTGGATGGACATTCCCCATTAATTTTATTGGTGGGTACGAATATTCTGTAAATTATTCTAATATACAGGGGCAGACTATAGAGAACACCCTGCTTTTTAATACTTCAATGAAATATTTAGATATCGACATAGATTTTAAAAACAAGTTAAAGGTGAAATTTTCAAATTCATTCTTTCACATAAATGGAAGAAATGGCGTTTCTTCAAAATATTCTATTTCAGGAGTAGAAATGACTTATTTTCCAAAAAACAAGCATTTTAATTTCCGATTGAAAACCCATAACCTCTTTAATACCAAGTCCATTGTCACCTTACAAACTTCAGATTATTTACAACTATCTACAAGCACCCGGGTATTACCTCGATTTGTTATGCTGACCATTAGGTATAGCTTATAAACTGAACTGGTCTAAAGTTTCCTCGTAGAGCTATAAAACGCTTGAAAGGCTACTTTTCGTGAATTTGTCTGAGGCTGGGCGCCTTTGCGCTATATAACCTACACCTGCCTGCAGACAGATTTTACCATCAGTATTCTACGGGGTTGTTCCAATTAACATTAAACTAAAAATTATGCACACAAGAATGCGACAGCAAGAAATGACAGCCATGCCTGTAAAGCAGATAGAGGCGACCGTTATTGTAGGACTTTTATCGAAGAAGTGTAAGGGGAAGGGTATCTGTAGTATCATTTTGGGGAGCCCGGAAATACATCAAAAGCAGTGTACTTATGTACCTGTTCTCCTGAGCTTAGTTGATGGTAGACTACTACTTTCTTTTCAAAAGAATCAAGTAAAAAAATGTACCCGCCGGAAGCTGTTCAGCCATCCCTTCTTTGTAATTGGAGAAGCTTATTTATTGCCCCCCGAAATCAGCAGGCTTCTGTCAATAAACACCTATCTCATCGAACCTGGCCAGTACCAGATAGAAGAAAAAACACACTATTGGAACATAAAATTATAACGCGCTCAATAACTACATAACTAACAATATCTTCTGGTCAAGCTTCACTAATAAAAATACCTCCGAAGCCCAGGATCTACTGCGGCGCTTTGTTCACTTAGTCCAGCAAGGGGCCTTTACCAAAGGGAGTACATAAAGAAGTTGTCTAAAGTTTTCTATTTTAGCTCTACACTCACGTCTTCCAAAAGATAAATGATACGCCCAAAGATGAATAAGCCACACTGGACACAGAGCAAAGAATTTCGCTTTGGTATAATGGTCTTCTGCCTAATTAACCTATCCAACCTGCTGGGTCAGTTAGGATATAGCCGATGGTTAGCCTTTCTACCGCTAATTATTGCTTTGCCCGTGCTATTGATCTTATATCGACAACAAGAAAAAAACTGGAAAGACTTTTTACAGACTAAGCTTTTCACCCAATGGTATAATATCACCATGTTCGTCCTCGTCCTCCCATTGGTTATTCTGACTTTTTACCTCTAACCGGTAGTACGTTTCACTGCGCAGATTAGTGGAGGCGGGTGCTTTCGCAAAAAGTTAAAAACTTGACGATCCTCCGTTTTTAACTTATTTTAGAAAAGACTGTTACACTTCCAAAAGTCTAATCTATGTTGCGATATCTACTGCTCATTAGCCTGCTTATCTCTTCTACTGCGCTACTAAACGCACAAACCAGCCTCAAGGTCGATCCAAATGACCTCTACGTAGCGGGCGGAACCCGCAGCATGGGCAACAATTGCTTCCGGTTGACTACGGCCCAGTATTGGGAAGCGGGCTCGGTCTGGTATAATCCCAAAATATCACTCAGGGAACCCTTTGAGATGGAAATGGATATTATGCTGGGCTGTACCGATGAAATGGGTGCCGATGGGCTGGTCTTTATATTTCACCCCGACAAGGTGCCAGCGGGCTACAAAGGGGAAGGTATGGGTTTCGCAGGCTTATACCCTTCCCTGGGCGTAGAAATTGACACTTACCGCAACTACCATCTGGGCGATCCGGAGGAAGACCACGTGGGCGTCATGATCCACGGTAATGTGCAGCATTACGATCCTGAATTCAACCTGGCCGGACCGATCAAATTGGGTAATCTGGAAGACTGCAGTGACCACAAATTCCGCATCAACTGGGAACCCGAGACGAATGTGCTTTCGGTCGTCCTGGACGGGCGTATGATTGTCGAGCAGCAAGTCGATCTGATCAACGATGTATTCAACGGCCGGGAAGAGATCTACTGGGGCGTCGCAGCCGCCACCGGTAAGAAGACCAATCTGCACCAGATTTGCTTTGAACAACTGACCTTCAACACACCGCAACTGGGTTACTCCACCAAACGCGATTTGTTGGATGGCGAGATTGTTGATCTTAAACCCATCGTTTTCCCGAAAGGGGGCACCCAACTAAGTGCACCCGCCACGGAAGAACTGGACAAAGTCGTCCTTTTCCTGGAGGAAAACCCCAAACACACCCTACAGCTCTACTTCAACAGCAACGAAGGTGACAGCCCGCTAGCCGAGAAACAAATTAGTGATCAACGCTCCCGGGTCATCCTCGATTATTTAAAACAAAAAGGCATCGATCCCGACCGCATCAAGCTCCAGGCCATGGGCAGTCAGTTTGCCGAGCGGGAGATCAATGGCATCAAAGTGCCACGTAAGGGGAATTGGGTGAGTGCCTATTTCTTTATACCGAGGGTGTAATAAAAACGGCCGAGACTATTCCAGCCCCGACCGCACTAACACAGCCTAAAGCTGTTTCTTTGTCGTCTAAAAGTCAGCTCACTAAGCATAAAGAAATAGGTCTCATCTACTATTTAATGGTTATCCAAACATATTTGCAGTGACGAATATCATCCAGTTCGGTGATTTAATCCCTATTTTGCACCAGCCATAAAATGATATAACCGATGACACAGATCAATCAACGACATACTACCTTTTTGATATTACTACTGTCCATCGCCGGATGGTTTAGCGCCTGTACACCAAAGCTGATGAAATACGGGGAGGTCTTAGCCCTGCCCGTCGATTCGGCGACAGCCCGGCTCTCCTACGGGCCGGATACTTTTCAATTTGGAGAGCTGCGCATTCCCGAGGGGGAAGGTCCACATAAGATAGTGGTCATCATCCACGGAGGCTGTTGGGTGTCGACGATTGCCGATTTAAGCCTGATGGATCCCATGGCTACCCAGCTGACCCGCGACGGCTACGCAACCTGGAATCTGGAATACCGTCGTATTGGCGATCCGGGCGGTGCCTGGCCCAATACTTTTTTAGATGTAGCCAAAGGCATTAATTATTTACGAGAAATCGCTGAAGAATATCAGCTGGACCTGGACCACATAGTCGTTACCGGACATTCCGCCGGCGGTCACCTCACGCTCTGGCAGGCACTGCAGCATCAGCTACCGGAAGATAGCGATATCTATCAGTCGAATCCATTACCCGTATCGGGAGTGGTTAGTCTAGCGGGCATAGTTGATCCGTCGACCTACCTGTTGCGGGAGGGAAATAGTTGTGGAACGCACGTAGATGAGCTACTGGGTGGTTTCCCGGAAGAGGTTCCCGAACGCTATCGGGAGGGCTCCCCTATCGATCTGTTACCCGCTAAGGTACCGACGATACTGATCACGGGTAAGCAGGATAAGACGGTGCCTTTGCGGCACGTTAACCCTTATTACAAAGCGGCAAAAGCCAAAGGAGAAAATATAGAAAATATAAAAGTTAGCCAGGCTGCACATTTCGAAGTTATTTCTCCCGGAAGTACGGCCTGGCCAGCGATTCGTTCGTCTATTCGAAAATTAATTCAACGGGAGGCGAAGTAGCGTCCTAGTGGATCGCCTCGATCTTTATTTTCGATTCGTTGTAATTGATTTCGTCGCCGACTTTGCTACCGAGTAAGGCCTGACCTACCGGTGCCTCTGTGGATACGCAGAAACAAGGCTGACCATCAATTTTGATTTGTCCCAGGCCGATGCCAACAAAGTAAATCCCTTTATCGGTTTCCACCAGGTTCCCTTTATTAACTTGTGGATATACCTTATCCAGAATTAATTGCTCCAGGTCTACTTTTACCGAACGATTGCGATTGAGTTGCTCGCGCACTTTTTCTTCGTCGATCTGAATCATGGTAGCGCCGGTCTCGTACTTGTCGCCCATGCTGCTTTTGGTTTCACTTTCTTTAGACTCCATGAGTCTGTCGAGCTGTTTTTCCAGCTCTTCAATGCGTTCTTCTACTTGATCCACTGCGTGGCGAAATACTTTTTCTTTAAATGCTTTGGCGTTTTCCATTTTTATTTTTGTTTTTAAAACAGACAGGAGCAAAAGATGTTCTTATTGCTGTAAATCTGAAAATTCGTTGTCATGAAGTCAATGGTATATCTACTCTCTCTATTCTTTCTATTATCCGCTTGTCATCAAAACAGGATACCCACTCAACAATACTACAAATCGAAGCGTGGAGTCGTTTCCGCAGCACATCCGCTGGCCACCAAAGCCGGACACGAAATACTGGCAAAAGGCGGGAACGCCGCCGATGCTGCGGTAGCGGCTGCCTTTGCCCTGGCCGTAGTGGAGCCCAGCATGAGTGGCCTGGGCGGACGCTTGCAATCGATTATTCGTACGGCTGAGGGTGAGATTCGGGGCGTGGATGCAACGACCCAGACCCCCATCGCTTACGATACCGCCGTATTTAAGCCCCAGCGCTACGGCTATACGACCATTGGTATCCCCGGCGTGGTGGCCGGATTGACAAAATTATCTTCCGATTACGGCTCTTTGCCCCTGGCGGAAGTGATGGCTCCGGCCATCCGCTATGCAGAAGAGGGTTTTGAGCTACTTCCCCTCGAGGCCCGGCGACACGCGGCTGCGCAGGAGCAATTACAGGAATTTGAAGGCAGTAGGCAGTATTTTCTGCGTTCCGACGGCAGCACTTATCCGGCGGGTAGCACTTTCGTGCAAAAAGATTTAGCCCGTACCCTCCGCGCCATTGCCGAGCGGGGAAAAGCAGGCTTCTACGAAGGTCCCATCGCTGAAAAAATTGCGGCCGATATGCAGGCCAATGGTGCCTGTCTGGCGCTGGAAGACCTGAAAAATTACCAGGCCTACGATTCCGAAATTGTCCACGGAGACTATCGCGGGTACGACTTACACGGGCTCTGGTTGCCCTCCTACGGCGCCATTGCCATCGAAATACTGCACATCCTGGAGCAGTTCCCCATCGGAGAATTATCCGAAGCGGAGCGCCTGCGGATTACCGCCGAAGCCATGCGGCTGGCTTACGAAGACCGTGATAAGCAGTATGAGGGAGATTCCATGCGGCAGGTTCTTCTTTCAGAGGCTTACGCCAAACAACAAGCCGAGCAGATCGCGCTGCGCCCGGCCGCGGGTAGTACCGGTGCCCTGGATGCACTGCCCGAAAGCTGGAGCGCCGAGCAGGGACACACCACCCATCTCACGGTAGCGGGTCCCGATGGCATGGTGGTGGCGCTGACCCAGTCGCTGGGACCCAATATGGGCTCTAAAGTAGCCAGTCCGGACCTGGGCTTTCTTTACGCCGTCTCACTCGGGGCTTATCTGGGCATGTACGAGCCCGGACAGCGCGTGAGTTCACACATCTCTCCCTTCCTGGTTACCAAAGATGGCGAACCCTTTATGGGCCTGGGCGCCGCGGGTGGTAGTCGGATTGTCACCGCCGTGGCCCAGGTGATCAGTCGGGTGATCGATCAGGATATGCCGCTGGATGATGCCCTGGCCGCGCCCCGCGTTTTTGCCGATGATGACGAAACCCTGCTGGAGTTACACCCCGGTACCGACTGGTCGCAGGAAACGCTTCGCGAATTAAAATCAATGGGCCTGCAGCTGGAGAGTATCCCCAGTCCGGCTCGCTTCGGTCGCGTACACGCTGTGCAGTATCGCAATGGTAAATGGATTGGAGCAGCCGATCCAGATTGGGAAGGTGCGGTTTGGTAAGGTCCCCTTTCGTGTGGTCAGGTGCAAAATAAAGTTCATGATAGATTAGTCGAAGTGGTTACCAGACTAATTCGGCTTTAGGATGAAACAGTATTACCAGTAGTGTTTCAAATTCTGCAGATAGTATTTCATTCATGTCAAAGGGGTTGAGGGCTAAGTTTACTAGTTTTCTCCTCTAATAAAGATATGAATAATACAGTTTACTCACCGCTAAAATGTCAATATTTTGCCAGGGCCTTTTTTTAAGATATTGACTATCAGCTATTTAAGAATTTACTCCCCCCGTTTTTATTAAAATCTCCTATTGTAAAAAACGCTATAAACTGTCTATGCATGGGGTGTTTATCCCCCTTATGTTTGTAATGTACTCGAAAGAAAACCACCTTATTTAAACAAACCGAAATACTATGAATGCTTTCACCATTCTTTTCTCCCTACTGGGAGGCTGGGGTATCTGTCCCTATGACCAATCAAAGTCTATTCTTACGGAAGACACTGTCGGACTTTAAAAACGAGAAGTATGCAGACCGCAGCCGCATGTACAGCATCTACTGGAATAACTAAAAAGCAAATTGAGGCAACAGTAGTACTCGGACTAATATCCAGGAAATGTAGAGGTAAGGGCATTTGTAGTATTACTATGGAGAGTCCTGATCTAAAGAACCAGCCCTGTAATCATGTGAGCGCATTATTATCCCGCACGGACTCAAAATTGACGATTTCAGTGATCAAAGCAGTTGTCAAGAATTGTACCCGTTTGGCGTTTTTTAGTTCCGATTTCTTCGAAGTAGAAGAGGCATTTGTTGTCCCTCAGGTAGTGTCTAATCTTCTGAGTATGGAAGACTACACCATTGCACCAGGACGATACCGAATACATGAAACAAAGCGATACTGGACCATCGCTTTTTGATAAAGAACAACCAATTATTTTTTAACTATTAAATATTTTATGTGATGAAAAAAGTTATTTCGTTTTTCCTAATGGGTATTTTTGTGTTTACAACTTTTGTCGCGTGCGAAAAAGATATTGACGATTTAGCCACGCCAAAAGATTCAGCAAATATAAGTGTCATAGACTTATATGAAAGTACAGAGGAGGCAGCTAATCTATACTTTTCTAAAGTAAGAAATACCTTAGAGAGGACCCCTATGACTGAAGACAATAAAACTGCTACCTCTCAAGATATTGTAAGAAAAGAGTTTGTTAAAACGTTTGAGCCTAATGCTGCGGCCATTAAACAATTTAATCATAGGGATGGCAACTATGAGGCTTATAGTGACAAAGAATTTGCAGCCATTAAATTTGAAACTCAAGCAGAGGAAAGAATAGTATCCCAAATATATCAGTTACATAAAATAGGATCAACTGAGAGGTTAGTCCAGTATCTTAATGAGGTAAAGAGTGATATTTTTGATGAGAATAGCTCCCTGGATATGGAAACTAAAAGAAGATTAGCTATTTTTATTTCTCCTATGTTATCTATCGCAAAGACGTTTGAGCTTAATCAAGCATCTGTACTAAGGGCAGATAAATGTTGGAAAGCAGCTGGACGTGCTGCTTTAGGAGGAGCACTAATAGGTGGTTTAAGAGGTTTAGCCAAAGGTTGTATTACTGGTGCTGTACTTGGGTTTAATCCTGGCTCGGCCGCTGCCGGATGTATGGGGGGGCTTATTGTTGGAACGATTTCTGGCGCTGCTGCTGGTGTCGCTTCAGGATATACCGCTTGCAAAATATTTCCTTAATTTTCAAACCAAAAGAAATGAAGAATAAGTCACTTAGTTTTAAAAATATTTTACTAGAATCTCTTTTCTTGAGTCTGATCGCTTTTTGGATATACGGTCTTAATACAGATTCAATTATAAAATACCTTATTTTTGTATTAGTAGGGATTCCGGTACTATTTGCTATCAACTGGTTATTGATCCAGGCCATTAGAAGATTTACCAATTGGAAAGAAGTTAATCAGTAGGTGGTCAAACCCGATACTCGATTTACTGCAATTTGTCCAATGGTTTGCATTGGATTTAGGTAATGAATCCAAACGACATGAAAAAGGAAAAGTAGGAAATAACTCTTGCTTTTCCTTTTCAGTTGTAGAGAACAAATCTCATGAAACACTATGGGGTATACTGTTTCAAATCTCGATGACTGCCCTCTTCCAACCCTAGTATTTTCGTTTTTCTTTTCACTAGCAACTTGCAAAAAATGAAACACTATCTGTGCATAGTGTTGCAGCCTTGTGTAGAGGATGTATGGGACTAGCTTGTTCCACTTCGGATAATCCTGTTTCAACGTAAACTAAAGCATATTCTACCTCAGTACCTAATATAGACGACCACATAAAAAACACGACCAGTCCCATTGAGCATGGCTACATGGCTAGACCCGCTCCTCCAAAAAGCCTAAAATCTCTTCCACGTATTCGCGATGGTTGGCCAGGCGGGGCACTTTATTTTGCCCGCCGTATTTCCCCTTGGAGCGCAACCAATCGTCGAAGGTACCCGATGGGAGCACCCGGATTTTTAGCTTTTTCAGCGCCAGGTCTTTATAGCGCTTCGCCTCGTAGTCGGAATTGATCTGTTGTAAGTGTTGGTCAAGCAAATCTCGAAAAGTCTCCAGACAAGGGGGCGGCACGGCAAAATCAATTAGCCATTCGTGTCCGCCGCGATTATCTCCTGAGAAGTAGATCGGTGCCACCGTGTAATCTTTCACCTGGGCACCGGTCTTTTCACAGCTCAGCGTAATGGCTTTATCGGTATTGGCGACCATTACTTCTTCGCCAAAGGCATTCACGTATTGTTTGGTGCGTCCCGTTATCTTGATCCGGTAAGGCGTTTTACTGACGAAGGTAACTGTATCTCCTGGCGTGTAGCGCCAAAGACCACCGTTGGTACTGACGACCAGGGCATAGTTTTTACCTAGTTCTACTTCCCAGATGGGTACTGCTTTGGGATGCTCCTCACCCCATTCCTCCATCGGGATAAATTCGAAATACATACCATTATTCAGGAAGAGTAGCAGACCGGGATCGTCGAAGTCATCCTGAGCGGCAAAGTACCCTTCGGAGGCATTATACACCTCCTGATAAGTCACCTGATCGGAAGGAAAGAATTCTTCGAACTGGCTGCGGTAAGGAGCAAAGCTAACGCCCCCGTGGATATAGGCTTCAAATTGGGGCCAGACCTCCAGCATATTACTTTTGCCCGTGAGCTCCAGAATTCGGCGAAATAGTACAACCGTCCAGGTGGGTACCCCACCGATCATGGTGATATTGGGGATTTTCGCCGCCTGTTGGGCCATGCGTTCCAGCTTTTCTTCCCATTCGGCCAGGAGCGCGATCTCAAAATCTACACCGTAAAAAGGACGGGCAAAGCTAGGAATAGAGCGAATCATAAAGGCCGATACATCACCATACTCCGTTTTTGGGAAAGGATCAAAGCGATCAATCGAACCCCCCATCACAATATTTTTATTGCCAAAAATGGTACAGTCGGGACGGTTGTGGTACATCAGGGTCATAGCGTCCCAGGAGCCACGGATATGGCAGCGCTTCAAATTTTGGCGAGAGACCGGAATAAACTTACTCTTGGCACTGGTGGTACCGCTGGATTTTGAAAAGTAAGAGACCCGACCGTCCCAGAGCACATCTTTCTCTCCGTGCATCATACGCTCGATGAAAGGCTTCAAATCTTCGTAATCGTGGATGGGTACGCGGTTGGCAAATTGCGCCGACCCAGAAATGGATCTAAAATCGTAGCGTTTACCAAACTCGGTGAACCGAGCCGCACGCAGCAAATCCTGGAAGACTTCCCGCTGTACTGCTTCGGGATGCTCCATATAGCGCTGCATGATTTTGTAGCGTTGCTTATAGTAAAAAGCGAAAGCCTGGTTGGTCCACTTTTGCATAGTAATGATACTCTGGTCCTTACCAAAGATAAGAAATTTGTACTTATCCTTCCAAGCCCAATTCTGGTCGCAGGAATCTTCCGGTATGGCTGTCGGGATGTTCTGCCACCGCTTCCGGCGTACCGGTTACGACTACGGTGCCCCCCCGACGACCTCCTTCCGGTCCCATATCAATGATGTGATCCGCTACTTTGATAACATCCATATTATGCTCAATGACAATGACCGTATTTCCGCGATCTACGAGTTTATCCAACACTTTAAGCAGCTGGCGGATATCCTGAAAATGCAAGCCAGTGGTCGGCTCGTCCAGAATGTAGACGGTCTGTCCTGTATCGCGTTTGGCCAATTCTTCCGACAACTTTACCCGCTGCGCTTCCCCTCCGGAGAGCGTGGTGGCCTGCTGCCCCAGGGTGATATAGCCCAGGCCAACGTCTTGCAGGGTCTTTAACTTGCGAAAGATATTCGGAATAGGCTGGAAAAATTCTACCGCCTCGTTGACACTCATATTGAGCACATCGCTAATGTTTTTTCCTTTGTAGATAATCTCCAGGGTCTCCCGGTTATAGCGGCGTCCCATACATTTTTCGCACTCGATGTAGACATCGGGCAGAAAATTCATCTCAATCGTCCGCATACCCGAACCGGAGCATTCTTCACAGCGACCTCCTTTGACATTAAAGGAGAACCGTCCCGGTTTGTAACCGCGGATCTTGGACTCCGGCAACTCGGAGAATATTTTACGAATCCCCGTAAATACCCCCGTATAGGTAGCCGGGTTTGAACGCGGCGTGCGACCAATGGGCGACTGATCAATTTCAATGACCTTATCGACGTGCTCCAGACCCTTTAGTCCATCGTGTTCCAGGGGGCTTTTCAGGCTTTTATAGAAGTGCTGTCGCAAAATGGGGTATAAAGTCTCATTGATCAGAGAAGATTTCCCACTTCCGGAAACCCCCGTTACACAACAGAAGGTGCCCAGCGGAATTTTCACCGATACCGCTTTGAGGTTATTTCCCTCTGCGCCTTTCAGGACCAGCTTTTTGCCGTTGCCTTTACGGCGCTTCTCAGGTACTTCAATGTTGACATCCTGATTCAAATAGCGAGCAGTCAGGGTATTTTTCTCCAGAAAATCCCGGGGTATTCCCTCGCCCACTAGCTCACCCCCCAATTCACCAGCCCCTGGGCCCAGGTCAATCAGGTAATCCGAAGCCAGCATAATATCTTTGTCGTGTTCTACGACCAGAACCGTATTCCCGATATCTGCCAGCTGCTTAAGCGATTCGATCAGTCGCTGATTATCGCGCTGGTGCAGGCCTATGCTCGGCTCGTCCAGAATGTAGGTAATCCCCGTGAGTTGAGAGCCGATCTGGGTGGCCAGGCGGATGCGCTGGGATTCCCCGCCGGACAGGGTACGCGCCGGGCGATTCAGACTGAGATAATCCAGACCGACGTGCAGTAGGAAACCCAGCCGCAAGCGGATTTCTTTCAGTACGTCTTTAGCAATGGTCAGTTGACGTTCACTCAAATGCTGATCTACTTCTTCCATCCAGGTGGCCAGCTCCGTAATATCCATCTCCGCCAGCTGGCCAATGTGCCGGTCATTGATCCGGAAATACAAGGAGGCCTTTTTTAGGCGAAAGCCCTCACAATCCGGACAGGTATCCACCTTCATGAATTCTTCTGCCCACTTGCGTACGCGCTCCGAAGAAGTACCGTCGTACCAGCGCAGTAGCATTTTGATCAGGCCTTCCTGAGCCAGATTATAAGAATGATCACTCTTGCCCGCCCGGATAGCAATATTCCGGCCTCCTCCGTAGAGGATAATATTCCGGGCTTCCTCCGGCATGTCTTTTATCGGCGTAGAAAAACTAAACTTATATTTTTTGGCGATTGCCCTGAGTTGTCGGAAGGTGATATTGTCGCGCACTTCCCCCAAAGGGACGAAGCCTTGTTCATTAATGGATTTACTATCGTCGGGGATTACTTTATCCAGGTCTACAGCGTTGATTTTCCCCAGGCCGTTACACTTGGGACAAGCACCGTAAGGAGAGTTAAAAGAGAAAGAATTCGGAGAGGGCTCCTCGTAAGAAATACCCGTCTCATCATCCATCAGGTGTTTACTGTAAGTCTTCAGCTGATCCGTCTCGTACTCCATGATCATGAGCAGACCATTCCCCATTTTCAGGGCCGATTGCATAGAACTTTTAATACGGGCTTTCTTGTCTTCGACTACCTTAATCCGGTCGATAACCACTTCGATATCGTGCGTTTTATAACGATCGATCTGCATCCCGGGTTCCAGATCGAGGACCGCCCCATCCACGCGTACCTTGGTAAAGCCCTGCTTGCGTATCTGCTCAAATAGCTCGCGGTAATGCCCCTTACGACCACGTACGACGGGTGCCAGGATCAGTATTTTCTTTGCCTCCCAATCCTCAAGGATACGCTCGAGCATTTGGTCTTCGGTATACTTCACCATTCGCTTTCCGGTCAGGTAAGAATAGGGCTGACCGATGCGGGCGAATAAGAGACGAAGGAAATCGTAAATCTCCGTGATCGTTCCTACGGTAGAACGCGGGTTCCGCCCCGTCGTTTTTTGCTCGATGGAGATGACAGGACTCAATCCGGAGATCTGTTCCACGTCGGGACGCTCCATCTCACCGATAAATTGCCGGGCGTAAGCGGAGAAGGTCTCCATGTAACGGCGTTGCCCTTCGGCGTAGATCGTATCGAAAGCCAAAGAAGATTTTCCCGAGCCGCTGATACCCGTGATGACGACCAGTTGATTCCGGGGAATGCGCACGTCGATATCTTTTAGATTATGGACGCGGGCACCAATAACTTCCAGGAATTCCTGCTGGACCTTTTTTTTAGCGATGGTGTCGGTATCGGCAGTCATGGATTTGCAATTTATTGGTTATTCGCCTAAGGCGAATGAATTATCGAATGGTTGAATAATCATCATAGCAACTGAACAGCAAAGTTCCTCGTGGTGTTTACTTTTTTCTATGTTACAGTGTATTAAATCCTTACCACAAGATGAAATTTAAAATCATAATGGGCTGGATTCTGATCGTAGCTGGCCTGATCTATGGGATTAAGCGATCAAAGCCACTGCTCGATCAGTTCACGGATAATCCGCCGGCGACCTTTCTGTTTGTACTGATCGGCATCATCATCATTCTGGCGATCGCCCGCATATTGCGTTATTAACTTTGTGAACTACTTAAGCATTAGACAACCTGGCCAGGCGAATACTGACGGCCTCTTTGTGTGCCTGTAATTGCTCCGCAGCCGCCATGGCTTCTACCGCGGGGCCCAGCTTCTGCAGTCCACTCTCACTGATCTGCTGGAAAGTGATCTTCTTAACAAAAGAATCTACGGAAACCCCGCTGTAAGCGCGGGCAAAGCCATTGGTCGGCAAAGTATGGTTCGTTCCGGAGGCATAATCGCCGGCCGATTCGGGGGTGAAATTCCCCAAAAATACGGAGCCGGCATTGATAATTGCTTCCGCAATGGACTCCACGTCTTTTACCGAAAGGATTAAATGCTCCGGCGCGTAGGCATTAATCAAATCTAAGGCCTCGGAAGTTTTTTCCATGACAATGGCCACGCTGTTATCCAGGGCTTTACGAGCGATCTCCTGACGTGGCAGACTAGCCAGTTGTACTTCGATGGCTCCCTGCACCCGCTGCACAAAATCCTGGTCAAAAGCCACCAGTACCACCTGCGAATCCACACCGTGTTCGGCCTGCGATAAGAGGTCTGCCGCTACGAAAGTAGGATCGGCGGTCTCATCGGCACAGACCAGTACTTCGGAAGGCCCCGCGGGCATATCAATCGCAATCCCCTCGCGGCTAACCATCTGCTTGGCTGCCGTCACGTACTGATTACCCGGACCAAATATCTTGTAGACCTGGGGAACGGACTCGGTACCGTAAGCCATGGCAGCGATGGCCTGTATACCACCGATCTTAAATATTTTACTCACGCCTACCTGATCGGCTGCGTAGATAATCGCGGGATGTAGCTCGCCTTTTTCATTGGGCGGGGAGCAGAGTACAATTTCACGACAACCGCCAATGACAGCCGGGATACCTAGCATCAAAACGGAAGAAAACAAGGGAGCCGTCCCCCCGGGTACATACAGCCCTACCTTTTCTATCCCCACACTACGACGCCAGCACTTGACCCCCGGCATGGTCTCCACAATAGAGACTGAGGTGCGTTGTTGCCGGTGGAAGCTTTCTATATTTTCCTTGGCCAGTAAGATTGCATCTTTCAGTTCTTCGTCTAAAGCCGCCTCGGCCGCTTCCACTTCGGCTTTGCTGACCTGGAAGGTTTTCAGGTCGGCTTTATCAAACTTTTTCGTGTATTTGGCTACTGCTTCGTCTCCGTGGGCGCGTACATCATCTAGTACCCCTTTGACAATACCATCGAGTTCTTTTACCTCCATGGTAGGGCGCTTCAGCAATTCATCCCATTGGGCCGCCGGTGGATTTGTATATATCTTCATCTACTGTTCTGTAAAGTTTCTTTAATCGTTCATGAATATCTTGTCTCTGAACAAGCTATTCCGCTGATGGTTCGTCTGGAGCGGGTAAAAGGTAGCCCTTAGTTTTGCCGGAAGGCTAAGCCCCGATAATCATTTTCTCGATGGGAATAACCAGGATACCCTGTGCCCCAATCGACTTCAGCTCGTCGATGATCTCCCAGAAGCTATCTTCCGAAATCACCGTATGAATTGAGCTCCAGGCACTATCTGCCAGAGGCATGACCGTCGGGCTCTTCATGCCGGGTAATATTTTAATGATATCATCCACTTTATCATTGGGGGCGTTCATCAGCAGATACTTATTGTGACTGGCTTCCAGTACGGATTTAATGCGAAAGACCAGCTTGTCGAGCATTTCCTGCGCAAAGGGGCTCAGTTCTTTGTTAGCGACCAAATAAGCCTCTGATTTCAGAATAATCTCCTTTTCTTCCAGTCCGTTTTTAAAGAGGGTACTGCCCGAACTGACCAAATCACAGATCGCATCAGCCAGGCCAATATTCGGAGCGATTTCTACCGAGCCCGAAATTTCGTGAATCTCGGCATTAATACCCTGCTCCTCGAGGTACTGCCGCAGCGAATTGGGATAGGAAGTAGCGATACGCTTACCATTCAACCAGCTGGCATCAGTATAGTCCGTCCCCTTGGGCACAGCGATGGAGAGACGACATTTAGAGAAACCCAGCGGTAAGATCAGATCCAGTTCCTTTTGTTTTTCCACTACCGTATTTCGGCCCAGAATACCAATATCGGCCACACCATCGTGAATGTATTGCGGAATGTCGGAATTGCGCAGGTAGTAGGCCTCCAGGGGAAAATTGCGGGCGTAGGCCCTTAGTTGACCTTTTGAATTATCTACCTTGACCCCACATTGCTTAAGCAGGTCAATAGATCCATCCAGTAAGCGGCCGGACTTCTGTACGGCTATTCTAAGTCGAGTTTCCATATCTATTTCTTGTTTGAGCTGCAAAATTAGTAATAAGTAGCGTAAAGTGCTCATATCCACCTAATCAAAACCGGCTAATTGGTAGAGACTATTCAAGTGAATTCAATTACCTTTATAAATATTTTGATTCTAGACTACCTAACACTGAAGCCAGGTGCACTCTTTCTCCTAAAACCTAAGCGTAGTCTTTTTGATCATCGCCTTACCGATGACCGCGCTACCGGCATATGCCACTAACTCACACCAAATCACCCACATAGCCCTCTTCCATTTGGCTGATGCTATTGAGGATTTCCTGACTTTCCTTTAATCGCTTGTCCGGGAAAAGGCGCAATAAGCTGACTATAATGATAGCCACTCCACAATTCATTAGAAAGAAGGGTAAGAAATTTTCCTCAAACAGATAAAGATCAAGGCCTAAAAAGTGCTTGGCCATTACAATCAAAAATGGTCCCGTAAATAAGGGAATAATCGCCAGTAGAGAATAGGTATCTACGCGCTCCAAGAATCGTAATCTGGCAATAATCCTCTGCGCTTCTAAGATAGGCTTATTCAGGTTCGTTTGAAAATATAGATAGAGTTGATAAGCGTTAAAAAAATACTATAAATATTTAATCCCGCCAATAATAAGGCCGGTATCAAGAAAGGTATTTGGTCCAGGTGCTGCCCAATAAATCCATTTAAAAAAGATTGGAAAGCTAATCCAACGACCAGTTCAATGAGTACATTAATGAGATAACTGTTCAATTGTGGACGCACCTTTCTTTGGTCAGTCTCTTCCAAACGAGAGAGATCCAATTGTATTTTCTGCTGTAATTCTTGATCTGCATCTTGCCAAACTCGGTTTAGTTCTTGGAATTCCATACCTTAAAATTTTACACAGTTTTTTAATAATTGCTTGATTCGATGAATTCGGGTAGAAACGTTGCTCCCGCTAATCCCCATAATTTCAGCCGTTTCTTGTCCAGAATGCCCATCCAGGTACAAGACGATTAGAGCACGGTCTAGTGGTTTGAGTGTCCCAATAAGTAGGTTGCCCATATTGAGTCTGTAATAAGGTGCTGGCTTTTTGCGCCTCGAACTAGCCCCAAAAAGACGCAGATTATTGCTTGATTTAATTGGGCAACCTACTTACATCGATGAAGCTTTTGGATGGCTTCGTTTTCCCAATCGGAGTCCGCCCAGGTCATCCAGCCGCTTTGCTTCAAAAAATCATTTTTGGTTTTCTGACGCGTACTTCTAGCGCGGTAAGACGAAATCGCTACATTTAAAGCGATGCGATAGGCCCAGGTAGAAAATTTATACTCAGGATTGTATTTGGGAAAAGCCTTCCACAATTGCAAGATTATTTCTTGCCCCAGGTCCTTACGGGCTTCGGTCTCCGAGCAATATACAGATGCCACCTTGAGGATCCAAGACCCGCATTTTCTAACCATTGAAAAACACTAGAGACATCGGGAGGTAAAAACGATTCCATCCGCAATACCGCCGAATACTTCTCCGTTGTATGTCTGCACAGCTAATATCACTAGTGCTGTGTGGAGTAAAATGACAATTATGAAGAAGATAAAGCAGCTCCTCCTGGTGAGCAGTTTCTTAATGGTGGTTTCGGGCGCTTTCGCGCAAAAGGGCTGGGAAGCCGGCCCCTGGGTAGGTGGTGCCTATTATTTTGGTGACCTGAATACTAATTATGACCTGAGCCGTCCTAATCTGGCCGGCGGTCTGATTGCCCGCTACAATTTTAATAAACGGACAGGACTTAAGTTTGGTATCGGTTATGGCCAGGTAGAAGCAGATGATTCCTACTCAGATAATGCTTTTGAACGGGCCCGCAATCTCAGCTTTCGCTCGACCATTCTGGATGCCACGGCTTCCTTTGAGTTTAATTTCCTACCCTACACCCACGGTAGCGATGACGAATTCTATACCCCCTATATATTTGGTGGTTTGTCCGTCTTTTCTTTTAATCCGGAAGCGGAACTGGATGGCCAGTGGTATGAGCTTCGCCCCCTGGGCACCGAAGGGCAATTCAAAGGAGAAGAATACTATACCGTTCAGCTGGGGCTCGAATACGGGGTGGGTTTCAAACTGGATCTCAGTTACGAATGGAGTTTGAATTTTGAACTAAGTGCGCGCCATCTTTACACCGATTATCTGGACGATGTAAGCGGTGTCTATGCCGATACCGATCAGATTCGCAGTCTTCGTGGCGACATTGCCGTAGAACTGGCCGACCGATCGATTATGATCGACGGGGTCAGTGATAGTCAATTAGGCATCCCCGGTACCCAACGTGGCAATAGCGGGAATAATGATGTCTATGTATTCCTGAAAGTTGGTCTGGTTCGGTATTTTGGCAGCCTGCAGTGCCCGGCGATTGGGAAGAACTAGTATCTTTGTATTCTCATTCCAAATAATTTTGACGAATACAAAGATATGATATATCGAATAATAGCTTCTCTAGCTTTAGTCTTATTCACCCAATCAATACAAGCCCAGAGCTATGCTTTTGGCGTCAAAGGTGGCCTGACGGTCGGCGTTCAAAACTGGGGCAACGCCTTTCAGCGTGACCCCTTATTCGCCTACCACGGTATTGCTTTCATTGAGACCGCCCCGGAGGGTAACGAATTTGCTCTTTTGGCGCAAGCCGGCTACCATGTCAAAGGAAGTGCGATCCGCACCTTTGCTTCCAACTTTGTCGACCAGAATGGCAATCAGCGCCGGTTTCCTTCCTTTACGCAGACCTTCGAATTTCAGAATGTTTCGCTGGTACTAGGTGGTAAACAGAAATACCCCCTTGGCAGCTCCGATAACCGCCTATACTATATGTTTGGAATACGCGGTGATTACACTATTGGCACTAATTTCGACAACTTTGACCTGGAGGCCAATCCGCTTTACGCCCTGCTTTATCCGATTGAGGGTTTTGTGAATAAGTTTAACTACGGCGCTACTCTCGGCGGCGGTATTGAAGTCCCCCTCGGTGAACTGTACGGCGTCGTTCTGGAATTCACCGTCAATCCGGATTTCTCCAAACAATACAACCAACCCCGAATCGATAACGTTATCAATCCGAATCCCAACGGTTCGCAAAATACCATTTCGATCCGGGAGCGCTCGATTACCAATGTCACCTTTGAAGTAACGGCCGGCTTCCGTTTCCTCAATATTGTGGAGTATATTGATTAAGATAATTTTGGATGGTTGAATTGGTAGTTTAGTGGTTTAGGCTTATGTATCCATAATTTGCTTCGCGAATAGCTGCAAGATGAGAACTGTCTGGTTTAGTCTTTTTTTGATCTTAGTATCCTGTAATTATGATCGAAGGCTTAAGGGACATTGGCATCTTCTATCAATTGACGGGGATGGAAGTACGCATCTGGGTAGAAATGTGAAGCTGGATGCCGCAACAGGGAAACCGATTACTTTCAACGTACGGGACTAGAAATAAAGCTGCCAACACTAACGGATACCCTTACAAAGTAAACCCAATTGTTTATCTAGATTACCGAATCGACGTTAAGTATGTAAATGAACTTCTGGCGGAGCTCAACCATTTACAAGTAGAAACTGTAAGGATATGCGGTAAGACTTCAAGAAAATCAAATAGTTTTACTATCGAGTATGTAAAGCTCCCAAAAAGTATAAGCATTGATCAAGATAGGTATTTTAACCATTGGATAAACACTCCCAGCAAACTAAATTGATTAAATAAATTGGTCTATATCCAACAACTCAACAATTAAACAACCATGATCCTACGCAGTGAAAATTTGGAGAAAGTCTACGGCAAACGCAAAGTCGTCAAGGGCGTCTCACTGGAGGTGAACCAGGGAGAGATCGTAGGCTTGCTCGGCCCCAATGGTGCCGGCAAAACCACTACCTTCTATATGACCGTTGGTTTTATCCGGCCCAATGCTGGTAAGGTCTACCTGGATGGAGATGAGATCACGGATCTACCCATGTATAAGCGAGCCAAAAAAGGGATTGGCTATCTGCCACAGGAGCCCTCCGTATTCCGCAAGCTGAGCGTAGAAGATAATATCCTGGCCGTCTTACAGCTCACGACACTTTCAAAAAATGAGCAAAAGGATAAACTGGAAGAATTGATTCAGGAGTTTGGTCTGGAGAAAGTACGCAAAAGCCGGGGAGACACCCTCTCAGGTGGGGAGCGAAGACGTACCGAGATCGCCCGTGCCCTGGCGACCAGTCCCAAGTTCATCTTGTTAGACGAGCCTTTTGCCGGTATCGACCCGATTGCGGTGGAGGACATCCAGCAGATTGTAGCCCAATTAAAAACCAAAAACATCGGTATCCTGATCACAGATCACAATGTGCAGGAAACCTTAAGTATCACCGATCGGGCTTACCTCATGTTCGAGGGCAACATACTCAAGGTAGGCACCGCCGAGGAACTGGCGGCCGACGAAATGGTACGCAAGGTCTACCTCGGACAACATTTCGAACTAAAAAGAAAAATCCTGAATGAATAGATCGTTTTGGGCTTCCATTATTATCCTCGTAGGCCTCTTCTTTGCGACCTCTGCCTGTCAGGACGATGCGCCACTGAAACTGACCGCCGCCCAACGCGATCAGCTGGACACCCTGTTTACCGCACAGGTAGGTGAACTCAACGCAGAGCTGGATAGCTTGTGTGAAAAACGCTACGCAGAAGAATTAGACGCCGTCGTAGATTCTATCTTGCGCCTTCGCAAAGCACAGGAGGCAGCCCTGCGAAAAAAATACCAGCAATAGCTATGAAAAAACTACTGCTATTACTAATGCTCACCGCAGGTTTATCCGCTTGTTTGGATCCCCAGGAATTTTCTGCGGAGGAATTACAAGCCCTGGTGGATGCCGAACTGGAAAAGAAAATTCGCAATTATCGTGAAGTGAAGATGGAACGCTGTCAGGAAGGACTGGAAGTGCGGGCAAATTTCATTGTTGATTCTTTGCTTTTCGTACAAACTCAGCAGCAAGTGGATAGCCTTTTCATCAATAATAAAAAACAAAAACCCAAGCGCCCCGACTTGCGTCAAATCCCCGATAAGCGGCCTATCGCCCCACTTTTTGATACCATTGTATCAGATTCCCTCCCAAAATTAGGCAAAGATAGCCTCGACACACAATAAAAAAACACCACCATTTCCTCAATAAAATGCACAAAAAGAAACTTATTTCTACAAGTTTTGGGCTCTCCACCCAAAAAATATACCCTAAAAAGGTTATAAAGTGTTAAAGTGCCTTAAAAAAGTGTTAAAATCTTAATTTGTTCTGCGTTTGCCTGCACGGAAGTAAATAATGCTATAATTTTGTCAACGAACATATTCCAAAACATTATTTACTTTTTTTCTCTTTAAGCCAGAACTTCTATAAAGCACACCTACATTATTCGTTATTGACACAAGTTTGGCCGGGTATTTACCCAATTGACTTTTACGCACAAAGCGTCTAGCTTTGCGTTCTATTTACACGAAGTGTTATTGTATATCCAAAATTATTGAACAACGTTTGACAACCTAGACCTAAACCCTTTATTCGACACAGTCGAATAATTAATTGATTAAAAAGAAAATTATGAAATTCCCATGGACATTAGTTGTTCTAATGCTGGTTAGCATGACCGCATTAGCCAACAACACCACACTTAACACACACAGTAGCGCCCTCTGGAGCTCCTCTACGGAAGCCCAGGTAAAAGAGCGCCTACACCAAATGGACCTCCCTTTAGAGGTAGTTTCCAACCAACAAGTAATGACAAAAATCCGCCAATACGTAACGGCGGGTAAAAGAGATACCGAGTTGATCCTTGGTCGTACTTTTGTCTACTTTCCCATCTTTGAGCACTATTTGAAGCAGTACAATCTGCCCGAAGAACTCAAGTTTTTACCAATGATCGAATCTGGTCTACGCCCTAACGTTAAATCTGGTGTAGGAGCAACTGGTTTGTGGCAGCTGATGAGCATCACGGCCCGCTACAATGGTTTGACGGTAGATGGACAAGTAGATCAACGACTGGATCCTTACGCTTCTACTGAAGCAGCTGTCAAGATGCTAGATTTTCTGTACAAACAATTTGGTGACTGGGGGCTGGTACTAGCCGCCTATAATAGTGGTCACGGACGAGTGAAGAAAGCCATGAAATTGGCGGGTTCTAATGATTACTGGACCGTAAAAGCCTACTTGCCCGTGGAGACACAAAAATACGTGCCCGCATTTATTGCGGCTGCGTATATCGCCAATCACTATAATGTACACCAACTGAGTCCGAATATCACCACTGATTTAAATCAAGTACAGGATACTCGTTTAATCAAGGTAAAGGAAGCAATCAGTTTTAAACAGATTGCTCAGGCTACCGGGCTGTCCTACGCACTGGTTGCCAAGCTTAACCGAGCTTATGTAGCTGGCTATGTGCCCGCTAACGCTAAAGGTCATAATCTGGTATTACCGACCAGCGCAACCAGTAGCCTGCGTCATTATCTACAGAACAAAGGAAAACTTGCGGTACCGGCTAAAAGTGGCCAGGTAGGAACGATTTACGTGGTTTCTAAAGGAGACAATCTGGCAAAAATTGCAAAATTATTCAACACCGACGTCGCATCTATTATGCAATGGAATGATCTAAGCGAAAACACCGTTACGATCAACCAGGAGTTGGTGCTTTATATGAGCCGTGCGTACCTGATGAAGCGCGCTTAGTGCCAAAAACATCGAATCAAAGTTAGACGCAATAGTATAAGGTTTTAAATGTTAATCCGAATAGTGTGACCGATCCCATCAGGATCGGTCTTTTTTTTGGCTACACTCCTTTGATCCAGAAAATCTTGAATTTAAACCATCACCTCTGCTCCGTTTTCAATTTGCACCAGGTAAGGGGTCAGCTCAATGCCAAATTGTTCCTGATAGGCTGCTGCCATTTCTTCCTGAAAGATCGATCGTTTTTGCTTTTCGATCAGATTGATCGTACAGCCTCCAAAACCACCCCCCATCATTCTGGCACCCAAGACATAATCCTTTAATCGCGTCTGTTCTACCAAAAAATCCAACTCTGGACAGCTCACCTCGTAGTCGTGCTGCAGGCTGCGGTGAGACGCATAAATCAACTGCCCTAAGCGGTTAAAATCACCCGTTTTTAATGCCTGGGCCGCTTCCAGTACCCGATCATTTTCGGAGATCACATGCTTGCAGCGCTGAGCGATCTTAATGGGTAAGCGCGGCATTCCTTCTTCGAACATCTCCATCGTCACATCGCGCAAGGACTGGATGGTCGGGAACTGTTCCTGCAGTAAGCTTACGCCACTTTCGCATTCTTTCCGACGGGTATTATATTCCGAACTGGCCAGTGAGTGGGAAACATTCGTATTTAGTAAAACCAACTGATAATCACCCAGTGCGCAGGGTAGGTACTCAAAATCCAGCGAACGGCAATCGAGCAGCATTACCTGATCTTTTTTACCCATCATACTGGAAAACTGATCCATGATCCCGCACTTCGTACCCACAAAATTGTGTTCAGCGCGTTGGGCAGCTTTAATCAGCGTCCAGCGATCAAAATCCAGGTGGAATAAGCTATTCAGTGCAAAAGCAAAACTACATTCCAGGGCAGCAGAGGAGCTCATACCACTGCCAATGGGCACATCACCCTCAAAAACGGCATCGAAGCCGGAAATAGGGGCACCCAGGGCTTGTAGTTCTTTAACCACCCCCAGAATATAATTGGCCCAGGCCTGATCCACCGGCTGCAGATCATTCAAATCAAAGTCGCAGACTTCGTTTAGGTTAGCGGCTTTCAAATGGCCTTTATGCTCCGTTCCATTCGTTTCCATCTTAACGGTCATCACCTTGTCTATGGCTCCGGGAAGTACGTAGCCCTCATTGTAGTCGGTGTGTTCTCCTATGATATTAATGCGTCCTGGTGCTTTTACTTGTATCGTTTTGTTCATCGCTGTTTAGTGGTTTGGCTAAAAATAAGAAATTAGCGAAAAAAGTCATTTTGATTGGAGATCTTATTGATATCCCCTTCCTTTTTACGGCCAAATACCAGGTTTAAGCCCACCCGAAAATTAGCCGTATTACTATCTTCCAGTCGGAAAGCGGTGAGTAAGTTATCGGTAGCCGCCATGAGCTGTATTGGTCCTAGCGTCAGGGCAGCATTGGCACCTATCCGTATGGGATCCTGCTCCGTGTAGGAATAAATCCCTCCCAGCGAGAGCAGGCGCGATAAGCGGGAATTCAGGCTTAGGCCAAAAGTAGATACCGTTTTTTCGCGAAAGCGCTCTACGTATATCAGCCCTCCCATCTGCATACGCTCCGATAGAGAATAGGCACCACTGATATAAAACTTAGCTGGCAATGCCGTGGAGTAAGTAACATTGGTTTCCTCTACCGAAAAGGCAGCCTCGAGAGAATCCCGCAACTCAATGGTACTCGTTTCTTCCAGGACGGCATCACTGAGCACATCCAGTCCCTCATAATCGAAACGGCCATTTAGGCTCAGGTTGCTGGCCTCGTCACGCCAGGTAATGGAGCCCAAATCTAAAGCACTAAAGGACAGGGTCAGGCGATCGTATTGCATCTTCACGCCCAAATCAACCGCCAGACCGTAATTATCTGCGAAAAGCTGGTCAAAATTAAAATTACCACTTTCCAAATCAAGACTCGAATTACTATTGAAGCCATCGTAATTTAGCGAGCCAGTTCCATTCAGGGAGTAATTCGCTTCCAGGGTGGTCTGATAATACTCTTCGTCGGTCAGAAAACGCAAGTCTCGATTACTGGTCGACAGATCCGCAATACCATTCAGTACCTTAAAGCGACCACCGAGCCAAACGCCCGGCGCAATCTCACCGCTTGCGCCCACATAAAAACTATGGTAAGCCTGGGTCAAGACATCAGGACCGATGTCCACAACCTGCCCTACAAATTGAGCATTCCCCTGCCAGAGCACCTGCGCCAGTTCTTTGGGATAATCTAAATAAGCATTAAAGTGTAATCGATGTCCTGCCTGTAAAAATATATTATTGATCTGCAGGCCGAGGGCCAGGGTAGGTATATCTGCCTGGTTACGGATGATATTCTCGGCTTCCATCTCCGAAATAACATTGTCAATATCAATGATGGTCTGTCCCTGATCATTAGTCCGCACCACGTCGTTGTAAGTGAAATTATCGATACGTGCCTGATTGTAAAAACCTGGCAGGGAAATGACGAATTTGTGCGCTGGCACATTAGCCGGATTGGTAAAGGTGGATTGCCAGACGCCTTCCATAAAATGGATACCCAAATCTTGCTGGGCCATCAGCGATAAGTTTCCCAGGATACAAATGGCTACTATATATAATTGCTTTTGCATGATCTTTTGTTTTGTCTCGCTATTGATTACTACGTACCCTTACAACCGCTCCCATCTTCAGGCGAATACCCTGCTGTTCCAGAATGCGTACCGGACGTGGATCATTGGTCTCCGTAGAAAAACCCACCTGCAGAGCGAGCTGGCTAGCCTGCCGGATTCGTTGAGAGCGCACGGCATCTGTTTCTACAAAAGTAGTCGTCACAGCTGGTGCATCGGAAAGCCCATCTTCGTTTACATTAGCCCCTTTTGCAATAAGTTGCTGATCGGTAAATAAAGTCTCCAGCACTGCTCCCTGATCGTCCAGAAAATAAGCCTGAACCGAAGCATCAATACCCAACTCATTCTCCGTAATCATTTTAAATGTCGCTTGCTCAATCTCATCAAAATCAACCAGATCTATATCAAAAGTATCCCTGATAAAGTAATCATTTGCCGTACCGAAAAGCGGTAAATCGACCCTCACCTGCAGACTTAGATAACTGCTGTCTGTCATAAACCCAAGCAGATCCTCGTCGGCCTCTGGATTAACCAGCGCATCGATATCGTAAATGGTACTAAGTGGGTTATTTGAAAAAAGGTCGACAATATTGGAATTATCCTTATCGAAAGTAAATGCCCCGTTCAAAACTGTACCTACCTGGTCCATCTCCGGATATGGAAAAAGCAAGCCCTCATCAAGAAGACTACTTCTAAACTCTTGTTCTGTATTGTCTGTATTCAGGACAATCAATTCATTAACTTCGGCTTCCATCGCCACACCGAAAGAGTTCTCCACCAGTAAAACGGCCGTTGGGGTGGCAAACTGAATATTACCTTCTGAATATTCCTCCACAAAATCAATAACAACGGAGTCTTCTACCCCTTCAATAACGAACTGCCCCAGGTAGCCCTCCGCATAAGAAAAAACAGGATCGACAATTTCTACCACAAAATCTTCTAAGGGCCGCTGTTCTCCATTTTCATTTATGGCACTATAACGCAGCTCAATTCTATTGTCGTTCGGGATCAGCTGGTAATCCTTTAGGTCGATGGGGCTACCACTATTGGTGACTCTCGGCAGGGGGCCACTTCCCGAATAAGCAGGAACCTCTACCGTAAATCGAAAAGGCGTTTCATCGTTAAAAAGCGTACTCAACTCAAACTCGACTAAGATGCTCTCTTCATTCGGATTTTCAAGGGTATAAACGAACTGGCCGGTCTTAAAATCAAGACGATCCAACTCTACATTACTAACTAACGAAAGCGGAAAACGAATCTCACGGGCGGGCAGGGTGAAAATCCTGGGAAAATTTGCTGTAAGATCTTCAAATACCGCTTCCCCCTCCCGACGGACCTCCGTTCCGAAGTATTGAAAGCGTAGTGTACCATCCGAAGCAATACTCAATCCATCTATGGGAGTATTGCTATCTATCATGTCTTTTATGGTCAGTCGGGAGTTAATTAGCGGTACTGCAAATTCGGCCTCGTAGTCGGGGACCTGAGCATCGCTGAGATCAGCAAAATCTACACAGCTGCCAAGGCTAAAAAAAAGGAGTATGCTGAAGATTTGGGTTTTTAATTGCATTTTCACCGGTAGTTGTATTATCTTAACAAATGCTGTAAAGGTATTATTGTTTGCATTACCTATTCTTAATGACGAATCCATTGACACATATCCATCCCGAAGATACGGGAATTATTACGAAGGCTGCTCAATTCGTCAGCGCCCTTTTTAATCGGTATGATCGGCCCTACCTGGTCTTTCATAACTACAGTCTACAAAATCAGACGGTAGAGCTGGTCAAAGAAATTTGTCAAGCGGAAAAAACGGATCCCACCACCCAGGAAATTGCCCTGCTAACGGCCTGGTTCTACCAACTGGGCCATCAGGTGGATTATCGACACGCTCCAGCCCAATCTATGCGAGAACTAGCCAATTTCTTTTCCGAAACAAACTACGAAGAAGCAAAACGCAGCCGGGTAGTATCCTGTCTACAGGCCCTACACCAGGGGCGTCCGGAGGCAAGCACAGAAGCCCAAATCGTGAATGATGCCTTCCTGATTGCGGCCCATTTACTCGATTTTGAGGAAAGCCTGAAACTACTGGAAGCGGAACACGACTTCATGAAAGACCAGGGCTCGGCCCCAGATAATCCGCTGGATCAAATTACGCTGCTGGAAAAAATTCAACTCTTTACGGCTTACGCCAAAATCCATTACAGCAAAGTACGCAGTGCGCTCCTGGCAGAGGCCCATCGACAACAACAAAAACAACAACGAAAAGACATCCAGCGCGAAGAACGCCTGACTTTTGGCGATATTGAAAAGAACGGCCCCACTCGCGGTGCCCAGACCCTCTTCCGTACCAACTTCAGGAACCACATCAACCTCAGCGCCATCGCCGATAACAAAGCCAATATCATGATCAGTGTGAATTCCATACTGATCTCGGTATTGATTACCGTACTTTCCTACCGAAATATTGGCGAAACCCAACCGATGATCCTCCTGCCCGTAACGCTGTTCCTGATCACGGGCCTGGCCTCTCTAATTGCCGCCGTACTTTCGGCACGACCAAAGGTAACCAGCCAAGAGATTAGCCCGACTACGCAGGGGATGCTGAAAAAGAACGTGATCTTCTTTGGGACTTTCTCCCGTCTAAAACTGGAAGATTATGAATCGTTGATGGATGAGGTCCTGCACGATGAAGCCTTACTATACGGTAATATGGTGCGTGATTTATACCACCTGGGTAAGGTCTTAGACCAGAAATATCGCTATCTTAGTATCTCCTACAACATCTTCATGATGGGGTTCTTAGTAACCGTAGGTTCTTTTCTTTTTGTTTTATTTAGCTAAAGCCAAACTGAATGAATACCCTAAAAAAATTAGCCAGCTGGAAAGTCATTTTACCCCTCTTCCTGCTGTACCTTCTCCTGGCCCTGGTCTTATTCCCCAGGTATCAAAACCAGATAAATGCAGCAGCTGGCCAGGAAATCATTCCCCTGGATCTGAGAATCACCTATACCCCTGCGGACGTTCAGGAAACCTATTCACTCATTGGAGCCGAGGGTAGAGCGATTAAACAGGCCATGTACAGAGGACTGGATATGGTCTACCCCCTGGTCTATGGTTTGCTATTCACTCTGCTAATCCTCAATCTACTGAACGGTATCGGCGATAAAAACTGGGGATTCTTATTGCTCTTACCTCTGATCAGCATGGTCTTTGATTACCTGGAGAATTTCAGCATGCTGAATTTTCTGGCTCAATATCCCGATATTAATGAGCCGCGTATCCATATCGCCTCTTATTTTACCTCACTAAAATGGCTCTTACGCCTGGCTTGTGCCCTGATCGTGGCCGTCCTGGGTGTTATCCGCCTGAGTAGTTTCATTCAAGATAATAAGGATTAAGTTGAGCCTCATGCCCTTTTTGAAAAAAATAGCTGCCTGGCCAATTATCTTTGTCCTGTTCGTCATCTACCTGGGCTTTTCCCTATGGCTTTTCCCGTACTACCAAAGCCAGATTGATGATTTAGCCGGCGAGCCGCTTACCGCGCTGGATTTGCGTATGCAGTATTCACCAGGAGAAGTGAAGGATCTGATGGCACAAATGGGTAAAGAGGGCAGGGCCATCAATCGTTTCATTTCTGGTCGGATCGACATGATTTATCCACTCGTCTATGGTCTTTTTCTTATTCTCTTGCTGGTTCGCCTTTCTTCCACACTAAAATATCACCGGGGCCCCTGGTTGCTCCTGGTTCCCATCCTGGCTATGCTCTTTGATTATCTGGAGAATTTTCAGGTACTCCGGATGCTGAGGCAATACCCGGATATCAGCGAAGAGCTGGTGGCCTTTAGCTCACTGATGAGCTCACTCAAGTGGTTGTTTGTCTTGGCAGCACTCCTGCTAGTAGTCATCCTGGGTATCCTCCAGGGATCTATCTTTATTCGGAATAAACGAGCCCAAGGGAAGCGCAAATCGCAAGACTAAAATAACCTCCCCTGCTCGGTTTCTGGTAACAAACGAAAAGAGTGCCGGTGATATCGCGTAGCTCCGTGCGTCTGGATCGCCCGGCGATGCGCTTTTGTCGGATACCCTTTATTTCCCTCCCAACCGTACATGGGGAAATCCAGTGCAATCTTTCTCATGTAATCGTCACGGTAGGTCTTCGCCAAAATGGAAGCCGCTGCGATTGACATATACTTGCCATCTCCTTTGATGATACATTCGTGCGGAATCTCCGGGTAGGGCTTGAAGCGATTACCATCGATAAGCAATAGTTCGGGCTGCGTGCCCAATTGAGCTACCGAGCGGTGCATGGCCAAAAAAGAAGCATTCAAGATGTTGATCTCGTCGATCTCTCTGGGATCCACCTGCGCGACGGCCCAGGCTTCGGCTTCCGCTTCGACGATCGTACGGGCTGCGTAACGCTTTTTTTCGCTGAGCTGCTTGCTGTCGTTGAGCAAGGGATGGGAGAAATCTTTGGGTAAAATCACCGCTGCCGCAAAAACGGGACCGGCCAGACAGCCGCGCCCAGCTTCGTCGCAGCCGGCTTCAATTTTATCGGTGGTATGTGCAGATAATAGCATGTGGAGAATTTAGGGCATTTTTTAGAATTTCAACTGAGCAGAACGGAAAAACTTCCCGAGCGTAGGAAAAATAGTTCGCCGGGCTTTAGTCCGGCAAAACAACTCGCTGTGCGGAGAACTCTATACACCTAAATACTGAAGTTGTTTAAAAACTTGACAAACCTAGAAGTTCTATGTATATTGCTTACATAGAACTACAAGGTATGCAAAAAATCAATAAAGAATTAACCGCCGCTTCGTCGATCCCGATCATCTTATCGATTCTGAATCAGGGAGAGACCTACGGCTACGAAATTATCCGCAAGGTCGAATTACTCTCTGAGGGGGAGGTACAATGGACCGACGGCATGCTGTATCCGGTCTTGCACAAACTAGAAAACAAGAAGCTGATCCGATCGCAATGGCGCGTAGCCCCCGAGACCAATCGCCGCCGCAAGTACTACCGTATCAATGATAAGGGTAAAAAGCAGCTACATGCCGCCCAACAACAATGGGCCACCATGGATCAATTACTAAATAAACTGTGGGTCACCCCGTAAAGATGCCAGGCTGGCGTCTCCAACAAAAAGTACAACACCATGGATCAATCATCACTCCAACCCCACTATCTCACCGAACTCCGCAATTCCGGCATCTTCACCGAGGGCGATCTGCTGGAGCTCGAGGACCATTTCTTCAATGTTTACGAAGCAGAAATCGATAGGAGAAAAACCACCTCACTGGCCCTGCAACGTGCCGAACAGGCCCTGGGCAAGCGGGAAGAGATCATCGCGGCTTTCGCCCAAAAACGCCGCTGGGCCTGGGCAAAAGATTTGGGGAGCTTTTTTGTCTTTGGCTTGGCCGTAAATCTTTTAGGGCTGTGGCTTTTGGGAATAGCGATTATACACCTATCCACCTTTTTGGTGTATTTCACTGGTTTAGGTGATTCTGCCGGTATACTCCTACCGATTATAACAAGTGGATTTCAATTATTTATCACACTAGTGTTTTGGCGTTTTGTGAAACACCTAGCCGTTTGGCAAGAAAAGCTACCTAATCTTTTGGCAAAAATTAAATGGAAACAAATATACCTCTTCCTCTTAGCTCCCTTAGCAATAGTAGTGATGTTTCGTTTAGCTGAGAATATAATACCACAAGTAAAGCAATTTCTCTGGGTAATGGCAGGGGTTAAAAATAGTGGTTCAATCTGGATCAACTATTTTTCCCTAAGCATGACTTTACTTACTTTGTTTTTTGGCTGGCAATCCTACCAAAGCCACAAAAAAGCGGAAAGATCAAAAATGCGCTGGTCGCTGCGGCTCTGTTTTTTCTTTATGGCTGGTTGTTTATTACCTTTTCAATTCATTCTATTGTATCTAATTGCCCAAATTGAGTTTAGTGATATTGCTACTATGAATTATTGGTTCGAGACATTCAATTATCTATACACCATTACTTTTACATTACTGCCTATATTATTCTTTCCTTTCGCCTACCGCTATATCTGGCAGCGGAAGCAGTATTTGGCGTAAGCATTCGCTAATAAAGCACGTGTTGTAAATACAAAAATAAACACGTATTATTACAAATAAAATCGGATGAATACCAAGTTGACACTAACGATAGAAAAAGAAATCATCGAAGTGGCTAAAGAATACGCCAAAGAGAAGGGGCAAAGCCTTTCCGAAATGGTGGAAAACTACTTTAAGCTGATTACCACCCACAGAAGGCCGATTGCACCAGAAGAATTGTCGCCCAGGATACGGCGGCTACGGGGAATTATTAAGACGGATGAAAAAATAGACCAGCAACAAATCCTCACGGAGGAGTTAAGCAAGAAGTATGGCCTCTAAATTATTCATCGATTCAGACGTAGTGATTGATTTCTTTACGGATCGGGAACCTCATGCTAATCCTGCCAGTGAGTTATTTGACCTAAACGAAAAAGGGGAAGTACAACTCCACTTGTCCGCCGTTAGTATTAACAATATTTACTATATCGTTAGAAGGTATTTGGGCCATAAAAAAACGCTTGAAGTAGTGGAAGCCCTGGTAGACATGACGGAAATCATCGGCACTACCAGGAAGGAGATTATACAAGCCTTAAAGAATGACTTTAAAGATTATGAAGATTCCGTTCAATATTCCTCTGCGCTAACCATTGATGGAATAGAGGCCATCATTACGAGAAATGTGAAAGATTACCGAAACTCAAAAATTGCCGTCATGACACCTTTGCATTACCTTAAGATGAGAGAAGAAAAGGATAGCTAACGATATCTGGAAGCGAAAGCAGTATTTAGCATAATAAAAAAGCCCCGACGAACTACACCGTCCATCGAGGCTTTCTTGTTTTGCCAGCGTGGGAAACGCCAACTTGGCGTTTCTACTGGGCCTCGGCCTTCTCTTCGGTCGTAGGCTCATCAAAGGGTTCCTTACTGAAAGTTAGCCCTTTCGGATCGGTATCGATGTAAATCGTATCACCAGGACCATATTCACCACTAAGGACCAGCTTGGACAACTGGTTGGTCACTTCCTTCTGGAGCACGCGCTTCATGGGGCGGGCACCAAACTGCGGATCGTAGCCCAGACCCGAGAGCAAGTCTTTGGCCGCTTCGCTCATCTTGAGAGCAATGCCTTGTTTATGAAGCATCTTCACTACTTTCTTAAGTAAGAGCTCCATGATCTTGTGGATCTCCTCCCGAGTCAGTGGCAGGAACATGACCTGCTCGTCGATCCGGTTGAGGAACTCGGGACGTAGATTATCTTTGAGTTGGTCGAACACTTCCACTTTGGTCGTCTCTAGAATTTCGGCCCGATGTTGATCACCGACTTCACGCAGATCTTCAAAGTTCTCCAGGATAATTTCTGATCCCATGTTAGAAGTCATGATGATAATCGTATTCTTGAAGTTAGCAACCCGACCGCGGTTATCCGTCAGACGACCATCATCCAATACTTGCAACAGAATATTGAAAGTATCCGGGTGGGCTTTCTCGATCTCATCCAGCAGGATAATGGAATAAGGCTTGCGGCGGACCGCTTCCGTCAACTGCCCCCCTTCATCGTAACCCACGTAGCCCGGAGGCGCACCAACCAGTCGCGAAACCGAATGGCGCTCCTGGTATTCGCTCATATCAATGCGGGTAATGGCTTTTTCATCGTCAAAGAGCACATCGGCCAATGTCTTGGCCAGCTCCGTCTTACCCACTCCCGTAGGCCCCAGAAAAATGAAGGATCCGATCGGACGATCTTCGTCCTGCAGCCCGGCTCTACTCCGGCGTACGGCGTCCGATACCGCACGGACCGCTTCGTGTTGCCCGATTAATCGCTTGCCGATTTCTCCTTCCATATTCAGCAGTTTGTCCTTTTCGGACTGCGTCATTTTATCAACGGGTATGCCCGTCCAGCGGGAAACCACAGCGGCAATATCGTTGGCGGATACCTCTTCGTTCGTGAAGCGCTCTTCTTCCGGCAATTGAGCCAACTTCTCCTCTGCGGCCTGTAACATAGCCTCTTGTTCCTGTAGCTCCCCGTAGCGGATTTTGGCTACCGTCTCATAATCGGAGTTCCGTTCGGCGCGATCAGCCTGCAACTCCAATTCTTCCGTTTTCTTTTTAATATTCTGGACGGTATCGACGATCTCTTTTTCGTTCTTCCAGGTCGCGCGGATGGCATCGCGTTTTTCTTTGGCATTGGCAATTTGCTCATCAATGACCTTCACGGCCCGGGAATTCTCTTCCCGCTTGAGGGCCTCGCGCTCGATTTCTAGCTGGCGAACCTTTCGGTCCCATTCGTCGATCACTTCCGGAACGGAGTCCAGCTCCAGGCGAAGACGGGCCGCTGCTTCATCGATTAGGTCGATAGCCTTATCCGGCAGACTACGGTCCGTGATATAACGGTTCGACAGCTCCGCAGCGGCAATCAGGGCCTCGTCGAGAATTTCAATTTTATGGTAGACCTCGTAGCGCTCCTGTAGTCCCCGCAAAATAGAAATCGTATCGTCTACACTAGGCTCGTCGATCAGAACGGTCTGGAAACGACGTACCAGCGCCTTGTCCTTTTCAAAGTATTTTTGGTACTCGTCCAGGGTCGTGGCACCAATGGTCCGCAGCTCGCCACGGGCCAGGGCGGGCTTCAGAATATTTGCCGCATCCATGGCACCTCCGCCACCACCAGCACCAATCAGAGTATGGATCTCATCAATGAAGAGTATAATTTGTCCATCGGCATTGGTCACTTCCTTGATGACCCCCTTCAGCCGCTCTTCAAACTCCCCTTTGTATTTGGCACCGGCAATCAGAGCCGCGATGTCCAAGGTAAAGATCTTTTTCGACTTTAGGTTCTCCGGCACGTCCCCTTTGACAATCCGCCAGGCAATCCCTTCGACGATGGCAGTTTTACCCACTCCGGCTTCTCCAATCAGGATCGGATTGTTTTTCTTCCTACGGGAGAGGATGTGTAGTACCCGGCGGATTTCTTCGTCGCGACCAATAATTGGATCCAGTTTACCACTTTCGGCGCGTTCGTTGAGGTTAATCGCAAACTTATTGAGGGCATTATAGCTCTCTTCGGCACTTTGGTCGGTTACTTTTCGGCCCTTGCGCAGTTCCTGAATCGCGGCTTTGAGTCCGTCCAGGCTCGCCCCTTCTGATTTGAGCAGTTGGGAACCTTTATCTTTTCCCGAAAGGATGCCGTACAGCATCAATTCGATAGAGATGTACTCGTCACCAAAATCCTTGAGTATCTTCTTGGCTACGCTTAGTGCCTTGTTGGCATCATTAGTCAGATATTGCTTCCCATCGCCTTCTACTCTTGGGTAGGTTTCCAGGGATTCTTCAATTTTGCGTTTCAAGGAAGCAACATTTACGCCCATTTTTTGCAACAGGAATTTCGAGACATTCTCTTCCGTCTCAATGATCCCGCGGATCAGGTGGGGCGTATCCACCTGCTGTTGATCCAGCCCGCCAGCAATCTGCTGTGCCTTGAGGATCGCCTCCTGCGCTTTTATCGTGAAATTATCGTATGTCATATATCAATGGTTGGATGGTTGATTTGTCGAATTATTGATTTTACAAAATAAGTATATCAAAATTCTCGCCAGTCGAGTTTTCCTGTAAAAATGGCAGTTGATTTATTTTCAGGCTGCAATTTTGACACATTTTGTTGATTCTGGTCGAGCGGCTCCCTGAATTTGCCGATAAGATAGGGACAAAACCGTTGGTCTTCGTATCTTCTCTACCAAACCCCGTCGATTATGGATGGACAACTACGCGAAAAATTACTCCCCTACTTTAGGTCCTGCTACCAGGCGGATCATCGGGCGTTACAGATTACAAATTTCACCGGCCGACAAATCGAACAGGCGATTTGGTTAGGCAGTAGGGTGAGTTGCTGTAGTATCCCGTAGATAGTGAATGGGGAGCTCAGGTTTTTAAGCATCTGCTCCTGCATAAAAAAGAGGAAGAACTGATCCTGGGCGCTTTCTTTGTAGTTGGCCGGTCTCGTTATGGCTTTAACCAACAGAAACTGCAAAAGGTCTGTGCACCCCTACTTCAGATACGGGTGGACCTTTTTGAAGAAGAGGAGGTATATTACCTTTCGGTAAAAGAAGACGGTGTCCAACTCAACCCCGCAGCCCTTCGCTTTTTGGAGGAGGCCTATCATCCTGAAAGCGACGATGACCAGTTCACCAATATCTACGATCAGCTAGCCGCCCGATGTCCCGACCCTTTTCTGGATTTTGATGCCCTTTTCCACTTCGAAAAGGCCTTTCTGGAAAGGTATCCCAAGCAAAACTTTGCTGCTTTCCAATCACTAGCAG
Organism: Saprospiraceae bacterium; assembly: GCA_035268885.1. Classification (GTDB taxonomy): domain Bacteria; phylum Bacteroidota; class Bacteroidia; order Chitinophagales; family Saprospiraceae; genus DATFKA01. The sequence goes on from DATFKA010000016.1 coordinate 38,292, forward strand.
AGCTAAACGACCTCAAAGGACTTAATCAGACTTATCGCCAGCCTTTTCTCAGATCAGTCCGAAGCAAACAAAGCAAGTACGGTACCTTTACTATACAGTCCTGTGAACCTAAGTATGGCCCAGCAAGGGATACTAAAATCTGCCCAAAACATAAACTAAGCCAGGTCATTGGTCCACCCGGCACTGGCAAATCCTTCACGATTGATGCCCTGTGCAGAGGACAGTCGGTCTTAGTCGTCTCCAAGTACGATCAGGCCGTAGATGTTATCAGCCAAAAAATTGAAAAAGACCTGGGCTTTAGCCAGGTAGTGGCTCGGAGCGGCAAAGGACGCAGTCAGAAAAAACAGCTGCGGAACAAGATACAGGGCGCACTACACAAAATAGGTTACCAATCGGTGAATAAATTCACCGTGCAGGATTTACAATTTAAAATCAGAAGCGTACAAAAGAAAATAGATCGGCTGGAGGAGATGTTAGTCGAAAGAGAAAAAAATGAACTGGCAGATAGTGAATTCCTGATCAATTACCGGGGCGGCTTAGTCCAGGTGGTTAAGAAATATTTCATAGAGCGTAAAATTAAACATACCCTGCCTTATTGGAATTTGCTGGATAAATGGGAAAAGCATTCTCGATATCAGCGGATACTGCATACACTCCCAGGATCAGGTACACTTTCTGAATGAGCACTATCGCAGCCAGCCGGACATTATTCACTTCTCCAATCAGGCTTTTTATCAGCATCACCCGCGCCAAAAAGGAACAACACCTCTTTATTTCAGGAGAAACCAGCCAATGGAATAATGACCTATTGCTGGTGCGATACGTTGAGACCATCAAGCAGCAGTACGCCCAATCTCAACCTATCCAATCCTCAAATTCCACCGCATCTGATGCTTTTGCGCAAGCAGTCACTAAATACTTACAAGCACTTGGCATTACAGATATTAGACATCAAACGACGGTCGCCGGATTTCCAGTTGATTTACTCATCGAGTATCGGGATAAAAGGTACGGTATCGATCTGGTTGGATATCCAGGCGACAATGGCTCGGCTTTTACCCTCGAGCGGTACCGCATGCTCAGCCGTATCGGCATTGGCACTTTCGTACTTCCCTACACTAAGTGGATGATCGAGCCCCATATCTGCCAGCAGGAACTGAAGATTTTCTTAGATCAAACCTAAAACTTCAACTTACCATCCTTATCCCAGATTCCCCAGTAGGCGCCCACATCACCTTCGGCACCTACTTTCCAGGCCTCGTCAAAGGAAGAGAAATAGAACATATCAATGTCTTGTTCGGCGGCCCACTGCTGCGCATTCAAAAAATAGCGGATCGCATTTTCCCGGGAAGGCTCTGCCTGATCCAGGCCGGTACCCTGGCTGGGCCAGCCCGTCTCGGTAATGATCACTGGTTTGCCATTTCCAGCGTCCCGGGCAGAGTAATACATCTGCTGCATGTGTATCAGAGAATAATCAATATGAGATCCTTCCCAGTAAGGGTAACAATTGGCCAAAATCACGTCGCAGGCTTCGGTGATACGCGGGCGCGCCCTAAACTCGTAGTAGGCATCCACGTAGCCTACCGGAATCTCACCCGGTAGTGCTTCCCGCACCCGGGCGATATATTCCAGTAGTTCTTCCTCTTCCAGTTCTTCGCGATAAAGGACCTCATTCCCCACCGCAGCAATATCTACCTGCCCATCTTTGGCTAGTTTAATCAGACCTTCAATCTCTTTTTCATTCAACTCCTTGTCATCGCTGAGCCAGGCCCCCACCAGCGTTTTTAGCCCCTTCTCGCGAGCAACCACCGGGATCAACTCATTACCCTCAACACAGGAAAAAGAACGTATCCAGCCAATGTAAGGAGCGATAATGGCCATCCGGCGGCGGATCTGTTCAATACTTAGGATATCTCCGGGCTCCTGGCCTTCTTCGTAAGCACTGTAGCAGAGGCCGTGTAGCCCTTGCTCCAATACCTCGCGAAGCAGATCAGATAACTGCTCTGGTGATTGATCCGCAAAATTACGCTGTGTAACCGAAAATCTTTTTTTATACCTATATGACATAAGCTATATCTTTTTCAAACAACTAACCAAAATTAAGCTTTCGCTTTTTCTTTTCCGTATTTTAAATTTTCGCTTTTATCCCAGAGTCCCCAGCGGGTCCCCACGACTCCCTCCTGGTGTATCTTCCAGGACTCGTCAAAGGAAGAGAAATAAAAGAGGTCTACTTCCTCTTCCTGAGCCCACTGCTGGATGTTGATAAAGTATTTCATCGCATTTTCTTCGGTGGGTGCCGCTTCTAATACCGCCTGGCCCTTACTTGGCCAGCCCGTCTCGGTAATAATCACTTTCTTTCCACCAGCGGCCAGCTCGGTCAATTGGTACATCTGTTGTAAGTAATTCAAAGCATAGGTATTATCAGCACCTTCCCAGAAAGGATAGCAGTTGATCAGCACCTGATCGACGGCATTAATCAAGCCCGGACGATTTAGGAATTGATAATAAGCATCTACGTAAGCAACCGTCGTATTGGGTAATGCTTTCTTAACACGTTTGATATACCGAATTAGGGCTGCTTCGGAGATTTCATCCCGCATCAGGGCCTCATTTCCCACTACTGCGATGTCTACCAGCCCTTTTTCCGCCAGCTCAATTAGCGCCGTAATCTCTTGTTCATTGCGCTCCAAATCATTGCTGATCCAGGCGCCCACCATGGTCTTTAATCCTTTTTCACGGGCGATCTTAGGGATCAACTCATTTCCTTCCGTACAGGAGAAGGAGCGGATCCATTGGGTATAAGGCGTAATGATTTCCATCCGTCGGCGGATCTGGGTTTCCGATAAGATATCCCCCGTTTCTTGTCCTTCCACGTAGGGGCTAAAGCAAAGGCCATGGAGTCCGCTATTTAGCCTTTCGGTAAAAAGGGCCGACAATTCATCTATCGATTTACCGGTCAGGTCAAGCCCAGCGGCCCGATCCAGCTCCATCCCATTTTGCTTATACTTAATCAGCTGTCCGGGTAAATATGCCGAAGAACCCTTTTTCTGTTCTTTACGGCGATCCAGCACCGCACGGACTTTGTTGGCGGTTTCTTCGGTGATGTCGTAATCCCGCATCACCCAAATCGCAATTAGCGTCCCAACGACAGGGAAAAAGCAGAAAAAGGCATGCAATGCGTCCACCGCTCCCTGCTGCTCCGTTGTTGCTAAAGTAGAATCAAACCCAACGACTGAAATGGCCAGACCACTCAGCCCGCCAGCTAGGGCAAACCCAATTTTCACCATCCACCAGTAGATGGCCCCAAAAGTTCCTTCTCGTCTCAATCCGGTATTCAGCTCATCGACATCCAGAATATCTGCGGTCATAGACATCATAATGGTAAACAGACTACCAATACCAAAAGAAAAGAAAGGCAATGCTATGATGTATAGCCAGGGTTTCCCGGGAACAAATAGGAAGTAAAGGGCCGTATATCCCACTATCGAGATCGTCTGGCATACTAGAAACGCATTCTTCTTACCCAGTTTTTTAGCCATCCAGGCAACAATGGGGATCACAATGAAAGTCGTCCCTAAAGCACCTAATGAACCAAATAAAGTCACCCAGACGCCAGCCGCACCAGCGTCCCCATCAAAGAGCTTATAGACGATCACAAAAAAGGTTAGGGCCGCCACCGTATTAAAAGAACCAAAAATCAAGAACGTGGTAACGCATAATTTCCTAAACGCTCTTAATTTGAAGGCTTCTCGAAAACCATCTAATATTTTAGAAAAGCTGCCACCTATATTACGGAGGTTCATAGGCTCATAATCTTTATCCAGCGTTGACTCGCTCTTTATAAAAATTGCAGGTACCATGGCACAAATGGCACAAGGTATCCCCACCCAGATGGCAAGGCTACGGGTGGCTACTTCTGCCGATGGGAACCATTCGGGGTCGTACATGATCACCCAAAACCAGGGCGCAATCACCCAGGCCCATTGTCCGATCCACTGCGCAATGGCCATAATATTGGTCCGTTCGTGGAAATCATCGGTCATCTCATACCCCATAGCTACGTAAGGCACACTAAAAATGGTGAGCCCTAGATAGAATACAATTGACCAAAGGAAGAAATACCAAAAATTATAAGACAGCGAGTTATCAATGTAGAGTTGCCACATAAAGATGAATGCAAACCCCATCAAAGTGGCACCCAGCATCACGTACTGACGGCGTCTTCCCCAGCGGGACTTGGTATTATCAGAAATAAAGCCCATAATGGGATCGGTAAAGGCATCAAATACTCTGGGCGCTACAAATATGGCAGCCCACATGAGCCCTGTAAATCGTAGATCTTCCACCAAAACTACCATAAATATTCCCAGGATGGCAGGAAACATCTGATTCGCCAGCATTCCCACGCCAAAGGCTACTTTTTGCCCGAAAGGTACTTTCTTTCCGGCCGTCTTTACATCGCTCATACGTAAGTTTTTTTAAGTCCGGGCAGGGCCCGCAACAAAGATTTTAGTCTAGTTAATCAAAATAGTCTGCAGGGCTTGTTTATCAATTTTTATTTGGGCGGAAGCCTCCCCTAAAGCCAGGTCAATTATGCGCTCCGTATCACCAGGATTAAACACCACTACCGCGAGCGAACCATCGGGGTTCTGCGCCGCCGTTACCATCAGCCCCGATCCGTCGTAGTCCAGTCCAATGCGCTTTGCTCCCGGCCGAATGAATTTACTGAAGTGACTCATCGTGTAATACAGTGGCGTAAAGTAGACTTCGTCCTGATCCGGATCGACAATGACCGGGGCCACGCACCAGTTCTCAAACCAGTTGGGGCCACCCTGCCGGTTCAGGACCATATTCCAGTCCACCCAGCCATCGACCCAGTTATTTAGGCAGCCAATAATGTCCCGGGCGTAGCGATAGACCGGCACGTATTTGGGATGCAAGTACTTTTGATCCTCTGGTGCCCAGGTCCAGCCCCAGTCGGTCGCTTCTTTTGACCAGTACCATTCATCGTTGCGCCACTTGGGCACCTCGGCATCCACACAGGCTTCGGTCTGGATCAGGTACTTATCGGGAGCGGCCTCGTGGGCAAACTGCAGCGCTTCGGGAAACCACTCGTAAGTACTGGCGTACCAATGCACCGCCGTACCGTCGAAGTATTTGGCCGAAGTCTCATCCTTATACATTTCAGCGACCCAGTGCTTCAGCTCCGCATCGCGGTTCTGATCATAGCCCAGCACTTTCACCTCCCCGAGCCCTTCTTGCTCCAGGCGAGGCCCCAGGTGATTTTTCACGAAAGTGGTCATCTCTTCCGCTGTGAAGTGCATACTCTCCCAGTTGTTATCATTGCCCAGGGGCTCATTTTCTACCGTAAAACCCCATACGTCAATACCTTCGTCCCGGTAGGCTTTGTGGTATTTGGCGAAAAACAAAGCCCAGGTATCGTAATACTCCGGTAGCAATTTACCACCCCGCCAGTCATTATTGGTTTTCATCCAGGGCGGAGCGGTCCAGGGCGAGGAGATTATTTTAAAGCCTTCGCTGGAGATCGCCATCGCATCCTTGATCATGGGGATAATGTCTTCCCGGTCTTCGTCGATAGAGAAGTTTTCCAAAGTGGAATCCCCCGGCACCGGCGCGTAGGAGTAATTACTCAGGGAGAAATCGCAAGAGTTCATATGTGTCCGCGTCAGGGAGTAACGGGCCCCTTCGTCGCTGAAATAAGCATCCAGTATTTTTTGCCGATTCTCCGGGCTCAGTTGATTAAGGAGATAAGCCGAGGCCTCGGTAAAGGAGCCACCAAAGCCGGTAATGGTCTGGAAGGTCTCTTCGGGAAGTAACTGTACGGTATCCGTCACCAGGCCTTCTGCCCTTGCCTCTACTTCAGAAAGTTGGTTGCCGGCAGCAGAGGTTTCGTAGACCTGAACGGCTAGTGGCATTTCGGCAGGATCACAGCTACTACTCATGGTCAAAATGATAAAGATTAAGCATATGGGTGTTAGATGTTTCATTATTGCACAATTAATTTTTCTTTTGCTTTAACCGGAGGTATTTTTGCGTCTTTCAGCAGTGCGTCCAGATCTCCATCATAAGACTTGGTGATGGGATTCCCCGCCCGACTTAAGCCTTTGAAAACGCCCTGGTCCACCAAATCCCAAATTGCGTATTTGGCTTCTCCGTCGACCGCAAATAGCCCAAAGTGATTCTCCGATCCCCCGGGGTTAGCTGCATCTTTCCAGGGTTCGTCGAAGGCTTCGAAATAGAAGCAGGAGATACCTTCGCTATTGGTCCATTCCGTAATGAGTTGATAATACCGTCCTTCATTATATTGATTACAGGCCTTTGAGCCTTCGTCGCCATAAAATCCGTTGGAAAAACTGGCCCAGCCGGTCTCCCCGATGTGGATGGGCTTGTCGACTCCCAGGCTTCCCATATAAGCCGCTACACGCTGGTATTGTGCCCTGGCATAATCGCGGGCACGCAGCATGGCTTTTTCGATCTGCTCGCGCTTGGGTAAAGACTTTTCCGATTGGAGTAAGCCCCAGAAGGCGGGATTGTAATGCGTATCGTGCATGGGATAGGTATGTATAGACACGTAGTCGACTGCTTCGTACAATTCCTCCAGATCGGATACGTGGTACTCTTCACCGCCGCCACCCCAGGAAGCAAAATTATCGGAGCTGGTGATCCACAGGTCTTCGGGCAGGTCTCCTTCTGCTTTCAGGTCTTGCAGATGGTTCACCCATTTGAGGATGACCCCGGGCTGTACAAAATAACTGGCGGCCCACTTGACCATGGCTTCATTACCTACGGCGATTACCTTGATAATATCCGGGTAGGTCCTGGCCATCTCCACCGCTTTTTCGATTTCTGCCGTATTTGCCGCTTCGTCCTCCGCCTCGTGATTAGGGCTGGCGGTAAAGGCATTTTCACAATCGATCCAGACCCCCAGCATCACGTACATTTCAAACTGTGGATCGGCATCTTTAAGTTCACGGATCGCTTTCAGCACCGTAGAGGCATGCCTAAATTTAGTCGTATTATAGGTCCGTAGTATCCGGATGCCCATAGCGTGCAAGAGGAGCATATCCTCTTTGACTTGCGCTACCGTCGGTTGTACCTTTCTGGTATTCTCGCGGTGGCCACCGTAAGAAATCGCCAAATAATCCGGATTCCCTAATATTTTTTCTGCGTTCATACTTGTGTTTATTGCTTGTTCTTGCTCGTTTTCATTGGTTCCGCAGGCTTGCCCCAGCAGGAGCAATCCACTCATCATTAGCATTTTAATCCCTATTTTCATCTGACCTGGTGTTTTTGGTAAAGTGATTTTACCTTACATCTATTGCATCGGCTTTCGCCAAAAAAACCGGACCGTAATACCTGCTTATTTCAGATAATCTGCCCGAATAAATACCTTAATTTGTTGGATCTGACCACTGCGATCGAAGATGGCTTTACTCGCTTCTGTATCTACCTCCCAGGAATCAAACGCGGTTAGCGTGCCGTCCTGCTCGCGAATTTCTAATTTATTTTGCTCCGCAATCTGGTATACAACGGGCACCTGACAATAAGTAAAGGCCAGCATACCCTTCTCCAGAGCGATCTGCCGCTGCTCACCATCGAGATCGAGATAACTAAAAGTCGCCGACTCATCCAGGAAGGATGCTTTTCGCAACAAGCAAGGGTCGAAATACAGCTTACCCTGGCCGACAAAAACGCCCAACTCCCCGAAGCGACTTAGGATATCCTCTTTTACCTGTCCGGTCATACCCGGCTGCTGTGCCCCTTTGTCCGCGGGAGTGTGTGAGTAGGGATCGGTGGGGAAGGCACCGTATAATTCCGGTGATTTGTGTACTCCAATCCCGGCATTGATCTCGTAGTAATGCTCCAGTAGGCGTCCTACCGTTTCTTTACGCGCTCCTGCATCAATCGCCCATAGGCAAGTTTCCTGTACAGCCAGTAGTAACTTAGAGACCATGTGCCAATAAATGGAGCCCAGGCCTTCGTAGCCAAAGAAGGTTCCCGAGCGACCGGTAAAGGCCTTGTGGTTAAACACTTCTTCAAAGATTTGTAGCACTTTTGCCTTTTCCGCTTTAACCAGCTCAGCGAATTCCCCTTTTTCTAATTTTTCTAGTGCCTGACGCAGGTCTTTGGCATTCTTGAAGTTGCCATTAAAATGGTACTGCCCCGCTACATCTTTACTAATCACTCCGCGCTTATCTTCCGCGACCAGACGCTTAAGTAATTCCGACTGCTCCACGGAAGCAGCAGGTATATTATTACGCTCCAGGAAACCAGGCAGCTCCTTATTCGGGTAGAGAACGTAGCTATACTGATCCGGACGGAACAAGGCACTCTCCTTCATACTGTCCAGTAGTGCCAGCGAAGCTTTTGCCGACAGGTAACCCGAACTGAGCACAGCGACCTGCCCTTCCAGCATTTCACTTAGATGGCTAATGGATAATTCATCATCGCCATGGAAAGAGACTAAATTATAGGCGTGATACAACTGGTCGGTTCTTTCATTTATGGTAATCGAGTGCTCCAGATATTCCAGTGCCAGCTCGACAAACTGCTTCAGGCTGGCGAGCGTTACTTGCCGCTTCTCTCCGGAAAAAGAATCCTCGTATATTTTTTGACGGTAGTCACTTGCGGCCTGCCCCAGTTCATCCAAAATTGTTCTGGCTTGCTTGCCGTCAATTTTTCCGGACAATAAAGCGCGGTGCTGAGAGAATGTCGTCCATGTACTTTCGTAAAACACGGCTAGCTCTTTGGACACATCAAAAGAATCAACGCCCGTATCCGAAAAAATTCCTTCAAAAAATTTCAGGAAACGCCGTAGATAATAGAGGGTCACCATCGACACCCCGTTACCGACCAAAGCATTATTCGCATCATTCCATTCCGGACGTTGTGTATTCATCCAAATACCACCAGCAGGAATAAAGTTAGAGAGTTTGGCCAGTGTGGTCGCTAGTAATTTCTCTACGAAGTTTACCTGATAAATAGATGCGCCGGCTGCTTTTAGCAGCGCCCCGTCGGCACCAATTTTCTCACGCTCTGTACGGATCTCCTGATCGGCAGCATGATCAAAATCGATGGTGTCCTTAGGGTTCTCTACGATTTCCGCGTAGTTCTTAATCTTATAGGGCACATTAGCATAAACAAAATATTCTTCCGAGAAGTACTGCGCCAGGCTACCCGGCTTATGCTTTTCGAGCAGCTCCAGTAGCTTTAACAGGTAGATAATCTGATGGTCTCCCCAGTAACCGATGTACGACCAGGGATCGTCTGGCTCGATGGTCTCCCAATCGAAGCCATCCTTGGTCACCCGATAGGGGTTGTAACCATCGAAGGTAGTGGCATTGAGAAACTTGTGAATCATACTCTCCAGGAAGCCCGGATAGGAGAGGGCCAGGGCCTCCCAGTTTTGGAAAATATCGCGCCAGTTCCCCTCGTAATCTAATATTTTGGAGCCATCTTCTTCATCCCGGATATTGATGGAAAAGCGATTCCAGGGTCGGCTGGGATCACCGTGACGGCGACTAAACTTTAGCGGCATATACTCCAGACAGAGGCGCTTGAAATTCGGATCACTGCTGTCCTGGGCCAGCGCTTTGAGTTTTTGTACGGAAAAGGTATCCGGCAGATCAGCCAATTGACCTACTGCATTTTCATAAGCCTTTTTATTGGCTTTCGCCAAAAAAGCTTCCAGATCGGCTTTTTCAATTTGGTAGTGGTCGTCAAAGATCCCCCCACGCATAATGTTAAAAAGGGTATTGGAAAAGTGACGCGCATCGAATAATTCATCACCCGTGGTCTGTATAGCATCGGCCGCCGCATTGAGGGCAATAAGCTGGCGCGTCCCCGCAGCGATATCTTCCTGCACCCTGGCCTCCAGGTCATCCTGTTCCCGGATTGCTTTTAGCAGGCGGGCTACCGCGGAGTGATTCTTGTTCACATCGGCAATGATCATCCACTCTTTTTGCGCAGCAGCGGGGACCTCCAGATCCACAATGATAAAGTAAGCTCCTTTCTCAGCTTTGATATCGGTCTCCGGCTGTACCGCATCTCCCGAACGAAAAGCATCTAACTGCCGGGAGGATAATAAATACTTTACTTTGGGCAAACCCAGTGACCAGGCCAGGTTAGCTTTCAGCGCTTCGCTAGGTTCCGCCTTATCTACTATAATGGCGCTCAGTGCAAAAATGCCCATCCCGGTTTTTGGCTCCAGTTCGCTCCGCTTGTAAGCATCGACCAGATTACTGGAAGCACTCTGTAGCGCACTAGCCACCCCGTAAGGCATGATGTTTTGTATCCCGTCCAAGACCTGAACGCTAATGGATTTTTGCTGATTATTATTAGTGAGCGTTGAGGTTTTAACAAACCCATATTCATCACTAGAAGCCCACCGATAGCGGAAAGTTAATTCCAGGTCGTGGTTCTCTTCCTCAAAAATAACCTTATCACCGGATTGGTTTTTATAGAGATTCCTTCTGATCTTATACTTACCGGTGAAGCGTTCGGAGAAAGGCTCCCAAACTTGCTGCTTCCCATCTTTATTTACCTGGAAAATCGACTTACTCCCCGTCAAATCAGCCGATTCCGTAATTTTATCATCTGTATAATAAGGGAATAATGCGTACTCTGCGTTCTTTCTTCCGGCCGTTAGCCCACCATTACTAGAAATAAACATCCAATGGTCTGAATCACTAACGATACTCATAAAGAAAGGACGCATGGCGTCGCTGTCCGTAATTTTGAAGTAAGCTTCCCCCTGTATACTGACTTGTTCTAATCCGACTTTTGCGTTTTTCGTTTGATTCGTCATTTAAGCGTTTTGTGTTCCTATGATGCTTTGATCTCGATTAAAAATAAGCCTCAGGAGAAGCACTAATTCCATAGTTCTTCTCCCAGGCTACTATCTTACCAGGATGGCAAAATCTGATAATTAAAGTATTAATTTTTCTATTAAATTCGAGGTCTTTCCCTGAGATTATTTATAGAAATACATATTATCAACGTAGACGGTCGTAGTCCCCGTCGGCTGGCCTACCAGAATATACTGTGCGATATTCGAACGCGTTGTCAAGTCCGTAAAATCATCCAGCGGAATATCCAGGCTTAGCCAGTCGCCCTGAAGAGGAGCATCAAAATTGATCTGGTGCTCTACATCGTCACCTCCACCAAAGGCACCATCCGCCCCAAAGTCTACCAGCTTAATACCAAATAGCGTATAATCAGCCGACCATAGATCCAGGTGCAGGTGACTCATCGCACTCGCATCTACCGGAGTAGCAACCGTCTCAATACCTACAAAATCCAGATTGGCGTATTTCTTCGTCGCATTATCCGCTACCATCACTTCTTCGTAATCGGCCGCTGACCAGTCCGTACGCCAGGTGTCTACCGGAACATCGGTGTAGGCATCACTAAATAGGGAGACTACATTGGCTGCGTCCTGTATCGGCATGGGGGCTGCCACTGTGGGTTCGGTTACTCCGCTACCACCGCCTTCACCGTAGAAGAACATATTATCTACATAAAGTGTCGTAGTCCCCGTCGGCTGGCCTACCAGAATATACTGTGCGATATTCGAACGTGTTGTCAAGTCCGTAAAATCATCCAGCGGAATATCCAGGCTTAGCCACTCACCCTGTAAAGGGGATTCAAAATTGAGCTGGTGCTCTACATCGTCACCGCCGCCAAAGGCACCATCCGCTCCGAAGTCTACTAGCTTGATACCAAATAGCGTATAATCAGCCGACCATAGATCCAGGTGCAGGTGACTCATCGCACTCGCATCTACCGGAGTAGCAACCGTCTCAATACCTACAAAATCCAGATTGGCGTATTTC
>DATFKA010000017.1:0-12070 GCA_035268885.1 Saprospiraceae bacterium
CCAAGTGTAAATCAAGTACGACGCATTACCGACTGATGCTGACCTATCTGGATCAACTTATCAATAATCCGGAGCGTGATAAGGGGACCAGCGCAACTGATGCTCTGCACCAAATTGCCGATAGCATCCATCGCCGAAGTCTGGTCTGCATCTTTAGTGATATGTTTGATGGTGGTGGAGATAATGAAGCCCTTTTCTCGGCTCTGCAGCATCTCAAGCACAATAAACACGAGGTGGTACTTTTCCACGTAACCGATAAATCACTGGAAGAAAACTTTGCATTTAAAAACCGCCCCTACCTATTTGTAGATATGGAAACGGGAGAAAAGGTAAAGCTACAGGCCAATCAGGTCAAAGACCACTACATCGAGCAGATGAAGTCCTTCAAGGAAGCGCTTAAGCTAAAATGCCTGCAGTACAAGATTGACTTTGTGGAGGCAGACATTAATCAGGGCTTCCGTCCCATCTTACAGTCTTATTTAGTTAAGCGAAGTAAGATGAAATAGCCCATTCCAGCATTCGACAATCCAACCAATCACCACATGAATTTAAACGAAATACCTACTGCACCGCCCGAGGATTTAGATCGCGACAAGATCGAAGATATTACCAAAGATCTGGTCGATCGCCTGGGTGAGCTTCAGGAAGTACTTTTTGCACAAAAGAAATACAGCGTCCTTATTATCTTTCAAGGTATGGATGCTTCCGGAAAAGACGGTGCGGTTCGCAATGTCTTTGAGGAGTGCCACCCGCAGGGGGTACAGGTAGTATCCTTTAAAAAACCAACGGAAGAAGAGTTCGCCCACGATTTTCTATGGCGGGTTCATAAGCAGACCCCGGCTAAAGGCATGATCCATATTTTTAATCGCTCCCATTACGAAGACGTACTGATTCAGCGGGTACACCGCTGGATTGATGGGGAGACCGTTGACTTCCGCTTTCAAGCGATCAATGCCTTCGAAAAGCTCTTGCAACGCGAAGCCAATACGATCATCTTTAAATTCTACCTGCATATTTCTTATGAGCAGCAGGAAGAAGAACTCAAAGAGCGCCTGGAAGAAGCCGATAAGCACTGGAAACACAACGATAACGATTGGAAAGAGCGCGAAAAGTGGGACGAATACCGCAAAGCCTATCAGGATGTAATGGATCGTAGTGAAGTGCCCTGGTACGTGGTACCGGTCGATAAGCGTTGGTATAGAAACTACGTGGTAGCCAAAACGCTGGTGGAAGAACTGGAAAAACTGGACCTGGAATATCCACCCTTAGAAAAAGAATAAAAAAGTCCCGAAGCTGAACTTCGGGACTAAAAACCACACACTATGGGAACACCCATTAATTTCTTTTTGCTTTATCCTATAGACAACTGAAAAGCAAAAAAGTAGGTATCCCAGGATGTTATTCTTTTTAACAGCTCTAAAGAAAAAAGGGATAAGGTGCTGATATACAATGTTAAAGTGATTTTGGGCTAAACGCCCATTTGTCAGATAGCTTACTTAATTATGATTGCCAGGAAGAGTGTCGACGAAGTTATTGAGACCGCCAAGGTCGAAGATGTAGTGGGCGATTACGTCTCGCTAAAGCGCCGTGGTTCCAACCTGGCGGGTTTGTGTCCCTTCCACAATGAGAAAACGCCCTCTTTTTACGTCTCACCGGCAAAGAATATCTATAAGTGTTTTGGTTGTGGTGAGGCGGGTGGTCCGGTACAGTTCTTGATGCAACATGAGCACATGAGTTTTCCGGAAGCTATTCGGCACCTGGCCGCCCGGTATAAAATTGAAATCGAGGAGACCCAACTGACCGACGAAGCGCGTGCCGAGCAGCAAAAACGCGATAGTCTGTTTTTGGTTAATCAGTTTGCCCGGGAATATTTTACCGATCAGCTTTTTAATACCGATAATGGCAAGAGTATCGGTCTATCCTACTTCAAGAATCGCGGTTTTTCGGAGGAGACGATTAAGAAGTTTGGTCTGGGGTATACCCAAAAAAACCGGGATAGCTTTACGCAATATGCCATTAGCAAGGGGTACGATAAGCCACTCTTACAAGAACTGGGCTTAACCAGTAAGTACGATGCGGATTTCTTTCGTGATCGGGTCATGTTTACGATTCGAAACCTTTCGGGAAAAGTGGTGGCCTTCGCGGGGCGTATCATGCAAAAGAAGGCCAAGGCGCCAAAGTACATCAACTCGCCCGAAACCGAGATCTACCATAAATCAAAGGTGCTCTACGGGATGTACCTCGCCAAGGGGCCTATCCGAAAGGTTGACGAATGCATCATGGTAGAAGGCTACACAGATGTGATCTCCCTGCACCAGGCGGGAATAGAGAATGTGGTGGCTTCCTCGGGTACTTCCCTTACCGTGGGGCAGATCGGACTGGTCAAAAGATTCACGCCCAATATCAAAATCATCTATGATGGGGATAAAGCAGGGGTGAAGGCGGCCCTGCGCGGTTTGGATCTCGTACTGGAACAAGACCTGAACGTCAAGATTGTGCTTTTGCCGGAAGGCGAAGACCCCGACAGCTATCTACAGGCGGTAGGGCCTGCAGATTTCAAAACCTACATTGAAGAAAAAGCTCAGGATTTTATTCTCTTTAAGTCCGAATTGCTAATCACCGAATCGGAGCGCGATCCCATCAAAAAAGCGAATGCCATCAAGGACATTGTATCCAGTATCGCCAAGATACCAGATGGTGTAAAACGATCCATTTACATCCGGGAATGTGCCAAAATTACCGAGCTGGAGGAAGAAGTACTGGTCGACGAGGTCAATAAACACCTGGGCATCCAGCTACGTAAAAGGAAAGACAAACAACAGCGCCAGGCCCAACGGGAGGCCCGGGAGCAGGACTCTGATTCTAATCTGCCCCCCGCGCAGCAGGCGGACCCCCTCAAGAACGTCTCGCGGCCCAAAATGAGCCCGGACGAGTACCAGGAGCGGGACATCATCCGCATCTTAATGAACGGAGGAGATCAGTACTACGATGAGGATAAGGGCATCACTATTGCGCAGTTTATATTGACCAATATCGATGACATTCTGGAAGACTTTCACGATGCTACCTTTAAGGCAGTGCTCCAAATATACCTTCAGCATCTTAAGGAAAACCGTACCCCTAAAGCTAGCTTTTTTGTTAATCACGAGCAGGACCCCATCCGGGATCTGGCCTTAGACTTGCTTTCCACGCCCTATGAATACAGTGAAAACTGGGAAAAGAAACACGAGATCTTCCTGGATCAAAAAAAGCCAGAGGAAAACTTTAACCGGGATGCAGAACTGGCCGTCAAACGCCTAAGGCTTAAGAAGATTAAGAAAAAAATGAATGAGGTCCGTACGGTCATTAAAAAACTCAGTGCCGAAGATTCGGACGAGGTGATGACCTACATGAAGCTCTACAGCAAACTAAAATCCATGCACGATGATATCGCCCGCGACCTGAATAGTGTGGTACTATAGAATTGATTTGGATTGATATCCAAAAATATCGCTAAAATCTAAGTTTACCTCAAGCAATATTCCTTACCTTCCGATCCAAATCAGATTAAAACAAACCTTGGAACGGATTAGATTAGAAAAGGCGACCATCGCCAAAGGACTACCCATTATCTTAGAAGACCTGGATTGGACCGTACGCGCCGGAGAGCATTGGGTGATCACGGGCAACTGTGGCACCGGTAAAACGACCCTGGTCGAATTTCTGGCCTATAAGCATCGCCTGATAAGTGGCAAAAGGAGCTACCCCTTTTTGGGAGATCACCCTTCCATGGCTGACTTTCGCGAGGCCGTTCGCTACATCTCCTTTACCGATACCGGGCAGCTCTTCAACAACCTGCGGGATATACACTATTATCAACAACGCTTTAATGCCTTTGATTCGGATGGCCATCTGACCGCTCGTCAGTACATAGAGCACGGTGGCTTTCAGACCCTTGGTCAGGAAGCCCTGTTGAAACAAATTGGTATTTATGATTTACTCGACGTCGAGCGGATCAAACTATCCAGCGGACAGACGCGTAAATTGTTATTAACCAGGGTCTTACTCTCCGAGGCGGAGGTGCTGATTATTGATAATCCCTATCTGGGCCTGGATCAGGTAAGCCGAAGCGTACTCAATGACTTATTGGATACCCTGGTGAGGGAAACGGGAATGACACTCATTCTATCGGGGCACCACCAGGAGCTGCCGACCTGTATTTCGCATCGCTTGCATCTGGAAGAAGGGGGAGGCTACCGCGCTGGTAAAATCGATAACTTGCGTATCAAGGCAAGGTCATCACAGCATGATGAAGCCAGCTTAGCAGAAATTAAATCTATTTTTGCGCAAAGCCCTGCTAAAGAAACGCTCTCCGAAATCCTGCGCCTGGATCAGGTGGCAGTGACCTACGATGGTAAACAAATCCTTCGTCCCATTACCTGGGAAGTGAAACCGGGAGAGAAATGGGTAGTTTTTGGTCCAAACGGAGCAGGGAAATCCACGCTCTTGAGCCTGATTTACGCCGATAACCCACAGGCCTATTCTAAGGAGATTTATCTGTTTGGTCGCAAGCGGGGTACGGGGGAGACCATTTGGGATATTAAGCGGCGGATCGGTTTTACCTCCCCCGAATTACACGCCTATTTTCGGTATAATCATCCGGCACGTACGATGGTCCTGACCGGGCTGACCGATACTTTTGAGATGCGAAGAAAAGCGACGGCAGCCGAAGTAAAGCTGGCCAACTTACTTTTCCGCTATTTCGGTGTCGAAGAGGAGCTAGAGAAGCCTTTCAAAAAATGCTCCACGGGTTTGCAACGGCTTATTCTGTTTATGCGGGCACTGATTAAGGCGCCCCCGGTCTTATTGTTAGATGAACCCTTTCAGGGGCTGGATCATGCGCAGGTAGAAAAGGCAAAAATATTACTGGAAAAAGCACTCCGACCCGATCAAAGTCTTATTTTTATTTCTCACTATAAAGAAGAATGGCCGGCCAACATTGAGCTGGTACTGGATTTGTCCACCTAAAATCAAGGTATTTATTATGGTATTTCTTCCCATTATTGTCGGTATTATCGTTCTGGTCTTGTTGGTCACCTGGCTAAAGCTGGACACTTTTATTTCCTTTATCCTGGTTTGTCTGCTGGTTGGTCTTTGGGGCGGACTTTCTCTGGGGGAGGCCGTAGCCGCTATTCAGCAGGGGATTGGCAATACGCTGGGGTCACTGGTCATTATTTTAGGTTTTGGCGCCATGTTGGGTAAACTACTGGCCGAGAGTGGTGGTGCCAAAAAGATCACCCACCAACTGGTCGATAGTTTTGGTATGAAGAATATCCAGATGGCCCTGATCGTGACCGGCTTTATTGTAGGTATCCCCATGTTTTACAGCGTGGGTTTTGTGATTCTGGTTCCTCTAGCGATTGCCATTGCCCACGAGACAAAGTTATCGCTTCTCTACGTTGGCTTGCCGATGTTGGCCTCTCTTTCGGTGACGCACGGCTTTTTGCCTCCTCATCCGGCCCCCACGGCGATCTCGGAGATGTATCAGGCAGATTTGGGGATGACACTTCTGTATGGCATGATTGTAGGTATTCCGGCGATCCTTTCGGCAAAATTTATCTTATCCGGTACGATGAAGCGGATACAACCGACCTTACTTAAGGAATTTGTTCCGGTAGAGCAGAACGAATATCGGGTGCCTCCGGTCTGGATTTGTCTGTTGGTCGCCCTCCTGCCCGTTTTGCTGATTGCCGGTTCATCCTTGCTGGGCGCATTGGGCTTACAGAACCCCGTCATTGCGGGGATTGGCAATCCTTCAATTGCCATGTTAATTGCCGTTTTAGCGGCCGTTTATTTCCTGGGCGTCCGTACGGGTCGACCAATGGCGGATGTCAGTCGCACCTTAGCGAGTTCGATTTCGGGAATAGCTGTGGTCTTATTGGTCATTGCCGGTGCCGGGGCGCTGAAGCAAATCTTGGTTGCAACGGATGTGAGTACGGCCATTGGGGATAGGCTGGGTGGTCTGGGGCTTTCTCCGATTATCATGGCCTGGCTGATTGCCGCCATTATTCGGGTGAGTGTGGGCTCCGCTACGGTCGCTGGCTTGACGGCGGCGGGTATTATGACGCCTTTGGTCGCCACTTCGGGGGTTGCACCGGAACTATTGGTACTGGCCACCGGAGCTGGTAGTATCACCTTTTCTCACATCAACGACAGTGGCTTTTGGCTCTATAAAGAATATTTTAACCTCAGTGTAAAGGAGACCCTACAGTCCTGGACCTTCATGGAAACCACGGTTTCAGTGGTCGGACTGATTGGGGTGCTAATCCTAAACCTTTTTGTTTAATCACTAGGTAAAGACAAGGCCTGTATGTGTCACAAGAAGCCTACGCCAGTATTCTGATTATAGTCTGTTATACTTCATGAGTTGGACGGATTTTAACGGATGGAAGCAGTTGACTATGTTAAAGTAATAAAGACGGCGGAGTCATAATTTTGAAGGATTTCAATTCATTTTCCAAAAATGCAGAACTAAATTAAAACAGACTTTTTCTAAACTTATTTACGGATGAATCTACAAACAAGAATCGAAGAACTCAAGCTGACCTTACCCTCTGCACCGCCACCGGGGGGCGTTTACAAACCTGTCATCGTATCCGGTAATATGTTATACGTCTCGGGCCAGGGGCCCCGTACGAACGAGGGTGGGCTGATCACCGGGAAAGTAGGCGGTGAACTGGACATTGAGCAAGGCTATGCCGCGGCCCGTCAGGTAGGACTGACTATGCTGGCTACCATTAAAGAGCATTATGATCTATCCAAAGTCAAGCGATTGGTGAAGACACTGGGTATGGTCAATAGCACTATGGATTTTGATCAACAACCCAAAGTAATCAATGGTTTTAGCGACCTTATGGTCGAACTATTGGGCGACGATCTGGGTAAGGGCGCTCGCAGTGCGGTGGGTATGATACTGCCGAATAATATCGCCGTAGAGATTGAAGCTATTTTTGAAATCCATTAAAAATATGGAGAACTGGTTTCAGATCAAGGGGGAGGAGCAAGTCCTGAGCCCGGCTTTACTGTTCTATTCGGAGCGTATCGACCAGAATATCGCCTTAATGATCGCAATGGCTGGTAAGCCAGGGCGTTTGCGCCCTCATATTAAGACCCTAAAATGCCGGGAACTGGTAAAAAGGCAAATTGATGCTGGCATTAATAAATTTAAATGCGCCACCCTTTCCGAAGCAAAGATGCTGTTAGAAATGGGGATAGAGGATGTACTGTTGGCTTATCCATTAGCGGGACCAGAGCAGGAAGCTTTTAGGCGTTTATCTGCCCAATATCCGGGCACCCTTTCCGTGCTAGTTGACCATCCGGATCAGGTGCAGGCCTGGCAATCGGTAAGCGATATTCCAATCCATTGTTTTATCGATCTTAACGTAGGGATGGATCGAACGGGTATCCTTCCGGAAAAAGCCGATAAGCTGTTACCGCTGTTGATGAAAAATATAGTCTTTCGGGGTTGGCACATCTACGATGGTCATATCCACGATCGGGAGATAAAATCTCGAACCCAGGCAGTAGAAAAGGCCTTCCGTCCCGTTTGGGAACTATTAGACCGGGTAGGTACCGAATACCACAGGGAATTAATCTGCGGGGGGAGTATTACCTTTCCCATCCACGCCAGGCATGAGGAGCGAAGCTTATCGCCGGGTACGACGGTGCTCTGGGACCAGGGCTACGGTAGTCAATTCAAGGATTTAAATTTTAGGATTGCCGCCTGTCTGGCGACCCGGGTAGTCAGCAAACCAGCGGATGATTTATTGTGCCTCAATCTGGGCTACAAGGCAGTGGCCGCGGAGATGTCGGCCCCCTGTGTCTACTTTCCACAATTACCCGATGCGATCATTGTGAATCACAGCGAAGAGCACCTGGTTCTTAAAACCGGGCAGGCTAATCAATATAGGATAGGTGCTATGTTATACGCCTTTCCCTGGCATATTTGTCCGACGGTGGCTTTGCACGAAAGTGCGCATCTCATACAAAATCAGCAAGCGATCGGGCCAATTCCGATTGAGGCCAGAAAAAGATTATATACCTATGGATAAACCTTATTTATTTTTCGACGCACACCTGGACCTGGCCATGAATGCCATGGAATGGAATCGTGATTTGCGCTGGCCTGTTTCAGAAATTCGTGCCTGGGAAGCCGGAAAAACCGACAAACCGGACCGGGGAAACGGCACGGTAAGTTTTCCGGCACTCCGGAGTGGGAACGTTGGGGTAGTGGTGGGTACACAAATCGCTCGCTATACGAAGCGCAATAACACGTTACCCGGCGCCAGCTGGAACTCTCCCGAACAGGCCTGGGCGCAAACCCAGGGACAGTTGGCCTGGTACCGGGCCATGGAACAGGATGGTCAATTGCGCTTGATAAAAAATCTTTCGGAATTAGAAGCCCAGCTTAAAGATTGGTCTGCGAATGCTGAGGAGTGCCCCATTGGCTTGATCCGCAGCCTGGAAGGAGCGGATTCCATCCTGAGTATGGAGCATTTGGCGCAAGCCTACGAAGACGGCCTACGCGCGATTGGCCCCGCCCATTATGGTCCGGGGACCTACGCGCATGGCACCAGTTCGGAAGGTGGACTGGGAGAGAAGGGGAGGCGCTTGCTACGGGAAATGGATAAACTGGGTATTATTCTGGATGTAACGCATTTGGCCGATGAGAGTTTCTGGGAAGCGCTTGATCACTTTCAAGGACCCATCTGGGCCAGCCATAATAATTGTCGGACGCTGGTACCGCACCAGCGACAATTTTCCGATGAGCAGCTCAAAGCCATCATCGAACGTGGTGGGGTGATTGGAATGGCCTTCGACGCCTGGATGCTTACCCCAGATTGGAAAAGAGGCAAGTCGACGCCCAGCTCAGCAGGAGTAAGCCTGCAGCAGGTGCTGGACCACATCGATCATATCTGTCAATTGGCCGGTAATGCCCTGCACGTCGGTATTGGCTCAGATCTGGATGGAGCCTTCGGTACCGAGCAGTGTCCGATGGAGATAGATACCATCGCCGATCTGCAAAAAATTCCTGCTTTATTAAAAAAGCGCGGCTACTCCGAAGACGATATTCAGGGAATTGCTGCCGATAACTGGCTTCATTTTTTGGGTAAAGCCTGGAAATAAAAAAGCAACCATCAACGTAATCGTCAATGGTTGCTTTTATGCTAGGCAGAGGATTCCCTCCGCCTAAACCTGAATCAACAATTAAAGTGTACTAAGCATTACGATTAATGCAATTCAGATCTTCGAAAGCACCTTTTAGTCGCTCGACGAAAGTCTTTTCGCCTTCCCGCAACCATTTGCGCGGGTCGTAATATTTCTTATTCGGCTTATCATCACCATCCGGATTACCAATTTGTTGCTGTAGGTAATCGTGGTTTTCTTTGACATAGTCTTTCACGCCGTCCCAGAATGCCCATTGCATATCGGTATCAATATTCATTTTAATGGCACCGTATTCGATGGCTTCGCGGATTTCTTCCTGAGAAGAACCGGATCCACCGTGGAATACAAAGTTTACCGGACGATCATCCTTGGTGCTGAATTTCTCCTGGATGTGTTTTTGAGAGTTCAGCAGAATTTTTGGTTCTAACTTAACATTACCTGGCTTATATACCCCGTGTACATTACCAAAGGCGGCGGCTACGGTGAAACGATCACTGATTTTGCTCAGTGCTTCGTAAGCCTGGGCCACTTCTTCGGGTTGGGTGTACAGCAGAGCATTATCTACCTCGGTATTGTCTACACCATCTTCTTCACCACCGGTCACGCCCAGCTCGATCTCCAGGGTCATACCGATTTTAGACATACGCTCCATATACTTGAAGCAAGTCTCGATATTTTCCTCGATGGGTTCTTCGGAAAGGTCCAGCATGTGGGAGCTGTAAAGCGGATAACCACGGGACTCGTAGAATTTCTCGCCCGCTTCGAGCAGACCATCTACCCAGGGTAGGATTTTCTTGGCACAGTGATCCGTATGTAGAATAACGGTTACTCCGTAGGCTTTCGCCATATTATGCACGTGCATGGCACCGGAGATTCCTCCCAGTACGGCTGCTTGTTGGTTATCGTTGGATAGTCCCTTGCCGGCAAAAAAGCTGGCACCACCGTTAGAGAACTGAACGATGACCGGCGAATTTACGGCTTTGGCGGTTTCCAAAACGGCATTTACGGTGTTCGTTCCCACTACATTAACAGCGGGCAGGGCAAAGTTATTTTCGTTTGCGTAGTTGAATAGTTCCGTTACTTCGTCGCCGTGGAGTACACCGGTGCGAAAACGGGTCTTGCTTGTTGTAGCCATAGTTTGTTGTTGGTTTTGACTATTAAAGTTCCTTAGCTCTTATTTGAATAAGGGCGCTGCTAAGGTAACAAAAAAAGCGCTGAAAATGATCTTATATCAGGCCTTTCTCGCCCAGATAGCGCTCCGCATCCAGTGCAGCCATGCAACCCGTACCTGCTGCGGTTACCGCCTGCCGATAGATATGATCGGCAGCATCTCCGCTGACAAATACGCCTTCTATTTTGGTATGTGTACGCCCGGGTCTGGGAGGAATAATGTATCCGGCTTCGTCCATATCCATCCAATCCTTGAAAATATCGGTATTGGGTTTGTGGCCAATGGCCACAAAGAAACCCGTTACATCAATGACAGACTCTTTATTCGTTTTGTTATTGATGACACGCACCCCTTCTACGCCCTCTTCGCCCAGAATTTCCTGGGCTTCGGTGTTCCAGTGGATTTGAATATTTTCCGTTTTGAATACGCGTTCCTGCATGATGGCCGATGCCCGCATTTCATCGCGACGGACCAGCATGTGGACCTTTGGGGATAGCTTCGATAAATACAGTGCTTCCTCCGCTGCGGTATCACCACCACCGACGACTGCCAGTTCCTGACCGCGGTAAAAGAAACCATCACATACGGCACAGGCCGAAACGCCTTTGTTCATAAGCCGTTTTTCAGACTCCAGGCCCAGCCATTTTGCGGAAGCACCCGTAGAGATGATCACGGTATGGGCATGTACTTCGGTACCATTATCGGTCCACATCTTGTGAACGGGTCCGCTGAAGTCAACTTTGGTAATGAGTTCATAGTTGATTTCCGTGCCAAAACGCTCGGCCTGCTTTCGGAAATCTTCCATCATTTGTGGCCCCATAATTCCCTCGGGATAACCCGGGTAGTTTTCAACATCAGTAGTGATCATCAGCTGTCCGCCTACGTCTTTACCGGTGTATAAAACGGGATCCATATTAGCTCGGGCTGCATAAACAGCCGCTGTGTATCCCGCGGGCCCTGATCCGATGATGACGCAGTTGTGTACTTTCTTTTCTTGTGTTTCTGCCATTATTCTACTTGTCTTATGTTCCGTGTATTGACCTCTTGAAAAGAGGTTTTTGCTTTAAGCATCCGCCTTTGCCCAAATCAGACTTAGACTTTACTTATTTTAAAAATCAAAATTACTAAAATGTGCGGTTTACAAAAGTAATATTTATCACATAATTTCGGGACTTTCACCGCTTCTTTACCCAACATCCCTCCGATAAAAATGGTTGAGCAGAGCAGATTAGTCTGTTCGCGTCCGAACTTTGTCAAAAAAGTGGGCAGTCTGTGTAAGATTACCTTATATTTAGGATAGATCAGACAAAGAAAAATTATGTTGTATATCATTGCTTTTGCCGCCGTCATTCTTGCCCTTCTGTTTTGGTCTTCTTTCAATGCGAAGAAGGCAAACCGCTTTTTTCAAGGCATGACCCTGCTTGCCATTTTGGCTTTTCTGGGGACCTGGGTAGCCCAGACGGCTCCCCTCGATTATAAGTTTGAAGTTCTGGCACGTGATCTGTTGGTGATTGGGGCAATGGGTGCCGTATTCACTTACGTGGCGCAACGCAAAAAGTTGTTTTTTCTATTGCTGATCCTCACAGTGGTAGGGGGCTATTTTTACGTCAAAACAGTTTTGCAGGATACCTTCCCCTTTCAGGAAAAAACGGAGCAGCTTTCATTGGCACAGGATGGAGAAGTACTGGTAGA
>DATFKA010000018.1:0-5174 GCA_035268885.1 Saprospiraceae bacterium
ATACTGCCTTTATCTCCTCCACTAAGGATGCGCAAGTACCCATCGTGGGTATCGAGCAGAAAGCCATCGGGCACCAGGCTATCGAGCAGCGCCGGCGGTTGGGTCCAATCGGTGCGTTGAAAGGCCCCGATCAGAATATCATTGGTCCGTAGATCTACCTCCCGGTAGTCGATCACCGGCAGGCGGGCGCCGCTCATTTCGGCGACAAAGCGCTGCAGCAGAGCAGCGGCGGTACTATCGGTGGCGTTTTGGGTGTCTACTATCATTCGGCTCATCGGCCGGCCTGATCTGGTGAGGGTGACCTGGGCAGACAAATAGCTAGTCCATAAAAAGCAGCAGAGGAGAACAATAGCAGGGCGCATAGGCTGTATTTTTTCCCTAAGATAAAAAATCGGTCAAATCCCATCATTGGTTTACCGGATACCCAACCATTGCAGTAATTAATCCAATCGAAGGGCTTCCAGGCACTATTTACCAAATGACCCAATTGGCTAATGAGCAGTACAACGACCCACCAGTGGTTTTCCACAACAGCCCGAACAATTGAACTGCTTCCTCTTTAAAAGAAGAGAGTTTAATGTAAAAAAATTATCATGGCACACACCGTTAAAATATTGAAAATCGACTCTTTAACCCATGACGTTAAGCGAATAACTACGGAAAAGCCGGAAGGATATGCTTTCAGTCCGGGTCAGGCTACCGAAGTAGCGATCAACCAAGAAGGATATCGGGAAGAAAAACGGCCATTTACGTTTACGTCATTACCAGCGGATGAACACCTGGAATTTACCATTAAGAGCTACCACGATCACGATGGTATGACGCACAAAATAGATTCCTTAGTAGAAGGAGATGAATTCATCATCGATGACGCATGGGGAGCCATTGAATACAAAGGCAAAGGAACCTTTATTGCGGGAGGAGCCGGCGTTACGCCCTTCATCGCTATTCTGCGCGACTTGAAAGCGAAGGATCAATTGGAGGGGAATCAGCTGCTTTTCTCCAATAAGACCGAAAAAGATGTGATCATGGAAACTGATTTCGAGAAAATGCTCGGGCAAAGCTTTCTTTCTACGCTAACCCGAGAAAACACAGCAGGACACGAGCATGGCCGCATCGATATGTCCTTTTTGAAGGACCATATCAACGATTTCGCTCAGCACTTTTACGTTTGCGGACCAGATAAAATGGTGAAGGATATCAACGAGCTACTCAAACAATTAGGCGCCAAAGCCGACGCATTAGTTTTTGAACAATAAAATTGTCCGGTACAGAGCCATTAATGCCTATGTGGATAGCCTTTACTCCCAACGTTTAGGCTTCCACCCCATCCTGGTGATGTGCGATTCTTCCCCTGAGTACCCCTCTCCTCCCAACGTAATCGCCTTACCGCTCACGAAGTAGTTTAGTCTTTACGCAATTACGGCTAGCAAGTATACCTTCGGTTCGATATAACTGGGTTTGCCCCCATTAAGAAAAAGGAAGACTCAAGCAGACGATATGCTGCACACCGGGGATTTACTAATCCTTAACCACTTAATGGTTTAGCGGATGCACCCTGACCGCAGGTAAGGCAAGAGGATATTTAACCCTAGCACTTTGACCGGGACGATCAGAGCTTACCAACAATTAAACCCGTCTGACCACTAAGACTGCGCTTCCTGGAACCTTGCCAAATTCAGCTTATATCCGTAATTTAAACTTGCGGATATGCATACACTTGTGGACTATTACCCGCAATAATCTTGCGTACCGAAGGGTATTATACGCCATGCGGGTAAAAATAAGTTGGTGGCAAACCTTTTTGGATAAAATACGGGTATTTTTTGGGTATTTGCCTTTCCCTTTACGGGAGTATGATTATTTTTGGGTAAAATACGGGTAATGTATGGAAGATAAATTGAGGTTCGATTTCGCCACTACTCAAAAGATAATCAATAAGATAAGTTATATCGATTCCTTTAAAGGGAAATGGTTGGCGATAGAAAAGGAGGAGAATAAGTACTTAAGAGAGTTAAGGAAGATAGCTACAATTGAAAGTATTGGCTCGTCTACGAGGATAGAAGGAGCAGCCTTAACAAATAAAGAAGTAGCGACACTCTTAAATGATTTGCAAATCAACAAGCTTAAAAGCCGAGATGAACAGGAGGTAATAGGTTATTATGAGGTATTGGAGTTGATACTGAACCATTATAAAGGGTTAGATCTAACAGAGGGAAATATCTTTCACCTCCACAGTCGATTATTGAAATATAGTGGAAAAGATCAATCTCACAGAGGGACTTACAAGCAACTTTCGAACAAAGTTGTGGCGAACTATCCTGGAGGAGAGCAACGGGTAATATTCAACACAACAGAACCCTACCTGGTAAGGAAGGAAATGGAAGAGTTGCTTAATTGGGTAAACAATCAATTGACGAAAAGATTAATTCACCCTCTGATAGTAGTGGGTACTTTCGTTTATGAATTTTTGTCTATACATCCATTCCAAGATGGGAATGGAAGGTTATCCCGCTTATTAACTACGTTATTGTTGTTACAGGAGGATTATCCCTTCATACAGTATGTATCGTTCGAAAATCAGGTTGAGCAAAACAAGAAAAAATACTATCAAGTATTGATGGATGCTCAACAACACCGAGGAACCGAAAAGGAGGTGATAAATGAATGGATGCTCTTTTTTCTGGGGAGTCTTGAGATCCTGATATCAAAGCTTGAAGAAAAGTATACTAAATATAAGTTGAAAGGGCCGTATTTAAATAGTCGGCAAAAGGGAATAATCGAATTCGTGAAAGAAAACGAGCCAACAAAGATAGGCGATATAGATGATTACCTGAAGAGTGAATCGAGAAATACGATAAAGAAGGATATGCAATATTTATTACGGGAGGGGCTAATCGATAAAATAGGGAAAGGCAAAGGAACTATGTATTTGATGAGACCGGCAAATAATGAAGAGGATTGAAAAAGGCTATGCCACCAACAAAGCGCTGCCGTCAAGCCCGGCTGAAACCTATCATAACGAGGAAAAATCTTAAATTAGAGAGTGCTGCTGATGAAGGAGGTATTGGTGAGTAATCCGGGCCTGCGTCAGCGCCATCCGTCAGAGTGTGCAAAAACTCCTCATCCCCGCCCTATTATAAGACGAAATTTGTATTTTGAAGTAGATCAAACACCTATCCGCCCATGGCTCACCAAAATGGAACCGATCGGCATCAGGTTTTCTTTTTTTCGCTGGAAGATCAGATAGGATCAGATCATCCGGCGCGCGCTATCGATGCCTTTGTCGACTGCCTGGACCTGAGTGCTCTGGGTTTCCAAAAAACGCAAGCCAAACGTACGGGAAGTCCTCCGTTTCATCCCGGGGATTTGCTGAAGCTGTATATCTACGGATATTTGAATAAGGTACGCTCTTCGCGGGGCCTGGCCCGGGAATGTGAGCGCAATGTGGAGTTGTGGTGGTTGCTGAAAGGGCTGCGGCCAAAATACCGGACCATTGCCGCCTTCCGGGCAGATCATCCTACGGCTCTACAAGGTGTCTTCCGCCAATTTGTGGCGCTGCTGGATCAACTCAACCTACTGGGTAAAGAAATCCTCGCTCTGGATGGCAGTAAATTCCGGGCTCAGAACTCGAAGAAGAATAACTACAACCAAAAGAAGATAGATCGGCATAAAGCTTATTACGACGACCTGATCAAAGGGTATTTTCAGGCCCTGGAACAGGCAGATGAATGGGCGGATAAAAAAGAGATCCACCAGCAAATCGATCATGCCGAAGCGCGTCGCTCGAAATACGAAGAACTGGAAGAGCAACTGGCTGAGCAGCAAACCGATCAACTATCGACCGTAGACGAAGATAGCCGGGCGATGATTGTACGCCGCCAAATTGTGGAGGTCGGCTACAACGTACAGGCTGTGGTCGATGCCGAACACAACCTGGTGGTCAGCTGTGAAGCTACCCAGCACAACGACACCCATGCCCTGGGCAAGATGGTCAGACAGACCAAAGAACAGCTGGAGCTACAGGAAGAAGAGGGCTTTGATCTGCTGGCCGACAAAGGCTATCACACCGGTCGGGAGTTGGCCGAGTGTGAAGCGCAAGGAGTTGTGCCTTACGTGGCGCCACCCAAACATAGTCAGTCTAACAAAGGTGTGCCGGCAGCGGGCTATCGGTCCAGCGATTTTGCCTACTATGCGGACCGGGATGCCTATGTGTGTCCGCAGGGCTATTGGCTGACTACGACCGGCACGCTGACCACCAAGGGTAAGCATGATTACCGTGTTAAGACCTATAAAGCGGGTGCCAAACGCTGCCGGTCTTGTCCGGCCTTTGGCCGCTGCACGACCGCTAAGAACGGTCGGGTCATCGAGCGCTCCGAATACCAGGATGCCATCGAGCGCAACGCCGAACGAGTAAACCGAAAACAAGAACTTTACCGGCGAAGGCAGGCGATCGTAGAACATCCCTTCGGTACCATCAAACGAGGTTGGGGATATGATCACACCTTACTGAAAGGACTGCAAAAAGTGAACGGGGAGATGGCCCTGATTTTCCTAAGCTACAATCTACGGAGAAGTCTGTCTATCCTGGACGTAACAGGGCTCATTGAGGCCCTAAAAAGGGCTTTTTTGGCTTTTTTGCGGCGGTGGCGCTCCGTGGCGCAGGAGATATGCAATCTGTATCATCCGTCTCTACGGGCGATCTCGTTAGCAGCTCGCTTAAACCATTAAATGACGATTAGCGGTGGAGGTGTTTTTGCACACTCTGCCGTTAGCAACAATTATAACCCAACAATATGACAGACATTAATTGCAAGACAATATTTAAAGCAAGTAAATTACTTTTAGCACTTCTGTTACTTCAAGTCTCCGCTTGCACAGGACAAGTGAAAGAAAAAACTGTTAGTGATAGGACAGAATATGAAGTAAGCGACAAACATCTTGCCACAAAGCAAAACACGATATTTCCTCAAATTCATACCAACTTAAATGGAATGGTAAGACAATTTGTAAGGACATTCCATCAAGACAGTAAAGGGAACTATTGGTTTGGAACAAATGGAGATGGGATTATACGCTATGATGGGCAAACACTTGAAAAAATCACAATTGCAGATGTAAGTCCACGTATAAGGGTTTTAGAGATTAAAGAAGATAAAGCAGGTAATGTATGG
>DATFKA010000019.1:0-26784 GCA_035268885.1 Saprospiraceae bacterium
CTTCCACGACCGGCAGATTTTTGCTTACTTTTTTTCTGCAAAAAAGTAAGGGTAAGAGCGGCAAAAGATTTTGCGGAATTTTAGTTTTTTTTGAAATTGCATAACTAACTATAAAACAGACTTTTACTAAAATTATATACAGATGAAAGAATTTAAAAACCTATTACTTCTTGCCTTACTTGTACTTATTCAGACCGCTTGTGTGACGAATAAAAAGTGGGGCGGGCAGGGTCCCATTCGAGTAGTGCCTACCCAGGCCCTTCCAATCCAAAAGCAATGGAAAGGTATTTTTGACATTGGAGATGGGATTTACCTGACCAATAATTTTGAAGGCGCACGCCTGAATGGAGCTATACTTAGCGGCGACACGCTCATTAATGTGCTGATTACCTCGGAAAACACCCCCATCAACCCTAGCCCCTGGTACGCCTTTAAGGTCTGGTCCAGCGAAGAAAGAAATATCCGAATGCGTTTATCTTATCAGGAAAATGCAATGCACCGGTATCCCCCCAAGATCAGTACCGACGGTATCAACTGGCAAGCCATTCCGGAAGAAAATTATCAGTTGGCAAAAGTAGAAACCGCATCGAATGGCCGAGCCATTGCTCAGGAAGCCTACCTGGATCTCAAGATTGGAAAAGATACGCTCTGGATCGCCGCACAAGAATTAAATACTTCCAAACACGTTTGGCAATGGGTAGAAGGTCTGGCCCAAAAACCGTACATCGAAGCATTTACCGTAGGTAAAAGCAGACAGGGGCGTCCGATACCGGGCATGAAAATTGGTGCGGCGGATGATAAAAAAATGATCTTTGTTTTATCGCGGCAACATCCTCCCGAAGTAACGGGCTATTTGGCCATGCAGGCCTTTGTAGAAACACTGGCTGGTGATTCGGAGATAGCCAGCGCTTTTCGACAGAAATACAATGCCTACATCATTCCATTTGCTAACCCCGATGGGGTAGATAACGGACATTGGCGGCATAGTGCCGCTGGTATTGACCTCAATCGAGACTGGCAGAACGTCAACCAACCGGAGGTGGCTGCCATTCAGGCTTTCTTAGCTGAAAAAGCTAAAAAAGGAACCTTTTATTTTGGTGTTGATTTTCATTCTACCTGGGAAGATATTTACTACACCGGGCATCCGGAACAGCCGGGAAATCAGCCGGGCCTGGTACTGGCCATGATTAAAGAAATGACCACCGAACTCGGCCTGGACCCCAATATCCGACCGAGAGATGACCTGGCGCGAGGCCCTACCTCTTCTTCTTATATGTATCACGTCCTGGGCGCAGATGCCCTGACCTATGAACTGGGGGATAACACCCCTCGCGATTTACTCCAAAAAAAGGGAGAAACTTCCGCACTGAAACTGATGAAGCTACTGCTCGAGAAGGAATAAGGGGCTCAAAAGCCCATACTGAGCAAACAAAAAAGCCCTTTGCCAAATTGGCAAGGGCTTTAAGGGTCATATGATAAAGATTACTTATTATCCCAATCGCTTTCGGATTTGGATGCTTTCATCTTCTCACTAGGTTCAAAAATCATATGAACTTTCATGATGAATGGGTTGATTTCGGCCAATGTCTGACGCAAAATCTGGTATTCTATTTCATCTTCTAGTAAAAAGAATTTTAGCGCTTTTTCGTAGGAAACGGCATCGGCAAAACGAGTAAAGTATTGGCGTTTCAAATCCAATTCATCAATACTCTCTGCCCAGTAGTCTTCAATGAAGCGAGTTGTTTCCTTCGCTTCATCTTTCATAGTATCGTCTTCCGCTAATTCATCGCGGTAAATTTCTGCTAATTCTACTTTATTTTCCGCTAAATCTACTCGCTTATTCATATATTTCCGAAAGAGAGGATCGAAATCTTCAATTTCTTCTGAGTTTAAATCTAAAGATTGGATGGCATATTTTCTAAAGTCCATCTCCATTTTAGATTCAAAATATCTTTCATATTTTTCTTCTGTCGAAGTATAGTCTTGCGCCTGCGCACGTACACTCAATATCAGTCCACACATAGCCAATAAGGTTAACAGTAGCTTTTTCATAAACTTGTTATTTCTGGTTTGTTTATTTAATTAATTTCCTTTATAACGATCTCACTATCAATGTGTTCGGATAGAATTGACTTAATTTCAGAAAAGGGAATTACAGCCCAAATCTATTCAAAAAGGAGCTTCGAGCCCACCGTTTGGAGATGCCTCGCTTCGGAAAAGCCGACCAGAACCGAGTTGCCACTTACTGATCTGGTTCTGATGTAGATCAAATTTGACCGCCAACTCCGCTAGTGTTGACCGTTCTTTAAGCGCTTCAATGGCCACTTTAGCCTTAAAGGCTGTGCTGAATTTTCTCCTTTTTCTTTTCATTAGTTCAATGATAAGTTTTTCAACTTAGATCACTGTCCGATTTTGTCGAGGTATTATAGTCACCGGCGGTCGCATCTTGCTGATGCAAAATTAGCGCATTTTTGTGTATTATTGTTTAACCATTTTGATTTTGTCCGATTAATAGGGAGTCAAACCATACCCATGCCGGGCACACACATAAGCTACCTGATCATATCCGCTTTGCTTCACTGCGAACACGCCAGGTAGCATACCCGTTACCAAACATAATAGCACTACAGATGAAAAACATTTTTTCACTTATTATTTCAGTATTGATTTCAATCTCTAGCTATGGTCAGGAATTACCATTGCTTAAAATATCAAATAACAATCGATACTTAGTAACTGAAGACAATAAACCCTTTTTCTGGCTGGGTGGGACAGCATGGGAATTGATCCATCGATTGACCAAAGAAGATATTGATATTTACCTGAAAGATAGAGCAAATAAAGGGTTTACCGTAATACAAACTGTTGTTCTCGCCGAGCTCGATGGCCTGAATACTCCGAATGCGTATGGCAACAAGCCATTGATTGATAATGACCCAACGAAGTTGAATAATCAATATTTTGAATTGGTTGATTATGTTATCAATAAATCGGAGGAGCTAGGACTTTACGTTGGCCTTTTGCCAACCTGGGGTGATAAGTTTAATAAAAGATGGGGTGTCGGTCCTGAAATTTTCAACCAAGAGAATGCAAAAATATTTGGTGGCCTGCTAGCCAAAAGATATCATAAACATAATAATATTATTTGGGTTTTGGGGGGTGACAGAATCCCGGAACAAGCTATCCATTTCGAAATCATAAATTCCATGGCAGAAGGAATTAGGCAAACAGACACTAATCACCTCATCACTTATCATCCGATGGGAGGACAAATTGCTTCTAAATTTTTTAAAGAAGAAGATTGGATGGATTTTGATATGTTTCAAAGTGGTCACGATAGAAAAGCGAAAGAATACAAGTATGTGTGGGATAGTAAAAAGAACGCTCCTGATAAACCTGTAATTAACGGAGAGCCCAGATATGAAAATATTCCTGACCGTCTCGATACTAAAAACCCATGGATCTGGCTGGATGATAACGATGTTAGAGTTGCCGCCTACTGGAGCATGACTGCCGGGGCGGCTGGCTTTACTTATGGTTGTAATGATATTTGGCAGATGTACAGCTTAGAACGACATCCAAATTTACAAGCCAGGACGGGCTGGAAATCAGCTTTATCCTTGCCAGGTGCTAAACAAATGACATTCATGAAAAATATATTTGAAAAACTCCCCTGGCAATCCATGCATAATGACCAAACTTTAATAGTAAATGAGAACCCGGAGGATGCGTCATTTATCACTTCTGCTATTGGTGCAGATAGAGATTTCATCCTCGCCTACACCCCAACTGGTAACCCAATAAAGATTAATGTCTCAAAATTAAGTTCAGAAAAAATCAAGGCCTATTGGTTTAATCCTAGAAGCGGAGAGCTTAGTTATATTGGTGATTTTGGAACTTCTGAGGCGGTCGAGTTTAGTCCTTGGGCAAGAGGTTGGGGAAGTGATTTCTTGTTAATCCTGACCAATAGTAAGCTTGATTAATAGGAACGTCGGGTAATGGCACCTTCCCAGGCTACGACGCCTAACAAGATCAGGGCGATGCCTCCTTCTGCGATTTTCTTTGCAGCTCCAACAACTTCACTTCGCGTAAAAACACGTACTGTGCAGAAGTTTTCGCAATAAAATAACCATAAAACCCATCCAGAAAACCGCGCTTCAAGACAAACTCAGCGAAAAAGCGCAGCCCCGGCTTAAAAAGTACCCGCAGCAGATGACCACGCTTCCCTTTTTTGGCGAAAGCCGCCGCCGCCACCGTACTAAACTTATTGATAGTCGCGATACGATCTTCCAGGCCATCGTTGGTATAATGCAGAATATCACCGCGCAAGTGTAGCGGTGCGACTCCTGGCCGGGGTACAAACTTATCGTGCGGATTGATGCCCACAATCTGGTACTGACGGCGCTCAAATAGGCGCATCTTGCGATCGGGATACCAGGCACCGTAACGAATCCAACGATCGCCCAGGGTACTCATCCGGTTCATTGTGTAGCAGGCGTGCGTCCAGTCGCCACGCACCGTCTGGATAGAGTTTTGTAGTTGTTCGTCTAGGGCCTCGTCGGCATCCAGTAAAAGCACCCGCTCGTAGCGGGCCTGCTCAATCGCATAACGCTTCTGCTCGATATAGCCGGCAAAAGCATGCTGCAATACCCGAGCCCCTTTCCGCTCGGCAATGGCTACGGTGTCATCCTCTGAAAAGGAGTCCACGACCAGCATTTCATCTACTACCGCACGGGCACTATCCAGGCAGCGGGCAATATTCTGAGCTTCGTTGTAAGTAATCACAACCAGTGATATTTTTTCGGCGGTAGTACTCATTTTTTTTGGTTGCTAGGATGATAAGTAAGAATGGTGTCGCGCAGGTATTCGGTATCCAGATGCGTGTAGATTTCGGTCGTAATGATTGATTCGTGGCCCAGCATATCCTGCACGGCTTTGAGGTTGGCCCCACCTTCGATCAGGTGCGTGGCGAAAGAATGGCGAAAAGTATGCGGACTCACCGATTTCTTAATGCCAGCCGCTTTAGCCAGTTCTTTTACAATCATAAACACGTACACCCGGGTCAGTTGTCGGCCGCGACGATTGAGAAAGAGAAAATGCCGGTGATCAGGATCGATTTTTTTCAGATGCCGGCGCACTCCGTCCAGATAAAATTGAATGTGCTTGGTAGCTTCCTCTCCGATGGGAATGATGCGCTCCTTATCTCCCTTTCCACTCACTTTGACGTAACCCAGTTCCAGATAAAGATGATCCAGACGTAAATCAACCAACTCACTCACGCGCAGACCACAGGCATACAAGGTCTCCAGCATCGCCCGGTTGCGCTGCCCGTGTGGTGTGCTCAGATCAATGGCCGCCAGCATAGCCTGGATTTCCTCAAAACTAAGCACCTCTGGTATTTTCCGGCCCAACCTGGGCGTATCAATCGTTTCCGCAGGGTTGTTTTCTACCATTTCCTCAAGTAATAGAAAACGGTAAAAGGTTTTAATAGCCGATAGTAACCGGGCCTGAGAACGGGGTGCCAAACCAATTTCGTTCAGGTAGCGCAAAAAATCCTGAAGATCATGGCGGTCTACTTGCGCAGGAGATTTTACGGGCTCACTAAGCCCTAAAAACTGTACCAATTTGTCTAAATCTCGCAGGTACGCGGCAATGGTATGTTCTGACAGACCCATCTCCAGCAACATATACCCCTTAAAGCCTTTCTGTACGGAATTCCAATCCATAATTTTTTTTAGTAAAAATAGTATGTCCATAACAAAATTAGTGTATATTTGTTACGGATGATAGTTATACTATTACACAAGAAAGTCAAACCCTAAACACAATGAATACACTCGAATTTACCACGCAGTTCAACAAGCTCAAAATGCCCTTGTACGCTTTTGCGCTTAACCTAACCAAGGACAAGGAGGCTGCCAACGACTTAGTACAAGAAACCGCGTACAAGGCCTACAAATATAGAAAGAACTATCAACCCCACACAAATTTGCGGGCCTGGTTGATGACCATCATGCGCAATGCCTTTATTAATGATTACCGCAAGCGCAAACGTCGTCAGACCCTGAATGATTACACGCCTAACAATTATTTGCTCAACTCCAACGATGCCGTAGTCACCAATGGCGGCGAGTCTTCCCTACTCTATCGCGAGCTGGAGAAGCAGATCGAAGCCGTTGATGAGAACCTACGTATTCCTTTTCTGCTGCACACGCAAGGGTATAAGTATGAAGAGATTTCGCAACAGTTGGATTTACCTCTGGGGACCGTCAAGAGCAGAATATTTTTTGCGCGGAAGCGCCTACAGGCAGCTATTAAGCAGATCTATCAAACAGGAGAACTGGCAGATATTATCAACTGATCCAAAGGAGTCCTGCGTTCTATTGAAATAATTCTTATATTTCGGAATAGGAATTAATGTTTGGTGGTTTAGCAGCCCGGAGTATCTCCGGGAGATTAAAACATTAAACCGAAACAGAACGTATGAGAGCTCTATTCTGGCTTATTATTTTCCTGGTCTACCTCGTCGGTGCCCGTTGGTACTTCGTTTGTGAAGTCCGTCAATTGTGTGATGCCGATACGGGGGTTGACGACTTTCGTCTAAAAACACTGCAATTCCGCGATGGGGAAACCATTGTGTTAAGTGGTTATGATCATTTCCGCTTTGACAGCGCCCGCGTACAACCGGTCATCAATGATAATAATTTTAAATACCTGAGCCAGGTTGGTGCTTACCTCAAAGATAATCCGGAGCGCGCGCTGACCATTACCGGCGCATTGGGTACCAATGAGTCGGAAGTACAGCGGGGCTTTTACGACAATCTGGGCATTGCCCGGGCGGATGCCATCCGCTCCATGTTTGTGGAGATGGGTATCCCACAAGACCGTATCACGCTGGACTATATGATTGACAGCAGCAACCTACTGCGTCGCCCGGCACTATTTGCTGCCATCGATACGACCGATGAAAAGGGAGCATTTACCTTTACGCATATGACTTTCTCTGACGCTAATTTCGAGTACAACTCTGCCGTCTTTAATCCGGGTCCGGCCTTTCAGTCCTACGCAGATTCTGTAAAAATTTATTTCGAACAGGTAGATACCTTAGATTTAGCCATCATTGGTCATACCGACAGTATCGCCTCCCAGACTTATAATAACCGACTGGGCCAGGCACGAGCCGATAGCGCTCGTATCTATTTTCTCAATTTAGGTTTAAGCCCCGAGCGTATTCTTACCAGGACCCGGGGAGAAGACGAACCCGTGGCGCCCAATAGTACAGAAGAAGGGCGCCAGAAAAACCGTCGGGTAGAGATCGTTATTCAATAATTTTCGGCCAAAAGACTATTAAAACGCAGCATAATGGAACAGTTTGATTTCAACGCATTTTTTCAGCAGCTCAGCAATTCCGAAAGTCTTATTTTTATTGCCTTTTGCCTGGGTGCTTTCCTTATTGGACTATTATTCGGTGTAGCCCTGCGCGGCGGAAAGATTCGCCGACTAAAGAAAGAACT
Organism: Saprospiraceae bacterium; assembly: GCA_035268885.1. Taxonomy (GTDB): domain Bacteria; phylum Bacteroidota; class Bacteroidia; order Chitinophagales; family Saprospiraceae; genus DATFKA01. The sequence continues at coordinate 7,515 of DATFKA010000019.1, forward strand.
AAAAAAAAAGGAGGAACAAATAAGCGAGCAGAACCGGCAGCTGAATGAACAAGCAGAAATCATCACCCAAAAGGAGGCCGATCTGAAAAAATCGGCTTATGACCTCAATCAAATTCGCCTGGCGGCTGACCGCTACGAACAAGAAAACAATGACCTCAACAAAGAAGTATTAAGTCTGCGTAATGCGCTGGATCAGCGAGAACAAATGGGCACGACCCTCGATGCCTCCGACGAGGCGCTGCAGGAACGAATCCGCCAGCTCGAAGCCGAAAACAAGGCCCTGCGCGATGCCAGTCCCGGTGAAAACGTCGATGCGGCTAAAGTAAAGGCACTACAGCAGCAGGTCGAATACTTAAAAAGCCGTAACGAAGAACTCCAGCAAGAACTGGATGGGCCCCGATCGGGTAATGCTACTCAGGACACCAATCGGGTACAAGCCTTACAGGAACAAATAGATTACCTGAAAAAGGAAAATGCCCGACTCAGGGAAGGGTCGACAGAAGGCCAAAGCACCACGGGCAACGAAGACCTCCGCTTGCCTACCGATCGCTTAGCTGCCTTTGAAGCTCGATTGAATCAGTTAGAAACCGAAAACGCCACCCTCAAATCAAGTATAGCGCAGCTGAATAGCCGATCGGCCAATACCGCTACCTTCGAACCGGATGATCAATCCCCCTCAGTAGTGGAGCCAGATGCCGATCTGATTCTCCAGCCTAAAAGTGATCTATTCAAAACAGACCGGGAACTCCTGCTGGATCAATCCCGCGATGACCTAAATCAAATCGAAGGGATTGGGCCTTTCATTGAGAAAAAATTAAATGATATCGGTGTCTATTCCTTTGAGCAGATCGCCGAGTGGGCCCCCGAAGATATTATCACAGTAACCCAGCAACTCAACTACTTCGAAGGGCGTATTGAAAAAGACGATTGGGTCGGCCAGGCTAAAAAGTTCAGAGATAATCCAGACTTAGTAGCTTCGACCACCACTAGTCCTGGCGAAGAAGAAGATCCACAAAAATCACTAAACGTCGTAGAAGGTATTGGCCCCAAGATTGCAGCTATCCTGCGAAAGGCAGGGATTGACAGCCTCGAAACGCTGGCCCAAACCGATCCGGCCGATATCGAACAGATCCTGGAGCAAGCCGACCCGCGATACCAGATGCACGACCCCAGTACCTGGCCCGCACAGGCTCGCCTGGCCGCCAATGGCAACTGGGAAGTACTCAAAGACTATCAGGAAGAGCTCAAAGGGGGGCGGGATATTGATTAAGTTATTTTGATAAGATAAGTGGTTGATAGATCAGCCGTTGGCCATCCTTTGTTACCTGCAGGTAATAAAGTCCTCGGGGCAGAGCCCGCACGTCAATCTCTGTATCAGTCGCGGGGATACCTGCCTTCTGGTACACGCTCTTCCCAGTTGCACTCCACAATTCCAGGTTATATTTCCCTTCCGGGAAATGCGCAAATGCCAGATTAACCGTAGCACTTGCAGGATTGGGATAAATACGTAGACTCGCCGCAGGAGTCTTTTCTGTAAGTGTGACCGCAGTACAGAGAATTGGACTACCAGAAATAAGGAAGGCTTGCCTATCTTCCACATACCAGTGCTGCCAGTTTCCTCCCTGTCCGCTTTGCCAATCGTTTAAATCAAAATAACGATTCCCCTCCGGTGTTCCTAAGATCCGATAGACTTTTAGTGCCGTCTTATCCCGACGCCAAACCAGAGGCTGACTTGGCAAACACTGTTCTGGCACCGGGTCAGACAAATTACAGTTAGACTGGATGAAAAAGGCCTGATCCCCTGCTGTATCACCACGACCATAAACGTAAGCGCGCCCCGCAGGATCAATACATACCGCCGTGCGCTCATCACAAGCTATTCCCCGGGCGGGAATGCCGTAGTCTTCCAATACACGTGCCAAAAACACTGCATGTCTCCCTTCCCGATCCCGTTCACTGTAGTGGGTATCGGTAATCACCATTTCCATAAAAGGCACCCGCAAAAAACAACTGGTATCTATCTGCACCTCTGGTCGATAAGGGTTGGCAATAGCCTCGGCAGTACTAACGGTACCATTCTGCGCAGAAAAATAGTACTCCCCTAAGATCGCCATCCCCGCACTGGTCCCTCCAATGACAATATTCCTTTCCTGCACCGCTCGATTGACCAGTGAATCAATCGGAGTATTACGCCAAAAATTAACGTAATTCCACTGATCACCTCCAGCAAACCAAATGGCTTCTGCCTCCTGGATACGTCGATGAATATAATCTACCGCGCTGGCGGAAGCACGATCAAAACGAATGGTTTCCACAGAGTGTACAGGTATGCCCAGTTCACTAAAAAAGTAATCATTGTAACCATCAGAACCACTAGCTCTTAGCACCAGTACATCACCGCCATTCGCCCGTCGCAAAAACCACTTCATGGCTTCGTCATCTTCGCGTGATCCGCCCATCAGGCAAACGCCGCCCTGTGGCGTAGTCAGGGTATCCGTATCGGGACCGCTACGATAAGAGACGTAAGCCTGTGCTTCCAGAGAAGCTGGAAGTAAGCAAGCCAGTAATAAAGTAAGCCATAAACGTTCGGTTAAATACATAATGCTATTTTAGAATACCCATGATTTGATTTGATCTGAATTGGTTATATCAACTCCGCTCCGGTGCCGGGGCGATCCGCATAGCTTACCTTACCCTGCTCAATGCTTACCCCAGTGGCAATGTCTTCGGCCAGGAGCAGGGCACCGTCCATATCTACGTAATCCAATAGTGGTAGCAAGTGGGCAATCGCCGAAATACCAACCGAGGATTCCGTCATACAGCCCACCATCACTTTTAGCCCACAACGGTGAGCTTCGGCAATCATCCGCCGGGCGGGCGTCAGTCCGCCGCATTTGACCAGCTTGATATTAATTCCGTGGAAATAGCCCTGACATCGAGCGACATCCCCCTCCGTCTGACAACTTTCGTCGGCCATCAGGGGTAGCACTGAATGTTCAAAAACTTTTTTCTGACTTTCCCAGGCTTTAGCAGGCAAAGGTTGCTCCAGGAATTCCACACCTAATTTCTTAAGGGCGGGTGCCAGCGCAATCGTCTGCTCGGCCGTCCAACCGGTATTGGCATCCACCCGGAAGCCGGCATCCGTCGCCTCGCGAAGGGCCTGGATAATTTCGAGATCGTGATCCGTCCCCAGCTTAATTTTATACAAAGGCCAGGGCTTAGCTTTGATCTTTCGGACCATTTCCGGAATATCTGCCATACCAATGGTATAGTTCGTCAGCGGTAGCTGATCTATTTCTAGTCCCCAAATCTCGTATAATGCTTGTCCTCGCTGCTTGCCGTACAAGTCATTGGCCGCAATGTCAATCGCACAATGCTCGAATGGATGGTCCCGAAAGGCAGCATAAAGAGCAGCCCAGTATTGCTCTGGGCTTTCCAGTGGGGTTTCTTCAATTAATAGCCGGTGCTTTTCCAACGTTTGGACCAGTTTATCCTGCGATTGGCCGTAGTAGGGTACGGCCGTTGCTTCCCCCCAGCCCACTTTGCCCTGCTCATCTTCCAATCCGACAATGATCGTGGGTTGTACATCCCGTGATTCGTGCGTAATGGTAAAGGTATTCGCCAGGCGAAGGTCATAGCGATGAATATGTAGTTTCATATACTTGATGTATTTATCACGCGGCCAGATTAGGAAACACCACGCTCCAGTAATTTCAATTGTACATTATCCGCATCCAGCTCAGCTTGTATACCCACAGGAAGCGTGGCCTGATTGGATATATGCCCCCAGGATAACCCGTAAGCCGTTGGTTTTCCCAAGGGATACAAACGATCCTGTACCGTTTCCAGCAGCGTCAGGGAACGATCTTCGGGCTCCGGTACACAATCGGCAAAAATACCCAGGGCAAATCCCGCGGCTCCGGCCAGATTATCCGATTGCCGCAACTGGGTCAGCATGCGATCCACACTGTAGGGCTTCTCCTCGATATCTTCCAAAAAGATAAGTTTATCCGTAGGGTCAATAGCGAAATCCGTACCCGCCATGGCAGCCAAGAGACTAAGGTTGCCCCCCATTAAAGCGCCCCGGACCTTGCCACCCCGTATGGTTTTCGGCTGGTACAAAACATCCTTAATCTGCTTATTAGCCCCCGCTGGCTTAATGATCTGCACGGGATTCTCCTCCATCAGAGCCCGGCGGAAATGGGCAGTCGCATAGGGTGTCATCGTAGAAGAAGCCACCGGCCCGTGGAAGGTAACCAACCCGCACTTTTGGTAAAATGCATTGTGCAAGGCCGTAATATCGCTGTACCCCAACAAAACCTTTGGGTTACTCTTAATCAGATCATAATCAATCATAGGCAACAGTCGCGTACAGCCGTAGCCCCCCCGCGCACACCAGATACCGTCAATCGAAGGGTCCTCAAACATACTGTGCAAATCTTCCAGGCGCTGCTCGTCCGTACCCGCATTAAAGCCCCGCAAGGCTCGAATGTGTTTACCTAATTTCACTTTAAATCCCAGGCGTTTTACATTGCTAACCGCTTTTTCCAGGGCTCGATCGGGAATGAAGCTTCCCGGAGTGATCAGGGCAATGGTATCCCCCTTACGCAATCGTTTGGGTTTGATCAATCCTGCTGGAGCTGCTTCTTTGGCGGAAGCCCGGAGGGTATCTTTCTCCTCCGGTTGTGCCTGTGAGCAGTTCGGTAATAAAGTTGTTGCGCCTAAAGCCCAGGCCATCTTTTTACTGAAGTGTCTTCTGTCCATAGCTGCGTGGTGATTGCGTGGTTTAAAAGAATAACGTGTGGGTCAAAAACTTCGTCCGCCTGACTGGCTTGAATATAGGTCAGTTTTACCTAAAAGGAAAATTTATCGATTACCACTTGTATTCGATTCCGGAACAACAATACGCTTCAGGTCAGACAGCCGGATGGTTTCATCCAGGTCCCAATTGGCCCGTAGTTGTTCTAGTTCTTTGGTGTAGATGGGTTCGGGCTGGCGGCGGTTTAGATAATCTCCCGTATCCCATTTTCGGTTCTGATTGCGATCTTCGATGAGCCTGATCGTATATTTTTGGGGCTGGAGGGTCCGTTTTTCGTACCGAAAGTCCGATTGTTCGGCAATATAAAAAGTATCGAGTAATTGATCCCCCTGACGCAATTCCCCCCGATAATGGAGCGTACTATCCAGATCGGTTACATTAATAATGAGGTTTCCGTAATCCTCCAGAATACCTATGCGATAGTTGGCCTCCACGGTATCCTGATTACTTATCCCATAAATATCGCTTACCGCGCCGGGAAAGATCAGTAATTGATAGACCGAATCCTGTTGAAAAGGCGCAGCAATCTGCATTTCGCGGAAAGCTAAACTATCTACTTCAGCACTTCGCAGATAGACTCGAATGCTGTCTTTGTACAATGCGATGCGACTGGTATCAATGGTCGCCAGCGGATGATTCCACTCCAATGGAATAGCGGCTCCCGGGGCCAGCTTTTTCGTAGCCGTACTGTTGCCACCTTTCCGACGTAGCCGACTATTGGCTAAGAATGCATCCTTATCCAGGGCAGGAGTGTTAGCTGTATCCAAAAGCGAAGTATCTCGCGCTAAGATTAAAGACCATGGCTGGGATGCGGGAAGATCATACCAGATTATCAGGGTATCGCGACTGGTCTCCGAATTGAAATACGAAAAGCTAAGGGAATCGGGCCTGCGGAGTTCCAGGTCTTCGGGAGGGCTTTGGTTGAAGAGTAATTTGCTCTGCCCATATTGATCCGGAATGGTATTAAAGAAACGGAGAGGCTTTTCTTCCACAAACATAGCCAGCTCTAAGCCGGGCTGCTCACCGGGACGGATCTCCAGTAAGGTGTCAGGGAATCCGATCTGCTCCCCCGAATTTGTATACAGATAGCCCGAAACCGCACCGGCCTTAAGGGCAAACCCTTTGAAGGTACCCGCCCGAAGGTTTTCAATCGTGAATTGTCCAAATTCATCGGTTCGGCCAAAGTAGTAGGGCCGCTCCGTGGTGACAACCGTATCTGAGAGGTTGTCATACAGCATAAAGTAGGTATTCTCCATAGCCTCCCGGGTGACTACATCGTACAATTGCCCCGTCAGCCGCAAAGAATCCAGGACATCACCGGTGGAGAATACAAAGCGTAGGTTTTCTGCCGGATTTCCTTCGGTGAGATCCTGTACGGCTTCCCCGAAATTCACCGTATAGGTCGTATTGGCCCGCAGCGAATCACCCTCTCGCACTTCAAATCGCACCGTTTTCTTTTTTAACTTCACTTCAAAATCCAAAGGCGGCGAGACGACTACCTGTTCGCGCACATCTTCCAGCACCACCCACTCGTCGAAGGTCAACTCAAAATAAGATTGATCAAAATTGGTTTGAAAATTCGGGGTACTCCTCGTACTGTCGATTTGTGGCGGTCGTTCGTCCCGTGGCCCGCCCGTTGGTGCGGTCGGATTGGCACAAGCATCCAACAAAAAGAGGCTACTCAGGCTGAGTATTACCCATAAGAAATCCGTCCAACACCGGCGATCCGTCGCTTTTTCTTCACTCATTCTTCCCCCGAATCCTTGGTATATTTCTTATACATACGCTCGTTACGCCGCCAGCGAAAAACGACAATCAATAAGCTGGCCACCAGGTACATACCAATGCGCGGCAGATACAGCAGCTCGGAATAATCCCCGCTGCGAATGGCCCCGAAGTTCAGAATAGCCGTAACCAAATAAAGTAGAAAGAAAAAGACTAGTGTGTTAATGGCCACGTATTTCAGCTGGCCCTTCTGCCGTTCTTTCCCCCAGACTTCTACAAACCTCTTTTGATGTTTATCCATAATTTACTTTTCTTTTTAAATAGACGCTTAACCAAATAGGTCAATCGTATCACCGGGCTTTGGATTTTCGCCGTCCTTTCCATTTTCTTTAGTCGCGCTGGTTCTCTTTTTATTCTTTACTTCCAGCTCTTTCACACTGGTTACTTTTGATTCCGTTAACTTATTCCCGACGGCTTTCCAACCCTTCACATCAATAAATTCCGGGAAGTCCAGCTCCTCCTCGTGTGTCTCTTTATTTGCCCGGTATTTGTACTGGACCTTGACTTCATCTCCAACGGTGGCGTAGATCAGCTTGGAACCCTTACTCTCACTAATGAACGAAAATTTCTGATCCAGCGTATTGGTTTCAATCTCGAAACGCTTCACCATCGTCCATCCCTTCTCCCCCTCGTAGTGGATAACATTCAGCACCTCTCCGTCTTCGTACTTGCAAACGTAGACCAGATCTTTGGGTACATAGCGCTGATTCAGATCAAAGTCGATCTCACTCATCTCGTAACTGCCATCTTTATAAATGGCCAAAATCTGATCACCGGTATCAAAACTACCTAAAAGCAGACCGCGCTCGTCGTTATTAAGACGCCCGCTGGCCTCGTCCATCCATATCTTCATCGCGCCGAGGGTAGATTTCCCCTGCTCTGTCATCTCAATCTTACGAACGGGATATTTCGTCAGAATGTTTCCCTGTGAATTTCTGCCTTTAATGGCTAATTCCGCAAAGTCGAAATCAAATATCTTTTTCTTCGCCTTGCTCCCCTGCGTCAGACGCACTTCAATGGTTTCCGCTTCCCCGTTAGGATTCGCGGAGAAATAGTAAACCTTAGACTTTGGCGCTCCCTTGGTCAAATCGTATGCCCGATCACGCGTCACCGCTTTTACGTGAAAGCGTTTCACGTAAGTGCGCCCACTCTTGGCATCCAAATAGGCCATATTGTAAGTCGTCCGCTCATCTCCCTTTTTCCAGACCGCCACGTGGATAATGTCCTTGCCAACGAATACTTTTTCGGCGATTCGGGATACCTGAAAGTGCCCATCCTTGCGGAAAACAATGATATCATCAATATCGGAGCAATCCGTAATCAGGGTATCCTTCTTCAGTCCAGTACCAATAAACCCTTCTTTCAGATTGGCGTATAATTTTGCATTATTCGCGACTACTTCCGCAGCCTGGATCGTATCAAAGGTCTCAATTTCCGTTTTTCTTTCCTTGCCTTCCCCGTATTTGTCTAGCAAGCGCTCATAATAAGCGATCGTATAATCCGTCAGATTGGCCAGGTGGTGCTTGACCTCTTTTAGTTCTTCTTCTAGTTTGGCAATATATTCATCCGCCTTAAAAGAATTGTATTTAGAGATCCGCTTAATCCGGATTTCGGTTAGTTTTTCAATGTCCTCCCTGGTAATTTCCCGCATCAAATGCAGGCGCTGATCATCTTTAGCCGGCTCGTCGGAGGGGACCGAAATATATTTTTTTAGTTCCTGCCCGATCACTTCAATCACCTCCTCAAATGATTCACACTCTTCAATCTCCCGATAGATCCGGTTTTCGATAAAGATCTTTTCCAGGCTGGCCATGTGCCACTTTTCTTCCAGCGCAGCCTTTTGTATTTCCAGCTCCTGGCGCAGCAGATCACGCGTATCTTCGGCAGAGATACGTAAAATATCGTTGATGGATAAAAACTCGGGGCGCTCGTTGATAATTACACAGGCATTGGGAGAAATAGAGACTTCGCAGTTGGTAAAGGCATACAGGGCATCAATGGTCAATTCAGGTGAAGTACCCGAGGCCAATTCAATCTGCACCTCTACGTCCTTAGCCGTATTATCAATGATGCGTTTAATTTTAATCTTGCCTTTATCAGCAGCCTTAATAATGCTATCCTTCAAGGTCGAGGTAGTCACCCCGTAGGGCAGCTCCTTGATGACGATGGTACTTTTATCCATCTGCTCAATCTTGGCCCGCACTTTGATTTTTCCACCTCGTTTGCCACCCTGATAATCACTGACATCCACCGACCCTCCCGTTTGGAAGTCCGGATACAGCGTAAATTTCTTGCCCTCAAGGTACTTGATACAAGCCTTGATTAGCTCCAGAAAATTGTGGGGCATAATTTTGGTCGACAGACCAACGGCAATTCCTTCCACCCCCTGTGCCAGCAGCAGAGGGAATTTCATGGGCAATGTAACGGGCTCATTCTTGCGACCATCGTAGGAGAGTTGCCATTCCGTGGTATTCGGATTAAAGGCGACTTCCAGGGCAAATTTGGTCAGCCTGGCTTCGATATACCGCGGGGCGGCGGCATTGTCTCCGGTAAGCACATTTCCCCAGTTCCCCTGCGTATCGATGAGCAGATCTTTCTGTCCGATCTTTACCAGCGCATCTCCGATGGCAGCATCACCGTGGGGATGGTACTGCATGGTTTGACCGATAATATTCGCCACCTTATGGTAGCGTCCGTCATCCATCTGCTTCATGGCGTGCAGGATCCTTCGCTGTACCGGCTTGAGACCGTCAGCGATGGCGGGTACGGCACGTTCCAGGATAACGTAGGAGGCGTAATCGAGGAAATAATCTTCGTACATGCCTTTCAGGCTAATCACGTTATCTTCTTCCTGGCCTTGCTGGCCATTTTCGGGCGTTTCACTCATACAATTTTATTAAGGGCTGGTTACAGTAGGGAGCAAATTTACGGTTTTATTTTTAAAACAAAAAGTTTTGAATATACTCGCTTTTTAGGCTTCCGCAAAAAAACGTAGAAAGGGCAGCATTCCTGTAGATCGAGACGTTCTAAGAGTGATTAGGCGGTCTTTCGCTTTGGTCGCCTTGGCGGCAAAAGAATAATTAGACCGGACAATAATTGTGAATCTGGCACAAAGCAGTTAATTTGTAGCGAACAATGTAAAAATGCATGGAATTCGCTTTACCAGCAAACTACAATGAAAACAGCCTGATTAAAGCCTGTGTGCGCAACGAACGTTGGGCGCAGAAGGTTCTTTATGAAGAATATTACAGCAGTATGCTGGGGGTCTGCTTGCGCTACTCAAACAATAAGCACGATGCCCTGGATATCCTTCACGAAGGGTTTATCAAGGTGTTTAACCACATTAGTAAATACAAACCGGGAACTTCGCTATCGGCGTGGATCAGGCGCATTATGGTTAATACCGCCATTGATTATTACCGGAAAGCGATTCGTCGGCGCACAGAAGATATTACGGAAGCCTACCGGCTTAACACGGATGAGGCAGATGCCGTAAGCCAATTCACCGAACAGGAGATAATGGCTGCCATACAACAACTAACGCCGGCCTACCGGGCCGTCTTTAATTTATACGTCATTGAGGGATATTCCCACAAAGAAATTGGCGCTTACTTAAATATTACAGAAAGTACTTCGCGATCGAATTTAGTTAAAGCAAGATCGCGACTACAAGAACTGATCAAAAGAAACGGATAGACTTGCACTTATGAAACCAGATCATTGGGATGATATCATCCGGAAAAAAATGCAGTCCTTCAATGTCGATGAGACACCAAAGGACTGGGACCTCTTTGAGGAAAAGCTGACGCTTTCCCAGGGGGAACCTGCCCAACAGCCGGAAGAAGATTTCGACCAAATGGTCTTCCAAAAATTAAATCGCTTCGAGGCCAACGCCGGTAATAAAGCACAGCACTGGCAATTATTTGAGCAGCAAATGTATTATCTGACGAACCTGCGTCAACGACTGCTGCAGTACAAATTCATAGAAGTAGCGGCGCTTGCCTTACTGCTTTTATACGTTATCGAAGCCGATGCACCGGGCAGTACGCCTTTATCGGCGCCAAGCACTGAAACCCAGTCGGCCTTAAGTAATCAAAACATCCTTTCTGAGTCTGTTTCGTTGCCCAGTTCTAATTCCCATAATTCAAACGAGGTGGAAAGTATTCCCGGAACCCTCGAACCGGTAGCTTATATCCCCGCAGCGAATTCGGAAAAGAAAAATGCTATTTCCAGCACCTTACCACTCCAACCTTCAAACTCGATCGTATCCTCTGTTTCGACGACAAAGCCAGACTTAACCCAACTTTCTATTCCCCCTAAAAATAAAGCCCGGTGGAAAGTGCTAGCTACCCTGCCCGGCACCTCAGGGGCATTAGCCCGTCAACAGCCTCGTTTGTTTTCCGGTGTAAAGCCAGCCTCCGGCTTAAGCGTTCACATCAGTATGCTCGGAGGACTAGACTATAACCGGGTTATGACCCCGGAAAATCTACCCGCTGGAATTAAGTCCTTCGAACGCTATTCTGCCGGATACAGAGGAGGACTAGTGGCTGATTTTGGGCGGCAGGAAAGCCGGCTACGCTTTGGAGGTGGCTTAATTTATACGGCCAAGAAATACGAAGTGGGTTATAAAAGAATTAACGGTAGTTTCCTTCGCCGCGGCGGACTGACCACCGAATCACTAAGTGACATTGAGATCAATATTCTTAACGTGCCGGTCTTCGCACGCTGGGATGTTTGGCAGGGTAATAACTGGTCTTTATTTGCTCAGGGAGGGCTGGCACTACAAATGGCCCTACAGACCAATTATTACGCCGCCTACCCCGACAATTTTCCGCAACCCCTGGGCGTTAATCGTACACCCAGTCGTTTGTCCCCACTTAAGGACCGCAATGGCGGATTGCTGGAAGGCGGAAATTTTAAAGAAAACGGATTTTTCAGTAGCCAGTTTGGTCTTGGAGCCGAGCGCCAAATGGCCGAACGCTGGAGTATGTTCTTCCAGTCTCGTTACGAATATTCCATTGGTTACCTGTCTTCGGGCTTAGGTCCTACTCAGGACCGGATCAACACCTTCTCCTTAGAAACGGGTATTCGAGTGCAGTTAAAATAAGATCTAGTGGCTTTTTTTCGCAAAAAGCCTATTTTTGCAGAAAAAGCGATTCAAATATGCGGACAAGCCTTCTTAGCTTCAGCTTATCGATTATCCTTTTCTTCATCGTTAACACCATTAGGGCGCAGTGTGACTCCATTTATCACGAGGTCGATCCTTTCGACAGCACCACCGTCATTTCCACTCCAACTATTAATATTGGCTATCTGGTACCCAGTAATTTCCAGACTTTAGATGGTTTTAAACTGGTCGAAGACGGCAAGCTACAGATCGCTTACGCCAGTAACGATTCTGTAGGTTCCTTATTTCTAACCGTTGGCATGGCCGAAAGAAATTTTCAAACCATCAGCTCCGGCAAGAACCGGGTCATGATCCTGACGGATAGTAGCCGGGTAGAAGGACTCTTAAACGTTCCCGACCGGGGCACCTTTGATCCCGACACTAATATGCGGGTCTATCAACACATTTGTGTACTCCCACTAGATCTTTTCTACCTCCTTACGGTAGATCCAATTCAACAGATCCGGGTTTATTACGATGGAGGTTACAAGCATACCATTACACTTACACCCCGACAAAAAGCAGATCTGCTGGAACTCCTAAAATGCCTGGGAGCCGAAGCCGGTATTTTTCCCAAATCGCCCTAAATATCGACTAGTTTACAGCCTAATAAACCAAAAGCAAATTCTTCCAAAAGAATCTCCACTGGTTCGAAAGAGCCCTCTTCTTCCAGTTTAATATCGGTTAGGGAGGGTAGATGCTCAGCAAAGTAAATGTGATTATTAGCCATTTCCAACAGCGTAACGGCCAGGGCACGCGGGTATTTAAAATCGGGATCAATCTCAGAGATGATATCCGCAATCTTTTTATTTAATGCTTTGTAGGTAAGGAAGAAGCCGTATTTATTTTCGATATCTACCTGCTTGGTATGATACCCTTTTGTCGATTCCGCCACAACGATACGATGCAGCACATCCTCGTCGACAAAATCAATGCTAGTATTACGTTTAGCGGTATCCACGATGGTAGCAATCGCAATCTTTAGTTTTTTACGCGGGTCTTTGATGTTAGTCGTATTCAGATCAATCCGAAAACGCATCCACTCCCAATACCAACACAGTAGATAAACCAGTAATTTGTGTTTACTCTTAAAATAGCGGTAGATCGACGCTTCCGTAGAATCAATCCGCTCCGCCAACTTTTTAAAGTTGAACTGCTCAAAGCCAAGCTCATCAATCAGCAAGATACTGTATTGAATAATCTTTTTCCCCAGCTTGGTCTCCTGTGGATCCCGGATATATAACTTTTCATTCAGTTTTATCTGTATCGAAATGGGCATAACCAATTAGTATTTCTTCATGATAATAGTTTAGCTCTTAAGCATAAAAGTAAACATTCCAGCAAAAGGTTCAATACTTTCAGAAATAAATCTCCCGAATCAGGCGCTTTTAACAGCTCCCATAAGACGCTTTAGCTTTCTCTTGTCCAACTGCCCGGCTGTTCTCCCCCTGTACAGAGCTCAATCCCGCACGGTTTTACATTTTGAGTATTAAGTCCACCCGCCAAATAAACGGGAACGGCTATCAACTCTAATTTGGGCATTGCTTTACGAAGTTCTCCGTAAGCCAAAGAGGGAATAGAATCGACTAGTTGAATCCCCGTGGTCAGTGTGCGTTGATGTTGTGCAATAATCTCGTAGGGATTTATTTCCGAACTAAGCAGGGAGGTTCTTATTGGGGGACCGCTGGGTATTGCTCCGACGAAACCTAATACATCTGCACCGTAGTGGAGCGCAAGCTAGGCTTCCGACAGACTACTGATGTAGCATATCTTGATCTTCGGCGACGGCATTTTCTGCATCTTCATTTCCGCTGGCTTCTTTTTCTACCACCTTCCCAATGTAGATCAGCGTCAGTTCTCCCTCTTCGTAATTGAGTTCCTCTAATTTTTTAGGAATAATATGAATTTCGCCTCCATTGTCCTTTACAAAAAGAGGGATAATCTTGCTGTCTACCTTCATATCATCGAAGTAATATTTTAGCCCTTCCATATCCCGAACCTGTAATTCGTGAATATCGGGATAATCCCGCGCCACCTCATTGATATTCAGATAATCATCGTAATAAGAGAAGAGTCCTTCGTCAGGACGCTCTCCAATGGGCTTGGTCAGCTCTTCGGAAGTAATCAGTCGGAAGCTTCCGCGCTCGCCAAAATCCTTCTTATATTTCTTCAAAGCGTATTCATTTACATCCGAGCTACTGGTCATGGCAATTAGATAACCGACATCCAACAACTCGAATTTTTCGGTTAGATCATCTGTGTAAATGTTACAATGTAAGCCCTCTAAGCCCATTGCTTTTGTCTTGCGAATACTACTTTCGTTATTATCAATAATAATGACATTACGTCCCTGGTCTTGTAGGTATTTAGCCATCACCCGGGAGGCCTTACTACTACCCACCAATAGGATACCACTCGAAGTACTTTGAATAACGCCAAGCAGACGGGCCACCAGACGGGCGGTGGTTGCATTCAACAATACCGTTCCCAAAACGATGAAGAATACTAATGGGGTAATGTATTCCGCGCCCGGCACCCCATTATTGGTTAGTGTGATTCCGAAAAGCGAAGCAATACCCGCCGCAACAATACCACGGGGACCTACCCAGGAGATAAAAATCTTCTCCCGCACGTTCAATTCGGACTGTCGAGTACTCACAAATACCCCGATCGGCCGCAAGACAAACACCACGAAACCAAACAAGGCAAAACTGCGCCAATCGTAGATGATCAAATACATCTCTTCTACGTTGATATTCGCCGCCAGAAGAATGAATAATAAAGAGATCAGTAATACACTCAGCGACTCTTTGAAGGATAGGATTTCATTCAGGCGGGGTACTTCCAGATTACCCAGTACCGTCCCCATGATCACTACCGTCAGTAGACCAGACTCGTGTGCCATAATTTCAGAAAACACAAAAGCACCTAAAACGAAGGCCAGCGTGAAGACATTCAGTAAATAGTGCGGCACCAGATCATTCTTAATGATTAAATACAGGGCATAACCCGCAACGGCCCCTAAAGCCAGGCCGATTAAAATAATCTGAAAGAAAGTGATAAAGGCATGGGAGGTAAAGGCTACCCCACCGTTGGCCGATTGTAAAAATTCGAAAACGAGTACCGCAACCAAAGCCCCGATGGGATCAATAAGGATACCTTCCCACTTTAAAACCGTGGAGGCGTTTCTGTTTAGGGGTACATTCTGCAAAATGGGCGCAATCACTGTGGGTCCCGTAACAATAATCAAACCCGCAAATAAAAACGAAATGGGCCAACTCAGCCCCATAATAAAATGTGCAGCCAGGCCTCCGCCAATGAAGGTGATCAAACTACCAATCGTAATTAATTTCAGGATGACCGGACCGACTCCCCGGATTTCTTTCCGCTTCAGGGTCAGACCTCCCTCAAACAGGATGACTCCGATGGCCAAAGAAACAAAATAGAAAAGATAATTACCCGGAAACAAACCCTCTCCCAGTTCTTCACTGTAAATGGGTTCCAACAACTTATGACCATCTTCGGTAAAAAAGACGGAAAGCGGACCGACGATCAGACCAATTAAAATAAGTGGCAGGATGGCTGGCACCTTAATGCGCCAGGCAATCCATTGAGCGGCAATACCGAGAATAATAATACTTGACAGTGCGACCATAAGCTGCAATATATAAAGCTATGCCTAAAATAAGAGAACAAGCGATAGCTTTGTTCAGTTTAGCTGGATTTATTTCTCTATATTTTTATCTTAGGGGTTCACCTTAGCGCTTAATTAAATACAATTCACCATGAAAAATGTACTACTCTACTTATTTATTTTGGCATCAGCGGGTCTTTTCGCCCAGGCAGAAGCCCCCAAACCAGATAAAAAAATGCCGGAAGCCAAGGTGGCGGTAACCCAACAGGAGGTCGTCATTGATGGCCAGACCATCGACCTTACGGCTAAAACCGGTACCATGCAGTTGCGCGACGAAAACAACGAGCCCATTGCGCTGTTCGGCTTTACCTATTACGCTAAAGATGATGCCGAAGCGAATCGCCCTATCGTTTTTGCCTACAACGGCGGGCCAGGTTCCTCTTCTTTCTGGCTCCACATGGGCGTACTCGGTCCCAGGCGCATCGTAGTTAACGATCCGGACTATAACCCGGCAGCCCCCTACGAATTAACCAATAACGAACACTCCATTCTGGCAGTCGCGGACCTGGTCATGATGGATCCGATCGGTACCGGCTTGAGTGTGCCACTGGGTAAAGCAGAATTTAAAGATTTCTGGGGCGTTGATCAGGACATCCGCAGTATCAGCCTCTTTATCACACAATTCCTCATCGAAGAGGGTCGAATGAACCATCCCAAATTCCTTTTGGGCGAAAGCTACGGTACCTTTCGTAATGCCGGCGTCATGAACAATTTACTCCAGCAGGGAATTGCCATGAACGGAGTGATTATGGTCTCCGCCGTTTTTGATCTGCGCACCTTAACCTTTCCTCCCGAAGACGATCTGCCCTACGTGGTCCACTTCCCCACCTATGCCGCTACCGCCTGGTATCACGATCAGGTACCCAACAAGCCTGAGAACGTTTATGATTTTCTGGATGAAGTCCGGGCCTTTACCGAAAACGAATACGTTCCCGCCCTTTTCAAAGGAGCCCGACTGAGTACCACTGAAAAAGAAGACATTGCCAAAAAACTGGCCTATTATACCGGTACCGATACGGAATACTGGCTACAGGCCAATCTGCGCGTCACCAATTCGGAGTTTTTTGCAGAAATGCTCCGCGAAGAAGGAGAGATCGTCGGTCGACTAGATTCGCGCTATACGGGTATCAACATGGATGGCATCAGCCAAACGGGGAGCTATGATCCTCAGTCCGCAGCCATCTCCCCTGCTTACATTACGGGATTCCTACACTATTTACACGAAGTACTGGAAGTAGACAAAGACCAGATGTACACTATTACGGCTGGCCGTCGTCCCGGATTCCAATGGGACTGGAGTCACCAGGGGAATAATGGCTGGGGAACGCAGGTAGCCATCAATACCGCTCCCGATATGGCCAAGGCTTTATCGCGCGACCCCAATATGAAAGTCTTGATCCTAAACGGTATTTACGATATCGCCACCGTTTTTTACGGTGTAGAACATACCGTTGATCATCTGGGCCTGCCCGAATCAGTACGAGATAATATTATCATGGAATACTACGAAGCTGGGCACATGATGTATACCGATCCGGCATCACTGGAGAAATTTGCCACGGATGTCAACGGTTTCATTCGGGAAGCGGTGGGTCAATAGACGCGTCGCCCTTTCCAGACGTAAGTCTTGCGGAAATTGGCCAGCAGACCTACCAGCGCGATATAGACGATGTGGTGTATTTGACTGAGCCAGTATTTTTTCAATAAGGACTTTCGTCCAAAAAAATGTGCAGCCCGTCTTAGGAAATAGTAATCCGTTCCGCTTTTCAGCAAAAAAAGCAGCAAGAACAGGATAAGTCCTAAAATGGGCTGTATTATTATTGCAAAAAGACTGAGGATAATGACCCAGCAGAAAAAAAAGACCAGGGCCAGGGCCAGGGTCACCCGCCACTCGGAATACTGACTCGATTTGGAAGCCCAGCGCAGTCGTTGCGATAAAAAAGAAGGATAATCTGGTGGAGCCCCGGTTGCCACCACCATATTTTTTGACTTAACAAACCCAATCTGGCCCGGGAAAGCAAGTGCCATTTTTTGCAACAGTAGCATATCATCCCCGGAAGCTAAATGATCAATGCCGCGGAAGCCTCCTACTTTTGCGTAAGCCGAACGCAAATAAGCCAGGTTGGCACCATTGCCCATTCTCATCCAATCTCCTTTTATTCCGGCACCGGTAATCAGCATCATCCCCAGGGTATCGAGTGCCTGAAAGCGACCTAGTACACTGTCTTCTGCTTCCAGCTCGACCGGTGCCGTTGCCATCACCACCTGCTCCTGTTTAAAAAAGGTCGCCCAGCCTGGCAGCCAATCCTCGGGCACCTGACAATCGGCATCGGTGGTCACAATTAGCTCCGCCGAACTCAGCGAAATCGCTTTGGCGATCGCCTGCTTTTTGAAAGCGACCGCTCCTTCTTTCTGGGGGTAATCAGCCATTTGAATAAGCTGCAGGTTGGAATATTCCCGCTGCCGTTGCTGAACGATAGCTGCCGTTTTATCGGTCGAAAAATCATCGACCACCCAAACGGTATACAGAGAATCCGGGTAAGTATTATTGAAAACAGAATCAAGGCAGCCAGCAATCGTACTGGCTTCGTCCCGGGCCGGAATGATCACATCTATGGTAATCTCAGGATGGGCCTCCCCTTTTAAGCGCCAGCTGGCTAGTGCCCGCCAGCTTCGCAAATAAATACTGATTAACCAAAGGTAGGAAAGGGCCAGTATCAGGGCTATTATAAAAAACAAGCGCACTAAAAGAGCTCTTCGTACTCATTAGAATCATTACGGCCGGTATCGCGCTTTTCGCGGTCTAGCTCTTTCAACTCCAGCGGCTCACTATCCAGCACTTCGTAATCAACTTCCTCACCTTTTGTCTGCTTTTCATATTCTTTTTTAGCATCCTTTAAGCGCTTATTGAAGAAAGCCTTACCCGCCAGATAAGCGGATACCAAAGGGAAACCAAAGATGGTCAACACACTAGCCACCACCCCGATAATCAGATTATCCTTGAATAACTTAACGATCCACTTGAAGTAATTCACAATGACCTTATGGTCAATGATTGCTGCGGCAATCAGGAAGATAGGCGATAAAATGTATAAAATTCTAAAGATAAAGCGCGCTAAAAAAAATAGCACCACCAGGGCAAAAATGGCGATCAGAATACTCCATAGCGGATTGGGCCGGTTCTGATTACCACCAGGTATATTAAAATTATAGAATCTTCTTTCTTGCATGACTTTTATTTTTCCAACGACTAATTTAATCCATTTGTTCTGCTTTTTCAAAGTATAGCGGACTTACCTCGACCAAGCAGGCAAAAAATCGGACAATAAGATTCATTCTTCATTTTTTGGTGTTCCAATAGAAATAGGCCTATTTTTGAATCATTTTAGCCGGGGACGAACGAAAAATCACCCCCAGTACCGCTTATAAGTAATTGATCAATCAATTCAGATAATCATATGAAATACCCACGAGCTAGCGCACACCAGAACGCGGATGAATATAGGGGATTTGCTCTGGGCAAAAGGATAAAGTAAAAAGGGTAAAGGTTAAAATGTGACATGACTTTAACCTTGGGACTTTAACCTTTAACCTTTGAATTCAACCTAAGCTTAAGCACTACATAACTATTTATAAAACAATACTTTACTAAAATTATATACAGATGAAATACCCATGCGCCTCAGGCGCACCAAAACGCGGATGAATATGGGGGATTTGCTCTGGGCAAAAGGATAAAGTAAAAAGGGTAAAGGTTAAAATGTGACATGACTTTAACCTTGGGACTTTAACCTTTAACCTTCGA
>DATFKA010000020.1:0-4048 GCA_035268885.1 Saprospiraceae bacterium
AGAAGCAAGGTAAGGGAGGTGGCCCTTTTACCAACGAAGGAGCTGGTGCCGAAGTGTATAACACCATTAGCTATATGTCCAGCTCTCCCCATGACAAGGATGTTTTATGGGTAGGCTCTGACGACGGACTTATTCACATGACGCGCAATGGCGGACTGTTGTGGGAGAACGTAACCCCTCCCCAATTGGGAGAAGCTTCTATTAATTGTATTGAGCTGTCTCCTCACGATTCCAATACGGTTTACGTGGTGGCTATGCGCCATAAATTCAACGATTTCAGCCCCATTATTCTGCGCAGCCGCAATAAGGGGAAAACGTGGCAAACCATTACCGATGGTATACCTAAACAAGATTTCGCACGGGTTGTACGCTCTGATCCTCGCCGTCCATCTCTATTGTATGCTGGCACACAAAGTGGCTTTTATGTTTCTGCGAATGGGGGGGATTCCTGGTCCCGTTTCCAGTCAAATTTACCCATCACGCCCATTACAGATATCACCATCGCCGACAATGATTTGGTCGTCTCGACCTCCGGCCGCGGGTTTTGGATATTGGACGATCTGGCCCCCTTGCAGCAAACAGGTGGATTACCCATGGCGGATGCGGTGGCTCTAATTAACCCGGATGATGGATACCGTCTCGATATTGATGAGGCTACCGGCGACCGAAAACCGAGGGGTACCAACCCCATGCCGGGTATTATTATCGACTATTTCTTGCCACCCCTTCCGGATACATCGAAAGTCGAGTTGGCTATTTATCGCAATGGTCATGACTTCGTACGATCCTATTCAAGTGAGCAGGAGGACACGGAGGAACTACCCGACGGCCCCGTTGCCGAACCTGTTTTACCCATTAGGCCCGGACATAACCGTTTTAACTGGGACGTTCGACGTGAGCCGCTACCGGGCATTCAAGACGTTTATGTGCATGGTGATTACCGGGCTGGTATGGTTCCTCCGGGCAAATATTTGCTTGAGCTACGCACGCCAGTCGACACCGTCGAAAGCACTGTAGAGCTAAAAGCTGATCCCCGGCAAGCTGCTCCGGAAGAAGCCTATGCGGAACAGGAACAGATTCTTACCAAAATTGAAAATGATATCCGGGATTTGCATAGCTCTGTGCAGAAAATGAATGTCATTCGCAAGCAAATAAAAAGTTTATTGCGCTTATTAGACGGGCGTTCTAAATACGCCGATTTAACCAAAGCCGGGAAAGCTACTATCGATCGCATTGATGCCTGGGAACAAGAGCTCATTCAACGCAAGCAAAGGACACCTCAGGATGCCATTAATTTTGAGAATAAGTTAAGCGCTGAATACATGGCCCTCAAGAATACAGCTGACTCCCATAACCCCCATGTGACTACTGGCGTCCACATCCGGTATAATGACATATCTGCCAAATGGCGGACTGCAAAGAAAAAAATGGACAATATTATGAATGAGGAAGTGGCTGAGTTCAATCGCATCTTTGAATCTCGCGAACTGCCCGCCATCATCGTACCCCAGGTAGAAACTTACGAAGACTAGCATACCAATTATCGAGGGAGTGTTTTGGATTTCGCAGGATTCGACGTACATGTTTTGCACTTTGTTCTTATCTTTGAGGTAGAATTAGAAAAAAGCAAACACATGGATACAGCAAAAAAAAGCCGCTCGATGGACTGGATCATTTTTCTGGTCTCAACCGTCATTATGATTTTCATGCTTATGTACATGGACGAATGGTTTTGGCTTGCCCTGCCATTCTCCTTAACTTACCTGGTCAAAGCCCTGGACATGATGTAAGCGGCTGGTACCAAACAGCAAAAAGCCGATGTACCGTTAGGTGTACATCGGCTTTTTTATATCTATACGGCTCAAGAAGTAGTATGGGGTTTGCCTATCCACCTCTGGCCAGTATCTGAATTATTATTTGGTCTTGATCGTACAGCCAATAGCTTTCGTGAAATCCGGATCAGGCGCCTCCCCATTTTCAATGGCAGCAATAGCTTCCTCCACGTAATTCACCGTCACTTCATCGGGATTGCGAGGACTATCATCCAGTGCACCGATATAATGTACTTTACGATCCTTGTCCAGTAAAAAGATGTGTGGCGTCCGGTTAGCCCCATATTGCGGGTACACCATTTGCCCTTCGTCCATCAGGTAGACAAAAGGAAAGTCTTTTTCTCCAGCCCTTTTACGCATCTCGTCCATACTATCGCCGGGCTGTACTTCGGGATCATTAGGCTGAATCGCGATGATGGGCCATCCTTTAGGGGCCATTTTATTATGCGTGGCAATCAGCCGGTCTTCGTAAGCAACGGCATAAGGACAGGTATTACAGGTAAAGGTTACAATGTACCCTTTAATATCTTCGTGCCCTTCTTCCGCCTCGTAGTCAGCTAAGGAGACCATGCTGCCATCGATATTTTCCAGATTAAAGTCGGGTGCAACGTCGCCTACTTCCAGACCATCAGCTTCCGGCTGTGGCCAAAAAGCAGAGGTCAGCAGCACCGCAACAAATAGCGTCGCAGTTATTCCCAGTACTTTTTTCATGCTTGATTGATTTTGATACAGTTAAAAAATCGGGTAATTTCTATATCGACAGCGAACTAATTTAAAGTTCCCTATATAGCATACTGTGAACCTAACGCAGTTCGAGCCGATTACATTTTATGGCGTTTGCGGATACTTTTAGAGCATCTGCTCTACCATTTCTTTTAATTCATCGTAGCTGGCGTATTGGGTCCCATGGAAGGACTTGTTATTTCCCTGGTACACCAGTGTTATGGGAATAGCGCCTCCCCATTCCGGATTTACGTAATCTCCCCAACTGTTAATATCATCGTCGAGTAACAGTGCGATATCTGGGCCTAATTGCCGCTCTTCCAGAAAGGGAATTAGTTTTGACTCGATTTGGTTCGGAAAATCGAGACTCACCAATACAATTTTAACGTTTTCACCCTGATACTCATCATACAACCGCTCAAAGTAAGGTAGCTCTTCCACGCAAGGTTTACACCAGGTCGCCCAGAAGTTGATCACATAGGTGGTATCCGTCTGCTTTGCAAACAGAGGAGCTATTTCATCAAACGTCTCGTAGGTAGTATATAATGCCTCGGGTTGATCGGTAGTGGCCTCTGCGCCCGTATTTGTCCCGGTTTGCGACGCATCCTGGTTATTTTGGCAAGAGCCCAGAACAAGAAGTACGATAAAAGACCAAAAGAATGGAGTGGTTTTAAACATAAAGTCATTTTTCCCCAAAGATGTCATTTTACCCATAGAGGAAAGAGATGTTTTTCGTTAAAAATACGTTAAAGCACTGTCTGTCAGTCTACTGCCTTACGGCAAAACAGTTTTTTAGTAACGGCTGTTAGCAGACATCTTTTGCAACAGCTCCATTTTTCGCCCTTGCCAGTACGATAGCCCTGATTTAGCATCTTCGATAGCTGCCAAATACATGGGGTCACCCGTTTCGTGATACATTTCGGCAGCATCATCCATTTTGCCCTGGTATTCTTCCAGAAACGCATCCAGATCATTGGTATCGAAATACGAGATATGTCCGGTACGTCGGTCCACATGTTTGATGGTCACGCCGTAATCTGGTTGCTGATCAAAAGATAATCCATCGGCAGTGGTTGAATCCTCTGTTTCTTCTTGCGCTGCTGTTGATTGATTCTTAAAGGCGGCAGAGATATCAAAGGTTTCGCGCTTTTCTTTACGGGCTGTGGGTTGTGGGGTGTCGTGGGCAGGTTCTCCGGGAAAAGAAGCATCTTGTTCCTGCCGGCTTTGTTCGTGAGCCTGATAAAACAGGTTACCGGGCTCATCTTCCAGGCCGGTATCTGAAAAAGGATCTTCGATAGGTTCAGGTGGTGCCTCGACGTCCTCCTCGCGGGGTGTCTCAGTTATTTCCCCGGGCTCTGTTTGAGCAGTCTGGGTGGTGTTTTTTTCATTCGCTTCTTTTTCCAGCTCTTCCAGCCAAAATTCGAGATGATCTGTCGATTTATTGTCGTCGTTCCTGGTGGATTTCTTTTCTGCCGGCGACTCTTTTTTGGCGG
>DATFKA010000021.1:0-52779 GCA_035268885.1 Saprospiraceae bacterium
CACCCTACAGTCGGGCGACTTTGTTGCTACGAAGAAGATGATCTTGCTGGAATAAGCAGGAAGGAACGATACAGCATAATAAAAAAGGACCGGCCATTGGTGAATTCACCAATGGCCGGTCCTTTTTTTAAAACAAAACAATGAGTTTATCGTTACCTATTTTATTATTGATTGAAAACTTATTGCTATGCGCGTTATTGTTTTGTTTTTCGCTTTTTTTTCCTGTTTTTCTTCTTCGGCTCAAATCAGTATTGATGATTTTCAGTTAAGTGGTGCCGCCCGGGAAATTAGTGACTTGTGTATACGTCTGGTACCCGATGTACAGTATACTTCCGGTTCGGCCTGGTACAAGAAGCCAATCGACTTAAATCAACCCTTTGAGATGGAAATTTGTCTGGTACTGGGAGAGAAAGACCTGGAGGGCGCGGATGGGATTGTATTTGCCTTTTTCCCAGAAATGCGCTATACCGGGTTTCGGGGAGAAGGAATGGGTTTTGCGGGATTACGCCCTTCTTTAGGCATCGAGTTTGACACTTATACCAATTATCACTTAAATGACCCTTTGGAAGACCACTTGGCGGTCATGACCAATGGCCGGATCAATCATTATTTTAATAGTTTCGAACCAGTACCACTCGGCAATATTGAGGACGGGGAAAGACACCGTATGAAAATATTCTGGAATCCTCAGGAGCAATTGCTGGAGATCTACCTGGATAATGAGTTGAAGACTAGCCTAAATGGGGATATTGTCGGTGATGTTTTTGGTGGTAACTCCATCGTCTACTGGGGGGTTACGGCTGCTACCGGTCGACTGAGTAACAACCACGAAATCTGTATAAAAAAGTTGATTTTTGCGGAAGCAGAAATAGAAACGAAAACTGCCCGGGGTGATCAACGCCCCTGATTTTAAGCGACGCTATCCTTACTTTCAGCGGCTGAGGTATTTCTTTCATCTTTTACTTATCGAAGTTTGATACTTTTCTCTTATCTTAGGTCCGTTTATTTTCCCGCAAGGGAATGCTAAATACAACGAAAAGTAAAACAGACTTAAACATTCGGAAGAGATGAAAAAGCATAAGCAGTTATTTATCCTATTGCTGATTGGCCTGTTGGCCTTCCCAGCTTACGGACAGCGTAAGAACAAAAAGAAAAATAAAGAAAAGGAAAAGACAGAGGAAGCACAGTCTTCTTTTGATGCCAAAAAATTTTCTGCCCTAAAATGGCGGAATATTGGCCCTTACCGCGGTGGTCGCTCTAATACGGTCAGCGGGGTAAGAGGCGATGAAAATACCTACTACGCGGGCTACACCGGTGGGGGAATCTGGAAAACCGAAAATGCCGGACAGTCCTGGCAGAATATTTCGGATGGGTTTCTGAAATCCGGTTCGGTGGGTGACATTGCCGTATCAGAAACGGACCCTAATGTGATTTACGCAGGCATGGGAGAGCACGCCGTACGCGGGGTGATGACCACCTTCGGTGACGGGGTGTACAAATCGGTAGATGCCGGACAGAGTTGGGTACATCTTGGCCTGGACAGTACGCGTCATATCTCCGATGTCGTGATTCATCCCAATGATCCCAATACCGTTTTTGTAGCAGCCCAGGGAGCAGTACACGGACCCAGTACACAGCGTGGGGTGTACAAATCAACGGATGGTGGAAAGACCTGGAAGAAAACGCTTTATGTAGATGAAGACACGGGGGCTTCGAGCCTGAGTATCGACTACAATAATCCACGCATCCTCTACGCCGCTACCTGGGATCATCGTCGTACCCCCTGGACGGTGCGTAGTGGTGGCCCGGGATCCGCGATCTATAAATCAACCGATGGTGGCGAAACCTGGAATAAAATCATTAATGGCCTTCCGGCAAAAATGGGTAAGATTGGCGTATCGGTTTCTCGTGCCGATAGCAAGCGGGTATTTGCCATCGTTGAATCAGAAAAGAAAGAAGCAGGCCTCTATCGCTCCGATAATGGGGGTAACAGCTGGCGTCATTTATCCAACGATCAGGATATCACTTCGCGCTCCTGGTACTATATGGAAGTGTTTGCCGATCCGGTGAATGCCGATGTGGTCTACGTTTTGAATGCCCCGATGATGCGTTCCATCGACGGTGGGAATACCTTTGAGCGGGTAAACGTAGGACACGGTGACACCCACGACTTGTGGATCAACCCGGATAATAACCGGAATATGATTCTGGGCGACGATGGTGGGGCTGAGATCACCTTCAACACCGGGATGTCCTGGTCGACGTTGTACAACCAACCCACCGCGCAGTTTTACCGCGTGAATACCGATAATTTATTCCCTTACAATGTCTACGGTGGCCAGCAGGACAATTCCTCCGTGGTGATCTCTTCTCGCACTAGTACCGGTGGGATTAGTGATAAAGACTGGTTCTCAGGTCCGGGCTGTGAGAGCGCTTACATCGCTTTTGATCCAGATAATCCAATCATCCTTTACGGCGGTTGCTACCAGGGGATTATCAACCGCCTGGATACGCGAACCAAACAAGGAAAAGATATTCAGGAGTATCCGGCTTTACACTTTGCTCGTGAGCCCAAAGACCTGAAGTATCGCTTCAACTGGAATGCGCCCATTGTGGCCTCTCCACACGATCCGACCACGATTTACCACGCCGGTAATGTAGTCTTCAAGACGCAGGACGGTGGGATTACCTGGGACGTAATCAGTCCGGATTTGACGCGCAACGATACCACCAAGCAAGGCAAAGGCGGTGGACCATTCACCAACGAAGGGGCCGGTGGCGAAAATTACAATACCATCTATTACCTGACTGAGTCCGAATTAGAAGCCGGGGTGATCTACACCGGTAGTGATTGTGGGCTGGTGCACGTCACGCGCAACGGTGGCGAAAGCTGGGAAAACATTACACCTCCGACTTTGCCGGAGAGCAGCATTCATTCCATAGAGGTCTCTCCACACGATAAAGGAACCGCCTATATTTCTGCTAACCGCTACAAATTCAACGATTTCCGGGCAATGGCCTATAAAACAACCGATTACGGAAAAACCTGGACCGCCATTAATAACGGTATTCAGGACGAGGACTTCCTGCGGGTGATTCGTGAGGATACCAAGCGTCCCGGTTTACTGTATGGTGGTGGTGAACGTGGCTTCTACATCTCCTTTGATGGCGGTGAAAAATGGGAGCGTTTTCAGTTAAATCTGCCGGTAGTGCCGGTTACGGATCTGACCATTCAGGATAATGATCTGGTAGCTGCCACCCAGGGAAGAGCTTTCTGGATACTGGATGATTTGAGTGCCCTGCAGGAGTCGGAAGAGATCATGGAAGAGGAGCCGATGGTCCAAGTCTTCGATCCCAAGACTACCGTACTGTTTGGTGGTGGTCGCGGCCGCGGCCCACAATTAGGTGACAATCCTCCGTACGGAGTAATTTTGGACTACTATCTAAAAGAAGCCGCAACGGATTCTATGGCTGCTACCCTGGAGATTATGGATGCACAGGGTAAGGTGATTCGCAGCTTCTCAAGTAAAAAAGACGAAGATTTTGAAACCTGGACCGGTGGCCCACGTCCACCACAAACGATTCCTGCCCGTGCGGGACTGAACCGTTTTGCCTGGAATTTTGCCACCGAAACGCTACCCGGAGTACCCGGATCCTTCTTGTACGGCAGCTACCAGGGACACACCGTTCCGCCCGGAACCTACAAAGCCCGTCTAACCGTGGGAGAAAGTACCTCGGAAGCAGAGGTAGAGATCGTGGCGGATCCCCGTGTGGAAGTAGACCCAGCTGCCTGGGAGGAGCAACAACGGGTGGTGAAGCGTATCGAGAATCATATCAAAGATATCCACGGTGCGATCAACGATATGGCTAGAGTGAAAAAGCAGATCAATGCGTACAATGAACTGCTGGAAGACCAGGGACAGCATAAAGAGTTGTACGAAGCAGGTATGGCTTTACTGGAAAAAATTGAGAACTGGGAAGCCCAACTAATTGAGCGGCGTCAGAAAAATACGCAAGACGTAATTAATTGGCCTTCCAAATTAAATGCGGACTTCTTTACTATAAAAAGTGCCGTAGATGGTTTTGATCCCGTGGTAACGCAGGGGGTAATGGATCGTCTGGGAGAACTGGAAGAACAATGGGAAGCCGCTCAGGAAGAGTTAGATCAGTTGATGGAAGAAGATATCGCAGCCTACAATAAGGCCTTTGAAGATAAGAAGATTCCGGCTCTGATTACTACGATTCGTCCGTAAAAGGAAACATCAGTAAGTAAAACCGACAAGGTGGAGTCAGCTTCAGGCTGGCTCCGCCTTTTTGTAGCTAAAAAAAAGAAACTACCCCATTTGGCGTATTGATAGAAGCTAATAACTGCGGTCGATTCCCCAGGCTTATTTCCATTTGGATGTCGAGAACGGCTAATTGTGCATTGATTTGCTCTGGATGCGGATGTCTGCCTTCCAAATGAATTAATTTACATTTTTGGGGCAGGCTTTCTGCCGGATGATCGGAGTCTTCCCAGTCGATAAGGAAGGGCAGTAATCCTCCATCCTCTCCACTTACCGGTTCGGTGAGCATCCAGGAAAGTACCTGGCCATTTATCCGCGTACGACTACTCGACGATAATTTACCGATTTGTACCTGGTGGTTCTTTGCTTTTTTAATCACGTCAACGATGGGATGTACCTTAGCTGCCCAGTGAATTAATTTGGGCTCTTTTATTTGATCGACGCCCATCCAGCATCCCTTTTCAGGTAGGACTTGTTGTGGATCCGGAGCGATCAGTTCTAGATAGGTATCGTGGCCAAGCGCCAGGAGTGCATTCCAGGTACCCCTGCCCATGTGTTGCCCGCCAATTTTGGGCTTTACTCCGGTAAGCTCGTGGACTTCGGCTATAGCCTGGTGTAAATCAGGGACGGCCAGAACAAGATGATCAACGGTTCTCAATAATTGTTGCATGATTTAGTGCTTATTGGAAAGTCAATATAGAAAAAATACTGCGTATAGTTTTTTATATTGGGAAGCAAAAAAGTATGTTTTCTAATCGTTTTTTAATCTTAGCGCTGCTTTTACCGGTTCTTCTCGCCTTTCAGTCCTGTACCAGGGCAGAAGGAGAGGTTGCTAGCATTTCTGCTCCTGACCTGGATGGTAAGGAGGTTTTAATCGTCTACGGAGGTTGGCCCGGACACGAACCGAAGCAATGTATGGAGTACTTCAAACCCTGGCTGGAGTCAGAAGGAGCTAGCGTTTACGTCTCCGATTCTTTAGGGATTTATTCCGACTCAGCATTTATGGCTGATCTGGATCTGACCATTCAGATCTGGACTATGGATAAGATTTCCGGTTCACAAGCCCAGGGTTTAACCGATGCCGTTCGTAAGGGGATGGGCTTTGCTGGCTGGCACGGAGGCGCCGGTGATTCCTTTCGCGAAGAGGTGCGGTATCAGTTTATGGTGGGTGGTCAGTGGGTAGCCCATCCGGGCGGTATCCTTGATTATGAGGTGAATGTTATTGACTCAGAGGACCCCATCACAGCCGGGATAGAGGATTTCTCTATGACTTCCGAGCAGTATTATATGCACGTTGATCCCAATGTGAAAGTATTGGCGACCACTACTTTTTCCGGGGAGCACGATTCCTGGATCGATGGCGCAGTGATACCGGTTATCTGGAAGAAATTTTACGGTGATGGGCGTATCTTTTATTCCTCTCTGGGGCATCAATTAGATCATTTGAAAACTCCCAAGGCTATGGAAACGGTAAAACGCGGTATCCGCTGGGCCAGCGAAAGCAAGTACCAGCCGAAGGAAAGCTGGCTGCAGCCCATCTATGATATGGAATAAATGGAATTACTTGCATTGCGTTCGTCGGGCTTTGATCCCACAATTGTCTCCGCCCGTTTTACAAACGCAGCGTAGCTCCCGACGGGGCTGTATTTTTCGATCTCCATTCAGATCAGTCCAGAGCATACTGCAGGAAGAGCAATCTTTAGTCTGCGCACAGTAGACTTCCAGGCACTGATCTCCTCTTTTGAGAATGAGAGGAGATTTGAGTTCCCGAATAGTTTTGGGTAGAGGTATTATTTTGCCCGCTACCCGTAGATTACGGTTGGATTTGATCGCTGCGCGCTGTCCGACTAGTGAATAAGTGGCGTTAATATCCAGTACTTTGGGCGTCATAAACTTACCCGGTGCTTTGAACCAGGGGAGGCTATCGATAATTTGCGCTTGCGCCGAAAAACTGGTGCCCATACAAAGGGCCAAAGAAAATAATGTAATTTTTAAAGTTTTCATGGATGGATATTTAATGGTTTTTGATAATCTTACGTACACTAGACGAGTGGGGCCTTCCATATTCCCGAGTAATCATTAAATTTCTTAAATGAAATACACCTATTTACTTTTCCATACTTTATTGATCATGTTGGTCTTCAGTGCATGTCAGCAAAACCAGGGTGAAAAGCAGCAGCCCGCTTCCAATGAAACTTCCGTACCGCCGATGGTGGATGCCAAATTTGTCTGTACGGAGATTAGTGAGGACGAAACCATGCCCAGGTCCATATTATCCCTTTACCTGAATGGTCAGGTCCACAGCCTGGATACAATTAGTACTTGTGAACGAATTGGGCAAGAAGATTATCAGCGTTATGCTATTCCATCTGGAGCTGTAACGGCGGCCGGTGGTTGGTGGGCTGGTGCCGGTGATTACTTCTACGCTATGGTTGACGGAAATGTGTGTGTGGTAATGCAGGGATGGCAAGACGAGCAGCAGGAAGATGATGGGTTTCACTATGAGCAAATTCGGCGATTTGTCGTTTCGGAAAAATAAGTATCCATGACAAAAGCAGCGGACAGATCTCCTTTTTGGGTGGCCCTTACCCCCATTATTGGCTTTATTGTATTACTGGTCTACGGACTCTTTGTACATCCCAGGCTCTTTGGCGGGGGAATGCTAGCCCTGGAGACCATACTTTTAATTCTGATTACTCTGACGTCCTTTTTTTTAATCGGTCGGGGATATACCTGGCAGCAATTAGAAGTGGCTTTTGTCCGGAAGGTAGGCGAAGCCATCCCGGTCATCCTGATCTTATTATGCATTGGGGTATTGATTGGTAGTTGGATTGTTTCCGGAACGATTCCCATGCTGATCTACTACGGTATTCAGTTGGTTCATCCCTCGGTAATTTATATTTTTGGTTTTGGTATATGTATCCTGTTTTCCCTGTTGACCGGTACTTCCTGGGGGTCGGCGGGGACCATTGGTATCGTGGTCATGGGCATGGCGGAGTTGTACGAAGCCAATCTGGCGATTGCGGCCGCGGCTGTGGTGGGTGGTTCTTTTTTTGGCGATAAGCTTTCACCTCTATCTGATACGACCAATATTGCAGCATTGGCGACCCAGATCGACGTCTATGATCATATCAAATCTATGCTCTACACCACGGGGCCTTCGGCTTTGATTGCGGCTGGGTTATACACGTATTTCTCCCTAAGCAGAGAGATTGAAGGCGGCGCTTTTGCTCTGGCAGAACAGTTGACAACCGCTTCGGAGGCTTTGACCACCTTATTTCAATTCAATTTATTATTGTTATTACCGGTAGCCTTGATTATTTGGGCGACGCTTTCGCGAAAACCAATTGTTTTGAGTTTATTGGGCTCTTCTGTTTTGGCCATGGTCTTGGCTATGATTTTTCAGAATTTCTCGCTGGAGACTATTTTTGCCAGCTTGAGTACAGGCTTCTCCACGGAGATGGCCAGGGCTGGCTTTCAGGATGAAAGTGGGGTGACGGCCATCTTGAATCGGGGTGGGCTGTACAACCTAAAGGAAGGGGCTATCATCTGTTTTTTAGTATTCACTTTTATCGGATTACTCGATGTGGTAAACGCCATCGACCGGGTGATTCAACCCCTGCTCAAAAATATCCGTAAGGCCTCTCGACTGGTGGCCAGTGCCCTGACGGCGACTTTATTTACGAATCTTTTAGTCTCGAACCAATACGCAACCAGCTTCATCATTGGTACGGCCTTTAATGATAAGTTCGACCAGATCAAGGTCAAACGCAATGTCTTGAGCCGCTCCCTAGAGGATGCCGGTACTATGATGGAAAATATGGCACCCTGGACACCTTCCGGTGTTTTTATGGCAACCGCATTGGGCGTTTCTACTTTTGAATACGCACCTTACCAGTTCCTGAGCCTGTTTAACTTATTGATCGCTTATACCTTCGCCTTTACCGGCTGGGCCCTCTTCAAGAAAAAAACCGACCACAAGACCAAATGACACACGACACATGACACACGAAACACGACTAGCGCACGACGATGAGGAATACTATAAAAACCGGGGTGCGATCGTACCTCCGATTTTTCAGAATTCCCTTTTTGCCTTCGAAGACTGGGCCGCGATTGATGAGGCTTTTGATCAACCGGCAGAGGCTGCCATTTATACACGGGGTACTAATCCCACGGTTCATTTTGTGGAGCAGAAGATCGCTTCCATTGCTCAGGGCGAAAAAGCACGGCTCTTTGCTTCCGGTATGGGAGCTATTTCAGCGGCTATTCTTCATTGTGTAAAGGCAGGTAGCCACATCGTCAGTGCCCAGCAGATTTATGGCCCGGCGAATAACTTTATGAACGATTATCTGGTAGAGAAATGCGGGGTCAGCATTAGTTACGTTGATGGATCCCCGGAAAGTTACGCGGCGGCTATTCGGCCGGAGACGAGTCTGTTCTACCTGGAAAGTCCGGGTTCGGTAAAGTTTCCCATTCAAGATATTACGGCCATCACTCAAATCGCAAAGGAGAAGGGAATAAAAACCGTCATGGACAATACCTGGGCAACACCACTTTTCCAGCCGGTCATGACCATGGGGATTGATCTGGAGATGCATTCCTGCTCGAAATATCTGGGCGGACACAGCGATATCGTCGCGGGTGTCCTCATCGGTTCTAAAGCGGATTTAGATGCCATTCAGTTGCGCGAACAAGCCTGGCTAGGTGCCAAAATGGCTCCCTTCGAAGCCTGGTTATTGCTGCGTAGTCTGCGTACACTACCGATTCGTTTACGCCAACACCAGCATAATGCCCTGGCCATTGCACAGTTTTTGGAGCAGCAGCCGGCGGTGGCCAAAGTGTATTATCCCGGTCTTCCTTCTTTTCCGCAATACGATCTGGCCCGGCAGCAGTTGAAAGGTTTTACGGGCCTGATGAGCTTTGAACTGGCTACCGATGACCTGAGTCGGATCAAAGACTTTGTGAATGGGCTACAATTCTTTAAGATTGGTGTGAGCTGGGGGGGACACGATAGTTTGATTTACGCACCGGCCATTTCCTATCTTAAGGAACAAACACCAGAACAGTTCAAGGCGATGGGGATTGCGCCGGGACTGATCCGCATCTCGGTTGGCCTGGAGCACGTGAACGATTTGATTCAGGATTTAGCCCAGGCCTTAGCAAACCATTAAGTAGCTCTGGTATATAGACCTTAATGTCTCTTCATTTCTTAATGGTTTCCTTACGGATAATTCAAAATTTCGCCAAAAACGCCGTACTTAGTCAAAAAAAAGAACGTGTACCGCAGAATTGTGATTAAAGTAGGCACCAATGTACTGACCAAAACCGACGGTCGGTTGGACCTGACCATTATCAGTAATCTGGTAGATCAGATTGCTTTCCTGAAAGCCAGTGGAACGGAGGTCATTCTGGTTTCTTCCGGAGCCGTTGGGGCCGCCCGCTCTTTATTACCCGATCTGGATCAACTGAATAAGGTCGTACGTCGTCAGCTACTTTCCTCCGTTGGGCAGATTCGCTTACTCAACGTCTACCAGACCTTTTTTGCGAATTATGATCTTTTCTGTGCACAGGTACTGGCCACCAAAGAAGACTTTCGCGACCGCCAGCACTACCTGAATATGAAGGAGTGCTTACTGGCGCTGCAACGCCCCGACCTTATCCCTATCGTCAATGAAAATGATGTCATTGCCATTGATGAGCTTATGTTCACGGATAACGATGAGCTGGCGGCTTGGGTCGCTTCCATGCTGAGTGCCGATGCCTTATTCATTCTGACGAATGTGGATGGCATTCTGACGGGGCATCCCGAAGCACCGGATAGTACACTTATTCCCGAAATAGATCCGAACGACGAGCACATATTAAAATATATTGCCCCCAGTACATCTTCCTTCGGCAGGGGAGGGATGGCTACTAAATTCCATACTGCTCAGAAAGTCGCCCGCCTGGGAATTACGACCTTCATTGCCAATGGAAAAAGAAACAATACCATTGTAGATATTCTGCAGGGAACGACCAGTACTTTTACGAAAGTAATGGCCAGCACCGATAAATCTAATATCAAAAAGTGGATTGCTTTCAGTGAAAACCCTGCGCCCGCCTGGATCATTATCAACGAAGGAGCCGAGCGTGCCCTCAGAAATATCCAAACGGTGAATAGCCTGCTTCCGGTAGGTATCCTGGAAATTCGAGGCGATTTCCAGAAAGGAGATCTACTCGAAATTTATAACCTTTCCGAAGATTTCGTAGGTCGTGGCCTAGCACAATACGACAGTACTCAGGCGAATAAGTGGCTTGGTCAAAAAGACCAAAAGCCACTTATTCACTACGACCACCTGCTGATCGGGAAGTATTAAGGGCTACCGTTTTACGACTTTATACACCGTCGTCCGGTTGTTGACATTTACCCGTACGAAATAAAGGCCGGGTGCCCAATTCGCCGTGGGAACCTCCAGATCGGTTTGCTGCGGCTCGTGAAAGATGAGGCGATTCCATAATTCCCGACCCTGGGTGTCGACAATGTCTACTCGGTAAGCAGTCGAGCGGTGATCCGAAATCCGGAAACTTAATTGCTCTCCGAAGGGATTAGGAAAAAAATAGACCGATTCGCCCGCCTGTGCGGCGTACAAATCATCAGGATATAACTGACTGCTGGGGATGATTTGTTTGGGCGTGCGCGGACTGGACCAACGCAATTCGGCCGCGGCCAATCCGTAAGCCTCGTAATATTCCATACGGATGCGATAGCGCTTTCCTTTCTCCAGCTCAATACTTCCACTGGATTCGGTAATTCCCTGGGGCACCCATTGATCAATAATTAATTGGTCATCTACCCAGAGACGAACCCCGTCGTCGGTGCTGGGATAAAAAGTGTAGCGTTCGCTCACAAATGGCTCTACGTAGCCAGACCACCGGACGGTGAAAAGATCTGCGTCTACCCGATCTTCTTGCGGAGAACTGGCGGCCCAGTTGAAATTGATCGTGGGATCAATCCGCTGAAATACAGGTGATGTTCTAAAGGTAGCTTCTGGGTCATTAAAATAAGAACCCAGTAAACCTTCTCCGTTGCCCCGTTCAATTTCCTCGTAAATCGCGGTGTAAGATTGCGGTGATTCGGGTGCGGCAAAGGAACGGTAAGGCGTGGTGATGCCGTCTGCCCATTCTTTAAAGACGTAAATTTCACCCCCCCGTTCCTGACTTACCGGCGCGCGCAGCGTGCGTTGTACCCCAACTACACTCTGAAAAGTGTAGGCTTCCTCGACGGTACGGCCATCTACGTGTAGTCTTAATCCAGCGGGTTGGGTTTGGGCATTCAGACTGACTTTTTGGGGAAAAATATCTCTGGATACCGTTTGCGCCAGTCCTTCTTCATCGTAGGCGGTGAGATAAATCCGGTACCATACATTATCATCGGTTTCACCAACCTGAGGAATAAGATATTCCCCCTGGTTGGCGCCGCTCAGGTTGGTTAGGGCCGGATGGGTATGGTCGTTGTGATGGAAATCGATTCGCCAGAAAAGTTGGCTATTACCTAG
Organism: Saprospiraceae bacterium; assembly: GCA_035268885.1. Lineage (GTDB taxonomy): Bacteria > Bacteroidota > Bacteroidia > Chitinophagales > Saprospiraceae > DATFKA01. Next base: position 11,825 of record DATFKA010000021.1, read on the forward strand.
TTCTCCATCTTCTGGATCGGCAGCCTGCCCGGCAAAAACCAAGGACATACCAGCCCGATAGTTCATGCCAGCCGGCGGTGAGGTGATCTCAGGGGCTGGACGCCGATTACTGGTGACACGGAGGATAGCGGTTTCGGATATAGCACTGCTGATTTCATTACTGATTCGACAGCTAAATTGTACCTGGTCATCACCCAACTGACAATTTTCTAAACGGTAAGTAGTCTCGGTGGCACCAATAATTTCTTCGCCATTTCGTAACCACTGGTAGGAGAGGGGAGCGGCTCCATTAGACTGAATCTCAAAACTAGCCGGTTCACCCACCGAAACCAAGACATCATCGGGATGGTCAGATACGAAGGGTGCACCGCTCCCGGTGTAGCGTACCCGCCACAGGGAGGCTCCGCTAGAGCTGGTATTATCCTGCATGGAGCCATTGCCAATGCCCGGCCGATCCAGATAGTAGAGATCGCCGTTGGGCCCCACCAGCATAGCGATGGGACGGTTGATGTCCGTAGCGAAGGTCTCCATCATTTCTCCCGTTTCGGGATCTAATACTTTGATATAGCCTTCGCAATAGTCCCCAAAGAAATACTTCCCCTCGTAGCGCGGTGGAAAATTGACGATTTCCGGATTGTAAAAAGCGGCGCCAATGACGGCACAGCCTATATCGTGATGGTAGGAATAAAAAGGATCCTGGTAATTCTCCGGGGCATTGTTGCCCTGGTAATAGCCTTCTATTTCATCCCAGCCGTAATTTTTTCCCGATTCAATTTGATTGACCTCCTCGTATAATTCATTACCAACTTCATTGGCAAAGATGCGTCCGGTTCCGGGCTGGATGGCGAAGGTAAAGGGATTGCGAAATCCGTAAGCGTAGATGGCCCGGTTTTCGCCAGCCAGGACATTGGCAAAGGGGTTGTCTTCCGGAATGCTACCGTCGTCATTGAGCCGAATAAACTTACCCAGTAGTGTATTTAAATCCTGACTATTGGCGGCATTGGCACCGTCACCGATAGCGACGTATAGTTTACCATCGGCACCAAAAGCCATGGCACCACCATTGTGAATCGTACCCGTTAGGCGAGGTAGGTCCAGCAAGATCTCTTCGCTTTGTAGCGGCGCGTAGTTCCCGTTGGCCGTAAAGCGGCTGATGCGGTTGTGATTTTGGTTGGGTACGGTGTAGGTGACGTAAATCCAGTTGTTCTGCTCAAAATTAGGATGGAAGGCAAGGCCACCCAGACCACGTTCGTTAAAATTATCCACGGCGATTTCCAGAAAGGGATCTTCCAGTAGAACGCCGTTCTCCACAATGCGAATGCGACCGTCCTTTTCGGCGATGAAAATTCGCCCGTCCGGGGCCATAGCCATGGTGGTTGGATCCAGACCCTGGGCGATGCGCTCTTCGATAAAACCGGGTGGTAGCTTTGCAGCTTGGGTGTTTAGGCTTAAAGCCAAAAAAGCAAACAATAATAAACGAATCTTCATAGAATTAGTCTTCATAAAAAAAGAGTGCTACCTCACTAAGGTAACACTCTTCGTTTAAAGTTGCCTAATGGCAAGTCGGTTCGATTTTCATTTTTGGCAGATAATCGACATTCTTGGTCTAGATACTCTTCTTTGCCAGGTAGAAGTCGATTTTTTCACAAGAAGTATCGGCGATGCGTTCTTCCATTTCCGCCAGTGTTTTAGGTGGAGGAACAATCACTTTGTCGCCGGGCTCCCAGTTCAGGGGCATGGCTACTTTGTGCTGATCAGCCGTTTGTAGTGCTTTCAGGGCACGAATGATCTCGTCCATGTTTCTGCCGACGTTCAGTGGGTAGTACATGATCAGGCGTACCTTTTTGTTGGGATCAATAAAAAATACGGCGCGTACAGCTGCAGTTTCACTTTCGTTGGGTTGCAGCATGCCGTAGAGTTTAGATACCTTCATGTCCAGATCCGCGATGATCGGGAAGTCAAAGTAGACCCCGGTGTTTTTCCTAACGTTGTCTACCCAGGCCAGATGCGAGTGAATACTGTCGATACTCAGACCAATCAATTCGGTGTTCAGAGCGTCAAATTCTGCTTTCCGTTGGGCAAAACCACTCATCTCCGTGGTACAGACCGGCGTAAAGTCGGCGGGGTGCGAAAACATGACGATCCACTTGTCTTTTGCGTATTCCGACATCTTAAGCGGACCGGTAGTTGTTATAGCTTCAAAATCTGGGGCAGTATCGCCAATTCTGGGCATGCTGTAAATTTCTTGAACGGTTTGTGTTTCCATTATATATTGTTGTTTAGAAGCGGTTTAAATCGCTTCTTAGTAAGAAGTTGTTTAAACAACTTATAAAAGATATTTTTTGTGGTCGAAACCAGGGGTAGCTTGTCTTTTCAAGGACCCAATAATACTTGATTACACTACAAATATGCAGGATATATCGTCATAGATCAAACTGAAAATTTCTATCTTTGTCATAGATGTTATCTATGGGTAAACCACCAAACCACCAAACCACCAAATGAAATTACAACAGTTAGAATACATTATTGCCGTTGATCGGCTGAAGAGTTTTACTAAAGCAGCGGAGCACTGCCACGTAACGCAGGCTACCCTGAGTGCCATGATTAAGAAGCTGGAGGAAGAATTAGAGCTGGTACTTTTTGAGCGTAAAGCCAGGCCGATTATGACTACGGAATGCGGTAAAGATATTGTCAATGAAGCGAAGCGCGTACTTCTGCACGTAGGTCGGATCCGCGATATGCCCAATACAATTAAAGAAAATATTAAGGGGACGATTCGCATTGGCATCATCCCCACCATTGCCAATACATTCCTGCCTTTAGCCTTACCTCACCTGGCAGGGGCCTATCCGGATTTGAAAATTGAGTGGGTAGAAATTACTACGGACACGATTATAGCGCAACTCAAGGGAGGTATTATCGATGCGGGTATCGCCGCCACGCCCCTGGGAATGCCCGAGATCGAAGAAGATATTCTGTACTATGAAAAGTTACTTGTCTACGGGCAGATGGCTTCCAATAAAAAGTACTTATTACCCGAAGAAATCAAAGAGCACCGCGTGTGGATGCTACAGGAAGGGCATTGTCTGCATTCCCAGTTCGTCAACCTCTGTGAGTTGGAACGAAAAAAGGAAACACAGCCCTTTCATATCGAGCCTAATTCTTTTGAGACTTTGATCAATATGGTTGATAGCTTCGGAGGTCTGACCCTCATTCCCGAATTGTATTATCAGCTGCTACCTTCCGGGAAAAAGGAAAGAGTGGTGGACTTCGCTCCGCCTTATCCCGTTCGGGAAGTCAGTCTGATCTATTTTCGTCCTTTCGCTAAATTACGCATTATTGAAGCTTTAAAGCGTAATTTAGTGGCGACCATCCAGCCCCATCTGGCCACCACTAAACTCAAAAATAGTGAGCTGAGTATTGTACAGATTTAGCTAAATTCCGCAATGACCCGCCGGATGAAATTCACTCCTTGCTCCAATTGCTCCACACTGATGAACTCGTCCTTGCGATGTGCCTGGGCAATATCGCCGGGACCACAGATGACACTCTGAAAACCCGCATTGGAGAACTGTCCTGCTTCCGCCGCGTAGGCGACCGTCTGCAAGTGATCCTTTCCAGATAGTTTTTTAATGAGATCGACTACCTCCAGGTGCTCAGGGGTATCCAGCGCCGGGACTACCGGGTGGACAATTTCCGTAGTGATGGCTGCGTCTGGGTAGATAGCCTGCAATTCTTTTTCGCGTGCAGTACAGTGGTCTTTGAAGTCCTGGAATATCTGATGCGGATCATCCATTGGGATAGTCCGGCAGTCCCATTCAAAATAGGCCCGGTCGGCGATGACGTTGGGGGCAATTCCCCCCTTAACAATCCCCGAGTGTAGGGAAGTGTGGTTGGGAACGAAGCGATCATCTGTTTGCCCGGCGTCGATCAGAGCGTTCATTTTATTTTCCAGCCAGGTAATTAGCTTGGCTACCTCATGGATGGAGCTGACCTCGGTCTTGATGCGACTGCTATGTCCAGCTGAGCCTTTCACGTGGGTACGGTAGATAGCGATGCTTTTCTGTCCGACAATGGGTTCCATCATGGAGGGCTCACCGATAATGGCGTATTTTGGGCTTTCCTGATAGTCCTCATTGATGGCTGCGGCCAGGGCAGGGCCAGCCAGGCAACCAATTTCCTCATCGTAAGAGAAAGCAAAATAAATAGGTTTCTTCAAATCGGCTTTGACCATTTCGGGCAGGGCTGCCAGACAGCAGGCGATAAAGCCCTTCATGTCACAGGACCCCCGTCCGTAAAGCAAGCCCTTGCGTTCGGTGAGTTCCCAGGGGTCGGTGCTCCAGTCTTGTCCTTCTACGGGGACCACATCGGTATGTCCCGAGAGGATCACCCCACCATCTACCGTCGGACCAATCCGACAGTGTAAGGACTTTTTACTGCCATCTTCGTTGGGTACGTAGGTATAAGCGACATTATAATCTTCCAAATATTCCGCGATCCATTCAATGATCGATAAGTTACTCTGCCCACCCAACACGGGGAAGGAAACCAATTTCTTTAATATTTCTGTTACTAGCATATTTCAGTTGTTGAATTGTTGAATTTTGAATTACTAACCTGACCACCTGACCACCTGACCAAATGAATCACACCGGCCCCCAATTAATGGCTACGCTAATCATCAAAAAGACCCAGGCGACCAGCAGGATGCTCAGCATCACGGGAATGATGAAGCGCAGCCAGCGATCAAAGGGTACCCGGCAGAGCCCTAACATGGCTAACAGACCACCCAGCGAAGGGTTGAATAAATTCGTTACGCCATCCCCAATTTGAAAAGCGAGGATGGTGCTTTGCCGTGTAAGGCCCAATACTTCCCCCACCGGAATCATAATAGGTAGGGTCGCCAGTGCCTGCCCGCTACCCGAAGGAATCAGCAGGTTAATCAGGGATTGCGCCAGAGACATCATAATGGCTGAAGCGTAAGTAGGTAAACCGGTCAGTCCAGATGATAAGCCGTGGGCAATAGTATCGCCAATGCCGCCCATCTCCATAACTACCTTGATGGAGGTAGCAAATCCAACCATAAAGGCACCGGGTATGACGGCACTCATAGACTTGAAGGCCGTTTCGCTGAGTTGGCGTCCACTCAGGCCGGAAGCCAGGCCCGCTACGATGGAAATAATAACAAATATGGCGGACAAATCATTGATATACCAATGATATTGAAAAATACCGTACAGCATCACGATGATACCGGCCAGGAAAATACCTAAAATCAGCCAGTCGCGTTGGCTGACGCTGTAATCTTGTAGCGGTTTAGATAGGGCGAAGCCCTTGGTGTTCAGCCCTTTACCCATACTCTTATTGGGATCTTCCAGGATGCGTTTCAGGTAACGTACATTAAAAAAGGCTAATACACTCAAACCGGAAAAACAAAGAATACTCCTGAGTACTGCCCCGGAAAACAAGGGCATTTCTGCAATACTGTGTCCCACCCCAACGGTGTAAGGATTGATTGGGCTGAGACCAAAACCTACTGTGATGGCCCCAACGCCCACCCCCGCGGCCAGCATGAGATCTCCACCAATCGCCAGGCAAACGACAGCTGCAATGGGCACCATGGCTATATTGTTTTCGTAACCGATCATGACCCCAAGCAAACCGTACAGGTAAGTAAACAAGACCACGAGTAAGTAGCGATTTTTGAGTCCCATTCTTTTCACCAGGGTGCCCACTGTATTTTCGATCATCCCGGATCTTTCCAGGACACCAAACATTACGCCACTGGATAAGACGATGAAGACGATGTGCGCGGCATCAATAAAGCCCTGGGGAATAGCCCGGAACATATCCAGAAAACTGACGGGACTGGCATCCGGATTAGCCTGGTAGGTGCCCGGTACCACCCGCTGACGGCCATCCACCTCTATGCGGTCAAAACTACCAGCAGGTAGGATGTAGGTCAGTAAAGTCATCAATATAATGATAAAAAAGATCAGGACCACGGGATGTGGAAACTGCTCGTACCAACGCTTGTTGGGCTTATTTTCAGGCTTTGTGCTCATTGTTTTCCGGTTTCGGTTGCCCAAAATAGGAAAATTTACAAAGAAAAAACCCCATCGACCCGTAAGACCGATGAGGTGTTTTTTGGCGAAAGCCTGTACTCAGAACTTAGGTGGAGCATGCCCTCCGTCTCTGTGAATATGTTTTAAACAACTTCAACAATAGTCTTTGCCGATCTAGACCTTAAGATTCATCTTATCGGCCAGGAATTTGTGATAAATCCAGAGTACGAGAAAAGCACCACCCGTGGCAATGATCAGTTCACCGAGTATACCCGAGCCAAATATGCTGCCCAGTCCTAAAATGCCAGCCAGCCAGCCGCCTACGACCGAACCAATGAGGCCAACGATCATAGAAGAGAGATAACCACTGCTTTCTTTTTGTGGTGTTAACATTTTAGCCAGGATACCGGCGACGAGGCCTACGGCTAACCAGATAATTAAGCTAATCATAGATTCTTGGTTTTAGTTGAAAGAATGTACGGAATCTAGGACTATTTCGGGAGTTTATGCCAAAAAATCTGACAAATAGCAGATTAATTTTGATTATCCATGGATTTTCCAAAAATCCTTTGGAAATTAAAGGTCAAAATATATTCCTTAAAATCAATGACAAGATGAGTAAAAAAGAATCGAAGAAAAAATCAGCTATGGATCGCCGCCAATTCGTAAAACACAGTTCACTGGCCGCGGGAGGCTTTATGATTGTACCGCGCTACGTGTTGGGCGGTAAGGGTTATACGGCACCCAGTGACCGTTTGAATATTGCGGCTATTGGGGTCGGAGGTAAAGGGGATAGCAATATCCGTTCGGCTGTTCTGTGGGATGAAAAAACGGGGGAGACGCAGGAAAATATCGTCGCACTCTGCGATGTCGATGAAGAAGTGGGCAAGAACTCCTTCAAGCGCTTCCCAAAAGCTAAAAAATACAAAGACTTCCGGGTCATGTACGAAGAGATGCTGGACGATATTGATGCCGTTATTGTCTCAACACCCGATAACACCCACGCCGTAGCGGCCATGCCCTTTATGAAAGCAGGTAAGCACGTGTATATAGAAAAACCACTTGCCCACGATGTCCACGAGGTACGTATGCTGACCGAAGCGGCTGAGAAATACAAGGTGGTCACCCAAATGGGGAACCAGGGGAGTAGTGGTGATGGTATTCGCGAGATCATGGAATGGATCGACCTGGGGATCATCGGTAAGGTGCGCGAAGTACACTGCTGGACAAATCGTCCCGTTTGGCCGCAGGGCGTTCCTAAACCAACGGGAAAGAATAAGGTACCCAAGACCTTAGACTGGGACCTATGGCTGGGGCCAGCACCCAAGCAGGATTACCAGCCCGTTTTTGTACCCTTTAGCTGGCGGGGCTGGTGGGATTTTGGTACCGGTGCCCTGGGAGATATGGCCTGCCATATTATCGATCCGGCTTTTAAAGCCCTGAAGTTAAACTATCCAACGGCGGTCGAAGCCACTACGGTGGTTCGCTATCCGGAAATGTGGACCCGCAAGGACTTTCCGGAAGCTTGTCCTCAGGCTTCGATCATTCATTTCGACTTCCCGGCTCGGGGTGACATGCCACCGGTGACACTGCACTGGTACGATGGTGGTCTGACCCCACGCCGTCCCGAAGAATTAAAGGATGACGAGCCAATGGGAGATGGCGGTAATGGTGTTATCTTTGTTGGTGACGATGGTAAGATCATGTGTGATACTTACGCGCGTAATCCACGCCTGCTGCCCAGCGAACGCATGAAGTACTTCAAGAAACCCGATCCAATGATCAAACGAGTGACGGTGAATCATCAGCGTAACTGGATCGAAGCCATCAAGAATGGTACGGACTGTAGTTCCAGCTTTGATTACGCCGGCCCCTTCACCGAGACGGTGCTCATGGGGAATCTAGCCCTGCGCAGCCTCTCCATCCAAGAAGACGGACAGTATACGGGTAAAAAACGGCTGATGTGGGATGGTAAGAATATGAAAATCACCAATTACGAACCCGCCAATCGCTTTGTAAAACGCGAATACCGGAAGGGTTGGAGCCTGTAAATTAGGTGGTTAAATAGTCATTTGGTCAAGTGGTCACATGGCTGTACGACCAAATGACCACCTGACTACATGTTTTACATTGGCTTGCGCCCAAATATATTAATGCTGTAAATATTGGCCTGACCGGCGCGGAATTCAGCCAATGCCTCCGGGGTAATATGTTCCAGTAAGAAATCATCGGGCAGATCAATCTGACGTTCTTTATCAATGGTGATGGCTTCGAAGCCTGCCTTTGTGATAGTATCCAGATACTGATCCCGGTCGGTAGCTCCCGAGACGCAGCCGGCGTAGAGTTCTGCTACGTTACGTACGGCTGTTGGTAAATTTCCGCGAATAACGATATCGGAAATACTAAAGTGACCGCCGGGCTTCAGTACACGGAATACCTCATCATAGGCCTTTTGCTTATCGGGCACTAAATTCATTACACAATTACTGATGGCTACGTTGATAGAATGACTGGGGATGGGTAAATCTTCGATGTCCCCCTGCAGAAAATGGACGTTGGTATAGCCAAGTTTTTGTTTATTCTGCTGCGCCTTTGTGACCATTTCTGGGGTAAAGTCTACCCCAAAAACCTCACCGCTTTCTCCGGTTAACTGCCGGGCCACGAAGACATCGTTACCCGCGCCGGAGCCCAGGTCGAGGATGCTATCCCCTTTTTTGATCCGGGCAAACTCGGTGGGGATACCACAGCCCAGTTGCAGGTCGGCATCTTTGACGTAGCCGTCTAGCTTACTGTAATCTTCGTTCATAATGGTGGCGACTTCCTTGTCGTCACAACAGCTGGTTTTGGGGCCGCAACAGCTTTCTTCATTTCGGCTGGCTAGTTTTGCGTATTTGTCTCTGACAATCTGTTTTAAATCTTCCATTTTAAAGCTTGTTTTATTGAAGCGGTTTAATTTTTTTGGTTCAAGCGGTCTTAAAAAGCTTGTAGGTTCTGGCAAAGCTTCCCGATGTGAAATCGGGACAGGCTAATTTGAGATGCGTAGCCAAAGTTACGGATCGAAAATTAGCTGCCGTCCAGGTTCTATAAGGCTTTAAGAATCAGCGAGCTGTAAAAATTTAAATCGCTTCATGGTTTAATTTGTTTCTAGTCTCCGTACCTCTAAGAATCCCCTTGGCAATCTTGCGGTGGTCGCGGCCGGTAATCCAGAATATTGCCGTAGGTATCGGCTTCGACCAGACAGCAATCCAGAATGATTTCCTTGAGTTTTTCCCGCCCTCGCTGTACGCGCGACTTGGCTCCACTGTAGGAAATATTCAGCCGCGCTGCCAGTTCTTTTTGTGAAAGCCCCTCCAGTTCGGTTAGTCGGATGGCCTCGCGATATTTTTCGGGAAGTAATTCAATTGCGGTAGGGATATAGCGGGCCAGCTGCACTTGCAATTCATTCCAATCCTCAGGCAGGTCTCCCATGTTTTCAATGGCCAGCTTTTGCCGCAGGGCTTGTTCTTTTTTCACCTTACGGAAAAAGTCGATCAGGCTATGACGTGCGATTTGCATCAGCCAGGCTTTTGCTTTTTGGGGCTGTTTCACCTGAAACCAGTTTTGGCTGGCTTTCAGGAAAGTCAATTGTAGGACATCATCGGTACTGGCCTGATCCGGTAATTGCTTGCGCAAAAAGCCAAATAAAGCGGATTCGTGTTGTTGCCAAATGGGTAAAAAATCCATTTCCTTGCTTTTTTATGTATAGACGATAATAGTCAGAAAAAGACGCAGAATTTCAGGAGAAATAAAGATAAGAAATAAAGAATAGGGAGGTAAAGGATAAAAGTCACCAAAAGCCTAGCTGCTATTTGTATGGCTACTGACGCAATGGTGATTTTTTTACGAAAGTAGAAACCGGAACTAGCCTTTTGGCAAAAAAACATAAAAGGAATTTCAGTTGAGGCAATCCTTTTTCTTCTCCAGTCGTTTACAATTTCACAATTCCAATCCCAAGGCCTATTTTTGTATTTTGCGAAAGCAGCAAAGGGCTACCTGGGGTAAAGCAGGCAGCACTTTATTAAATCAGGAAAGGATTATGTCTATACAGATAGAGGGCTTAAGCAAACAGTTTGGTACGCAGATGGCCGTCGATCAGTTAAATTTCGAGGCTAATAAAGGAGAAGTCCTGGGCTTTCTCGGTCCCAATGGTGCGGGAAAAAGCACCACTATGAAGATGATTACGGGCTACCTGTCACCCACTAAGGGGCAGGTAAAGGTCTGTGGTTTTGATCCCGCCCGGCAACCACAGGAGGTGCAAAAAAGGCTGGGCTACCTGCCGGAACATAATCCGCTTTATCTCGATATGTACGTGAAAGAATACTTACAGTTTGTGGGGCGACTGCATAAGGTAGCTCATTTATCGCAGCGCATGGAAGCGATGATTGAGCAAACGGGGCTACAAAGAGAACAGCATAAAAAAATTGGCGCTTTGTCGAAAGGCTATCGTCAAAGAGTAGGTCTGGCGCAAGCCATGTTACACGATCCGGAGGTGCTTATCCTGGACGAGCCAGTCTCCGGGCTCGACCCCAATCAGCGGATCGATATCCGGCACTTGATTAAGAAGATGGGAAAAGAGAAAACCGTTATTTTCTCGACGCACATCATGCAGGAAGTACAGGCAGTTTGTGACCGGGTAATCATCATTAATCAGGGAAAGATCGTTGCGGATGATCCGATTGCCCGCTTACAGAACCGGATAAGTGGTAATCAGGTCGTTCAACTCGAATTGGTGGAGTCGATTGATGCTAAGCAATGGCAGGCGCTGTCGGCCATTGAAGCAGCGCGTCCGCTTTCTGAGCGACGTTGGGAATTGTTATCAGCGGGAGAAGCGGATATCCGCCCCGAAGTATTTAGCTACATTGTCAAACAAGGCTGGACTATACTGGAATTGCGGCAGTTAGAGCGCTCGGTTGAAGAGGTCTTCCAACAATTGACCCAGTCTTAAATCATTGAATATGAATCTGCTAAAGATATTATTTACCAGTTTTTTGGTAACGGCTGCCTACTTTGTTCTTTCTGCTCAGCGGGTAGAGGTGACGCCTACCTTCCGTTTTTCGGACGGCGTGTATTTGAGTTTCGAATCCTTTCAACGCAATCAACCCGATCTGGTCTGGTCGGATCTGGTACGTCGATCCATTACCAATCCGGAAACCCTGGTCACCCAGGTGGAATACATCAAAAATAAAGAAACCAAAACGGACTTACCCCTGCAGGAAATCTGGGGAATCTGTATTGATGGGCTGCCCTTTCTACGCATCCCGGAAGATAGTATCTATAAGGACCTGAGCACTTTTGCAGGATTGCGTGTGGCCGGGAATATCAATTATTTTAGCTACGATAATCGCGTCGAAAAAGAGTATAAGATCGCGGCTTACAACCCCCTAAATGGAGAGCCCTTTCGCCGGGCGACCGTCAAGCGTCCGGTCACCGTTTTCGTAGAAAAGGTGATGGATTTTGAAACCGGACAGATTTATCCTTTTAACCAGGCCTCCATGCGTAAACTGATGAAGAAAGATCCTCAGTTATTGACCGTACTCAGTGAATTAGATGCCAGCGAGGAGGAATACGAAGAGCAGTTGTTCCGTTTATTAATGTCCTATAATCGCCGGCACCGAGTGTTTTTTAAACCATAAGTGTACTATGATTGCCATCTACCTTAAAGAGATTAACGGTTTTTTCAGTTCATTGATTGGCTATATCGTCATTGCGGTATTTCTGGTCATCCTGGGTCTGGTCTTATTTGTTTTTCCGGATACTAGTTTACTGAATTATCCTTTTGCCAGCCTGGATCAACTCTTTGGGATTGCACCGGTGATTTTTCTTTTTTTAATTCCGGCCATCACCATGCGTGCCTTTTCGGAGGAATACCAACAGGGTACCATTGAACTGCTCCAAACCAAGCCGGTAACCGATACCGATATTGTCCTGGGGAAATACCTGGCCAGCCTCAGTCTGGTTGTCTTTGCCTTATTGCCTACCTTATTGTATTATTATACGGTATATGAGCTGGGTACACCCAAGGGGAATTTGGATAGCGGCGCTATCCTGGGCTCCTATATTGGCTTGTTTTTTTTGGCAGCAGCCTTTACCAGTATTGGGGTCTTTGCTTCCGCCCTTTCGGGAAACCAGATCTTCGGCTTTATCCTGGCCACCTTTTTGTGTTTTCTACTTTACTATGGATTCTTTTATTTTAGTCAGTTACCCGTCTTCGTGGGAAAAGGAGACGATTTGGTAGAGAAGTTGGGGATTGATTTTCACTACGAGTCCATCAGTAGAGGTGTGTTGGATTCACGGGATGTGATTTATTTCCTTTCGATAGGTATTATTTTCCTGTTGGCGACCTTATTCGTTCTGGAAAGAAAAAAATCTTAACCAAACCACCAAACCACCAAACCACCAAACCACCAAATGACGAGGCATGAGTAAATCGAAGCAAAATATACAATCCATTGTACAGTTTGGACTGCTCCTGGGCATTATCCTGCTGATTAACATCCTGGCGAATGCGCGTTTTGGGAATACGGCGCTGTACGGTAGTCTGGATTTGACCGAGGAAAAACGCTTTACCCTGACGGATGGCACCAAAGAGCTACTACGCGATCTGGATGAAGTGGTAACCATAGAAGTGATGCTGGCCGGGAAAGACCTCCCCGCTAACTACAAGCGTTTGCGGGAATCTATTCAGCAAACCTTATCCGATTTTCGTAGTATTTCGGGCTACGTGGAGTACCGTTTTGTGGATCCGATGGCTGGCGATAGTGAGCAGGATCTGCGGGTGCAGCAGGAACTGGCCAAACAGGGCATTTATCCGGTGCAAAATCGAGTACAGCAGGCCGATGAGGTATCTTTAAAAATTATCTATCCCTACGCCCGCTTTTACTATAAAGGAAGGGAAGCGGCGGTAAATTTGTTGTACAATCAGGTACCGGGTATGCCCCAGGAGGCCGTGCTTGAAAATTCCATTGGCCTGTTGGAATACCAACTGGCCAATATGATCCAAAAGCTGCAGACACCCGGGCGCCGCAACGTGGTATTTACTACCGGACACGGGGAATTGACGCCCCTGGAAACGGCTGATCTGGAGCAGTCCCTCCGGGCTTTTTATAATACGGATCGCCTGAATTTGAACGAGGTGGTTCAAATTGATCCGGAGATCGCCGCAATTATTGTAGCCAAACCGCAATTTGCTTTTTCCGAAAGGGATAAATTCAAGATCGATCAATACGTCATGAACGGCGGTAAGGTGCTTTGGCTCATTGATGCTTTGCGGGCCAACCTGGATAGCCTAAGGGGTACGGAGGATTACATTGCGACCGATTACCAGTTGAACCTGGATAATCTTTTATTTAACTACGGTATCCGGATTCAACCCAATTTAGTACTGGATTTACAGCATACCCGCATCCCCTTAAATACGGGGCGCCTGGGGAATGCCAACCAAACCGAACTATTTGGTTATCCCTACCACCTGGCGGTTATTCCCACCTCGAATCATCCCATCGTGAAGGGGCTAAATCCACTGAATTTGAAGTTTGCCAGTAGTATTGATACGACCAGCCGGACCAAAACGGATCTGGAACGTACCGTACTCTTGAGCAGTTCGCCCCGCACACGGATGCAGTATAATCCGATCCGGCTGAATTTTGATTTTCTGCAAAGGGAATTACCCCGCGAGCAATTTAATAAAGGAGAGCAACCACTGGCCATTGCTATCGAAGGAACCTTTCCTTCGCTTTACGAAAATCGGGTGACCGAGACAATGCTGGCGGGATTAGACGAAATGGGCATGACCTTTAAAACCAGTTCCGTTCCGAACCGGATGGTGGTGGTGGCCGATGGCGATATCGCCCGCAGTCAGGTAAACTACGAAGAAGGTACCTTTATGCCCCTGGGCTTTAATGATTTTGAAAAGTACCAATTCTCCAATAAGTATTTTCTCATTAATGCGATAGAATACCTGTTGGATACCCAGGGGCTACTGGAGGCCCGCGGAAAGGAGGTAAAGCTGCGCCTGCTGGATGAGACCCGCGCCCTGCAGGAGAAAAGCTACTGGCAATTATTAAATATCGGATTACCCCTGGTATTTCTATTTTTGGTGGGCTGGGCCTATAATTTTGTACGAAAGAGAAGGTTTGGTCGGCAGTAAAAGCCTGCTTCCTTTGGAGAGGTTTAGGAAGCGGTGGGAGCTGATTAAGAAATAAAAAAAGAATAATGAAAAGATTACTAATACTAGCGGGCATTTTTCTTTTGCTAGCTATTCTGACCATTGTCTATTTGCAAAAACGTCCGGTGGAGCAAGGATCACTGATTGGTTCGGACCGGCAATTTGCGGTAGCCGATCAGGAGATAAAAAAAATATTTTTAGCCAACCGAATAGATGGTTCTACGACCACCCTGGAGCGCCGTGGGAAAGACTGGATTTATAACGGAAAATATAAAGCGCGGCCCAATGCCATGGAAAATCTCCTGCGAGCACTTACCGATATTCAGATGATGTATAAGCCCGCCGATGCTGCGGTGCCTAATATGTTAAGTGATCTGGCTACCCGGGGTATCAAAGTGGAAATCTATGGCGATTCGGATAGCCCAGAGAAGGTGTATTACATTGGGGGAAGTCCGGCCGATGAACGGGGTACTTACGCCATATTGGAGGGGGCAGAGCAGCCCTACGTCACCCATATTCCCGGTTGGGAAGGCAATTTGCGTTTTCGGTACAACCTAAAAGGGGATGACTGGCGGGATCGATCTATTTTTTCCGTAAGGGAAAAGGAGATAGAAAGCCTGAGTCTCGAATATCCCAAACAGCGGCAGCATTCTTTTCGCCTGGAGTCGGAAGGGGCCGGCTTTCGTGTAGCACCCTTTTACTCGCTGCAGGATAAAATAGAGGATGTAGCTTCTTCCGACCGGATAATTGCCTTTCTGGATGGTTTCGAACAGTTGGGGGCAGAGACTTTCCGAAATGATCATCCGGGGCGGGACTCGATCCGGCAATTGGTTCCTTTCTGTACCATCCGTCTAAAAAAGAAAAATGCCGAAGAGCAGGTCGTGCGATTATTCCCTATCTTTCCGGATAATGTGGTCTACGATGCCAAATTGAACCAGTACGAAGTTAATGCACCAACTCAGGTAGAAAGGTATTTCGTAGATATCAACGGGGAGGATTTCTTACTGGCACAGCATCGACTGATGAAAGACATCTTATGGTCGTATCAATCTTTTTATTAAACAGATGACAAGGGTATTTGGACTATTAATTTTTTTAGCCGGCACCACTTTTTCGTGGCTGCCTTCGAGTGGGGAACTATGGGGTTTCTGGGGGCATCGCCGCATTAACCGACTGGCTGTTTTTACCCTGCCTCCCGAAATGATGGGTTTTTATAAGCAACACATCGAATATATAACGGAGCATGCCGTGGATCCGGATAAGCGGCGCTACGCCACTAAACACGAAGCACCCCGTCATTTTATCGATATTGACCACTGGGGGACTTACCCATTTGAAGCGGTACCTCGCGACTGGGATGATGCCTTAATCAAATACACCAGTATTCATCTGGTGACTACTTCCGGTGATACGACGGAGGTGAAGATTAGCAACAGTCCGGAATATAAAACGTTCTTCCGATCCTATGTCTTACCGCAATACTACGAGGAGGAATGGCGTATCGATTGTGATACACTGAGTAATTTGCTGGGGCGTCCTTTGGACTGCCAGGCCGTTTACGCCGTAGATCACTTTAGCGAATACGGTATTGTTCCTTATCACCTCTTAAGCATGAAACGGCGCCTGACCAGGGCTTTCTTAGCCCGTGATGAAGGTGCTATTCTTCGATTATCTGCAGAAATCGGGCACTACATTGCCGATGCGCACGTACCCTTGCATACCACAGAGAACTACAATGGTCAACTAACGGATCAGCTGGGAATACACGCTTTTTGGGAAAGTCGAATCCCCGAGTTGTTTGCCGACGAACAATACGATTATTTTGTGGGGCCGGCCGAGTACGTCGCAAGGCCCAGGTCTTATTTCTGGGAAGTGGTTTTGAACAGTCACCAGCTACTGGACAGCGTCTTATGGATAGAGAAGGACCTAAGTCGTGTTTTTCCCGAAGACCAGCAGTATTGCTACGAACAACGGTTAGGGCGAACGATCCGGACCCAGTGTAAGGAATACGCTGCAGCCTACCAGGAACGTATGAATGGGATGGTAGAGGCCAGGATGCGTGCGGCGATTCACGCCGTTGGTAGTATTTGGTTTACTTCCTGGGTAGATGCGGGACAGCCTAATTTAAACGCATTAGCTGATCGCCCCGAAGACCGAACAGAACAGGAGCAGCAGCGGATAAAAGAGCTGAATCAAGCCTATCAATCCGGGGCGATCAAAGGAAGAGAACACGGAAATAACCGTTAATCACCACCACCAGGGCGCCCGCCGCCTTGCTGGCTTCTTTGTTCTCGCATTTCTTCAATTCGTTCCCGTTGCATTTTCTCAAATTCTTCATTAGTAATATCTTTCCCTCTTTTGGGTTCTTCCAGATCCTTTTCTTCCGGAACTTCAAAACTGATCGTTACGGGACGAAAAACCGTCTCGCCGTTATTGATATCCAGGGCCATGATCAGCCCGGGTAATTGACCATAAATACCGGGGCCAGCGGATACCGGAATGGAGGGCGTAAACCAGGCGGTCAGGGCCCTTTGCTCCAGCGTATCGTCATAGATAGCCTGCATACAGGGGTAGCCACCAATATCCCGCGTGACGCCAGTGACTTTCCAGGGGGTCTGCTCAATGTCTCCTTTGATCAAATAGCGTTTCCCTTCAAATTCCCGACTGTTGACAAAGCGCATCTGTTCAAAGTTGCGATACATATCCCCTGCGCTACCGCCAAAGAAACTACCCCAGCGACGACCGCGGCCAGGACCAGGGTCTTCTTCTTCGTTGTAGTAGGTAGAGAACATGGATTCCTCCTCGGTGAATTTCAATTGGTACTTATTGGTGATGGTCTTGGGAGCCCACTGCTTGAAGCGTTCCCGCTCGCCCGTTAGCTGGCGATGTACATCAATGGTCTGTTCGTAAACAATGGTACCCTGGTTTTGCTGAGCAAAACCCGTAAGGCTGAAAAAAAGAAGGAAAAAGAGTGGCGTAAACTTCATATTGCTGGATTATCGTTTTTCTGAGTTCAAATTTAGGCTTATAACGCCGAAAACAGGTTAAAAGATATGGAATTTTGGTTAATTAAAGTTAAGCAGTAGAACTTACTATTTGTAAGGGCTTTATTTTTGTACCATTACAGACTTGGGCAAAATGTAATTATATGCCACTAAAGAATAAGAATTTCTTGCTACTGCTACTGATGTCTTCCAGTATGGCCCTCTTATTGGCGCTGGAAGGTCTGTGGCTACAGCAAAATTATAAAAAGCAGGAATGGCAATTGGACGAGACCCTGGATCGTCTTTTTGTGGAGAGCGTATTTGATCAACAGGATAGTCTGATCAATCGCCTGATCCTACAACCCATCATGGCGCAATTGCCCGATAGTGTGCAGGGTATTGACCTGTACCCGGATATTCGCTGGCGCGATAAAGGGAAGCAAGAAAGAACGTATTATCCTAAAAAAGATAGTTTCAGTATACCTCGCACCAGAGATACCATGGATCGGGTAGAATTTAAAGTGGTGGATACAAGGGATGAGCATAAATCCTGGGATGTGGAGCGGCGCATTATTCGTTCTTTAGCTTTTACACTAAAAGGCTTAGACAAAGAAGATTTCAACTTTCTCAGTTTCGGAGAGGATTCCTTACGCCTGGCAGATATTGAGCAAAGCTTCCAAAGTAAACTGGATGAAGCCGGTATTCAATTGGCCTTTAGGGTGTTTAGGAAGGATCGTAACGAAGAGATCGACATTGACCAGGGCTTTCTGACCCGCCCCGCCCGGGGAGATATCCCTTTTCACTCTACTTACCAGGCTCATATTACACAACCGGGGCCTTACTTACTGCGCAAGCAACTGCCCTCTTTTTTCTTTTCTCTGATGCTGACTTTACTTACGGCCGCAGCTTTTATCCTGACTTACCTAAGTTTAAAGCGCCAACAAAAGCTCACAGAGATGAAAAATCAGTTTATCAGTAATGTGACCCATGAGCTTCAAACCCCGATTACTTCCGTTGGGGTAGCTCTGGAGGCCATTAGTAATTTTGATGTGATCAAAGACCAGGCCAAGACGGAAGAATACTTACGCATGTCAAAAGCGGAGCTCAACCGGCTGGGCTTGCTGGTGGATAAAGTACTAAAAATGGCGCTGTTCGAACAGAAATCGTTACAGTTGCATTGGGAAGCCTTTGATTTGGATCAACTCATTGGTGAAATACTGAAAACCCTGGAATTGCAGCTGGAGCAGGCAGGAGCCGAGGTGGTGTATGAATCTACCGGTGAGCAATTCATCATCCGGGCTGACCGGGTCCATACCACCAGCGTGGTTTACAATCTGTTGGACAATGCCGTAAAATATAATGAATCGCCCGTGCGTATTCACCTTTCGGTAAAAGAAAAAGGAGAGGTCATCCTGATGGATATTGCGGATAATGGCATTGGTATTCCGGATCAGTATCAGCAAAAGGTTTTTGAAAAGTTTTTCCGGGTGCCCAGCGGTGATTTACACCGTGTAAAAGGTCATGGCCTGGGGCTGAGCTACGTAGCGACCATTGTCGAGAAAATGGGCGCTAAGCTCAAACTACACAGTAAAGAAAAGCAAGGCAGTACCTTTTCCCTCCAATTCCCTAAGTCTAAACCCTCCTTTTCATGAGTAAAAAAGCCAAAATCTTATACATTGAGGATGAGCCTTTTTTGGGTAAAATAGTTAAAGAATCGTTGGAAAGTAGACAGTTTCTGGTTCGTATGCTGACGGATGGCATCGATGCGCTGGAAACTTTTCAATCCTTCCAGCCCGATATTTGTGTGCTGGATATTATGCTGCCTACGAAGGATGGATTAAGTGTCGGTAAAGAGATAAAAGCACTCGATCCGCAAATGCCCATTATTTTCCTTACGGCAAAAAACCAAACCGAAGATGTCTTGAAAGGCTTTAAAATGGGAGGGAACGATTACATGCGCAAGCCTTTCAGTATGGAAGAATTAATTGTCCGGATAGATAATTTACTCGAACTGACCGGCAGCTCAACTAATAGAAACCAGAAGTCTAATGGTAATGCAATTACCATCGGGCAGTACCAATATGATCCGGTCAAATATGAATTGTCCCTAAAGGGAAAGGTAGAAAAGCTGTCCCATCGCGAAGCAGAGCTATTGCGGATTTTTCTGGAGAAACCACAAGAAATCGTGGAGCGAAAGCATATACTAAAGACAATTTGGGGCGATGATTCTTTTTTCAATTCGCGTAACCTGGACGTTTACGTGACCAAGTTACGGGGCTACTTTAAACAAGATCCTGACATACAGATCATTACCTTAAAAGGGGTGGGCTATCGTTTTGTCGCGGGGTAGAGCTGGCCGATTTTACGCGTTTTGCTTATCTTTAGGTGATCTTTCGCAAAAGAAAATACTATGGATTTAAGTCCGGTTATTATCGCAATACCGATGTACTTTATGCTGATGGCAGTGGAGTTGGTTTACGAGTCGATTACCAATCGTAAGACCTATCGCCTGAATGATGCCATTACGAATATCAGTACGGGAGTTCTACAGCAACTCAGTGGCACATTCCTTTACGTAGTAAAGGTGGGACTTTACGTCCTTATGTACGAATACGCAGCAATTATTGAGCTGGAACAGACCTGGCCCGTATTTATTGCTGCCTTTATTATCTGGGATTTGTGTTATTACTGGGAACACCGTCTGGCACATGAGATCAGTCTCTTCTGGGGAGGACATTCCGTGCACCACCAAAGTGAGGACTATAACCTGTCGGTTGCGCTACGGCAAAGCTCCACGGCCTTTATCTGGGGCATTCCTGTTTATTTGCCCATGGCCTTAATGGGCTTCCACCCGAATCACTTTTTATTGGCCGGGGGGATTAATCTCTTATACCAGTTTTGGATACATACCGAGCACATTGGTAAAATGCCACGTTGGTTTGAAGTGATTATGAATACACCCTCGCACCACCGTGTACACCACGGTCGAGATCCTAAGTACCTGGACAAAAATTACGCCGGGGTCTTTATCATTTGGGATCGTCTTTTTGGTACTTTTCAACAAGAAGAAGAACGGCCCAATTACGGTACGACCAAGCCGCTGAATAGCTGGAATCCGGTATATGCCAATTTTGCCCACTACATCACCCTGTTCTCTCAGGTGCGTAAAGCGAAAACGCTTAAGGACGGTTTTCGGATTTTGTTTAAACCGCCGGGCTGGTTACCCGATTATTTAGGGGGCTCTGACGAACCCGGGCTGGTTAGTGAGCGCTACCAGAAGTACAATCGCCGGACGACCCTGCAAATGAATCTGTATATTTTTATCCAGTTTCTCTTAGCGCTGGGATTATACGCGCTGTATTTCTTTAAGAATGGGGACTTTGATCCGACCACCAAAGCGGTGTATGCCGTCTGGATCGTACTCACCACCTTGATGTTTGGTTTTCTTTTTGAAAGTAAAAACCGCTGGTTAGCTGGCCTGGAGTTACTGCGCCTACTATCGATTCCCCTGGGACTATATTTTATGCAGACTTTCCCGATGCCCGTCGTCATCGGGGTAGGGGTGTTTTCAATAGCCAGTATTTGGGCATTTATTTTCCTTTTTAGAAAAGCCCTACGGAGTCCGGAGCCCAGCGAACTTTCGGTAGTTTCCTGATCATGACTCCGTTTTCCAAAAGGGAATGATAGCGGGCTTCCGCCAGCGGTTATCTAATTCCTGACGTTCGATTCGCATCCCATATTTTTGTATCCGCAGTTCGTGCCGACCCCGTTCCAGCGTAGAGATATCTATGATACCTAATAAGCCAGGAATCTTTTTGATCGGATGCTCGTAAAACATAAGATCTGGATGCAGAATCAGACTGTCCCCAATACTAATGCGATGTAAATCAGCAAAACACTGTAATAAGGAATCTGATTGGTATTGAATGGGATCAGATAAATCAGCATTAATGACACCCCTTAATAAGATTCTTTCTTTTTTGGGCGCTTTCAAATCCGGACAAACTTCTTGTAAAGCGGAATTATCAAAGGCACCGTTGTAGGGTAAGAAAACTTCCAAATAATCACTTTCCACGTATTTAGACGGAATCATGGGACTGGTAAACTGCGTAGTGTTAACTCGGGTTACCTCTGCCATCTCGTCTCCATAGTAGAGGCGGTTAAATTGATTGGGATCGTCCTGAGGCGGAAAAAAACGGCCGTGCTCCAGCACCAATGAGGAACCCAACATCGCCATTAGTACATAGGGGATAATTAATAAGCCGACCCGCCGACCAAATCGGTTGTCTATTAAATTATAGTACAGAGGACGGTATAAAGGAGCCAGGGTAATCCAACCCATAAAGCGATAAAAGGGATAATAGACCTTAGAGAGCCACTTAATACCCTTGATCGCCCCCAGGCTAACAAAGTCAATAAAATAGAGCAGGGCAAAGCACAGGAGGATCCCTTGTATCGGCTTCAATATATTATTGCTCACCAGGTCACTTTCAATACTACGGATTAGATTTGAGAAAAGGGTATTGAAAGTTAAAAAGAGGCCAATGGACAGAATAACAAAAAGGAGCAAAAAGGTAAAGGCAAATATCGTACTACAAATCTTTTCCAGTCGCTCGATGTAGTCATCAAAAGACTGTAGCCGCTTGCGCAAAAATGCATCAAAGCGGGGTGCCAGTCTAAGTTGATCCAGTTCAATATCTTTGGAAACGTAACGTAAGCCAACGGTGCTGATCCATAGACAGCGTAGGGTCAGGTGGATAACCAAATTGAGCAGGGTAACGAACCATACCGCTTTCACAATGGCGGCACCCAGGAAAATACTGGCAAAACGCGTTGAGGAAATGCTGATTCTAATCGAACGCTCAATCAACTGATTGGTCGGATCGTTGAGGCCAATGAGCAGGAAAATAGCAAAACCAGAAATAATCAACTCTAGCTGCCAGCTTTCTTGTTCTAATTGATCCAGCCAGCTTTTGAGTTTTGATTTTGGGCTCTTATCCATAATATTGGGTTCTTTTGAGCAGGTCGTGCGAAATATCGGCTACCCGACTACAGCCGGACAGACCCATCGTCAATTCGAATTCGGCTATGATATTGCGGAATACGGCTTCTACCCCCAATTGACCGTCGATGGCCAGGCCGTAGACGTAGGGACGACCCAGGCAAACCGCCTCGGCACCCAGCGCTAGTGCCTTGAATACATCGGCACCATCCCGAATGCCGCTGTCCATCAGTACGGGTATTTGCCCGTTGATGACCTGAACGATATCGGGCAGCGCATCGATGGCCGCAATGGCACCGCCAATTTGCCGACCGCCGTGGTTGGATACAATAATACCGTTGACGCCATGGTCCAGAGCCTTTTGGGCGTCGCCAGCCTGTAAAATACCTTTTAGTAGAATGGGTAATTGGGTCTGCTTTCGCAACCAGCCCAAATCCTGCCAGCTAATGGAAGGTCGGGAGTAAATATCGGTGAACTTCCGAACGGCCGTTACGGGTAACTTGCTGCGAAACTTTTGCGTAAAGCTGCCCCCTCCTTTGTAATTGCGAACCAGCCGAATGAAATTGAATAATTTGGTGAAGCTAAAGCCGCCTTCGGTTTCTACCTGTGCGGCCGTCTTGGGGTCACCCACCAGCTCCACAAAAATGGGATCGGAGACGTACTGCCCAATGCCACTGGCGTAGGAGAAGGGCAGATAGCCCAGGTTGAGGTCGCGCGGCCGCCAGCCCAGCATGGTGGTGTCAAGGGTGACGACAATGGCTTCGCAACCACATTGCTCGGCACGCCTTAAGAAACTCTGGACCAGCGCATCCGACTTACTCCAGTAAAGTTGAAACCAACGCGGACTCTCTCCCATTTCAGCAGCACAGTCTTCCATGGCAAACGAAGCCTGGTTGGAATAAATCATGGGTACCCCCAGACGGGAACAGGCACGGGCGACCGCCAAATCTCCCTCGGGATGAACCAGGTCCAGCACACCAATCGGTGCTGCCAGTAGCGGACTGGGAAGCTTTCTACCCAGTAAGGTTATACTGAGGTCTCTTTCGGAGACATCCCGCAGCATTTGGGGTACAATCGACCACCGCCGTAGTCCCTGGCGGTTATTGTCTATGGTATCTTGCGCCCCTGCGCCCCCGGCGATATACGCGTAGGCCTTCTTTGAGCAGTACTCTTCGGCTTTTTGGGCCAGTGTAGCCGCATCCGTGGGTACAAGGGGGCGTCTGCCACTAAACCCCGCGGTGTAGATCTCTTTTTGTCTTTGCAGCGCACTCAATAATGACATATTCAGTGTAGTTTAGGCGATGGGGCCAGCAGCCGTATTGAAATACCAGTCGTTATCTTCCAGGAGTTCAATTTTCTGATCATCCCGTAATTGACGTAATTCGATGAGGTGTAGTTGCAGGCCTTCATCTGGAAACACCTTAAGTAAACGCCTGGCGGGAATGGGCTCAGCAGCTAGATTGAAGGCCAGGCTCTTAATGATATCGATGGGAATCTTATCCTGGCCGGTGATAACAACCGTAGCATTTTTACTCATGCAGTCACTCAATTCGTCACTACCGTAACTGGAAGCGGCCACTACCAGATTGGAGACGCCAAGACGGAGGCATTTATCCAGTAAGGCTCGCTCACAGGGAATATCTGGTGGGCAGGAAAAAACGAGTTTGATGCGATTGCGCAGCATATCGAGTACCAGGGCCTGGCTTAAGTTAAAATAACTGACCTTAAGTTTGGATCGGGCCTGTAATTGCTGACAGAGATCCCGCACGCTTAAGGCGGGCATACCACCGCTGGGTTCTTCACCATCGATCAGAATAGAAGCGCCCTTTTGCAAAAATCGTTTAGCGCTAAAAGAACTGTAGCCCTGCAGAAAGACCTGATCTTTAAAAGCATTTACCCAGGTGTCGCGCTGCTCGGCGGTAATGAGTTGCCTGCTGATGTCACTTTTTCGGATCAGTAGATGGGCGCCGGCCTTGGTCAGTGGCTCCAGCTTATCGGCGGTATTAAAAGGAGCACGGGGTAGAAGGAATACCCGACCACTATTCTTTTTTACAAACTGCAATACCTGATCATCACTGTATTGCTCCGTTAAGATCAAGGTAGAAAAAGGACGCAAAGCGTGAATGGCTGTCTGTAGCATAATCCTTAGTTCTTTTTAGTGTAGAGGTTAAAGATGGGTATATCAATCAAGAAAGCTCCAAAAATGCGGGTGGTACGCTGTGGATCAGGATTATCACCAATGACCCGTATCTGGGAGGTACGCTGCACTCCAAAGCCGGTCGTAAAGGGCGAATTGGCAATGTTCCAGAATAAGAAAGCGCCCGGCGCAACGAAGTCCTCAAAACCCAGATCTGGTTCCGTTGCCGTACTTTTTGTATTAAAATCATAGGTGACAATTGGCCCCAGGTCCAGCAGACTACCAAAAACACTCAGGGAATGACCACGGCCAATACTTTTACTGACCGATAAGCCGATGGGGGTAGCGAGGTTGACCTGGAAGCCCGAATTCGTCGTTGCGCTGCGTTCGAAGCCAGCCCCAACACCGAGGTAGGCATTTAGGGCGATATTCCAGTCGTTGACCCGTTTTACCCGGGAGTAGCCTACCTCAACCGAAGCCAGTTCCAGTGCCGTTTTTACCTGATCTGGCGTTTGGGCCGTGGCCACCGCAGCCATAAAACTACCGTAGGTCAGGAGCTTACTCTTAAACTGATCGGCCGTTTTGTCCATTTGCTTACTTTGCTGTTCCACAACGATCGATTGTACCATGGCGGCCAGGTTGGCAATGGCCATGTTATATTGCTTGTTGACCAGGTTTTGGTAGAGTTGATTGGACTGCCCCAGTATTTGCTGCCCACTTTGTAGTAAGCTGGACTGACCGGTAGAGGAACGCTGCTCTTTAAATAGACCAAAGCTCTGTTCAACAATGGATAGCGTTTGGAAAATGAGCGAGGAATAATCCGTTAGGCTTAATTTTTCGCCCTTTGCCTTCAGGTCATATCGCTTATTTTCGAGTGTTTTCAACTGTTCTATTCCCCGCAAAATAGAAATACTGAGATTAGCGATATTATCCGCCTGCAGGCGATTACCCTTCAGTCCCATCTGTAAGTCCGGAATATGTCGGATATCCTCAAACAGTAAACCAAAGAACAGGGCTCGACTTAGGGAATCCTTTTTAAAGGTGGCCTCGAGTTGGTCAAAACTCAGCCACTTTTGCTGAATCGTATCCCTTTGGCTAAGGGCTTGAATAGACAAGCTATCCGATACGGTGGTCCGGGATTGCTGAGTACTGCCCACCTGATACGTATTCCGAATCCGGAAAGTATCCTGTACGGTTCTTTGCTGGATTTGGATTGATTCGCTGCGCAGGGCCTGTACCAGATGGTTACCCACGGCAAATACTTTGGACAGACCGCGAATACGATTTCCGCTTTTCAGTAAAACCGAATCGGGCTGCGTGGCCTGGAAATCCAAGATTTTTTGCTGTAAACCACTGCGGATAATCGCGGCCCTGGTGACGGGTTGGCCCAGGCTATCCAGCCCAGCTTCTATGCTGGCAAACTTTTCCCGAAGTTCCCGCTGTTCAAATTGGCTCAAACGAATCAAACTATCGAGAATAGGAAGATAAGGATTGCGAAAAGCTTTCTCTTGCCCTCCGGGGATAGCCGCGGTGGGTAGAGAAAGAAAGTAGCCTTGTAAGCTATCGAGGTAGTTCTCTAAAAGATCGATATCCTCCGTGTTTTCCTTCTGCTCAAAAAGCGATCTGAAGCCCGGTAATGCCCGGCGGAAGGTGGCTGCATTCTGCTGGATGGCGGGAGCGAATAAAGTGTCTTTACCAGCTTTTAGTTCGCTGACGTTTTTTTTCAATAAAGGCCAGTAAGTATTTTTTAAGGCCTCTTCCAGTGGCGGAAGATCATTTTTTAAAAGGTTGAAATTGGTTTTGTCCCCTAGCAGGAATTGCTGCAAGTTTTGGTATTTTAGACCCACGATAGAGTCTTGCTGAAGCGAGTTTTCTAAAAATTGGAGTGCGAGTAAGGGGCGTTGGCGCTCCGGACCAGCGGCCCACCAGCCGATCTCGGCTTGTAAGGCCCGTTCCAGGCTTTGGTAAGCTAAAAAGATTCGCTGTGCCCGTTCAGGCAGGCGGGCATTTTGTATGAGAAGCCATTTGCTTTGTAGTTCCAGGATAGTCTGTCCCAAATACTGGGCATTGCTATTCCAATCCCTTACTTGCTGCACCTCCAGACTCCTTAATTGTTGATCTAAAGCACCAAGTCCTTTGCTGATACGTTCGATGGGGGCCTCCGCATTATCCGGAAAAAACCGATTATATGCGGTGAGCTGGCTGTTCGATAGAATGTAATCTGCGGAAGGCACGCCGCGCAGCTGGTTTTCGAGCAAAATACTTTTTTCCCGGAAGTTTTGCTGCCAGGAGCGCAGCTGTCCCCTTAGATTGTTCAACTCATCGCTACTTGCCCAGACTTGTTGGTAGAGTGGGTGGGTATAAGGAACGTTTTCGCGAAGGTCGGTGATGATACTACTCAGCGTACTGATTTGTGTATTTAGGGCGGATACGCCCTGGCTCAGGCTATTGGTGTAGGCTTGATAGGTAGTGATAATGTCCTGTTGCAGGCTACTGTCCTGAGCGAGTGCTGCGGCCGTATTTTTACGCAACTGCAAGGAGAGAATATCTGCCTGATTTTCCAGGGCCAGGTAGCTATTGATCAGGATGGTATCTGTAGGTACGTCCAGATAGACCATATTAATCATCTTGAGCACCAGGGCTGCAAAGTACAATTCGGAAGAATACTTGAAATCATCCTTGAGTTCTTCCAGTTCAAATACCTGATAAACGTTTAGACCGAGATTAGACAAGTCGCTGGTGAAGACGGTCTTGGCATTATCCATGATAAAGCGATAGTTATCCAGTTCAAACTGCTCAAAAAGCTGGGCGGTATTGGGGAAGAGGGTAAGCAGGAGGCTATCTTTTTGCAGCCGGCGCTGCATCCGGCCCAGGAAAGCGACGTTGAGCTCTTCCTGCGCCCGCTCTTCAATAAAAGAGGCCAGGCCACGCAGGAGGCGTTCCTGACTGAGGCTAAAGCCCAGGCGCTCGTCGGCAGCATAAACATCCTGGGCTTGCTGGCTGGCCACCTGATTGGCCGGCAGCGCGGGGCTTTCCAGTTTTTCGTATTGCAACTTGGGTTGGAGCGATACTTCAATGGGAGATTTATTTCGGTATAATCGTTCTTGCCAATTGGAGAGTTTGGGTTGTTTTTGGGGCGGTAAATAAGTACTGGCCTGAATAGGGGAGTTGGGAATGAGTTGGATGATCTCGTCGGGTAGAAATGGATTGCTGGCCAAATCACTACGCAATTCTGCCAGGCTGATTTGTTGCCAGTTGGGATCCTGATACGCGATGTACTGGTACCACATTTCTAATAGCCGCTGGGTAGGTTTCGTGATTTGATTACGTCCTCCCCGCACCTGAGCGATGGTGTTTTCGCCCCCAGTTTGTAGGATGAGTCTTTCGAAGGGCGCTACGGTGATAGAGTCAAAAGTTAAACGTTGGTTTCCCTCCGCTCGTATGGTCTTGATCATCTTGCCCTGAATCGTTTCTTCCTGGGTGCTACAACCAGTACAAGTCAACTGGCTAGCTTGCCCGGGGCTTAAGTTGTAGCTCGCCCCCAGGGACTCCCAGTTGAGGTAGCCGGCCTGATTGAAAATTTGAATAGAGCGAGTGCTGCGGATGGTATCCAGTGTGTTTCCCAACTTGAGTAGTACAATATGCGCTTCCCGAGTGGGAGGCTGCGTAAAGGTGAGGGTATAAATCCCGAGGTTGTCCAGGCTGATTTGACTGGGATCGTTTATCTCGACTTCGGTTCCGTCTAGTTGCAGGGTGAACTGATCTGTAGAAATTCGTAGTTTAGGCACAAAAGCATCTGAGCGCAGCAGTTCTGATAGTTCGGTAGAGGCTTGTAAAAGATTCTGGGCAGATAGCCTTTCGGCAAAAGTGAAAAGAAGTAGCAATAGTAATAAGCTGCTCAGGCCTGAATAAAGTCTTGGTGCTTTCGTAGCGGTTTTACTATTTTGGGACATGAAAATGATTTTTAGCGTTGGTTGATCAACAAAATACAAATATTGCCTAATATGCGGCCCCTTTTTCGGAATTTAGTTTTTACGCTGGCGGTTATCCTGCTGACCTTGTTTGCCCTGTGGTATCCAGACCTTCTACTGCGGGTGGGGAACTTTGATACCCGACGGCTTATCGTTCCCTTACTTATGCTAATTATGTTGGGTATGGGGATGACCATGTCCATCCGGGACTTCTACGGGGTATTCAAAATACCGGCTGGCGTTTTGATCGGTGTCCTTTGTCAGTTTTCGATCATGCCTTTGGTGGGCTACTTTTTGGGCTATAGCCTGAGCCGCCTGGCCCGACTGGATAAGGAAAGCTGCCGTACAGTCGCCTTTGAAGTAGGTATGCAGAATTCGGGTCTGGCCAGTGGGATCGCTCTGGAGATGGGAAGGGTATCGACCATGGGACTGGCTCCGGCGGTTTTGGACCGCCGATGAATATTTCCGGTTCTACCCTGGCGGCCTTCTGGAAAAGCAAAAAAGAAAAAAGGCCATCCCATAGGTAAATAGGATAGCCTTTGACAACTTGTTTAAAGTAAATTTGCGTTTAAAGTCTGGTATTGATGATATTGTTATAAATGGATCCGAAGGTGTAGTTAATGCCTACGGAAAAAGAAAAATCGTAATTGGTGGCCAACTGCCGCTGTGATAATAATAAGTCTTCCAGGCTAACCTCTCCCAGGGGTAAGGAAAGTTGATCATTAATGAACTCAAAATTTGTCCGAAAGCGAACGGCTAATCCCTGTATGATTCGTACATTGATGTTGTTGTTAAGTTCTACACTATTCTTGGAAAAATCGTGAAAGAAAGCTCTTCCCTGCAAGCGCGTAAAGATACTTCCCCAGGGTTTTCTCAAGCGTAAAGCGACTTCCAGACTTTGATCAAAAAGTAACTCTTCTGTTTCCTGGTAGATCGTCTCTTCCAGGTATCTCCGATTATCAAAACCAGTTGAGTAAGCGATGGTGAATTCCCGATAAATCGCCTCCTGATAAGGAAAAATACTAAACTCTACGGCCGGACCAGCTCCGTAACTCAGGTCAATGTTTCTGAAATTATCATGCCGGGCATTGGCTCTGACTCCCGCTGACCAGTGATCGTCAATACTAAAGACGGCACGGCTGAAGAAACCGTAGCGCTTTAGGCGTCTGACAATGTCTCCTTCGTCTTGCTTAAAAGTCTGATTATCACTTCGATAATAAATAAAATTACCGAAACGTAAATCATCAGTCACACGTGTAACGTCCAGGTCTGTCCGCAGTTCAGTTTGCGTCCGTGCGGCCTCGAAGTTGGCTTCCACATCAAACCCCGCTTCGAATACCCAGTAATTCCAGGGATCAAATTCGGCTTGTTTTTCCTGGTCTTCTTTGGCATTTTCTTCGAAGGTCATCGAAGTGGAGATGATAATTTTATCACTTGCCGGGGTATTGATCAGGTAAGGTACCAAACCCATCGCAAATTTATTGATGAATTGGTTGCGCAGTTCATCAATCGTAGCATTAGGTGGAGTGTCAAACAGAATTTCCTGCGAAGGAGCTTCCGAATAGCTATCCATTTCGATATACTGCATCGTATACTTCCGACCTCCGTTGGCGGTACTGATCGTATTCACTAAAACGTGAATATCTGCCAAGCCCTGATCCCGTACGTAATCTACGTAAGGCACTTTTGTTCTAAAGAAATTCAGATCACAATCTGCCCCGCCTCTACAGTCAAGAAATACCTTTAAAGTTTCAGTATTATTAGTGGATTGAGCAACCGTGCTTGTGCCGATGCAGAGGAATAGTAAGAATAAGAAACAGATATTTTTCATACGGAAATTCAAAGCGTTTGGATAATGGATTTTTAGTTAACTTTGGTATCAAACAAAGTGCATTTATATAATGTAAATGTAAGCACTTTGTTTACATTTCCCACTGCCGAAAATCAGTCCCGTTTTGTTAGAAGGGGCTAATCTAAGGTGAACGAAGGACTAAGTGGTATCAACGTAGGGTTTACGTCGCTAAACGCCGATGGTCGAAAAGTGAAAAAAAAATGGGCCGCGGTTAACCCTCTTCACCCAGGATTGCCTGGATACGATCTACACAGTCTTTCAGGTGAGCTTCCGTAAGGGTGTCGTCGGCTCTTTTAGCCGCTTTTTCCAGGTCTTTTTTCAGGGTTTTTAGCTCCATTTTTACCAGGGGACGAATATCTGAAGTACTCACGTCGACATTCGTGCGAACTACGTAAGCCCGGTATTGAGACGGAATGGACGACTGCTCCTCGGTCATTAGATGGGCCATTCGCTCGAGGTAGGCCCGCTGTAAATTACGCCGTCCAATGTCAATGGTTTGTCTGGTGTAGGCCTCGGTCCAGAGCCCCTTTCTTAACTCTTCCAGCATTTGCTGTAAAGTATAAGCCTGGTTACCGTCAAACACTTCCGCTTCAATGAGTCGCTGTAGACGTCCCATATCCAATACATTGTTAAGGTAACTTACCTGGTAAGACCGCAGGCGATCGACGGCACCAGCATATTGAATCCGCTCCAGAATGTCCTTATCCATTAGCCAATAAGGGGTTTGGAAGGCGTGCTTATGCAAAAAGCGCATCGCTTTTTGTTGCTCCGATTTTGGCACTCGTTCGTAGACGGCGCCCTGATCGGCGGTGCTGAGGGTTTCGTATACCCCACCAATGTTCGGAATGGTATGGTTAATATAGCGACGCCAGACCCCTAGTAATTCGCCGTACAGTTCTTCCAGCTCTTCGTAAGCCTCCCCCGGCTGGGTAGTCCAGTCAATCAAATTGGGAACTACCTTTTTGAGGTTGGCTATACCATAGGCACTGGCCTGCATATTGTCATCGCCGACGCATTCCGTTTGGGAAGTAGGATCAATACCGCCGCGGCCCGAGCCAAACATATACATTGGATCACCTTCGTGGGCTTTAATCCATTCGTTGAGAGTAGCTTTTTCGTCTTCTGCTGCACCTATTTCAGGAAGGTAACGGTAACCCCATTCGATAGCGTAAAGATCGTAAGGACCAACTTGACGAATAAAGCGAATGTTTTCATCACCGGGTTGTGCCACGTAATTGTAGCGGGCATAATCCATAATGGTGGTGGCAATACCATATTTTTGCGTAAAGCTACCCGAGCGCAAAGAGTCCACCGGATAAGCAGCACTGGCTTTCATGTTGTGGGGTAATCCCAGGGCATGTCCAACTTCATGGGAAATTACCCGGCGCATCATTTCACCGATCTCTTCTTCGGGAGTGTCGAGGGTACGGGCTTTGGGATTGGCGGCACCGGTTTCGAGCAAATACCGGTTGCGATACGAGCGTAAATGGTTGTGATACCAGATAATATCACTTTCCAAAATCTCACCCGTGCGAGGATCGCTGACCGACGGGCCGACGGCATTCCGCGTGGTACTGGCTACGTATCTGACTACCGAGTAGCGCGCATCTTCCGGGCTGAATTCCGGATCTTCTTCCGCGCTGGGTGGGTCTTTAGCAATAATGGCATTTTTAAATCCGGCAGCTTCAAAGGCGGTGTTCCAGTCTTCGATTCCCTGTTTGAAATAGGGGCGGAACTTCTCCGGCGTGGCGGGATCCAGGTAATAAACGATGGGCTTGATGGGCTCCACTAGTTCTCCACGGGCATAAGCTGCCGGGTCTTTAGGCTCCAGTCGCCAGCGACGAATGTAGGTTTTTTGATCTGATTTTAATTTGTCGGAGCCGTAATCGTACTGACTAACCGTAAACCAACCAACCCGCTCGTCGTGCAGACGTGGCATCATCGGATCTTCGGGCAGCAGAATCATGGATTGATTCATCTGTAGGGTCAGATTACCCGATTGTTGATTCGAGGGGGGCTCGGAGGCATTGTAAGTCAGCGTGTGTTTTACTTCAATGTTGATCGGATAGGAGCGGACCGTATCGATCATGGTCAGATTTCCGTCCAGGCGGCTAACCTTATAATCCCGACGATTACCAGAACTCAGTCCACTGATTGCTTTGACATCTTTGGTGAATAGATTGGTAACATCAATCAAATAAGCCGTAGAGTCTTTACCCGTAGCTTTGATATCAAAACCGTATAGGATAGGTTCAAAATTATTGTTGCGTACTGACTCGTAGATCGGGAGTTCCTGATCAGCTA
The DNA here is from genome assembly GCA_035268885.1 of Saprospiraceae bacterium. Taxonomy (GTDB): domain Bacteria; phylum Bacteroidota; class Bacteroidia; order Chitinophagales; family Saprospiraceae; genus DATFKA01. The sequence goes on from DATFKA010000021.1 coordinate 44,346, forward strand.
CCGCATTATAGGAGACGATACGAATCAGTATCTTTTTACCTTTTTTCTCCCAGCGTACCACTTGTTCCTCCCTTTTAGAACCGGCGTTGGTGTAGCCACCACCAAAGTTGGCTGGCAATTGGGCAATCCGGCTAATCAGCAGCATCTCCTTGCCCAGCATCGCCTGGGGGATTTCGTAGTAAAGTTTGTCTTCCTGCCAGTAAACAGTAAATAGGCCTTCGTCACCAGGGGTTTCCTCCTCGATCACTTCGTCGAAAGCTTTGAATGGCCCTTTTTCCTCCGCTTCTTCGGTTTGTGTAGAATCCTTGGCTTCACTCGTTTCCTCCTGACCAAAAAGGCCCGTAGATAGCAGAAAAATAAAAAGTAGTGTCAGTGATTTGGTGTATTTATTCATTCGTCTAATTAAATTTGGTGATTTTGATTTCGGCCAAAAGTAAGAAGAAAGCGAGGCTAAAAAGTAAGATTCAAGGATAAAATATATTTCTTTGTAGAAAACCAATGACAATTCAATATGAAACAAGTAACACTACTTTTATTCGGTACTTTATTTTGCCTGACGGCAATTGCCCAACCTATCCTGCCCGCCGATTCGGTGATCGAGTCTACCCACGAAGTAACCATTAAAGGGGAGCGGGTGCCTTATAAAGCAACCACCGGTACCCAGCCCGTATGGAATGAGGAGGGCGAAGCGGAAGCCGCCTTGTTTTATACTTACTACGAACGTACTGACGTGGAGGACCGCGACGGTCGTCCGCTGGTAATCTCCTTTAATGGAGGACCGGGCTCGGCTTCGGTCTGGATGCACCTGGCGTATACGGGACCAAAAATTCTGAAAATTACGGATGAAGGTTACCCTATTCAGCCCTACGGAGTAAGGGATAATCCTTATTCTATTCTGGATGTGGCGGATATTGTTTTTGTGAATCCGGTGAATACCGGCTACTCCCGCCTCTTGAAAGAGGATGCCGATAAGAAGGATTATTTTGGCGTCAACGCCGATATTGCCTACCTGGCGGAGTGGATTAATACCTTTGTAACCCGTAAAAACCGCTGGGCTTCTCCAAAATATTTAATTGGAGAGAGTTACGGTACGACCCGGGTGTCGGGACTGGCGCTACAACTACAGAACTCTAACTGGATGTATCTGAATGGCGTTATTCTGGTATCCCCAACTGGCTTGGGTATTGATCGCGACGGACCGGTAGCAGCGGCTAATCGCTTGCCTTATTATGCGGCGGCCGCCTGGTACCACGAGCAACTGGATGCAGAACTACAAGAAAAGGATTTGGAGGAAGAATTACTTCCGGAAGTAGAAGACTTCACCATTAATGAACTATTACCCGCCATGGCGAAGGGCGGTTTTATAGATCCGGCTACCCGGGAGGAGATGGCTGAGAAGATGGCTTATTATTCCGGCCTGTCGGCAAAAACCTTCTTACAGCATAACCTGGACGTCGATTATGCCTATTTTTGGAAGGATTTATTACGCGAAGAAGGCTATACGGTTGGCCGCCTGGATTCTCGCTACAAAGGAATTGATCGTATGGCAGGCGGCACCCGCCCGGACTTTAATTCGGAAATCACCAGTTGGTTACATTCTTTTACACCAGCCATCAATTATTACTATAAAAACGTACTTGGTTACCACACCGATGTTAAGTATAATATGTTTGGCCCGGTAAGACCCTGGGACCGAAGTGGAGATAATACCGGAGAAAATCTGCGCCAGGCCATGGCTCAGAACCCTTATTTGAACGTAATGATTCAGTCCGGTTATTACGACGGTGCTACTACTTATTTTAATGCCAAATATACCATGTGGAATATGGACCCTAGTGGTAGATTAAAAGATCGCTTGCGTTTTGAAGGCTACCGCAGTGGCCATATGATGTATCTACGACGCGATGATTTACAGGAAGCCAATGAGCACATCCGCGAGTTCATCGAGTCGACCCTCCCCGGCGAAGGGGTACCCGCTAAGTACTAATGATAAATTAGGATAGGGCAATTGAAAAGCGAACCGAGCACTTCGGTTCGCTTTTCTTTTTGCCTTACATTTAAATATGATAGTAAGGCTATCTTTTTCTGAAGTTTCGCAACCAAATGTATATTGATTTGTTTTTCTTAGGGTTTAATCAAACTAAGTTAGCTAAAAGAGTATTTGTAGTAGTGAGACAAGAAAAAATAATGGCAGAAGAAAAAACAGAAAGGTGGTCGGCCGTAAAACGGTTTTTCACCATGCTCCAACTAGACCGAAGCGACATTACCTATGTATACGTGTACGCTATTTTCTCAGGTTTGATCAACCTGTCCTTACCATTGGGGATTCAGGCTATTATTGGTTTGATCGTAGGGGGCGCAATATCCACTTCTCTCATATTGCTGGTAGCCATCGTAACCATTGGAACCGCCCTGACGGGTATCCTGAAGATTATGCAAATTACGGTTACGGAGTCGATTCAGCGTCGAATCTTCGCCCGTTCAGCTTTCGAATTTGCTTATCGCATTCCCAAGTTTCACCTGGAAAAAATCTTAAAGGATTACCCACCGGAGTTGGTAAATCGCTTTTTTGATACCCTTACCCTGCAAAAAGGGGTGCCGAAATTATTGATTGATTTTTCAACGGCCCTGTTGAATATCCTGTTTGGCTTATTGCTGATCTCCTTTTATCACCCGTTTTTCGTGTTCTTCAGCTTAATCTTAATTGTTATCCTGGTGGCAATTTTCCGGATTACCGGCCCCGGGGGGCTTAAGACAAGTCTTAACGAAAGCAAGTACAAATATAAGGTCGTGTACTGGTTGGAAGAGATGGCGCGTTCTTTGGCTACTTTTAAGATGGCAGGTAGCAATAGCTTTGCGCTGAATCAGACCGACTCTCTGGTTTCTAGTTACCTGGATAACCGCAAGAAGCACTTTCGGATCTTGATGATACAGTACGGAAATATTGTTGGTTTCAAGACGGTGATTACCTTAGCTCTACTGTTGTTAGGAAGTACTCTGGTGATCCAAAATCAGATTAATATCGGTCAGTTCGTAGGAGCCGAAATTGTCGTTATCCTGGTGCTTAACTCCGTGGAGAAACTCATCCTAAGTATGGAGACAATCTACGACGTACTGACTGCCGTTGAAAAGATTGGAGCCGTAGTTGATTTGCCACTCGATGAAGATGAAGGCTTACAATACGATGAAATTAATGAAGAGGGTGGAATCGCCGTAACTTTGGATAATGTATGCTTTAAATATGCCGATTCGGAGAATAACACGGTTAAAAACCTGGATTTGGAAATTAATTCTGGGGAGAAAGTCTGCCTTTCTGGCTTTAATGGCTCCGGAAAGGCCACGATACTCCAATTAATGACGGGCCTGTACCGCGAATATGAGGGACAAATTTCCCATAATGGTATCCCCCTAAGGAATTTGAGCCGAAACAGCTTAAATAAGCATATTGGTACTTATTCGCACCTTTCTGATATCTTTAGAGGCAATGTGATCGAAAACATTCTGCTAGGTAATGAGGAGTTAGGTTTACCCGGAGTAATTGCTGTCGCTAAAAAAGTAGGTCTGGCAAAATACATTCAGACTTTAAAAGATGGCTACCAAACTATGTTATTGCCGGGGGGCAGTAACGTGCCGGGTAGTATCCGCACAAAAATACTCATCTGTCGAGCATTGATCGCCAGCCCTAAGCTATTGCTTTTTGAAGAATTTTTCTCAAAGTTGGAATTTGCCTACCAAAAGCAAATCGCGAAGGTACTGGCCGAAGAAACGGGCGATTCAACCGTGATTGTTATATCTAACAACCCGGTGATTGCTTCCTACTTCCAACGAATTGTTATTCTGAAAGATGGAAAAATTATTACGGATGGGCCGACGGAAGAGATTAAGCAGACACCCTCTTACGAAGAAGTGTTTTTTGGGCAGATCCTGGATACTTAACAGGATAGGAAAGAAGTAATCGTTAAACCAGTAATCCCATAGAAAAAATCGGAAAAGATGCTAAATATATCACCAAATAGTATTCAGGATAAGATCAGTCTTCAAGATTATGTTTGTTCGTCCAAGGTAGTCCTGTCACCAGCTAATCGAATGCTGACCATTTGGTTGTGGTCCGTATTGTTAGTGGTCATCATTATTTGTTTCTTACCCTGGACGCAAAATGTACAGGCAAATGGTGAAGTCACCACCCTGCAGCCTAATCAGCGACCACAAACCATCCATTCGACCATTGCCGGGCGTATTGAACACTGGTACGTGCGAGAGGGAGAACTGGTAAAAAAAGGGGACACCATTGTCTATCTATCGGAGATTAAAGCAGAATATTTTGACCCACAGATTGTACAGCGTACCAAGGACCAGGTAATGGCTAAAGAAAATAGTATTGGCTCTTATCGCGATAAAGCCAACGCACTGGTCGAACAGGTCGACGCGATGCGCTCCGAATTAGGATACAAAGAGAATCAGTTGCGAAATAAGATCGTTCAGTATCGAGCAAAAATTGTATCGGATAGTATTGAGCTGGAGCGGGCAAAAATCGATTTCCAAATCGCCGAAAACCAAATTAAGCGTTTTGAGCAGATGTACGACAAGGGACTCATTCCTCTGGTTGACCTGGAAGCAAAACGCTTGAAGCTACAGGAGACGACGGCTAAAAAAATTGGGGCCGAAGCTAAGCTAATTGATAGCCGCAATGAATTGGAAAATAGCAAACTGGCCTTACAATCGATTATTTACGAATACAATCAAAAAATTGCCAAAACTAATTCGGATCGCTTTAGTACCCTTTCGGATGCCTTTACGGCGGAGGCGGATGTCAAAAAGCTGTCTATTCAGGCTTCTAATTATGAGGAGCGTAGTCAGTTCTACTACATCGTCGCCCCACAGGATGCTTATATTACTAAAGCCCTGAAGCCAGGATTGGGAGAAACGGTAAAGGAAGGAGATCCCGTCGTTAGTATCATGCCCAGCGACTTTGATCTGGCCGTTGAAATTTTTGTAAAACCTATGGATCTGCCACTGATGAATTTAGGTCAGGAAGTACGTTTTATCTTTGATGGTTGGCCCGCGATTGTTTTCAGCGGCTGGCCCGATGCTTCCTACGGAACGTTTAGCGGTAAGGTTTTTGCCATTGATAATGAAATTAGTTCTAAGGGGAAATATCGTGTTTTGATTGCCGAAGATCCGACTACCAAACCCTGGCCAGAAGCCCTGCGCCCGGGCTCCGGCGCTCAGGGTATCGCATTATTGAATGATGTACCGGTTTGGTACGAATTGTGGCGTCAGCTCAACGGCTTCCCGCCGGACCTGTATGCAGACCAATCGGAGGAGTTACCTAAAATGAAAGCACCTTTCAAATCAGTTAAGTAAGTAATGTTTATGTTTACAAAAAATATTCCACTTACGATTTGGCTCTGGTTTGCCGGACTGCTGTGCTTATCGGCTCAGCAAGAACCCCTGCAACTGAATGAATATTTGGATCTGGTGACGGCCAACCACCCACTGGTTCGGCAAGCTAATCTTTTAAATCTGGAAGCAGAGGCTTACGAATTAAAAGCCAGGGGGAGTTTCGACCCTAAATTGATGGCCAACTTCGACCAAAAAACTTTTGATGGTAAGGATTACTTCACCGTTGGGCAGACCGAATTGAAAATCCCTACCTGGTACGGAGTTGAACTCAAAGCTGGCTATAACTGGGCAGAAGGAGGGTTTTTAAACCCAGAAGAGGAACTGCCAGCAGCAGGTCAGGCTGTTTTAGGTTTGAACGTTAATCTACTACAGGGTATGCTGATCGACCAGCGCCGGGCCTCTTTGAGACAAGCGCAATTGCTAAATCAACAGAACGAACAGGAGAGAAGAGCCATGATCAATGAGATTCTGATTGACGCGAACGAGACCTACTGGGACTGGGTATATGCTTATAATCGCCTGCAGATCTACGAAGAAGCCTACCGCCTGGCCGTCACTCGCTTTGGTGCCCTGCGCGAAAGTTATATTCAGGGTTATAAAGCAGCGGTAGATACCCTGGAGAGCAGTATTCAGGTGCAAAGTCGATTTACAGCATTACAGGAAGCTCAGCTCAAGCTGGAAACGGCCCGTTTGAAGCTATCTAATTACCTGTGGACCAGCGACGATATACCTTTGGAGTTGTCGCCTAATGTTCCCGCGCCGGTTTTGGAAGATATGGACTTCTTAGCCATCCCCAGGGTGGAAATAGATTCCCTGCGTAATCAAATCTTTACCCAACATCCGGCGCTGCAGGCCCTGAATTTTAAACTGGATCAACTCGCCGTACAGAATCGACTTAACCGGGAAATGTTGAAGCCCCGGCTCGAATTATCGTACAATTTCTTAGCCGATGGCTGGAATTTTAACGGCTACCAATCCGCCGAGCAGGGTAATCTGCGTAATATCCTTACGGAAAACTATAAATTAGGTCTACAGTTTAGCTTTCCACTTTTCCTGCGTAAAGAGCGGGCCAATATTGCACTGAATGAAATTAAAACGCAGAACACCAGCTTTAAGCTACTGCAAAAGCGATTGAGCCTGCAAAATAAATTTGGCATCTACGAAAACACCGCCAGTACGCTGCTTAGTCAAATTGAACAGTACGATGCTATGGTGCAAAATTACCGGGACTTGCTGGCAGCAGAAAATGAAAAGTTTAGGCTGGGATCCAGCTCTTTATTCCTGATCAATTCCCGGGAACAAAAACTGATTGAGTCTCAGGAAAAATTACTGAAAACACAGGCTAGCTTCCACAAAACCCGCGTGGCTATCCGCGCCGTGGCTGGACTATTGGCCAATTAAAGGATAACCTGAAAAACCGTTGATTGTAAACAGGTCCCCCGACTACCATCGGGAAGCTCATAGTGGCGAATCAATGCCCGCGCCTGCGGTAATTCAAATACCTCTGGCATACTACGGATTGATCCGGCGGGTACCCCTTCTGCTTCCAGTCTTTTTAGCAAGACCGTTCGGTCAAATTGTTGTATAGCTGTTTGTAGACTTGCGTTGAGGGCTTCGCGGTTTTGGACGCGTTTTGGGTTGTTTTGATAGTTTTTCTCCTGAAGTAAATCGATTCGTTGTAGTACCTGGCAGAGCCGTTGGAAGTGCCGCTCGGTACCGATGGCCAGGACAATGGCCTGCTCATCTTTCGTATAGAATACGTCTCCGTAGGGGGCAATATTGGGGTGCTGGCTACCCATGCGTTGGGGAATATGGTCGGCGACCAGCCAATTGTTGGCCTGATTCGCCAGGGAGGAGACAGCTGCTTCGATCAGTGAGGTTTTGACCGAGCTGCCTTTTTGGTGTTGCATCCGGTAAATCAGGGCCAGTAGGATCCCTTCCTTGAGCTGATGGGCCGCTAGCAGATCAATCAGGGCAACGGGCATTTTAGCGGGTGGGCCATCCTTGGCCCCTGTCATAAAGAGAAAGCCCGCTTCGGCCTGCAGTACTACATCGAAGGCGGGGCGGGTACAGCTTTCGCCAAAAGCCGATAAATGGGCAAAAATCAATTGGGGGTTGAGGTGGCGAAGGGTCTCTTCGTCCATACGCATGGCCTGTGCTTTTTCTGGCAGGAAATTGCTGATGACCACATCTGCCTTTTCGATTAATCGGTGTACGGCATCCTGCTCCTCCCGGGATTTGAGATCACGGAGCTGCACTTCTTTACCAAAGTTGACTTGTTGGTAATATGCAGAAAATGTGCCGTCTTCGGGCTCGCCGGGTACTTTCCAGCCCCGGGTGACGTCCCCTCCGGTGGTTTTGTTTTCAATTTTGATCACTCTAGCGCCCAGTTCGGCGAAAAACATACCCACTGAGGGACCGGCCAGTACACTCGCTAATTCGATGACGCTTAGCTGTTTGAAGATTTCTTCTTGTATCATGTTGTATTTAAGGGTAAAGGGGGAAAGATAAAATAAAAAAAGCTGAAACCAGGGTTCAGCTTTGAGAGGGATTTTATCCGAAAGTTGTGGAATAGGAAAAAATAGTAACTGTTCGAGATTATGTATAAGTTTAGTTCAGTGCAGTTTTGGGATTCAACTAGGCAAAAAACGCAGGCGACGCAGCTCGTCGGCGAGGCTTTTTAACGCAGTGGAAGCCCAAAAGGGTCTGAAATAAGGTATAGATAATATTGAACACTTACTTAAGTAGGTTGCCCAATTAAATCAAGCAATAATCTGCGTCTTTTTGGGGCGATTTCTTCGTTGCAAAAAGCCTTGGATAGCTAGGCTATCCGCGATTTTTGCGCCTCGAACTAGCCCCAAAAAGCCAGCACCTTATTACAGACTCAATATGGGCAACCTACTTAAGTAGTTCACAATATTGAAGTTTAGATTTTGACCGAGCAGATTTTTTGCCTAATCAAGGCAAAAACTGCGTGTGGTTAACACCAGTAGCAGTTTTTAACGCAGAGTAGGTGAAAAAGATGCCGTCA
>DATFKA010000022.1:0-4414 GCA_035268885.1 Saprospiraceae bacterium
CCGTTATCGTCATTCCATGCAAAGGGAGTGGTTGTGTTAGTACCCTGATAGGCAGTGATCTGAGAGTCAAAGCCTGCTCCACAGGTAGAGATGGAGTAGCAACCACCTGCCAGCACGGGCATCCGGAAGTATTCACCAGTACCGTGCTCTGTATAATCGACAAAGGTAGTGCCATTGTTAGGCAGGTATTCCTCGGCATAGAAGCCGCTACGTGGAGAGCAAAAGGCTCCTGATTGGGTATTGGAGATACATTGACTCCAGGCCCAGTGAGGGGTGATAAAGAGCAGTAAGAGGATAGACCACAGTATTTTTTTGTGGGAAACGCCACTTCCTGTGAATAAATACGATAGCAAAGAGCTACCATTTGCCTGGGTGGCGCAAGGGTAAGCTGGCTTATGCAATAGCTGAGCTAACGGAGATTGTCTTTTTTTCATGAGAGATATTCATGGGAAACCTATTGTTTCCCAGTTAATAAGGGTAATAACCTTGAATGTACGCTTCTATATCTTTTAAAACCTATTGGCTTTAAAATAGCTAGATATCCGTACCTACTGCACTGCAATCATTATTAAGTCTGTTTACTACTTTAGTAGAACATACTAAGGTTAGTTCAGGGTGTCGTAGGTCTTGTATGGGGGTAGCGCTAGGTCATCTTTGTAGTTGTACTGCGGGGTGCTATTGAAGGAGGATGGGCTAGTCCTTTACTGCGGGGCTCGTCTATACTTTTAACCTTTAGAACTGGAGAGATTGTCTGATAGATAGTAAGGAAATTTAACAGATGTACAATGATAAGGAAATTTTTGTTAAAGCAGGTCAACTCTCCTCTGCGTTATCTCTACCGTTTTTAACAACCGAGAAGTTTATCTTTTTGATCTAAAGCATTTTAGAGGTACATATTAATGGTTCTTTTCCCAAACGGGTACTTTATTCATCTCGTGCTTCCAGTTCAAATAACCCGGGATATTGTTGATCAAGCTGCTCCGTGATAGCTTTGCGTTCCCGGATTTTGACGCGCCTTCCAGCCTTGGCCAGTTTGACTGCCAGGGCCAATTGCTGAGACTCGACTAGCAAGGTGGAGTCAGGTTTGTAGCTCACGGAATCAAAAACGATGGTCTGCTCCGGTGGGAAATGTTCTAAATGCTGTTGAAATTGAAAAGCCAGGTGTTGTTGATTGACTTGGTCTGTCGCTTCTCCAATTAGCAGTTGGTGTCCACTATTTCTAGCAAAGATACCTAGAGCCCGATTATCTCTTGGGAAGCAGGGGCCACCAAAGCCAAAACCGTGCTTGAGGTACTTTTGCCCAACCCGGGAGTCACTGCCAATAGCAGCGAGTATCTTGCCAGGGTCAGCCCCGACGCTGATAGCCAAGTCGCCAATCGAATTCGCAAAGGAAATCTTGGTAGTTAGAAAGCAGTTGGTAGCTAATTTCGTGATCTCTGCGCTAAGGCGATCCATGCGATGTATGGCGGGTTTGTTGCGGCAGATGTGGCTGTACAATTGCGCTAAGCGTTCACCGACCGCTGTATCAGCTTCCCCAATCAACACCTGATCGGGATGTACCAGGTCGTGCATGATCCGCCCCTGCGCGATAAACTCGGGATTGTAGCTCACCGTATAATTGTAGGGCTTCATCTTCTTGGCCAGTTGGTCACAGTAACCAGGCATGGTGGTGCAGCCAACGATGAGGTGTCTTGGGCGAGAATTGGATTGAAGTTGTGCAAGCTCATCGGTTACCTGTTCTATTTGGCTGTGGTCGTAGTTACCCTCCGGGGTAGAAGGGGTGGCGACGAAGAGGAAGAGCAGGTCAATATCGGCTTGCAGTACCTCCTGAATATGGGTAGTAGCACGCAGTCTCTTAGCGCTTTGCAATTGTGCTTCGACTTCTGGTTCTGAGCTGCTTAAGCTACGTTGGTTAATTTGCGCTATGTACTGTGGGTCTACATCGACGCCCAGCACGCTATAACCTGCCTGCTCCAAATGCAGCGCCATGCATATACCCAATTTGCCAATTCCTATGACGGCTATTTTTTCCATAATCAATTATTGAGAGGCGTAAAAGAAAACTCCTCGAATTCATGATCGGCTAAGCCCCAATTAGGAGCATTGATTCCTAATTTCTTTTGGTTTTCGAGTAAATAAACACCTGCGCGCCGAACGGTGCTCCAGTCTAGCATGGGCCGTTCTATGTCCTGGTATAGCTTTTTTATAGGGTGAGCCAATTCCCAGCCATCTTCGTGCGAAATATGATAAGTACAAGCTGAGGGAGGGAAGGTATGCTGCTTTTTCCCCAGGGCAGTTGCTACCAAAAGGGCAAGGCTATCCAGATGGATAGAATAGGCTTCCAGTTCTGCGTATCCTTCTATGTCCATCCAGTCTTCACGGCTCATTAGGGTGAAATCGCCACAGGCATCAGTATCCAAACGAATCAGTTTCATTTTTATACCTCGAGCGTTGGGCTGTCGACCTAAACCAGCCTCTTTCCACCAGGGGAATAGTAAGCCCAGGGTATACATGAAGACGGCGTAGACTCTCTCTGCGATTAGTGAAATATAGGTATGTTTACCAAGTCTTTGAAGAATGTGCCGGCGACAGAAAGCCAACAATTCAGGTATACTCTTCTCATAGGGGATAGATTGAGGAACATCAGCCCGGTTACAGCGGTAGAACGTACCAGGTTGCAAGCTACGATTGGCTAGTTCTTGCATCAATTTATCGGAAAATAATAAATCTACATTCGTACACAAAATAAAGCGCCCTTTCGCTCTGCGTATACCTACATTTTTAGCGATCATTTGAAAAAGTGGGATTTTATCAGCGTGCTGATATTTAGTATGCACACTGGCTGGCACGATTATATAGCGAATACTTAGGAAATCTCCTGATTTGGGCTGCGGCAGTACCTCTTTGAGTAAGGGCTTATCGTCTGGTGGGTTCCATTCTACCAGAATAAGTTCTGATTTTATTTTATACTTACGAGTTTGATATAGTAAGCCTTTTACAAAAAGTAGCGTACGCTGCAGCATGTCACCCCCGTGGTTATCGTTCCGGGTGGTGGCAATAATAGATAAGTCGTAAATTGAAGAGGCAGGCATAGCATTTTTTTTAGTTTTAAAATAAAAGGAAAATACTAAGTAGGGCTTCCTCAAAAAGTTGCACCCATTAGTGCTATTTTTCTGTGATAGGTCTGCCGTTTGCGAGGCCGAGGAAGAAGAAGGCTCTGCTGATCTATTATTTTTTCCCAGACGCGCTGCAGGGTAATGTATTGCAGGTAGTTGGCCTCATTGAAGGCGTTAAAGTCGATCTGATCGGCCCTAATGATGCCCTCACTCATCGAGGCGTTGATTTTGGGGCCAAATTCGGTGTTTTTTGGGCCACCTTTGCCTCGCTTGATGGGGCGAACCATCGGCTTGTCCAGACTCACCAGACGATCATCTACGCGACGGCGTTTGTCCCGGTACATGATATCCTGTTGTCGGTACAGCTCATGGATTACCCATAACTGCTTCCATTGCAGAGCGGTCCAGGGAATGTCGTATCCCTGGTGCAATAGCTGGTCTAACATGGCATTGATCGTCTTGATGTTACGCCGCACATAGCGCAGTTGCTGCCCCACTGCTTTACGCACACTCTTTTGATCTTTGCGCCGCTTTTTGCTAAACGCCAGGTATTTTTTTCTGGCTTCTCGTCGGTAGGTCCGCGGCTTAATGGGCCATAACTCGTGGGCTGAGACAAACAAGCCGTCGATCAACTCTTCGCTTTTGAGGCGGGCCTGCGCCAGCAATTTCGCATCCATCGGATAGGCCATGTCCACCGGTGCTACCGTGGCATCGACCATGAGAGTGCCGCGATTATCCTCTTCTGAGGAACCATCCTTTTTGGTATCCTCCGCAGGTTTTTCGGTCTGTGTGGATGATGAACCTCCTTTATTCTTGGGCGGTTTGCCGTCTTTGGGCCGACGTCTATGCTTGACCACCTTTAACTCGCGGGCTTGCTTAACGATTAGGTCATTTAACTGAGCCGCCCCCTTTGCGCCCAGGCGCTTGCGGATCTCGACGAACAAACTGGGGACGAACACCGGCTCAATCTGGAAGCTGCTCAGGCCCACAAAGTACTGAGCGTAAATGTTTTCCTGAATATATTGGATGGTGTCTTCGTCCGTTAGGCGCTCCAGATGCTGCACCAATAAGGCGCCCAGTACAACCCGCAAGTCTACGGTCGGGCGACCTTGGTTCTTACTCAGAGAAGAAAAAAACACCTTGGCCATCTCATCCCAGGGTACCAATTCAGCCATCTTTACCCAGCGGTTTTCCGGAGATAAAGATTGGTCAAAGGGAGTCTTGAAAAGGCTCAGAGTACGTTCGCTAGCTGGTGTGTAGTAGATCATCGCAAGTGCAAGCTTTTTTCACAAGATACC
>DATFKA010000023.1:0-7238 GCA_035268885.1 Saprospiraceae bacterium
AGCGCATATTCAGCTCTTTTTTTGTCGTTACCCTGTGCTTCAAAGAACTTACGCCGTACATGGGCCCAACAGCCCAGGCGTTCGACATTAGCCTGGGCGGCAATGGCGTTATAAGAAGGCAGTCCGTCGGTCTGTAAAAAGCCGCCCTGAAAATCGCCCAACACGCTGTGGGCACCCCTTTGTCCACGATTGTCTTCGTAAACAAATAGCACCTGTCCGGTTTGCGGGCTACGTACCACCCACATCCAGCCCAACATCTGTTTGCTACCCTTTTTTCGGGTATCTACCTTGATGCGGTTACCATCTTTGTCTTTGAGTATTTTGGTCAGGACCTTTATTTTCGATTCATCGACCTGCAGATAGTCTTGTTCCAGTATCTGTTTTCGATGCACTTCGTATAACGGTTTCAACAGGGTACACACGGCCACAAACCAGCTGTTGACAGTGGATTTGTGGATGGCCCAGTCGTAATTACGCTTAAAACGCTGGATTTGCCGGTAAAAAGGCAGGTGGTCGATGTACTTGTTCGTAATAATGTGGGCCAGCAGGCTGGCCGAAGCAATACTCTTGTCGATGGCGCGCGCGGGCAGTGATGCACACAATACCTGTGTGGTTTCATCTATGCGAGTATCCCGTTGGACCACATATTTTGGCCGGATAATGCGGATAACCTTCATCGCAGCGGGTGTGTATTCCACGTACTCGCTGATGTGCTCTCCGATACGAACCATACCGGTGGTATCTTCCTGGGGTTCCAGGGTGCGCTCTTCCACCTCGAAGTGTTCGGGTAGCGGGGTGCGACCGGGGTGCTTCCTGGCAGCCATTGGCTTATCCCGCTCGTACGTGATACGTTCACGTAAAGGCTCACTGGACGGCTGCGCAGGCGAGTCATCTTCGCTAGCAAATATATTGAGTTGTTCCGCTGCTGGCTGCGCTACAAAGCGCTCGCTCTTGCGACCAAACACCATGCGCTCAAAATACGCCAGCTTGGATGTAAGCTGGGCAATTTGGGCCTCTTTTTCAGCCAAAATAGCCTTGTGTTCTGCTATGGAAACGCTTTTTTTCACTAGCCAAAAAATACGAAAAAAGAGCGTGTTTTAGGCTCGTTTCTCATACCTTTTTCGCCTTTTTATGGATTTTATTTCCACTCCCTCCAGTAACATCACCAGGTCGGACCAACTCAGTTCCAGACTACCATTTTCATTGGTATCGGGCAGCTCGAAAGTGCCCCTTTCCAGCTGCTTGTAGTACAGGGCAAAACCCGTGGCATCCCACATAAGCAATTTAATGCGATCGCGACGACGATTGATAAAAATGAATACATCACCGCTCAGCAACTCGTGATTTATGTGCTGACGCACCAGTCCGCTCAGCCCGGCAAAACCCTTACGCATGTCCGTGGCAGGCCCATACAAAAAATACCGTTGCTTACTGGAAAAACTAAGCATGATCAGCAGTTAGGGCATCCAGTAATACACGCAGAGCATCGCTTGATTGTGTGCGCACCCCGATCCACTGTCCGCCCGGCAGGCGTAGCTCCAACTCAGCAGCTGGGCGAACTGACAAAGGCGTAAATCCTGCGGGGACCGAGGGCTCTTGCTCCTCTTCACTCAGCCGTCGCTGCCAATAGTAAAAATTGGCTACAGAGATATTGTGCTCGGCACAAAAGGCTTTTTTGCTTAAGCCAGACTTGGCCTGGGCTTCGATCAGTTGCGCCATCTGGGCGGCGCGCGCTTTTCTTTTCATACCTTTCCTTTTTTATACAAAGGTCAGGCACACTAATCAGCCTGGCAAGATGTGGTTGCTCGGACGCTTACGTTATAACAGGGGAGGCAAAGAAATTACACATAATAAAATGATTAGATCTAATAATATGAAATAGGTTTTTAACAAAATGGCGTATTGACGGCTGGCTTATCTTGATCGATAAACGAAAGCGAACAGCATCCACAAAAATGCACATTTACGATTTTGAAGGGAAGATGAAGGACCTGGTTTATACTGGGGGGCTTGATAATGTTTTCTAATTACCGTTTGCTCCATGATAGTAAATTTTTTCAGGGATACGAAAGGTAAAGGCCGCTTACTAATCTTACCCTTTCCCCCCCACAGAACTACTTTTTACTAAGTGGAAAGACTACTCTTGCTTCTTATTTGCTTGCATAAGCCGGCTTCATGCAAAAAAAATCCTTATTTTAAGTGTCCGATTGGGTTAATATGCTAAAGCTGAGTTTTGTCGGCTATTGGCAGTTTTGCGCAAGCAACTCCATTTTAAAATGTTGGATGCTGAATGTTGAATGAATCCCCCAATCCCCAAATAATCCATCATTCATCATTGAGCATTCATCATTAATAATTATAACCTACTCCACCACCACAATCTTCTGCCGGAACACGGTTTTCCTGCCGTCTATTTCTACCACCGCATGGCACCAGTACGTCCCAGCCGACACAGGTCGCCAACGGGCAATCCGATCATCCGCCGGGGTATTAGCCGTCTGAAAGGTGATGCGTCCCAGCATATCTACGATGCGTAGCTGTTTGATCTGAATGATTGAGGAGGTATGGGACCGCAATTGGTAGACGTCTTGCCCGACCTGTAATAAATTGTGGGCCCAGATATCGGGGTCAGAAACGGAGGAGGTAGGGGTAGTGACATCCAGTCTGACCTGATATACACTGTCACAGCCCGCTTCGGTGGTCAGAGGAATGGTGTATGCTCCGGGTTCGGAAAAGGTCTGACCGGCGATTTCGAGGCTTTGTCCGGGCAGCAGCGTGGTGTCCACAAAGATGTTGTAATTGGGATGTACGGTAAAGTCTAATACGATCAGGCTATCACATTGAAATGACCGTGGGATAGAATGAGAATAGATTCCAGACCCGGTAAGTGCCTGACCAAAAAAGTTGTAGGCCTCCCCCTGGCAAATGCCGAATTCCTGCCGATTGGCAGTGGCATCGCCCACCACATCCACTTCCAGGCAATTCGTTATTTCGCAATCGTTGGCACTGGAGGATACCACACAAATAGTTGTATCCTGGAACACCACGTAATCACCACCAACCCATTCCACCGTATCCCCAAAACAAGCTTCCCGGGTTTCATTCCACACGCGAGCCGTATCCAGAAAGAAAATATTAGCCCGGTAGTCAAAACGGCAATTGGTGGATTCATCATAGACAGACAAGAGGTAGTTTCCTGCCTCTGTGAGGTTTTGCACGGGACCATCCAAGCCGCCGCCCCAGCCGTATTCCAGATCACCGATCCGGTCGGATATGTCCCAAACCACCGTATCTCCTGTGCAGAAGAATTCGGGTGGCCAAAACGATTGTTGCTCTTCACCGTAAATATTGAGTGGTGGGGCATCAATAACATCGACGGTTACCAAGGCGGTATCGGCCTGGCAACCGCCCTCTTCCAGGATGTATTGGTACACCCCTTCCTCGTCTTCGGCAGACGAAAACTGATCGTCGTTGAATAGCTCCGGTGACCAGCGGCCTCCTTCCCGGGCACCGGGAATCTCCTCGAACAGGCGTTTAAAGCGGCCATCGCACACGTCCACCGTCACATCCTCACCGGCGTATAGCACCTTATCGGTGTCCACGGGCAAGAAGCTGCGGGCGATATCCGACGCTTGCCCGCCGGCAAATAACTGCGTGTGGATCTCGCGCTCACCCGACTGTGGGTTATCCGCGATGATCTCAAAGCGCACCCGGCGAATGAATTCGGCCACTTCCGCGTCCGTGGCCCCGCCGGTATTTACGGCCATCAGTCGGTCGGTACCCTGACCCTGAATGCTGAACGCCGGATTTGCTTCCGCAAAAAGGACTTCTTCGCCCGGGTGTAGCAGGCCCTCCGCCACGGTAAACCGGATGGAATCAACCGGGCCCAGCTTCGATTGTACCCACGCATCCTGATCGGCAATGGGAAACCGGACCGTACAGAGGGAATCGATAATGAAATGGTCGATCAGGCGACCACGACTATTGTCTTTATCCAGGTCCAGACGCAAGGAGAAATTGGTGCGGAATTCGTCTTCGGAGGTGAGGCCTAAAATAATATCTCTTTCTGAGTACAGATTTGAACAACGATCCATAAGTGTACCGGAAGTTGGATCAAAAATTTTAACATATTGCTCTTCGCTTCTGCAAGCTGAAGAAAGCAAGAATTGTAATTCTTCATCTAATTCATTGTACCAAGGAGACATACCTAACGCGCAAATGGTATCAGTCAAATCATGAAAGACTAATTCACTTTCCTCTGGTATAAATTGGTTTACCTTAAAAATTCTGGTATTTGATCCTCCCGTACCTGTTGAGGCATACATTTCATTATTCCAAAAAACTAGGTCGCCTTGTAAAGCCCTTCCATTGGGTAGGCGACCAATACTTCGCATTACCCCACTCTCAGAATCAAAAGACTGAAGAAGTCTATTTCCAAAATAAAAGACTCCTAGGGAGTCAACTGTAAGCGCAGTTATGCGATAATCTTGTGTAGAATCAAGCGATAGGATTGTATCTTTTGCTACTCTATCTAAAATATCAATCTCAATTAAAAATGACTCTTCCTTATCATCCGAAACTGAGAAACCGTACAATCTTCCATCAGGAGAAATTGCCAGGTCACGAAAAAAGTCAGGATATCTAATAATATCTGGCCCTTCTTTACTAAATAGAGGTAAATAGGAAACTTCACAATTAGCAGGGTGGAATTGAC
Source organism: Saprospiraceae bacterium (assembly GCA_035268885.1). GTDB lineage: Bacteria > Bacteroidota > Bacteroidia > Chitinophagales > Saprospiraceae > DATFKA01. The sequence goes on from DATFKA010000023.1 coordinate 4,715, forward strand.
CGATATTGCGATTTGTGTTTGAAAAGAAAACTTGGGAATGAACTGAATTACAAATTAAAATAAAATATATAACAAACCCATTCGCAACCATTACCTTATACAATATATTCATGAGATCACTTTAAGGATCAAGGAATAAAAAAAACTACGAAGTCGACTTAACAAACATTAAATCGACTTCATATACTATTTATTATATTATTTTAATTTAATAAATTTACCTGATGCGAGACTATTTCCCCCATCAATGAATAATTTATAAACATAAAATCCACCTGGCTTACCATTCAATTCATCAATAAAAAAAACATTATTCCCTGGATGTAAAAGAATGGACCTTGTTGAAATTAAAGCACCAGTAGATCCTTGAATTATTTTTAAATCTGCTTCAACCTGGTAGGTATTTTTAGAAAAAATGGACAAATCAAAAACAGAACTAACTGGATTGGGACTTACTAGAACGGAAAAATGGTTACGATGTGATTTTGCTATATCGGTAGAAACTCCAATACCACCTAAATCTGGAAATGAGGAGGATTCAAGCATTTGGATAGATGAATATTCTTTACTACCTAGTTTGGTTACAATATTGGTATATGGTCTGTGATTTTTAAGTTTTATCCGGCTACCTACATTTTCGATAGCTGCTAACGATTCTACTTTAATGAAAAACAATGGCTCATCTTTATCGATTCGGGTGCCTTGTACATTGGACGTTGCCCACAAAAAATCAATCACCTTATCCGAAATATTGAAATTAAAATCCTTAACCTCGATTGAACCACTTTCAATACCTAATACTTTAACATCAGCAATTGGCTCAAAGCTTAATGAAATAACATTAGTACTGGTATAATCAGGACCATAAATTGGTATTCTGGCAAATTCCCCCTTCACTAAAGACTGTTGCGAAAGTTTTGCTAATCTTAGGTTTTCTTGCTTTTCAGTAAAAGACAAGGTGGCAATAGCACCAGCACATGATTTGTCTACATCTCCTCCTTTTATGGCATAAAAATCGTTCAAGGTAGATGAGCTGGTTACATTATTCAAACTTATTTTTCCATCTATCGTTGGAACTCCAGAAGCTGGTGTAGAATACCCACTATATTCATCCAATGACATCCCTGTCCAGTTTCGATTAAACTGATTAGGTGTATTACCAACTAATTCTTTATTCAATTGTAAAGCATCATAAGTAGTAATAGATCCATCTTCAGACACATCACCAGCAATATATTCAAAGGGTTCGGTGAAAACACTACGTCCAAGAATATGTTCCATTAGTGTATCTAAATCCATTGAATTTACACAGCCATTCCCTCCTAGTTTATCGCCGTTTATTTCTACAGATATATCGTAACTACTACCATCAAATGGCTTAAATTCATAAGTACCGTTAAGAGGAGTGTTTTCTGGATCAGGATCATTTGGGTTAGTGAGATTTTCAGCCCTTACTACAGCATTCTCAAGGCCGGCTGAACTTGCAAAATTGATAACCTGACCTGATATTTCAATTGTAGAGGCGGTAAAAGAAGTGTTGGTTAAGGTGAAGTCATCTTCGTCGTAGGTTTTATTAAATCCAATATCATAAATCATTATATTCCTGAATTCAATATCTACAGTTCCCCGGATAAAATAGAAAAGTAAATTGTACCGACAAGATCGTTTGCGCCTAAAGAAATTGGCGCACTACCATCATCATTAAATTCAACCCCAATGTATCCTCCAGTAATTACGGTTGCACTAACATCAGAGGAGGTACTACCATCTGTTTCATTAGAACTGATCTGAATGTCATCAGAGTCAATGTTTTCGAATTGAATATCTATGTTCAACCCAGCTAAATTTGCAATTGGATTGTTGTAAAACACGTCAACCCCATAAAGTCCATTACCAGAATTGTAGGTCACGCTACCAAAGGTAACCGTTCCCTGAGCCACAACGAACAACGGAGCAAGAAAAAGCAGTCCAACAAAGTAAAGAGATCTGGTTATAACAGGGGAGGCAAAAAAATTACACATAATAAAATGATTAGATCTATAATATGAAATAGGTTTTTAACAAAATGGCGTATTAACGGCTGGTTTATCTTGATCGATAGACGAAATCGAATAGCATCGACAAAGATGCGCATTAATGGTCTTGAAGGGAAGATGAGGAGCTTAATCTATACTCCGTTCAATGAGTTTTAGGGTTCTCAGTACCGAAGTATAGTGAAACTAAAACCTGTCGTTGCCGGTATTTCTCAATTATAGTAAATTTTTCAGGAATACGAAAGGTAAAGGCAGCTTACTAATCCTGTCCTTTCCCCCATAGAACTATTTTTCACTAAGTGGGAAGACTACTCCTGCTTGCTATTTGCTTGTACAATCCGGCTTTATGCAAAAAAATCCTTCTTTTGAGTGTCTGAGGGGGTTAATATACTAAAGCTGTTTTTGTCGGCTATTGGCATTTCTTCGTAGCCTCCCTTTGTAATTCTGAATGTCGAATTAATCCATCAATCGCCCAAAAAGTCAACATTAAG
>DATFKA010000024.1:0-28637 GCA_035268885.1 Saprospiraceae bacterium
AAAACAATTAGACGGCTTTTGGGAAGTTTATCATATCCTCACTAAGGATATAATAATATTTGGTAGCAAGATAGTATATTTTTATTTCGTATGCAAATAAGCCTTTCCGTTTTTTTAATCCCGCAAGGAAAAATCGGAAAAAAAGATTGTTATTTCAGAAAAAAATAGGGACTCAAGCTGAACCAGCCTACTTGGGCCAGGTATTACTATCACACCCGGCTAAATATTTTTGTCGCTTGTTATTTATCTTCTGGATACTTTAGCCCCACCTGATGTCGAATGGAGAACAAAACCTCCATTAGGTCTTCGCTAAAAGAAAGGGGTAAAGCTTCACTTTCTTTTTTACCCGCTTGCAGGCAAGCCATCACTTCGGCCGCCTCATAACTATAGCCAATGACATCGTATTCGAAATTAAAATAGCGGGGGGCTTCCCCGGGCAGTAACAGACTCATGGAGGAGGGTTCGTGCCAGCGACTGTGGAGGTAAATGGTCCCCTTTTCTCCGTAGATAAAAGCCTCCGATTTGGTCTCTGACCGGATCGTACTGTGCAAATGAGCCATTTGTCCGGAATCATACTTAAACAAGATCCCTACTTCTTCGTCGACCCCCGTTTCCCCCAGGTGAGCAAAGGCATGGATATCGTCTGGCTTACCCAGCACATTCATGGCCAGAAATACGGGATAAATGCCGATATCCAACAGTGCCCCACCTGCCAAATCTTTGTTAAATAGCCGACTGTCGGGGTTATAGTTTGGCTTAAAGCCAAAATCAGCCTTTACGCTGAGTACCTCCCCGATAGCCCCCTGCTCAATCAGCTCCCACATCTTACGGTGGGTAGGGATAAAGCGGGTCCAGATGGCTTCCATCAAAAAGGTATCCTGCTCTCTTGCTTCGAGAATCATCGCCTGTACCTGCCGGGGATTCACCGCCATGGGTTTTTCACAGAGTACGGCAATCTGATGGCGTAGACAAAGCAGGGTGTTTTCGTAATGGCCAGTATGAGGCGTTGCGATATAGACCACGTCCAGCCCTTCGCAGTTGACGATCTCCTCATAGCTCCCAAAAGCATGGGGGGCCTCGTACTGGCGGGCAAACTCCTGCGCCCGATCCAGGGAGCGGGAGGCGACGGCGAAGAGCTTGGCGTCTGGTAATTTAGCCAGGTCTTTGGCAAATTTGTGGGCGATACGTCCAGGGCCAATAATGCCCCAATTGATTTTGTTTTCCATTAGCGCTAGGCAAAGGTTAAAGTATAAAGGTTAAAGTTCGGCCCTACTAAAAGAAAATAAGGCACTTGTACAAAAACCTATAATAAGTATCTTTATCTCAAAGTAAAGAAAATATATGCAATCCATTGACGATATAGTCATCAACTTTAAGCCAGAGCAACTCTTTTTTTTAAATATTTGTCTGGGGTTTCTGATGTTTGGCGTGGCACTAGACCTGAGCCTGCGGCATTTCCGTGATCTATTTCGGGCGCCGCGCAAACCACTGATCGGACTGTTTTCTCAGTGGATTTTAATGCCTTCACTCACCTTGGTTTTGGTATTTCTCCTACGACCGGCTCCTTCCGTAGCGCTGGGTATGATTTTGCTGGCTTGTTGTCCGGGGGGTAATGTATCGAATTATGCCGTCCATTTAGCGAAAGCCAACAGTGCTCTTTCGGTACTAATGACCTCCGTATCTACCCTGGGTGCCATTGCCGTGACGCCCCTGGCTTTTACATATTTGTCACAGCTCATCCCGGGTACCGAATCCCTGCGGGCCAGCATACAAGTGGAGCCAGCTAATATGATTCGAACTATACTATTACTCATCATTTTCCCGCTGGCATTGGGCATGGGTATGCGTCATTATTTCCCTCGCCTTACGGCAAAAATACAGGCACCGGTAAAGTACCTTTCTATGGCTATTTTTCTGAGCTTCGTGGTATTCGCTATTCTGGGGAATCTGGATAATATCTACCGCTATTTACACCTGGTTTTCTTGCTGGTTGTGCTACACAATGGTCTGGCACTGACGATGGGATACTTTTTTGCGAAAGCGACCGGTCTGAACCAGGCAGACCGTAGGGCAATTGCCATCGAGACGGGCATCCAAAACTCCGGACTTGGTTTGATTTTGATCTTTAATTTTTTTAATGGCCTGGGGGGGATGGCACTGATCGCCGCCTTCTGGGGGATCTGGCATCTAATCTCTGCCTTTGGACTGGCGATGTACTGGCGTAGTACCCCCTCTGCTAAAGTAATGGGAGCTTAAAAAGTGTACATTCGAGAACAATCTCCCCCTTTTTCTGGTCTTTAATGCAAAATTCCTTTATTTTCTATCTCGGTATATTCCCAGATTACAACGCACTCGCTTATGAAGAAGCTATACCTTTGTCTATTCCTTTTTCAATTGATAGCCTTTTCCGCCTCCGCTGAATTGTACCGGGGCTACATCATCACGCTCAATGGCTATCATCTCACCGGACAAATCGGCGAAATTTACCTCAACGAAGATCAAAAACACGTAGTCTTCGTCAATGATTTCGGTACGCCGTATATGATCAGCCCCCGCCTGATCGCCGGCTTTGCCTACGAAATCGACAAGGAGCTGGTTACCTATCAGTCTATTGTCGTTAATAAGTCCTGGGCCTTCCTGAAAGTGCTGGCGCAGGGCGAAGGACTTAAACTACTCAAAACGCCCGAAGTGGAAATAGAAATCACTTACGATGAAATGGGCCTGAATACGCAAACCCTGCGGGGCAATCGATATTATTTACAACTGAAACGAGAACGCCCCGTAAAGGTAAAGCGCTGGGGCTTCCGCAAGCAAATGCGGCAACTCTTTCAGGATCGCGCGCCCGAGCTCGCCGAAAAAATCGGTGAAAAGGGCTACCGCTTCAAAAATCTGAAAAAAATCGCTAAAGAATATATAGATGAATACGAGATTACGCGGTTTATTATGTAGCTAAGTCATGTGGTTAGTCGATATACCCTTCCCTCCCAGGGCTGTAACTTATCCGTAGTTGAAGCGTAACTGCTTAGCTCAAGGGCCCAGTCTCCATCAGGAAAATCAAAGTTTTGTGCTCTACCGGTGAAATTATGGATGATATAGTAAGTATGATCTTTATCGCTACGCAAATAAGCAAATAATCGTTCGTCGCCTTTAGTGACCTCTTCGTAGGTCCCATAAATCAACGTAGGATGCTCTTTTCGCCAGGTCAGTAACTTCTGGTAAAAATGCCAGATGCTATTCGGGTTGGTCCGCTCGGTCTGTGCATTGATTTTCGGGTAGTTTGGATTAACCTTAAGCCAGGGAGCGCCCTCGGTAAAGCCGGCATGATCGGAATCATCCCACTGAAAAGGCGTGCGGACGTTATCTCGTCCCTGGACGTGTAAGATCCTTAGTAGTTCTTTTAGGTCTTTGCCTTTCTCCCGATATTCCCGGATAGCATTTAAAGACTCTACATCCCGGTATTCGTCGAGGCTATCGTAGGCCACATTGGTCATACCGATTTCAGAACCCTGATAGATACAGGGGGTACCGCGTAGTGTCAATATCAATAGGGCCAGCATTTTGGCGGAAGCCTCGTGGTATTCTTCATCGTTACCAAAACGGGATACCATTCGTGGGAAGTCGTGGTTATCCAGGTAGATATTTAACCAGCCTTCCTCCCCGATGGCTTCATCCCAGCGGTTAAAGACCTCTTTGAATTCCGTCAGCGGAAAATCGACGATATCAAACTTGCCACCTGGTCCGTGGTCAATAAACATATGCCCAAAATGGAAAATCATGTTCAGCTCACGGCGCTGGGCACCCACGTAAAGATTAGCCTGGTCCGGAGCAATCCCAACTCCCTCACCGACCGTCATCATATCGTAGTGCTGTAGCACTTCTTCGTGCATCTCCTGCAGGAATTCATGGACCCGCGGACCGTTGGTGTACAGTGTCTCAATTACCCGATTGAAATCACTAAAGTCTCCTTCCGGAAAGTCGAGATACTTGGAGATCATCGGAATCACATCCATACGGAAGCCATCCACCCCCTTGTCCAGCCAGAAACGCATCAATTTATAGACCTCTTGCCGCACCTTAGGGTTTTCCCAATTCAAGTCGGGCTGTTTCCGGGTGAACAGATGCAGGTAGTACTCGCCGGCTACTTCATCGTAATCCCAGGCGGGACCACCAAAGATCGACTGCCAATTATTCGGGGGCTCCTTACGGAAAAAATAGTAATCGCGGTAGGGACTATCGGGCGATTTACGAGCCTCCTGATACCAGTGGTGTTCATCGGAGGTGTGGTTGACCACCAGGTCCATCACCAGCCGCAACCCCCGCTCGTGCATGCCCTGTAGCATTTCATCGAAATCGGCCATGTTTCCAAAGTCTTCCATAATGCTGTAATAATCGCTGATATCGTAGCCATTATCGTCGTTAGGAGACTGGTAGATGGGGCTTAGCCAGATGATATCCACGCCCAAATCTTTCAGGTAATCCAGCTTACTGATGATTCCACGCAGGTCTCCGATACCATCGCCATTACTGTCTTTGAAAGAACGGGGATAAATTTGATAGATGACCGATTCTTTCCACCAGGTTTTTTTCATGCGCTTTGTGTGTTGTGTGGTTGAGCCCTTTACGGCTCTAATTCTTCCAGTTTTTGCGTTCCTGTTCGATATGGTTAAGATTGATCTTTATCCCGTACTTTTCCTTTAGATGGCGGGCCAGTTGATCAGCGGCGTAGACCGAGCGATGCTGTCCCCCCGTACAGCCAAAATTTACCATTAAGTGGGTAAAACTACGATCAATGTAGTCCTCCACAGCGTAGTCAACCATTCGGTAGACATTATTTAGGAAGGCATCCATGTGGCTATGCTGCCGCAAAAAATTAATCACTTTTTCGTCGCGGCCAGTTTGCTTCTTGTATGGTTCGTAGCGGCCGGGGTTATGAATGAAGCGACAGTCAAAAACAAAACCACCTCCATTCCCCGATTCATCGGCCGGGATACCGCCTTTCTTATAGGAAAAACTATTGATATTAACCGTCAGAAGGCTGGAAGAGCCCTTGATTTTATCGAAGGGTTCGTAGCGTTTGGAGGCAATCAATCCCTCAAACAGACGGCGTAATTCCGGAAACTCAATGGGCCAATCGACCTGCTCCAGTAACCACTTGACATTACGTAATGCGAAGGGAATACTTTTTAGAAAGTGCGCCTTGCGCTCGTACAAGCCCCGGTAGCCATAGGCCCCCAACACCTGAATACAACGAATAAGGACAAAACCGTAGTAGTATTGCTCAAACTTTGCGCGGTCGATATCAGTCAAATCCTGGGCGACATCCAGATAGTGGTCTAACAATTCCTTGCGAATATCATCGGGGATATTGGCTTTGGCCTGGTACAGCAAGGAAGCCAGGTCGTACTGCAAGGCTCCTTTCCGGCCGCCCTGGTAATCAATAAAGTAAGGTTCCCCGGCCTTGATCATAATATTGCGGGACTGAAAATCGCGAAACATAAAGTATTCGGCATCGGCCTCCAGCAAAAAATCAGCCAGTGCATGGAAATCCTGCTCCAGGGCTTCTTCGCTAAACTTAACCTGGGAAGGCAATAAGAAGTGGTACTTGAAATAATTAAAATCCCAAAACATGGATTGTTTATCAAAAACCTCCTTGGGGTAACAGTAGGAATAATCCAGATCCTGACCGCCCAGTATTTGCATACGGGCAATCTGCTCCACTACTCTTTTATAGATTTGCACCAGATAATCCGGGAAGTAATCGTCTTTTTGTAGTAAATAACTGTAGAGCGTAGTAGCTCCCAGGTCTTCCTGCAGATAGACTTTTGCCGAAAGGTTCTCCGCCAGTATACCCGGTACCGGCAGGTCTAAGGACTTAAAATGACGGGAAAAGCTCAGGAAGGCCTGGCTTTCTGCATCGTTAGGACTGTAGGTACCAATGGCCGCCTGGTCCCCAGCTTGTAAACGATAGTAAATCCGATCCGATCCGGAGGGGGCCAGTGGCAGGATTAAATCAGGACTAGTGCCTGCCCAATCTTCAAAGAGGTCGATCAGGGCCGCTTCGATTTGTTTTGTCTTCATTATCCTTTATCCTTTATCCTTTATCCTTTATCCTTTTTATGCTCCGTAATAGTTGTGTAGAGCATATCCTTCAGTTCGGTAATTCCTTCCTGCGTGACCGCAGAAATAAACAGATGGGGTAGACCTTCCGGGATTTCCGGTTTGATCAGTTCTTTCAGTTCTTCGTCCAGCAGATCAGCTTTGGAAATAGCCAGGATACGTGGTTTATCTAGCAGCTCCTCGTTAAACAGATATAACTCATTAAGTAAGACCTCGTATTCTTTGCGGATACTATCCGAATCGGCCGGGATCATAAATAACAGGGTGGCATTGCGTTCGATGTGTCGCAGAAAACGGTGTCCCAGGCCTTTGCCCTCGTGGGCTTTTTCGATAATTCCCGGGATATCGGCCATAACGAAAGAGCGACCATCGCGGTAGCGTACCATTCCAAGATTGGGAGTAATGGTTGTAAAGGCGTAACTGGCGACCTTCGGTTTGGCTGCAGAGACGACCGAGAGCAGTGTCGATTTTCCTGCATTGGGAAAGCCAACCAGTCCGACATCGGCCAGCACCTTAAGCTCCAGTACATTCCAGACTTCTTCTCCTTCTTCTCCGGGTTGGGCGTAACGGGGCGTCTGATTAGTAGCGGATTTAAAATGCGCATTACCCAGGCCGCCGCGACCGCCAGGCGTCAAAATGCGCTCCTCATCGTGTTCGGTAATTTCAAAAAGAACTTTCCCCGTTTCGGCATTTTTAGCGATGGTACCGAGCGGGACGTCAAGGATAATATCCTCCCCATCCGCTCCGGAACTATGATTACCGGAGCCGGCTCCTCCGTCGCCCGCAATCACGTGCTTGCGATATTTTAGATTCAAAAGTGTCCATACATTGCGATTACCACGGAGGATGATATGTCCACCGCGGCCACCGTCCCCTCCGTCGGGGCCTCCCCGGGCATTACGCGCTTCGCGGAGTAAATGAGCAGAACCTGCTCCACCTTTGCCCGATCGGCAACATATCTTTACATAGTCAACAAAATTTCGATCTGCCATCTTCTTCTATTCGTTACCAGCCCCACACGATCCTCTACTTCACCGATTCAATGACTTTGCAAAGTCGACCAAAGATATCGTCGATCGACCCCACGCCATCCACCCTTACCGATTTGTCCTGGGTGGCGTAGTAATCAAAAACGGGAGCTGTTTCTTGTTTATATACTTTTATCCGGTTGCGAATAACGGACTCATTTGCATCGTCCTTACGGCCGGAAGTTTTGCCACGCTCTAATAAGCGCTTCACCAACTCATCATCGGGCACCTCCAGCATAATCAAGGCAGAAATTTTAGTTCCTTTCTCGCTAACCAGTGCATCCAGTGCTTCCGATTGCGGAATAGTACGGGGAAAACCGTCGAAGATATATCCCGGCACATCCGGATTGGCTTCTACTTTATTACGCAGCATACCCACGGTAACGGAATCTGGAACCAAGGCTCCTTTTTCGATGTAGCTTTTAGCTTCCAGACCGAGTGGTGTATTATTGCCCATTTCGTAACGAAACAGGTCACCCGTGGAAATGTGCAACAAACTGTACTTTTCCACTAATTTTTTCGCCTGGGTCCCCTTACCAGAGCCCGGAGGGCCAAAAAGAATTAAGTTAATCATGTTGTCTTTTGTGTTTTGTTTTCGGCTCATAGTGAAGTCATTTGTTGAGGAAGTATTAAGCGGAGGGAATCCTCCGCTTAGCTCCTGAGCACAATGAAATCAATTAGAGCCCTGTATTTACATAGTGGTTAGGGCCATTGATCGCAAATTTAACTAAAACTTACCCGAAACTACGTCTCTGGCGCTTGAAATCTTGGGCGACCAGTAGGAAGAAGTGGAAATATTATCGATAACGACGCCACGGGAGGTGCTGTGAATCACATAGATACCGTCCGGCTCGTTAGAAGCCACCAGGGAAACGTGGAAAACCTGGGAGGCTGCCGAACGCCGGTAGAAGATCAGATCACCAGGCTGCACCTCTCCTACCCGAACCTTAAGGCCCTGCCCTTCCTGAGCCCGGGAGCTGGGCGAAAGACTAATCCCGAATTCATCCATTACGAAATAAGTGAACCCCGAACAATCAAAGCCTTTGCGGGGATCTCTGCCCGCATAAAGGTAATCCGTACCCAAAAATGTCTTGGCATAATCTATAATATCCAGTCGAAAAGCCTCTTCCGGACTAAGGCTATTATTAGAGGGATTGGAAGTAGGAAGTTCGGTGGTTGGACCATTGTCAGGCCCCTTGTCCGCAGGTCGGTTGGGATCGCTGACGGGTGCCAGCAAATGGCACTGAGACAGGAAGATCAATAATAAACCAGTTAAAAGAACAGTCCGGACGGATAGGCGTTTCATACACAAATTGATTAGGTCACGTTTTCTAATTGGTCTTCATTATATTTTTTTAATATTTGATTGAGCATTTTTAGCGCGTAAAACCTCTTATTCTTCAAAAGCGCTTCAAATATCGGTTTCAATCCTTCGATTAGTCCTTTTTCTTTTACTTTTCCTTCAAAATAATCGACGATACGGTTATAAGTAGGTTGCCCAATTAAATCAAGCAATAATCTGCGTCTTTTTGGGGCGATTTCTTCGTTGCAAAAAGCCTTGGGTAGCTAGGCTATCCGCGATTTTTGCGCCTCGAACTAGCCCAAAAAAGCCAGCACCTTATTACAGACTCAATATGGGCAACCTACTTAGTGTTTCGAACCTTGATCCCTGGTTAGTTCTATCCAAACGGCTTACGGGATGAATACCTCTTCAAATATTAAGTTAAGAAGACCTAACTATTTAACGTAAGCCAAAGAAAATATGGGGCCTGTATCTGAAATGACTATACCATTTTTCATTTATTTCAATTTCTCAGCATCACCCAATACTTCATCTAATTCTAAATTTGAGATGGGTATATAGGAGAATGGCTAATGACACCTTAAATTCGGGAAACCAGTTCTTGCTCAGTCTCATTGATAGCTAATAAAATATCAGCAGGTAAATCTATAGCTACAATTTGTATTGCCATTTTTACTTTTAAATCTACACCATTTTGAAAAAACATTCCACTCTTCCCCTTGAACCAGCTTGAGAAGTTGTAGATATAACGTCAAAAAGGTGTCGAAAAGTTTCGACACCTTTTTGGTTTTATCTTATTGAAGTACACTCCGCGGAGCGAAGCGTGTTCCAAAACTATGCTTCTTCGCCTTCTTCTACTTCTTCTTCGCCTTCCTCTGCATCTTCTGGAAGTCCTTCCGCTCCTTCTTTAGCAGCAGCCGTTTGAGCAGAACGCATGGCACGTGGTACATCCACGATAGCTACGGGTACCCCCGGGCTAGTCATGACCTCTACTCCTTCAATCGGATCGATATCTCTAATCCGGATGGACTGTCCCATCTCGAGAGAAGAAACATCCAAAACCACTTTGTCAATAATGTAGTTAGGATAAACTTTAATTTTAACGCGTCTAACCAGACGTTGTAGTTTTCCACCAGATTTCACACCGGGAGAAGATCCGGTAAACTGGATAGGCACCTCAATTTTTACGGGATTACCCTCTACCAGGTGCAGGAAGTCGATGTGTGTGACCTCATCGGTTACCGGGTGCATCTGATAATCTTTGAGAATACACTTATGGGTCTTCCCATCGATAGTCAGTTCCGCCAATTTGAACTTGGGCGTATAGATCAATTTCTTTACGTCTTTGAAATCCGCAGAGAAATGGATAACCTGTTCGGCATCGTACATTACACAGGGAATTAAGCCCTCGGCGCGTACTTTTGCACTCGCTTTTTTTCCTACTTCTTTTCTTAGCTTTCCGCTTACAGCAACAATTTCCATAATTCTTTATAGCTTTTATAGGCAATAGCCCGACGTACAGATGAGGTATAATTCTCCTTCCTACCCCATTTCGGTGCGCAAAGATAGCTATTTATTTTTTAATTAACTAGCATTTATTTGAAAATTATCCGTCAACGAAGAGTGCAGAGATCGAACGCTGCTCGTGTGTGTTGCGTATCGCGCGCGCAAAAAGCTTGGCGGTAGATAACACTTTTATCTTTGGCGATTCCTGTTTGAGTGGTATGGTATCACAAACGATCAATTCATCCAGTTTAGAATTATTGACGTTATCGTAAGCTTTGCCGGAAAGCACCGGATGGGTACACATCGCCCGGACGCTGTTGGCTCCTTTTTCGAGTAGAATATCCGCGGCTTTGCACAAGGTACCCGCCGTATCAACCAAATCATCGATCAGGATGACGTCTTTCCCCTCCACATCACCAATGACCGTCATTTCCTTCACCTGATTAGCCCGTTCCCGGTGTTTATCACAGATTACCAGATTTTTATTAAAGTGTTTGGCGTAGGTGCGTGCGCGCTTAACGCCTCCTACATCCGGGGAAGCGAAGATCACGTTGCTCAAGTCAAATTCATCCTGCAGATGGGGAAGAAAGATGGCTTCACTTTTTAAGTGATCTACGGGAATGTCAAAAAAGCCCTGTAGCTGATCGGCGTGAAAATCCATGGTCATAATCCGGTCGGCTCCCGCCTGCGTGAGCAGATTGGCAATCAATTTAGCCGAAATGGGTACACGGGGTTTATCTTTTCGGTCCTGGCGGGCATAACCAAAATAGGGTATTACAGCCGTAATATAACCCGCAGAAGCCCGGCGAGCTGCGTCGATGAGTAATAACAGCTCCATAATATTGTCTGCCGGAGCAAAAGTGGATTGAATAAAAAAGACGTAGGCACCGCGTACCGATACCTTGATGACCGGCTGCATCTCCCCGTCACTGAAGCGATTGACCTCCAGGGCTCCTAATTTATCCCCGTAATAATCGGCGATTCGCTCCGCGAGATATCTGGATTCTGAACCTGAGAAAAGCTTTACATCATTCATTAATACTTGCATGTAGCTGGTGCTGTTTGTTTTCGTGGAATGTAAAGCAAAGGTAAAGTAATTCTATTGGAATATGACAGCAAAGCCATCGTAAAACACGACCGTCATCGAAAATTCGTCTTCATTTGTCGATCCGGTTCGACAAGAATATAAACATATTATACCTTTAAAGAAATCAAACCTAAGCCATGGGCTTATTAATATTCATCAGAAGCTTTGACTTACTCTCCCTATCGGAGAAGTTGCTCTGGAGTGTCGCCATTGTAGCGACCCTGCTTCTATTGATATTAATGGTGATGCGCTTTTTGGGCTATGACCTGGATAAAGAGCATCCCGCCGAATCGGGGGTGGCCTGGTTGGACACCAATAGCATCCTGCTTTTTTTCACCTTTTTAGGCTGGTCCAGCATTTTAGCTCACCTGTGGGAAGATAGTATCGTTTTGGCCCTACTCTACGGTCTACCCATCGGCTTATTGGCAGCGACCGCTCCTTTTTTGATTAAGGCCATACGGAAGCAACTGCCGTCAAAAGGCAAAGTACCTCCGCACTTCAACCTGGAAGAGACTCTCTCCAGTACTGGTGAGGTCCTCAATTATATCCCCCCCCATATTAAAGGCAAAGGCAAAGTACACCTCAACCTTCGCAATGCCCCCTATAAACTGAACGCCGTCAGTCAGTATGGTGCCCTTTCCAGAGGCGTTCCGGTGCGCGTGGTGGCCATCATGGACGATCAGACCCTGGTGGTAGAGCCCCTAGATGGGCGCCCCCCGCATTTACCAGGCTGAGAATAGCCATTTTTAATAAAAATACGGCGATTCGCGCTGCTTACCCGCCATAATTTTGTTTTCTTTACAGAAAACAATCTTTACCAATGAATAGACGAGAGATACTTAAGTACACCGCACTAATGACCGGTGCGGCCGTCAGTGGCCCACTGGCCAGCTCGCTTCTGTTGGGCTGTCAGCGCGACGAAGGCAGCGATACCGAGCTCGCCTTTTTTAGCGGAAGCGAAATGACCCGCGTAAAAAAAATGGCGGACATCATCCTACCCAAAACGGATAGCCCGTCCGCTACCGAAGTAGGCGTGCACCAAATGATCGACCACATGGTCGGCAGTGTATACCCGGCAGAAGATCGCCAGGTCTATCGACTGCAATTCGATCAACTGGACCAATACCTGCGAGATAATAATTTTGATAAAGGCCTGGGGACCGATAAGGAACTAGCGCTACTCCTGGCTCTTGACCCGCCTAAATCCAGTGACCTAACGGAAGCAGGGGCCGCCTTTCTGGCCTTTAAACAACAAACGGTGGCCTACTACCTGAACACCGAAGAAATTGGAACCAAATTTTTAAACTATCTACCCGTACCCGGCGAATTCAAGCCTTGCATCTCCGTGTCGGAAGTAGATCATAAAGCCTGGGCAGAATGAATTTTTTTGTACAAGGAGAAAATGAAAATAACTTTGACGCCATTGTCGTCGGCTCTGGTATAAGTGGCGGATTCGCTGCTATGGAATTATGTAAAAAGGGATATAAAACCCTGATGCTGGAAAGAGGTCCGGCCAAACAACACGGAGACTACCCCACGGCAAACCTCGACCCTTGGGAATTACCCAACCAAAATATGGTATCTGCCGAGGAAATCGCCCAGCATTATTTCAAGCAAGATCGACTCAATTGGTGGGTACGCGAAGACCATAAGCACCTCATTAATAAGGATAGCGAATACGATTACGATGAAGTCAATCGCTTTGACTGGATTCGGGGGCATCACGTAGGCGGACGCTCCATTATGTGGGGACGCCAGTGCTACCGCTGGAGTGATATCGATTTTGAGGCCAACGCCAAGGAGGGCATTGCGGTAGACTGGCCCATACGCTATAAAGACATTGAGCCTTGGTACGATTATGCAGAAACTTTTGTAGGGGTCTCTGGACAAAAAGAAGGGCTTCCCCAGATTCCCGATGGTAAATTTTTACCGCCATTCGAGCTCAACTGCGTGGAACAACATATGCGCGAAAAGGTAGCTGCTGCTTATCCGGGTCGACTGGTAACTCCGGGCCGCGTAGCTAATATTTCCAAATACGATCCCAAAGTCCACAAAGGTACCCGTGGTCAATGCCAAACGCGCAACCGCTGTGTGCGGGGTTGTCCCTACGGGGCTTACTTCAGTAGCCTTTCGGCCACGATTCCGGTAGCGATGGAAACGGGTAATCTGACCATCCGCCCGGATAGTATTGTATACGAGATTGTTTTTGATCGCGAACAGGGCAAAGCTAGTGGCGTACGCATCAAAGACCGGAATACCGGCGAGGAGATTGAATACTCCGCAAAGATTATCTTCTGTAATGCCAGTACGGTAGGTACAACGGCCATTTTACTCAACAGTCGCTCGGAGACCTTCCCCGACGGACTGGGCAACAGTAGTGGCGAACTGGGCCATAACCTGATGGACCACCACTATGGCATGGGGGCTGCGGGAACCATCGAAGGCTTTGAAGAGGAGTATTATCAGGGACGCAAGCCAACCGGCTTTTACATTCCACGTTTTACCAATATTAGCGAAGCGACCAAACAGCCCGATTATTTACGGGGTTTTGGTTATCAGGGCGGGGCCAGTCGGGCCGACAATATACCCCAGGGGGTACTAGGCGCCGATTTGAAGGAACAGGTTTTTAAACCGGGCCCTTATGCGGTCCGCATGACCTGCTTCGGGGAGTTATTACCCTACCACGAGAATAAGATGTTCCTCAACTTCGACAAGCCGGACAAACACGGGGTGCCGACCATTGTATTTGATGCCCAGCTAAGGGAAAATGAAACCAAGCTCCGCAAACACGGTGTACAATGTGCCGAAGAAATGTTAGAGGCTGCCGGCTGTAAGAACATCACGTCTTACAACGAAGCCACTGCCGTTGGTGCCTGTATCCACGAGATGGGTACGGCGCGGATGGGACGTGACCCCAAGACTTCGGTACTCAATAAATGGAATCAAATGCACGAGGTGCCGAATGTATTTATCACGGATGGCTCCTGTATGACCAGCTCGGGTACACAAAACCCAAGCATTACCTACATGGCGCTGACGGCCCGCGCCGTGGATTACGCCCACCGGATGATGAATGACAAAGCCTTGTAGAGTGTAAATCAGACGCCAGCGTGACGTCTTTACAGCCAGCCAGTAGTGGGCTCCGCCCGTCTACCGGCTGCGATCGGTGACGAACACGACCAGGTCTTCCAGGGCCTGGCGTGCTTCGGAATCCGGAAATTGGTGTAAGATTTCGAAAGCCTCTTTACGGTACTGGTACATAGCTTCTTTTGCGTAAGCGATACCATCACTATCATTCACGAAATCGATCACCTCTTTTACTTTCGCGGGCTGATCAGATTTGCGTTTAACGATGTTAATGATCCGTCTGCGCTCCGACCGGTCGGCTTTCTTTAGGGCGTGGATTAGAGGCAGGGTCATTTTCTTTTCCTTAATATCGATACCCCGGGGCTTGCCCACATCATCCGAACCCAAATCAAAAAGATCGTCACGAATCTGGAAGGCAATACCGATTTTTTCCCCGAAGAGGCGCATCGATTCAATAATTTCCGGATCATTACTTACAGAGGCGGCACCAGCGCTGCAGGCCGCAGCGATCAGCGAGGCCGTTTTCTGGCGAATAATGTCAAAGTACACCGACTCTTCAATATCCAGGCGTCGGGCTTTCTCTACTTGTAACAATTCGCCCTCGGCCAGGGCTTTGATGGCATTAGATACAATCCCCAGGAGATCAAATTCCTTTTTTTCCACGGCCAGTAGCATCCCCTTAGAGAGTAAGTAATCGCCCACCAATACCGCAATCTTATTTTTCCAAAGGGCATTCACCGAGAAGAAACCCCGGCGGGTAAAGCTATCATCTACCACATCGTCGTGTACCAAAGAAGCGGTGTGTAAGATTTCGATAAAAGAAGCGGCATTAAAGGTACTATCGTTAATATTCCCCAGGATCTTAGCACAGAGAAAAACGAACATGGGCCGTACCTGCTTACCTTTGCGGCGAACAATATAATAGGTGATCTTATCCAATAAAGGCACCGAACTTTGCATGGAATCTCTAAAGTGCTTTTCAAAAGACTTGAGCTCCGGCGCAATCGGTTCTTTAATTACTTTTAAGGACTTCATCACTTTATCGCTTGGTATCATGCTGTGTTTTTTCCGCTACCCTTTCATTGCCGCGCAAAATACAAAGGCTTGAGCAAGTAGTAGAGGAATTCTAAAAAAACCTTAATTTGTCCGTGAAATTAACAACACACACACTTATGCGTTCACCAAAACACTTACTACTTTACCTCGTTCTGCTACTTTTCAGTGCCTGCCAGGGGCCAGGTTCAACCGAGGCAACAAACGAAATAGAAAAAGTATCGGCCAGCTACAACGATCTACTCACGCTCTTTGAAGAATGGCGCGATTTTGAATCTCCTCCGATGCGAGAGGGTGCCCCCGACTATACGGCAGCCACCTTCGAAGCCCGTTGGCCCGGTTTCAAAGACCTACAGACCCAACTCTTATCTATGGATACCACTGGCTGGACGGTAGCACAACGAGTTGACTGGAAACTAGTCTGGGCCGAAATGAATGGATATGACTTTAACCACAATATACTCAAGCCCTGGGTTCGTGATCCGGCCTATTACAAATCACTATGGATGGCGCGCAGCGATGTACCCGCCCACGAAGGGCCAACCCACCACCGGACTACGGAGTTATGGACTTTTGATTTCCCTGTGGAAGGTAGCGAGCGACAGCGCTTACTAGACGACCTCAGTGTCATTCCCCCTCTAAATGAACAGGCGCAACAGAATCTGACTGGGAATGCCCGCGATCTTTGGGTGGCCGGTGTCCGGGATATCAAAACCCAAAGCGAGAATCTGAAAGGGATGATGGAGCTGCCCGGAGTAGCCAGTGATGAGAAGCTGGTCAGCGCCATTGAAGTAGCGATTAGCTCCACCGATGAACTGGCCGAGTGGCTGGAAGCACAAGCCGACCGTAAGACCGGCCCCTCCGGTATCGGTAAGGAGAACTATACCTGGTACTTACAAAATGTACATCTCGTACCCCTTACCTGGGAGGACGAAGTGATGATCCTCAAACGAGAACTCGCCAGAGCCTGGAGTTCGCTGAAGCTGGAAGAGCATCGCAACCGCAAACTTCCACAACTGGAGCCCGCCGATTCGCCCGAAGCCTACGATGCTATGGCGGATCGCTCGGCCCGTAGTCTAATCAACTTCCTGGACGAACAGGAGATCGTAACGGTAAAAGATTACTTTGATCCGGCACTACGGGCGCATCTTGGCGCTTACGTTCCGGAGGAGACCCGTAATTTTTTCTGGATCACGGCGCATCATGATCAGCGACCGCTCTACTCCCACTTCTACCATTGGTTCGAACTGGCCCGCCTGGATACGGAGCCCCATCCAAGCCCCATTCGCAGTACCCCACTATTGTACAATATCTTTGATTCTCGAAACGAAGGGATGGCCACCGCAGTAGAAGAAATGTTTATGCAGGCCGGATTATACGACGACGAGCCGCGTGTCCGCGAAATCGTTTACATCATGATCGCACAGCGGGCAGCCCGTGGCCTGGGTTCACTCTACGCCCACGCCAATGAGATGACTATGGAAGAAGCCGGAGGCATCCATTCCGAATATACCCCCCGGGGCTGGATGAAAACGGAAAAAGAATTACTCATCTTTGAGCAACACTTGTACCTACGTCAGCCGGGCTATGGTAGCAGTTACATCACAGGAAAACACCTGGTAGAAGATTGCCTGAAAGACTACGCCAAAACGCTGGAAGATCAGGACCAGGAATTCAAACTGACCAACTTCTTTGATGGTCTGAATAGTATTGGTAATATTCCCATTGCACTAGGTCATTGGGAACTGACAGGTATGGATGGGCATTTGGAGACAATACGGTAAGAGTTTTAGGCGGAGGAAATCCTCCGCCTAAAAAAAGCACCTTTATTTACCCAGACCGAGGGTCAGGTCTATCCGGGCACTCAGCCCGATAAAAGGTCGGATCAGTACTTCCCGGCTACTTCCGGTACCATTTGCGGTTTCATTTTCCAATAGGGTGCCACCCAGGTTGAGATGGACAAACTTAAACAGCTTATGATCCAGGCCGAAGTAGAGGGGGCGGTCTACGATTAATCCGGAAATCGCGTTTCCTTCTTCGTCTTCGAAATTATTCAGGAAGAAGCCTGCCGTAATCGCAGTGTTACTCCAGAAATTGGCGCCCATTGCCGCTCTTCCCAGAGGAAAAGCCAGGCCGAAATAAGGAGAGGCACCGTAGTTAAAGTCGTCCCAGTCGCCGGAAAGATAAACGCCACCGTACCCCGCACTAAGCGAAAGAGCTCTTTCCTGGTTGATCGTTGGATAATCGTTAATCGTTTGGCTCTGTTTCAAGATTAAAGGGTAAGCATCCAGTATTTGATTGGCTTCTCTGGCTACTTGCGCACGCAGCTCCGAAACCAGACGGTTCCGGGTGGTCGCCAGCGTGGAGGCCCGGGTAGCTGTGGTATCTTTTTTATCGTAGTCCTGATCGAGGTCGGCCTTATCCAACTGTTCTAATTTGAGCCGAACGACGTCAGAAAAAGTGGGGGTCCAGTTGCCCAGGGTATTGCGGTAACGCTCCAGTAAGGAAACCAGCAAGTCATTCATATCCCTGACGGTCTTCTTTGACCTTTTTACGAGTTTAATGGTTTTGTCTCCCTTTAAATTAACATCCAGATAGGTATTCAGGGTAGCCAGGGTACGCTCCCGTAGATTATTTTTTTCGGCGGTACTCATTTCCTGGAAAAGATTGACCCTAAAGTCATAATTGTCGCCCGAGCGAAGGGGAAAGTTGACCGGCACCGCAAATTCCCGGTTGTTTTGCACGACACTTTGGGCCCGGTATAGTTCTTGTCCTTTGGTCGACAGGACCTGAATCTCAATGTAAGCTACGGTAGCCGGCACCGTCCCTTTAATGATCATATTCGAGGCTACCGGCAGAGGCTGACCTTCGTTAAACCACTGTTTATCAAACTCATAGGTAACCGTTGTGTACTGAGCAGAACTGATCAAAGGCAGAAAAAGCAAACAAAAGACGGGAAATAATAATTGTTTCATAAATAGTGGTAAATACATAGTACAATTTCAAAATAGAGGACAGCATCCTGTAGTAAATGCAGCGATTTTGGGTATAACGCGATAGACCAGACAAAGTTTGTTGTGGGGAAATGGCTTGAGTACAAAAAACGGGTGCTTCAGATTCACATCCGAAGCACCCGCCCATTTTCACCCCTAAGGATACTTATCACCTTAAGCTAAAACTATTTTGGATCTGCTTATCTGCTTTTGGTAGTCCTCGTCTTTCAAAGCGGCCTGCGCGGCCGCCAGACGAGCAATTGGTACGCGGAATGGAGAACAACTCACGTAGTTCAGGCCTGCTTTGTGGGCAAACTCGATGGAGGGAGGATTACCTCCGTGTTCGCCACAAATGCCGATCGGCAGGTCTGGTCTGCGTTGCCGCCCTTCTTCCACGGCAATTTGGATAAGACGGCCAACCCCTCTCTCATCCAACTGCTGGAAAGGATCGTGATCCAGTAATCCCTTCTTCAGGTAATCCGGCAGGAATTGGCCCGCATCATCGCGGGAGAAGCCAAAGGCCATCTGTGTAAGGTCATTCGTACCAAAGGAGAAGAACTCCGCTCTTTGCGAAATGTAGCCTGCGGTCATGGCGGCGCGTGGCGTCTCGATCATTGTCCCAATGTGGAAATCGATGCGATCGTCCCTTTCGGCAAAAACCTGCTCAGCCGTACCACGAATCAGTTTCTCCTGATCGAAGAATTCCCGGACGGTAGTCACTAGTGGTACCATAATTTCGGGGAAGACCACGGTACCTCTTGCTTTTAAATCCAGAGCGGCTTCAATAATGGCTCTGGTCTGCATCTGGGTAATTTCCGGATAAGAGATACCCAAACGACAACCCCGATGCCCCATCATGGGGTTCGCTTCGGCCAATTCTTTTACTTTTGCCCGTATCGTCTCTACTGGTACCCCCAGATCATCGGCAATCGCTTGCTGGCCATCCAGATCATGCGGGACAAATTCGTGTAAAGGCGGATCAAACAGTCGTACCGTTACCGGAAGGTCATGCATGACTTCGAATAGGGCGGCGAAATCGGCCCGTTGAATCGGCAACAATTTATCCAGAGCAGCTCTGCGCCCCGCCTTATCCGCTGCGAGAATCATTTCCCGCATGGCGATGATCCGTTTACCCAGGAAGAACATATGTTCGGTACGACAGAGACCAATACCTTTGGCGCCAAAATCGGCGGCCACGATGGCATCTTCTGCCGTATCGGCATTCGTACGAACTTCGAGTCTGGCATATTTATCAGCCAGATCCAGTAAACGTCCCAAATCACCGTCAATGACCGGATCCGTAGTCGGCACTTTCCCTTCAATTACCGCTCCGGTAGAACCGTTTAAAGAGATCCAGCTACCCTCGGGGTATTCATGGCCATCGATAGTCATCACCCGGCGGTGATAATCTACGTGAACGGCTCCGGCCCCAGACACACAACATTTACCCATACCCCGGGCCACCACAGCAGCGTGCGAGGTCATACCACCCCGGGCGGTCAGGATTCCCCGGGCGGCGTTCATGCCTTTCAGATCTTCGGGAGACGTTTCTAACCGCACCAAGATGACGTCTTTACCGGCTTCAGCCCATTCGTAGGCCTCATCGGCAAAGAAAACAATCTGACCGGTGGCAGCCCCCGGAGAGGCAGGCAAGCCTTTAGCGATAGTATTGGCATCCAGGAGTCCCTGCTCGTCAAATACCGGATGCAGGAGATCGTCCAGGCGTGCCGGATCGACCCGCTGTACCGCCGTACGCTCGTCAATCATTCGCTGGCGCAGCATATCCATGGCAATTTTCACCTGTGCCGTACCGGTACGCTTGCCATTACGGGTTTGTAACAACCAAAGCTTGCCTTCCTGTATGGTGAATTCTAGATCCTGCATGTCGCTGTAATGATTCTCCAGTTGCGTCTCAATTCGGGACAATTCAGCGTAGACCTCGGGCATGACTTCTTCCAGTGAAGGATATTTCTCCTTGCGGTCTGCTTCGGGTATTTCCGCTAAGGTAGCCCAACGGCGAGAGCCTTCCAGTGTAACCTGCTGTGGCGTACGAATACCTGCAACTACGTCTTCGCCCTGTGCATTAAATAAAAATTCACCGTTGAAGACATCTTCCCCGGTACCAGCATCACGAGTAAAGGCGACGCCCGTGGCACTATTATTCGATAAATTACCGTAGACCATAGCTTGCACGTTTACCGCCGTACCCCATTCCTCCGGGATATGGTTCAAGAGGCGGTATACCTGGGCCCGGTCATTATTCCAACTTTCGAATACAGCGATGATAGAGCCGTAGAGCTGTTTCCAGGGATCGGTGGGGAATTCCTCCCCGGTTTTTGCTTTGATTAATGTTTTGAACTGTGTGGTAAGTTCTTTTAGGTCTTCCGTACTCAGATCCGTATCGTTGACTACTCCCCGCTCTTCTTTCATCCGGTGAATCAGCTCTTCAAAAGGATCGGCGTCTTCCTTATTTTCCGGCTTCAGTCCCATCACAACATCGCCGTACATTTGTACAAAACGACGGTAGGAATCCCAGGCAAAGCGGGGGTCACCAGAGCGCTTTGCCAGCCCCTCTACCGTCTGAGGATTTAGACCCAAATTTAGTACGGTATCCATCATGCCCGGCATCGAAACCCTCGCACCAGAACGCACGGAAACCAATAATGGATTTTGGGTATCACCAAAACGACTTTCCATAATGGTTTCAATATGTTTTACAGCTGCTTTGATCTCGTCAAACAAAAGATGTAGAATCTGATCTTTTCCCAGCTCATTATATTGAGTACAGGCTTCGGTAGTAATCGTAAAGCCAGGGGGGACAGGCACCCCAATTTTGCTCATTTCTGCCAGGTTTGCCCCCTTGCCGCCCAGTAAATTCTTCATGGTAGTATTACCTTCGGCACTACCGGCTCCAAAGGTGTAAACAAACTTTCTCATGTCATTTTCCATAATCATAACAATTAAGATTAGTAAAAGCTTCGGGTCAAAATTTTGAACAGAACCTTCGGGAATACCTGCTTTAAACTAGTAGGAATCCTCCCCTCCTCAATTGATTTACATCACAGGGGATAGTGATTTTCATCAGGTCCGAATGGTTTTTATTTATCCTGCATTGCTTATCTTCACCCCAAAGAAAATCTATGGCCACCCAAAGAAAAGGCAATTTTATCCGGCGCGCATTGTATCGTCTGCTTCCGTTGGAAACTTATTTATACGTGCTTAGCCAGCTCTTTTTTGTTAGCTTCCGTACGGGAGCCCTGAGGAAAAACACGATCTACGATTATTACTACTTTCTGGATAAGGTGGTCAGAAAAGGAGATACCTGTCTGGATATCGGCGCTAACCTTGGATATATGTCCGTCTTACTGGCCCGCCTTTGCGGCAAAAAAGGACAGGTTCATGCCGTAGAACCGGTAAAACCCGTACGGGCGGTACTCGAAAGAAACGCGCAAAAATACGCGCAAATACAAATTCTGCCCTACGCCCTGGGCGCAGAGAACAAGGCCATCCAGCTGGGTAACGACTCCCTGCATAAAAAGGGATTCATCGCCTCGGGCTCCCACTTTGTGATGGACGGGACCGATACACCGGCCGATGTCATGTTTGCGGCCAAGATGCGCCGGGGTAGCGAGCTGTTTCAGGAACTGGATCGCATTGACTTTATTAAATGCGATATCGAGGGCTACGAGATCGTGGTACTCCCTGAAATGAAGAAATTGATTGCTCAACATCGCCCCAGCTTATTGGTAGAAACCGACGGAGAGAATCGTCAAAAGTTACTGGCACTATTCCAACAGCTGGATTATCAGGCCTACGAGCTATACGGGGGGAAACTCTTCGCTGCAAAGGCGGAAAACCATAAAGATATTTTGTTCCTACCCAAAGAGAAGCAGGCACAATTGGTAGATTATTTTGGAGAGGATGAATCTTGAGGCATAAGAAATCCTCCGCCTGGCAGTGGAGCAGCCCCATGAAAATAGAAAAGTAATGAGGTCAAATATACAAATTCAAAAAAAGGTGGGTTGCCCCTTACCGGGTACAACCACACCTCTTACTATTACTAAGCAACAATAATTAATTCTTATTTTTTAACTTGTCTACCTTACCCGGTAGAGTCTTCTTTGGGGTAGCGCTGACCGGCTCCTTTCTCTCCTTTACAATCCATGGAAAACAAGAGATAAAGCGAAATGGAGTCTCCCATCACCCCTGAAGGAGACTCCCAAAGGAACATTACTCTTCTACAGTAATTTCTAATGTTCCTGTGATGCGCACATTTAGTCCTTGTTGCTTTAGCGCTGCTAAAAATTTCTTAGCCTTTTGCTTGTCGCTCGCTAACTCGACGATACGTCCGTTTGGAAAATCGGCCTGTTCCCCCTCATTACCTTCCCAGATACTCAGACGCTGTACTTTGTGAAAGTTGATCTTCTGATCGATCAAAGCCGAGATAATATCTCTGGCCTCCGCTACGGTGAATTTTCCGTCTACCAGATTGACCTCTGTTTTCTTGTCCGTAATAGTCATTGTGCCTACTTTTTTTATGGTTAATAATAATTCTATTGGTCTGCGCCCTTAAATATCATCAGAAAACAAATAATCACACCCGCCAGGCAAGCTTCTCTCATAAATAAGCCGTCGCTGAGATGCGATAAATAAATCCAGCTCACTAAAAAAGTGCCAGCCAATAAGCTTAGCACTTTACTACGAGAGATCACCTGACCCACTCTCTGTTTTGCTTTTGCGTCTAGCTTAGCCTCAACCGCCGGCTGCGTAGCGTACTTTTTGCTTGGGTAATCCATTTGTAGTCTTGTGTTTATCTTTCTGTGTTTTCGTTTGTGCAATGCAAAGGTGGGATATTTTGTTAATAAAAATTTATTTATATTTATGATGTTAAACATAAACATTACTTATGAACTACACCTTACACCAGTTGCGTGTTTTCTTAAAAATAACTGATAATCAAAGTATTACGAAAGCCGCTGAAGAATTAAATTTGACTCAACCAGCCGTCTCCATCCAGTTAAAAAATTTTCAAGATCAATTTTCTATCCCCCTGACTGAGGTCGTCGGACGGCAATTATACGTGACGGATTTTGGAAAAGAGATTGCCGAAGCGGCGGAAAAAATATTAAATGAAGTCGATGCCATCACCTTCAAGACCATGGCTTACCAGCAGCAATTGGCGGGACGCCTCAAGATCTCCATTGCCTCGACGGGCAAATACGTGATGCCTTACTTTTTATCGGATTTTATGCGGAAGCATCGCGGTGTAGATTTGGTTATGGATGTCACCAATAAAACCTACGTGATAGAAAGCCTGGAGCGCAATGAAGTAGATTTCTCACTGGTGTCCGTTATTCCCGGTCAGCTACAACTCAACCGGGTACAGCTGATGCAAAACAAGCTATACCTGGTCGGTAGTACGCGTAATCAATGGCATCCTAACACCCCCAAACGCAAGATCTTTGAAGAATACCCCTTACTCTATCGCGAAAAGGGATCCGCCACCCGGGCCGCTATGGAAGGCTTTATCAAAGCCAAGAACCTCCCCACCTACAAGAAGATGACCCTCACCTCCAACGAAGCGCTAAAGCAAGCTGTCATGGCGGGGCTGGGTTACTCCATCATGCCCCTGATCGGCATTAAAAATGAAATCAAAAATGGTAGTTTGCAAATTATTCCGTTCAAAGGTCTTCCCATTATTACCCACTGGAACCTGATCTGGCTCAAAGCCAAAAAACTATCTCCGGTAGCCGAAGCCTTTTTGGAATACATACAGGCCGATAAAGATAGAATTATCAACGAAACCTTTGAATGGTTTGAGGAATATTAAAAGAAAAACCTATCCCCTTTGTTTACGCTCCCACATTTTCGCCTCTCGCTGCAAGAGTTTTCCAAATTTTGCGGGTGGCTCAATACGTATATCCACCGGCTTACCGGAGAAGGGATTAGTAAACTGTAGCCCGGTGGCACAGAGAAATAGCCCCTGCCCCTTATAAATTTTTCCGGACTCGCCATACTGCCGATCGCCCATGATGGGATGACCTGCCTGTGCTAAATGGATACGCAACTGGTGGGTACGGCCGGTCTCGGGAAAAAGCCGCATTCGGGATAAATATTCGTTTTTGATGGAGGGCACCAGATCAATACGCTCGAAGCGACTCAGGGCTGATTGGCCACCGACGGGCTGGTCGAAGTATCCATTTTCTACGGTTTTACCGATCACGATCGCCTGGTAGGTCTTAGTGATCTGCCTTTCGGCAAAAAGGCGGCCAAGCTGTAGATGGGCAGCTGCTGATTTTGCAACCAACACCAATCCCGTCGTCGGGCTGTCCAGACGGTGTAGTGGATAGGGCTGTACCAGGGCGTCTTTTTTACCCGAAGGCTGCAAATTATGGGGAAGTACGTGCACCAGCGTACGAAATTGCGGACCACTAACGGGAAGTCCACCGGGCTTATTAACGATGGCGAAATCCTCCGTCTCCAACACAACTTCCAATGGCATTTCGTAGACTTTAGTGGTCTTTGGCTCGGGGGCTAAAAGTAGAATGGTATCTCCTTGCTGCACCCAGTCACCCGTGGCTCCCTCCTGGTCATTGAGTCGTATGCGGCCGGATAAGATCGCTTTTTTTACACTCTTGCGGGAAGGTAATTCCACAAATAAACCTCTGCAGTAATCACTCAACCGTTGTTTTTCCGCCAGTACAGGTACGCTATGCCTAGCTATGATTTTTCGTTCTGGTCTTTCCAAAGCAAGTATATCGAATGTAGATAATCCGTCCCAAAGGTAACGGTTTGGATATCCGTTTTAAAAATGGGTTCCGGGGTTTCCTCCGACATTTCTCCAAAAGTATTAATAAAATTGAGTCGTAATTCATTTGCAACAATCGATTGAATCGTTCCAATCCGGATCATATCTTCCTCATCCTGTACACCAAAGACATGATAATGCTTTTCAATAGAGCGCAACATATCATCCAAATCTTCTAAGATCAGTGCCTGGGGTAATTCCATCTCATAACCCTTTAATTGAAGGACACGTTCTTTGAGCTCTGCATCTTCATCCTTAAAACGATCCACGATTTGACTTTTATTCATCAGGCAATAGCCATCCGGTTGGTAATCTCCGGGTAATTCGTGTAATAATACCCAGTCTTCGTTTTCCATCAATACAATTCCGGTAATATAATCTGACCAGTCTTTAAGATCGTAATTATAGACATCCATATTCATTTGGTGATTTGGTGATTTGGTGATTTTAAACTTAAGCAATACCTTGATAATAATAGTACATTCTGGTCGGTTATTTGTTCTAGTCGACAGAACGGTAGTGAAGATGTTTATGCAGGAATTATTAGAATCCTTGGGTTATTTGGGCGCCTATCTGGGGGCCATCATGGAAGGAGAGTTACTCTTCCTAACGGCTATCCAGCTTTCGACACTGGGCTACCTGAACTATTACGGGGTTTTGGTGGCCGTCTTCGCAGGTACGCTGACGGCCGACTGGTTATTCTATCTTTCAGGACGCGCCCGTGGCCATCGGTGGATTAGAAAGTACCCGAAATTGGAAGCCCGTTTCAGGAGGATGGATCAACGCATGGTTCGCTACGACGGCTGGCTGCTCTTCTTTTACCGTTTTATGTACGGTTTTCGTATTGTCTTACCAGCCTTGTTTGGGATTCGGGGTATTCCCCCCTGGCGCTTTGGTCTTTTTAGCCTACTGGCGACCAGCTGTTGGACGGCTCTATTTGGCAGCCTGGGATATTATTTTTCCGATTGGATGCTCCGCAGCGTAAAAGGTTTTCAGGAATACGGCTGGATAGGCCTCCTATTCGTGATACTACTCATTATCTATTTTTCCTGGGGTTCCGTTACCGGAAAAAACCACCCCGATGAAGATCATCATTAGGGCTATTCGCTCTGTTTTTTACTATCCTGAATAAAAAAATTAATTTTTTTAATTTTTTTTACTTGCCTCCTGGTTCTCCTCTCCCCCTTCCTTTCTGGACAATCATTGATTTGGTGAACAAAACATTATTCGGTACAAAAAACCACTTGCAAACGGAGTCAAATACCCACCAAATCACGACTTACCTTATAAACAAAACGAAGTAGGCGGATAATTGACGTAAAACCTATTTCCTGTAACCAAATTAAATTTTAATTATACAACCTAAAGACCTAAATAACAACCCACTATCCGGTAGTAAAACAGAATAAAAAATTACCTTAATTACAAATCGCCAAACTAAGCACCAAGGCAAAACACTGGACAAATCCATATGTTTTTCCATAAATTGTGGGCATAATGATTGCTAACTTTTAAATTTTAGCCTTATGACACAAAGAAACATTTTAACTACTTTTATGCTCTTATTATTTGTCGGAACTAGCTCAATTTATGCACAAGAGACATCCGAGGACGACAAACTCAGTGTAGGCCTCAGTCTCAATCACGATGCCTTTTTCGGGTTCAATCCAATGATGACTTTTAGTTATTCACTGAATGATAAGGATGCTTTTACGGCATACGGTATTCAATGGGGGGCAGGTACAGCAAGTACCTGGGGGCAGTGGACGGAGTTCGGTATTGGTTACAACAAGACCGTAGGCAACTTTGACCTTAACCCGCAAATTGGATTTACTTTTGGCAGCTTGCTTTCCAGTGGAGCCGCGGAAGAAGGTATTGTTGGTGATGGAATCGTACCCAACCTAACGATTAATTACGGCTCTGATTTACTGGAAGGGCAATTTTATTTTGGCTATTATGCTGCCTTAAGTGATAACACCCAAGAAGGGGGGAGTACGAATAATTACGTACATTACTGGGCGAATATCGGGATTAAAGCAACCTCGTTTTTATCCTTTGGGGCACATTTTGAAGAGCTGTACCTATCCGGAGGACAGACCAACAGTGGAGGTGAATTAGACAGAATAGACGGTTACATCTGGTTGGGTCCCTACGTACAATTACAAAAGAAAGGGACCGGTCTACGCTTATCGACCGGAGGAAACCTGGCAGACGAGGAAGAGCGATTTGCCCCAAACGGCTTTTATAAATTATCGTTTTTCGTTTCTTTTTAGCTAGACCAATCGTTCCGATTTTCAAGTCTAGGATGAGATGGCGGCTTAGCCGTCATCTCCCTACCGTTCAGCGGGAGCATTTATAAAGATTTAAACCAATCCTGGAAGTATTCTCCCAGCAGCGGTACCGTCTTTTCTTCTCCGTTGGAAGCACCGATTAAGCTGATGATCCAGAATACAAAGACAGCGATGCCAATAATCGAGCTGGAAGGTCCTCCCAGGCTACCAAAGCTATTACCAATAAAGGTACCCGCCACGCCCAATAGCGTAATTCCCAGGGTCTGACGCAGGTAAAAAGCACTCAATTGACTACGGTCTTCCCGGTGTTTAATCAAAGCAAAAACCCAACCAATGATGGTGAGGTGAGAGATAATGGCGATGGTTCTTGGCGACAAGCCGTTCTTGTTTTCTTCCATGTTGTAAGATTTAAAAAAATGTTAGCGGGTGATTAATTACCTTGCAAATATGAGTAGCCCGTCGAAGTCTTTCCATTCTTGCAGATCAATCCAGGTAGTTTTTCGACAGAATTTATTTCCTGGCCTGAATGGTCCCCCAATACCCGACTAGATAGGTGATTTCTACCGCCGAAAAGCCGGCCTCCTGTAACCAGGCCTCTTGGTCCTCAAATGCATCCGGAAAATCGAATTGGGCGTGATGGATCAGCATAGCTTCCCATTCTTCTGCCGGGGTTCCTGCCTTTTTGGCG
Organism: Saprospiraceae bacterium; assembly: GCA_035268885.1. GTDB lineage: Bacteria > Bacteroidota > Bacteroidia > Chitinophagales > Saprospiraceae > DATFKA01. Next base: position 27,962 of record DATFKA010000024.1, read on the forward strand.
AAAGCCGCCCAGGGAGCCATCACCTTCTGCTGATAATCCGGCCATTGTTTAGAAGCGTAGAGGTCGGAAGCCAATAATCTTCCCCCAGGCCGTAACCACTGAAATATCTTCTGAAAAACAAGCTGCTTCTCCGCTCCCTTTAAATGATGGAAGGCCAGTCCCGCTACGACCAAATCAAAAGAGGCCGGCTGGAAGCTAAGCTCCTGGAAATATTGATTCGCGTACCGAATATTTTTCTGATGCCCGAATAGCTGACGACAGGCCCTAAGCATATCTTCGGAGGCATCTACCAGGGTAAATTGAGCCCTTGGATAGCGAGGCAGCAAGGCGGAAACTACATTGCCGTTACCGCAGCCCAAATCGAGTATACTCGTCGGAGGCTGCTGGCCTGACCATTCCGTCATGGCGCTGATTAAGCCATCGTAATTGGGTACCCAGCGGCGAATCTTAGTATTATAATCCCGCTGCCACTGGTTAAATTCTTTATTGAGCATAAGTAAGTTTAATTAAGAGTAAGTAGGTTGCCCATATTGATTCTGTAATAAGGTGCTGGCTTTTTTGGGCTAGTTCGAGGCGCAAAAATCGCGGATAGCCTAGCTATCCAAGGCTTTTTGCAACGAAGAAATCGCCCCAAAAAGACGCAGATTATTGCTTGATTTAATTGGGCAACCTACTT